>DASZXQ010000085.1:0-4446 GCA_035545755.1 Chitinophagaceae bacterium | reverse complement strand
ATCACTGAGATAATTGAACGGCGAATGCAATCGCAGCCAATTACCATCATATTGATTCAGCGTAGTGACTTCTCCTGCTCCCGTGGTATTCCAGTTGTTTGCCAGTTCACCAATATTTTCTCCGTTAAAATCCTCAGCATACACGACAGAGTCTCCCGGCACAAAATCATACTTTGAAAAACTTTTCAGCGTTGCTTCTTCCGGTTTTGCAGTTTCGCTATTGGATGCAGTCTCTTCTTTAGAGGTAGCATCATTATTTTTTTTGCCTTCTATTTCATCCAGGGTTTTATCTATCGCCTTATCCGTTTTGTTATTTACACGCTGATCTACTTTATTTTTTACTTTGTTGATAAGACCTTTCAGTTGAGCAGGCGCACTGAATGGCGCTATAAGCATCAAGGCTATGACAATTGCTTTTACTTTCATATCAGTTATTTGATGCCAAAAATATTTTTGAGAGGAGTGGCAGAAAAGAACAAGCTGACTGAATTGACAAAAGCCACGTGTGAATTGAAGAAATGTTCCGTTTTGCGGAATAGAATTTCAAAAAGCATCTTTATTTCATGCTATTTGAAAAAAATAGATGACACAATCTGCAGAATTAAAAAAGCAGGAACATTTTAACTACAGGATATAGCCCATTTTTTTGAAAGCATCGATTCCCTTTACTGTGAGTGCATCTAATTCTCTGAAAAGCTTTTCGTCAATTTTTTTAAAATTGAAACAACTTTTGCCTTGCATACGGGCCTTCAGCTCTTGCGACATCGTTGACTGTAATTTTGGGTTCATATAGACAGGCATCAGGTGATAACTTACATACGCTTTCCCGATCTCTACCCATGCCAATGGCATGACCGGGCTTTTCATTTTCCCCTTCCATGCTTTCAGCGTGGCAGGGCCAACTTTGGCATACAAGCCATATTTGGTATCTGAATCAGGTTTCACAGTAAATTGCCCGGAATGTTTTTGAAGAATTTCTTTCAACCGGGCAAAGGCTATTTCAAACTCAGCAGGCATCGGCAACAAATTATTGTGTAAGCTTATAAATTTAATACAACCTTTAGAAAAAGATAAATCAAAAAGTGATCATACCCCTAAAACCGGTAAAATTTGTAAAAGCTGTGTTACTGTGCATATCTTTTTATCACAAAGAATGAAGCTGGCACAATTTTTAAATTCTATTTTATTAAAATTGCAGCTATGATGAACGCCTGTTCAAATGAAGCGACAAAAAAATTAGTGGTACGGTATATCCTATATGATATTGACTATAAAAAAAGATGTTTGTATCTCCAGGAGATCATAGCCATGGGAAGAAAAGATGATCTTTGGATCCGTGCTTTGTCTGCATTTTTCGATTCGCCGATGAGCCAACCTTCTCTGAAATCGATCAGCAAAAATTAGAGAAAAAGCTTCATGTACTCCTACCTTCTGAATCAAAGCTGAAGCAGCAGCAGCTGTATTATTGTTTTTTCCTGAAAAAAAATAATAACTTCCCTCATGCAACTTTACCGGTATGAAAAGTTTTTTTTGTAAGATGGGGCTGCTGATAATTTTGTTCACTCAATCCTGCAATCGTTATACTGCAATAAGCAAAAATGAAAAAGTTATTGTGTGGCAACCTTCTCATCAAACCGATACCGGCAAAGATTTCAGCGAAGCGATGGTGTGTAACGGGATTGTTGAAGCTGCAATGACTGCGGATACCAAACTGAAAGAATATAAAGTATGGAGTCTTGGAAAAGAACAATATCATCATGCCGATTCAGGAAGCAATACCAAAATACTTCATACAACTGCAGTGATTGATGGAAAAATTTCCGGCTATGCTTATGAATTGAAAGAGGCCAACAAAAAGCATCCTTATGTTTTTATTGCAGTGCACAACAACGGCGGCACCAATCGTCATGCAATCTGGGGTTATATTCATTATGGCGATGTGTACGAATCGGCAAACAGAGAACTGGCGGACCGTTTGCTGAAAGCAATTTGTGCTGTCACCAATTTAGAAAATCGTGGTGTTTTGTTTGACAGCACAACCGGAAGAAATGATTACCGTTGCAAGACAACAGGCAAGCTGGCCTTTTATAGCCTGGATGAAAATATCAATACCGCCCCCTACCGGGTGCTGCTGGAAATTGGAGACAATGCCGTGAGCCATGATTTTTTACTGAACCCGGACAATCAGAAAAAAATGGGGGAAGCATTGAAGAAAGAAATCGCCGCATGGCTACAAGAACAAAAATGATCTGATAAAATTTATGTTGCATCCAAACTTTCATCCTTTTCCGCAGTTAGAAACAGAAAGATTGTTGCTGAGGCAAGTGCAGGATCTAGATGCGGATGATCTTTTTATTCTTCGGTCTGATCAAACATTGATGCGCTATATTGACCGGCCCTTGGCTTCTTCAATTGATGATGCCCTGGAATTCATTCGGAAAATTCATGATTCCTTAATACAGGATAACGGCATCACCTGGGCCATTACCATAAAGCCGGATCATCGTCTCATTGGAACCATCGGGTTCTGGCGGATAGAAAAAGAAAATTACAGGGCTGAGATCGGCTATATCTTACAGGAACAAGCGCAGGGCAAAGGAATCATGCATGAAGCCTTGAAAGCAATACTTGATTATGGTTTTCAGGAAATGAGGTTACATTCCGTAGAAGCCAATGTCAATCCTTCCAATCTGGCATCGATCCGCTTACTTGAAAAAAATCATTTTATCAGGGAAGCTTATTTCAGGGAAAATTATTTTTATAATGGCAGATACATTGATTCGGCTATTTATTCATTGATTAATCCACATCAATAAACTAAGATCCATATTCAGGATTTTTTTTCAAAAAATATGCTTATAAAGATTTTATTATTCCGGTTCAAATCCTGTAAATTTATGCCTCACGAAACAAAACCAATACCATGCACAGAGTAATCGTTGCCGTTGATTTTTCAGAAATATCTATGAATGCTGCAAGATTTGCAGCAGATATGTTGGCCGGTCAGAAAGATACCGTCGCAATCTTGTATCATAATTACCAACATGAACATGACTGTGATAATTGTGTCAGTTATCTGGAAAGTCTGAAAAAAGAATTTTTGGATAAAGGAGTTGCAGCAGTCGAGTACGAAAATGAAATGGGAGGTCACCTTGTCGATAATCTGGAACGGCTGGCTCAAACCCGCCGGGCCACATCAGTGGTAATGGGAATCAAAGGACATTCTGCTCTGAAGGAAGCGCTGATGGGAGATGATACTCTTGAAATGGTAGAACGCAGTTTTTGTCCGGTATTAATAGTACCACCCGATGCCAAATTCAATGGAATTAAAAATGTGGCTTTCGCTTCTGAATTTATCGATGTGGAAATGACAACTCCCACACCTTTCATTAAGTCTGTGCTGGATATGTTCAATCCGTTTCTGCACATTGTGAATGTGAACAGCGAACATTATGTGGCATTGACCGAATCGTTCCGGGAAGAACGGGCAAAAATGGATGAAATGTTCAAAGACTACAAACATGAGTTTTATTTTATAGGGATGTTTGACTTCTATGATGCTATCAACAATTTCATCCGGGATTATAAGATCGATATGCTGATCACTATACCAAGGCACCACAAGACCATGAGAAATTTATTCAAAAGAACTCATACTCAAAAACTGGCTTATCATACTACTATTCCCCTTTTGGCAGTACATCAATAAACATCAGTATACATATTTCATTGGCAAGATCTTTCTTTGTAGATTTGCGTCCCTTTTAATCAATTGGTGAAACGAAAATCATTCTAGATGAACACAGTCATTGTACCTGTCGATTTTTCCGAAACTTCATTGAATGCAGCCCGATATGCCGGACAGTTATTAGCCGGTCATTATGGTGTCAACCTGATCCTTTATCATGTGTACGAAAAACCAGCTCATGCTGCCGGTTCAAAAGAATACCTGGAAAACCTGAAAGAGGAATTACAAAAAAAAGGAATTAAAATTACAACGCTGGCGGAGCAGGGTGATGATTTCATTGAAGAAATGGAAAAATTGGCTCGTCACCAGCAAGCCGATCTTATAATAATGGGAATTACCGGCCGCTCACCCTTGAGCCAGGCTTTTATCGGAAGTAATACTTTTAAAATAATTGAAAAACGAATCTGTCCGGTTATGATCATTCCCCCGGGATCGGAATACAGGGAAGTGAAAAATGTGCTGTTGACATCCGATTTTAAAAATGTAGTAGCAACTACTCCATCAGGGCCCATTAAAAAAGTGCTGAAAACTTTTCAGCCTAATCTGCATGTGATCAATGTGGATAGCAATCACTATGTGGCATTAACACAAGAATACCAGGATGAAAAAGCAAAACTTGCGGATATGCTGGCTGAATTCAATCCTGAATTTTATTTCCTGGGTTGGTATGATGTGGACGAAGCGATCAACCAGTTTGC
>DASZXQ010000084.1:0-4823 GCA_035545755.1 Chitinophagaceae bacterium | reverse complement strand
A
The DNA here is from genome assembly GCA_035545755.1 of Chitinophagaceae bacterium. Classification (GTDB taxonomy): domain Bacteria; phylum Bacteroidota; class Bacteroidia; order Chitinophagales; family Chitinophagaceae; genus UTBCD1. The sequence goes on along the minus strand of DASZXQ010000084.1, from coordinate 4,822 downwards.
ATGGAAAATGAGTTAAAACGAATTCTTTCCTGGTGGATGCAAATCTCTTTAGATGAAAAAAATGGGGGCTTTTATGGCAAGATCGATCATTCGAATAAAGCTTATCCAAAAGCTCCAAAAGGCGCTGTGTTGAATAGCCGTATCCTCTGGGCTTTTTCTTCCGCATACACATTAACTGGTGAAAAAAAATATTTGCGGATAGCGGAACGGGCCTTTACATATTTTACAAAATATTTTATCGATAAGGAATATGGTGGTGTGTTTTGGACTGTTGACTTTAAGGGGAAGCCGCTTGATTCCAAAAAGCAGATCTATGCTCTTGCATTTGCGGTGTACGGATTGAGCGAATATTACCATGCTTCAAAAAATGAGAATGCAAAAAGAGCTGCGATTGAAATTTATCATGCAATAATCAAATACAGCCATGATAAAGAGTTTGGAGGTTACATAGAAGCGTTGACAAAAGATTGGCAGCAGATAGATGATCTTCGATTGAGTGAAAAAGATGCCAATGAAAAAAAATCGATGAATACACATCTTCATCTCCTGGAGGCATTCACAAATCTTTATCGCTATTGGAAAAATGAAATATTACGGGAAAGAATTGTAGAACTGATAAAGATATTTCTTCAGCACATTATTGATACAAAGAAACACCACTTGATATTATTTTTTGATGAACGATGGACACCGAAGTCAAAAATCATTTCGTACGGGCATGATATCGAAGCGGCATGGTTGATTCGGGAAGCTGCAGAAGTCATAGACGATGAGATTTTATTAAAAGATGTCAAAGAGGTTTCACTGCAAATAGCAAAAGCAACTATCACAGGATTGGATAAGGATGGGGGATTGTTTTATGAATATGACCCTTTACATGATCATTTGAACACACAGAAACATTCATGGCCGCAGGCTGAGGCTATGATCGGGTTTTTTAATACCTGGCAATTGACAGGCGATGAAAAATTCTTAAAACGATCTATGCAAAGCTGGGAATTTGTGAAGAGATATATGCTTGATAAAGATCTGGGAGAATGGTATTGGGGTGTCAATGCTGAATATTCCCCTATGAAACTGGAAGAGAAAGCAGGAATATGGAAATGCCCGTATCACAACAGCAGAGCTTGTATTGAAATAATAAACCGAATAAACAATGTAATATGTTGATCCGTATGAACAAACGACTGGATCGTATGATCCGCTTCTTTTTTATTTCATGTGTCATTTCGGTTCCCACGCAGGCGCAACAAAAATTAAACCCCGGGATCGAAAAAAAAGTAGAACAGTTGCTGAAGCAAATGACTTTAGAAGAAAAAGTGGGGCAGATGGCGCAAGTAGCAATTGATAAGATAGGGCACCTGGACAATGCCAGCCAGATATTTGTAGTAGATGATGATAAACTGAATGATATAGTGATCAACTATAAAGTGGGGTCGCTTTTGAATGTACCACCCGGCACTCTTCTGACAGCGCAACAATGGAACGGAATAATGGAAAAAATTCAGGATGCGGCCCAAAAAACTAAATTGAAAATTCCGGTGTTGTATGGTCTCGATGATATCCATGGAGTAAATTATGTTTCGGGCACAACTATTTTTCCGCAGGAAATCAGTCAGGCTGCTACATGGAATCGGGATCTGATCTATAATGTTGGTGTTGTCACTGCTTATGAAGGAAGAGCAGCAGGTGTCCCGTGGACTTTTTCTCCCGTATTAGATTTGGGTGTAAATCCTCTCTGGCCGAGGCTTTGGGAAGGATACGGCGAAGATCCCTATTTGTCCGGAGAATTAGGTGCTCAATTCGTGAAAGGAGTTCAGGATCCATTGGGAAGCAAAGACAAATTAATTGTGAGTCTTAAACATTACATGGATTATTCGGATCCCAAATCCGGTCATGACAGGACCGATTCATGGATACCTGAAAATTATTTAAGAGAATATCACTTGCCATCATTTGCTGCTGCTCTGAAAGCCGGAGCCAGGACCGTGATGGTGAACTCTGCGCTTATTGATGGAATTCCGACACACGTTAATAAACATATATTGACAGATATTTTAAAAAATGAATTGGGTTTTACAGGATTTGTTGTATCCGATTGGGGCGATATTGAAAATGTGTACAAAAGGGATAAGATCACCAATAGTATAAAAGATGCTATTGCGTTAGCCATAAATGCAGGAATTGATATGTCCATGATCCCTTATGATTATAAAGAATTTTGCTCTGATCTGGTTGCATTGGTAAAAGAAGGAAAGGTTTCGCAGGCAAGAATTGATGACGCAGTGAGAAGAATTTTACGGGTGAAGTATGAGATTAATTTGTTTAGCACTCCTCTTACGTATTTAAAAGATTATCCAAAGTTCGGCAGCGCTGAATTTCAAAAAGCATCGTATAACACGGCCGCAGAGTCTATCACATTATTGAAAAATGCCAATAGCACTTTGCCACTTCCTAAGAACGCAAAACTTTTGATAACGGGACCAAATGCAAATACTATGCGTTGCCTTGATGGCGGATGGACCTATACCTGGCAAGGCGACAAGACAGATCAATATGCGCAACAATACAATACAATAGTTGAAGCATTGACGAAAAAATTCGGTAAAGAAAATGTGAATTATGTTCCGGGAGTACTTTACAATGAAACAGGAAAATATTTTGAAGATTCAATCGTCAGCATTGATGCATCGGTGCAGGCGGCGATGAGAGCTGACTATATATTATTATGTATTGGTGAAAATAGCTACACCGAAACTCCCGGCAATACGAACGATCTTAATTTGTCCGACAATCAGCTTGCCTTGGCAAATGCATTGATAAAAACCGGTAAGCCTGTAATCTTTATTCTAAATGAAGGTCGCCCACGGATCATACGCAGAATTGAGCCAGGCGCTTCTGCTATACTCGATATTTATTTACCCGGAAACTACGGCGCTGATGCTTTGGCAGATATTCTTACAGGTGATATTAACCCAAGCGGTAAATTGCCTATCACGTATCCCCGTTATTCTAATGATCTTGTCGGTTATATTCATAAGCCATCAGAGGGGAGTGGCAATCCGCAAGGCGGTGAAACAAATCCGCAATATTCTTTCGGATTTGGTTTATCCTACACGAATTTTTCCTACAGTAATTTATCAGTGAATAAAAAAAGTTTTGATCCCGGTGAATCAGCAACTATTTCTGTAACGGTGACAAATACCGGTAGCCGGGAAGGAAAAGAAGTGGCACAATTATTTATTTCAGATATGATCGCATCGTTTACGCCTGATGTAAAGCGATTGAGAGGTTTTGAAAAAGTGGATCTGAAACCTGGTGAATCGAAAAAAGTTGAATTTAAAATTCCTTTAAAGCAATTAGCATTTGTTGGCCCCGATAATAAAAAACACCTGGAGGAAGGTGCATTCAAAATCCAGGTAGCAGACCAGTCAGCAGAGTTTAATGTAAACCGGACAATTGTTTTTTTTAAAAATAGTCCATAGCGTTTTGAAATAGCTGAAAAAAAATAAAAATGTATGAAAACAAAGTTGATCTTATTCCTCATTGTTATTTCTGTTATTTCCTGCAAAAAGAGCACTGATAATACCGGCAATGGCAATGGTAACGGAAATGGAAATGGAAATGGCAGCGGAAATAATATAACACCCACTGACCCTGCCGTGGCTAATACAATTGGTTTTTTCCTGAATGACTGGTCGCCAAAAAGTTTTACGATCCCATCTTATGCCGATACAACACTTCCTTCGGGATCAGCTACGGCTTCTGTTATTATTGATGCATCAACAATTATTACAAAAATCCCGAAATCTGTTTTTGGACAAAATTCTAACAGTTGGATGGGACAAATTGTTACCGTACCCTCTTTGATGAACAACATTAGTAATCTTCATTCAGGCGTTATACGTTTTCCCGGTGGCAGCATCAGTGATATGTATTTCTGGAATAAACCATACAATACTCCGCCTCCTGATGCTCCATCTCAATTGCTGGATGCTAACGGCGTTCCATCAACTGCAGGTTATTGGGGTGGGATGACAAATGACAGCTGGACAATTTCAGTTGATAGTTATTATCAGCTTTTGCAGCAGACTGGAAATAACGGGATGATCACTGTGAATTATGGATATGCACGATATGGAACTGGAACAAATCCCGTGACAGCAGCGGCACATCTTGCTGCTGATTGGGTGCGCTATGATAATGGCAGAACAAAATATTGGGAGATAGGAAATGAATGTAACGGAACATGGGAAGCCGGCTACAGAATTAATACGGCAACAAACCAGGACGGGCAGCCACAAATAATTACAGGCGCATTATATGGGCAACATGTAAAAATTTTTGCAGATTCAATGCGAAAGGCCGCACAGGAGATCGGTAAAACGATTTATATCGGCGCTTATTTGTTAGAAGCACAACCTCAATCCTGGCAAACTGCAACTGATCAATCATGGAATTCCGGCGTGTTGGCGCAAAGTAACAACACAGCGGATTTCTACATTATTCATAGTTATTATACTCCATATCAGACCAACTCAAATGCAGATGTTATTCTGAATTCTGCAGTAGATAATACAGCTGCCATAATGAACTACGTACAGTTAAGTATCAACAGCGCCGGAGCAACTATGAAACCAATTGCATTGACAGAATGGAATATTAATGCTGAAGGTTCGAGGCAAAAAGTATCATACATCAATGGAATGCATGCCGCCATATTATTGGGAGAGGCAATAAAAAATAAATACGGCGAAACAAGCCGCTGGGATCTTGCCAATGCGTGGGATAATGGTAATGACCACGGCTTGTTTAATATTGG
>DASZXQ010000083.1:0-94824 GCA_035545755.1 Chitinophagaceae bacterium | reverse complement strand
GGTAGATATTCTCATTTTTGATTTGCAGGATGTAGGTTGCCGTTTTTATACTTATATCAGTTCACTGCAGGATTTTTTGGAAAGTGCAATGGAAAATCACAAACCTTTATTGTTGCTGGATCGTCCCAATCCCAACGGCTTTTATGTGGACGGGCCGGTGCTGGATATGAAATTTAAAAGTGGTGTAGGCCGGCAACCTATTCCAATTGTTTACGGAATGACCATTGGCGAATATGCCATGATGTTGCTCGGCGAAAAGTGGTTATCCGATAAAGCCAATGAAATAAATGCATACAATGTTTCAACCAAACCAACTGTAGATACGCCGTTTCATTTCCTGGTCATCAAATGCCAGAACTATACACATAAAAGCAAATACATTTTGCCGGTACGGCCATCTCCAAATTTGCCTGATATGCAATCCATTTATCTCTACCCTTCCACTTGTTTTTTCGAAGGCACTGTGCTGAGCGAAGGAAGAGGTACAGATAAACCGTTCCAGGTATTCGGGCATCCGTTGTATCCGAAAAATATGTATTCTTTCATTCCCAAACCAAATGAAGGAGCAAAAAGTTCGAAGCATTATTTTGAAACCTGTTACGGTTGGAATCTTTCCGGCAGCACAGAAAAAATTTTGAAAGAAGTAGATGATCATGTTCAATTGAAATGGCTGCTGGAAGCGTATAAATTATTTCCAGGCAAAGACACATTCTTTCTGAAAACAAATTCATTTAATCGCCTGGCAGGAAACGATATCCTGATGCAGCAAATCAAAGATGGAATTAGTGAAGAAGCAATCAGGAAAAGCTGGGAACCTGAATTGAGTAAATTCAAAGCCACACGCAAGAAATATCTTTTGTATGAAGACTTTAAATAATTATTAATTTTAAATTACTAAATTATTGATGAGCGACCGCTTTAAAGATTTGCGGATTATATTTATGGGTACTCCCGATTTTGCTGTAGCTTCTTTGGAAGCATTGGTAAAATCGAAGTGCAATATTGTAGCTGTGGTAACGGCTCCTGATAAACCCGCAGGTAGAGGAATGAAATTGCAGGAAAGCCCTGTAAAAAAATATGCGCTACGCAATCACATAAAAGTTTTACAGCCAGAAAAACTCAAGAACCAGGGATTTCTTAATGAATTAAGATCTCTGAATGCGGATCTCCAAATTGTAGTTGCGTTCAGAATGTTGCCGGAAGTTGTTTGGAATATGCCGAAAATGGGAACGATCAATGTACATGCATCGCTGTTGCCGCAATACCGTGGCGCCGCTCCGATCAACTGGGCAATTATCAATGGTGAAAAAGAAACCGGCATCACTACATTCAAACTGCAACAGGAAATTGACACAGGAAATATTTTATTGCAGGAGAAAATTGAGATCGGCGAAAATGAAACAGCTGGTGAATTGCACGATCGGTTGAAAGAATTAGGTGCCCGGGTATTACTGAAAACTGTTGAAGGTTTGGCAGAAGGAACTTTACTGGAAACAACTCAACTCTCAGTACTTAGCAGTGAGAACTTAGTACTGAAGAATGCTCCAAAGATATTTACGAAAACCTGCGAGATCGATTGGCATAAAAAAGCAGATGAGATACACAATCTTGTTCGTGGACTTTCGCCCTACCCTGCTGCATTTACAGAATTGGGTGATAAGTCGATAAAAGTTTTCAGAAGTGAAAAAGAAATGATCTTACCTACCACGAGAATCGGTCATTGGGAATCTGATAAAAAATCTTATTTAAAATTTGCCTGCCCTGATGGATACATTCTTTTGAAAGATGTGCAGATGGAAGGAAAGAAAAGAATGACCATCGAAGATTTTTTAAGAGGCTATCGGTTTTAAGGCATAAGAAACAAGATTACAAGGTACATAGCAGTCAAGCATAAATGGTACTTAAAGCTGATAACAAATAACCAGTCACCAGTTACCCGCAATAAAATTACAATTTCAACTTCTCCAACAATTCTTTCGATAAAGCAGCCTTGGGAATAACCAAACTGATCGTATTGATCGCAAAATACGCTTCTGATACGTTGACGTATCCATTAAAAGGGCCAACATTTCCCCAGGAGTTTTTCACCACAAAAAAAGTTTTACCGCTTTTTGATTTTTCAATTCCTGTCAGATGCATCAGGTGGTCATCTTGTGTAGTAAGGTTTTCATACAACTCTTGGCGGATGGCTGCATTGTAAGGAGCTTCCAGCATATCTGCGTTAATCGCATCTTTGGAATAAGAGATTTTGTCTTCCAGGTTCAATGCCAAACCAAGATCCTGACGGAATCCTTTATTACTTACATCTGCATCCCATGAAACTGTATAACCTTTTTCAATGGCAGATTTCACAACCCCTATTAGTTCCTCCAATGGCAGATTATAAAAAGAGCCATTGGCAAAATTATCCGGCACCTGCAAAATGAATGGTTTATAATAAGGCTCATGAGTGAATGAAGTCAGGCTGATATAATCGTCAGCATTGAAATGAAGAACATCTTTTGCAAAACTTAATGGAGTATATTCTTTACCCTCATATTTAAAGCTTGAAGGCACAACTCCCATGTTTTCATCTAAAATTTTAATATAGCCTTTCAACCAATCAGAAGAAATAGGTTGCTTTTTCAAAACACTGTCCAGGTATTTCTTTAATTCCCCAAACATTTTTTGATGATCATACATCTTTTGTCCATTCAATAAACCAGTATAATCTGCCAGTGGCACAGCTCCATAAGTTGCTACAGCACGAATTTCATCATGGCCTAAACCACCTTCGCCAAACTGAGCTTTGCCTTGCCTCAAAATATAATTCTTTGCTTTTTCGATGTAAATATTTCTTACTGTAAACATTTCGCTCAGATCGATCGACCTTTTGTCCTTGCGGATCTCATCGCTCTCCACTAAAGACGTAGTGGAAAAACACCAGCAGGTTCCGGTCATCGCCTGGTCTTTTACTGAAGTGGCTTCCAGTTTTTTTACATCAAAGAACTGTGGTGGTTGAAAAGTCGAATTAGTGGATGGTTGGGCAACTGAAACGACAGCAATCGCAATAAAAAAATAAACAAACAATAATTTTTTCATGTTCCTGGTTTATAAAAATTAATAATTCACTTTTACAATAAATTTATCCGGATCGGAAATTTCCAATGCTGAAATAGCTGCATCGCTGATGCGAAGATCCAAACCCTGGTTTTGGCGAATGCCTTTCATTGCTCCCAGCACTTTTGCATAAATGGATTTGTTATTCGAAGGGTTGGTCACTTTGATCACAGTGCCGGGATCAACGCCATCCATCAACGCATAATATTTTGCATCCTGCCAGCCGCTGGTAGTTTTAAAAATACCGGAAGTCACTGTTACTTCTTTAGATAAAGGATACACTTTGATCTGCTGCTGAAAATCATTCATAAAATAACCTAAGCCCGAAGTTGTTGTTGTTTCCATTTTGACAGCCTCTTTTACTGTTTCTTCTTTTTTGGGCTCTTCTTTTACCGTTTCCTTATTCTCTTCTTTATTTATATTGTCGTCGACGACTGGCTCTGTTTTTTTAACTGCTTCTACTTTCTTTTTTGTTGTTTCAGGATTGATCGCAGGTTCTTTCTTCGCAATCACAATACTATTCGCTTTTGCCAATTCACCTGAAGTTAAAAAACCAACAATAAGCTTTTTACTATTCCCTGCATTATCGCCGGAGAGATCATTCCATGCTTTCAGGTTTTCAATGGAAACTTTATTATTCCTGCTGCTGATACGGGAAAGACTTTCTTTCTCCCCAGCAATTGTATAAACAGGCATTCCTTCATTTACACTCTGAGAAAAATTAGTATCTGTCAAAGGTATCTTTATCACCTGGCCAATACTCAAACCCTTTGCCATATCAAGCGAGTTATAAGTTGCCAGGTATTTGGGTGGAACATTGAACGATCGGCCTAGAGAATAAAAATTTTCTTTCGGGGTTATTTTATGCTCTACATAAAGTCCTTTATCTCCGAATTTCAGGGTCAGCTCTTCTGTTTGTGCAAATAAAAAATTTGCAACTAGAAACTGTAATAAAAAAAACAGCACAATTCTTCTCATTATGAAAGGATTTGACAGCAAAGATGAGCAATTTTTGTCAGAGGAGGTCATTTAGCTTTCTTTTAAAATCCGTAATTCTTTTGGATAATAATTATTGATACGATTGGGTAAAGCGTTTATCCAACCAAGATCATGATTTTCATATTTCACTAATTGCCAGCCATTGACAGTGACTCCTATTTTTATATCCTTTTTTTTCAAATACTCTATGGCATTGTCGTAATTTAACTCCGTTGCAGGAATCGATTCAGTAAGCAAATTGCTCATTGCCAAAGAATGGTCGGGAATCAATTTCTCACGAATGAGCTGCCCCATTGCTACTCCTTCATATATCGTTCTAAAATGATCTGATAGAAAATTAATATCTGCTACAAGTTTTTCGGGAATCGCATGCACCGTATCATTGCGCCGGATGAATTGAAATGAATTTTTACCGATCCAGCTTTCAATAATAGCAATTTCTTTTTTATTCAGCAGCTCAGGTTTATTTTTTATTTTCTGAGTAAAATATTCTTCCCCGTCTTTTTTTCTGAAACAAGCCAGGAAAAAACCTTCACCTCTTAATTTATTTGGCCAAAAACGATAACCAGCCGATGATTCAACAATATTCCAACTCTTATCAATTTGCAATTTGCAATTGGCAATTGGCAATTCATTCGTCATCCATGAACAAATGTCTTCATCTTCCTCTTTTGAATACGAGCAGGTGCAATAAATAAGGATCCCATTTTTTTTCAAAGCGGGAAATACATCCGCTATGATCCGCTGCTGGCGCAGGCTGCAGAGCTTTACATTATTTAAGCTCCACTCTTCTATTGCTCCGGGCTCCCGGCGAAATAAACCACTACCACTACAGGGAGCATCAATCACAATGATATCGAAATAATTTTCCAGCCGGGAAAAATCTTTTGGATCATTTCGGGTCACTACCACATTTTCACTCCCCCATTTGACGATATTATCTTTCAGCACCGGCACTCTCGATTGTATCACTTCATTACTCACCAGCAGACTGTCCTTTGATATCAGCGATTGTATATGTGTTGATTTTCCTCCCGGCGCAGCGCAGAGATCCAAAACCTTTAATGACGTTGAAAGATCAACGCTTTGTTCCAATGCCTGTTCGATGAACATGCTGCTGGCTTCCTGCACATAATAACACCCTGAATGAAACAACGGGTCAAAAGTAAAAGAAGGTCGTTGGGCTAAATAAACACCATATCGGGTCCACGGAACTTTATTTTCAATTTTAAATTTTAGATTTTCAATTGAAAATTTATTCGGGTTTATTCTTATCGAAGTTATTTGTTCTCCTGAAGCATGAATTTTTTCAAACGCTTCCTGATCGAAACTTTCGATACTTTTCAATGATTCCAGTAACTCTTCAGGCAGTTGCACGAACCAAAACTATGAATAAACAATTTTAGAAACTCTTTTTCTCCGCATTCTTCTTTACAAGATCAATTGCATCCTGAACCTGTGTATTGTATGCCTGTAACACTTTTGATACGATCTCAATATTACCCTGTGCTTCTTTCCAGTTACGTTGTTCGATGGCTTCACGAATACCCGGTAAAGTTTTCACTCCATAGCCTGTATAATAGCCCGGAGCATAAATCTCATGTTTATACCACGGACGACGAGGCAATCCATCCGGATCTATCAAACTTCTTTCCGCTTTATATAAAAGCATATTCAATTCATTTTGTTTTTCCACGGGCATCTGCAACCCGTTATTATAAATTTTCTGAAATTCTTCACTGGCGTTTTTCAGTTGAATCATTGTATTTTCCAGATCGCTGAAATTGAGAAAAGGAACTGTTCCTTTCTCAGTTGGAGGCACATAAGTTTTAGTTGGATCATGTGCCAGCACAAATAATTTGTCTTTGATCATCTTATTCTCCATCTCAGTTTGGCTCCGGGTATTATCCAATAATGTTTTTACTTCATTCACATAATCATTCACTGTTTTATAAAAACTATTGAAATCGATCGGCAATACATCTGCATCGGCCATTCGCATCGTCACTCTTCCTGCCGTTTTGGTCAATGCCACTCCATATTGAAATCCCGGGTCTTTGAATCTGGTGAACAGATCATAGGAATCATAGATAGAGTGATAGTCACCCGCAGGATCTTCACCGCCAAAACCTATATCCATAGATGCAATGCCAAGATGTTGAAGAAAACCAGAATAATCAGACCCGGCCCCCAATGCTCCTAACTTGATATTTTTATTTCCCAGCAGTTTACTGCGACCGGCAGCATCGGCCTGCACCACTGATCTTGCATAGCGGCGTTCTTTTATCGAAACTCCTGTCTGGGGATCTGTAACATCATTGGCGACTTCATTAAAAAACGGTTCTAATGTATGGGAACCCGATGCGCCAATAAAGCCACGACCATTTCCATCACTGTTGATATAGATCACTGCCTTTTGCTTCAATTCCTGCTGATGATCTTCGGACCATTCGGTAGAACCCAACAATGCAGGTTCTTCACCATCCCATGCACAAAAGACAATTGTTCTTTTCGGTTTGTATCCTTTTTTTGCTAATTCGGAAATCGCTCTTGCTTCTTCTAATTCGGCTACCATTCCACTAAGCGGATCACCAGCACCATTTACCCAACCATCATGATGATTGCCACGGATCACCCATTCATCCGGTAATTCGCTGCCCGGCATTTTCGCAATTACATCATATAATTGTTTCAGGTCCCAGTTGAATTCTAATTTCAGATGCACTTTTTCCATGCTGGGCCCAACATGATACGTGATGGGTAGGCCACCTCTCCACGAAGGAGGTACTACTTGTCCTTTCAACAATTGCAACAAAGGTTGTGCATCAGCATAAGAGATCGGCAGCACGGGAATCTTCATGATCGTTATTGCTTCTTTCCTATCTAATCTCTTCGCATCTTTTGTGGCGCCCACATCCGGCGTCAATGGATCACCGGGATACACCGGCATATCCATTACCGAACCTCTCTGCACGCCATCTTTCGGCCTGAAAGCTCCTTCGGGATAAGTATCGCCCTGGGCATACCCATCATCTGCAGGGTCGGAATAAATGATACAACCAATGGCTCCATGTTCATATGCAACTTTTGGTTTGATCCCTCTCCAAGAGCCGCCATATTTTGCAATCACAATTTTCCCTTTCACATCCACTCCCATTTGTGCCAGTTCATCATAATCTGCCGGAACGCCATGGTTCACAAAAACCAATTCAGCCGTAACATCACCATCCGCAGAATAAGCATTATATGATGGTAATTGCTCTGCTGTCTGTCCGGAAGTTTTATCGCCGGCAACAGGCGGTTCCTGCAATTTTGGTTTATAAGTTTTATCACCTACTATTTCCAGTACTCTTGTTTTCGGAGTGGGAAACAAAGGATAATAAGATGCTATTTCAGTTTGGTAGCCCCAACTGCGGAAAAGATTCGCCATATATTCGGCATTAGCTTTATCCTGCGGGCTGCCCACATGATGCGGATGAGAAGAAAGAAATTTCATCCATTCATCTTGGTTCGATGCTTTGATCATAGCATCGAACTGTTTTTCCCAATCCAATTGTTTGGAGGCATTAGCATCGGTAAAGCCCATCAGTTTTTCCTGGGAATGTACTACTACGAAAAGAAATGAAACCGTAAGAAATAAAAATAATTTTTTCATGATGCGTGGTTTTTTATTTTATGATGTCGGCTGTATTGCTACTATCATCGCCTGTTGTGTCACTCACTTCATCGTTCTGTAATTCTACTGAGTTTGAAGAAGTGTCAGCAATTTCGGGAACAGGTTTTAAATTTACGAGGATTCACGGGACATACAGTTCCATTATCAATTTTCAACTTTCAATTTATAAATTCTTTATCTCTGCAATTAAATCTTGCAACACTTTCTTTGCATCACCGAACAACATAGAAGTTTTCTTTTGGAAGAACAGGTCATTTTCGATACCGGCATAGCCGGGCTTCATACTTCTTTTATTTACAATCACATTTTTTGCTAATTCCACGTCCAGTATCGGCATTCCATAAATAGGTGATGAAGGATCTGTTTTTGCAGCAGGATTCACCACATCGTTGGCTCCTAAAATTAACACTACGTCTGTAGTGGGAAATTCTTCATTGGCCTGGTCCATCTCTAAAAGTTTTTCATAACTCACATCTGCTTCGGCCAGCAATACATTCATATGGCCGGGCATGCGTCCCGCCACGGGATGTATCGCATATTTTACATCCACACCTTTTCCTTCCAATAATTTTTCAAGATCATGACACGCATGTTGCGCCTGCGCCACTGCCAATCCATATCCCGGAACAATCATCACTTTATTGGCATAAGCCATCAGCATAGCGGCATCGCTCAACGAGATCTCTTTATAGGATCCCTGTTGCTTTTTGGCTCCTGTTGGGCCGGCTTTACTTCCACCGAAAGAACCAATAAGTACATTAGCCAATGAACGGTTCATGGCTTTACACATCAATATAGTGAGCAATGTTCCCGCTGCGCCAACCAAAATACCGCCGGTAAGCATTACTTTATTGTTGTATAAAAATCCACCGCAAGCTGCTGCCACACCGGTAAAAGAATTTAATAAAGAAATTACCACTGGCATATCTGCACCGCCAATTGGCATCACGAAGAAAATTCCGTATAGCAACGCTAAAAAGAAAACAGCATAAAATATCAAGTTGCCGTGTAGTGTAAATAAAACATTTGTTCCGTCAAACCGGAACAAGTCATTCACATTTATAAATAAATAAATCGCTAACGCAAATACGCCGAATAAAATGACGAGATTGAAAATATGCTGACCTTTAAATGAAAAATCTTTTATGCTGCCATTCAATTTTCCCCAGGCGATCATGCTTCCGGCAAAAGAAACTGAACCGATTATTAAACCCAACAAAATAATAAGAAGCTCACTTTGTGAAACAGCAGTACTCAGAAAATTTGATGGCGGCAAAGAAGTAACTGTCGGATGATTGACGAGCCTGTTAAATTCAACAATGGAGATCAACGCCGCACAAGCGCCACCCATTCCATTGAACATACTCACCATCTCCGGCATCGCCGTCATCTTCACTTTTTTGGCAGCCAATGTCCCAATGATTCCCCCAATTAAAATCCCCCCGAATATCCAGCCGTAATTGTGTAGCTTGTTTCCCTGGTCATCCTTATACAAAAAAATTGTTCCGAGAATTGCAATGGACATCCCAAATGCTGCCAAAAGATTTCCCCGTCTTGCCTTAGCAGGATGGGCCAGCATCTTTAATCCCAAAATAAATGTAACAGCCCCTACGAGATAAATTAGTGTAAGTATGTTTAATTCCATTTCAAATATTAAGAAGTAAAAAGTAAAAAATCAAAATTGAGTTCTACGGCTTTTAATTTTCTGCTTTTGAATTTTGACTTACTATTATTTTTTCTTTTTCTTACTGAACATCTCCAGCATCCTATCCGTAACTACAAATCCACCCACCACATTCAGCGTACCTAATATCACGGCTAAAAATCCCAACACCAATGCTAGATAGTTGTCATGTTCCGCTTTTCCCATCACAATGATCGCACCGATGATGACCACGCCATGAATAGCATTGGCGCCACTCATCAAAGGTGTATGCAATACACTCGGTACTCTCCCGATAACTTCAATGCCTACAAAGATCATCAGGATGACGATGTAGATCATTTGCTGATTCTCCTGGATCCAATTAAGTATGTTCTGCATAATCCGTTATTGTTTTACTCTTTCATGAACTATTGCTCCATTATGAGCAATGCAACTGCCTTTCACCAAATCATCATCCCAATTTAGATTCAGTTGCCCTTCTTTATTAATGATCAGGTTCAGAAAATTCAGAATGTTTTTTCCATACATTTTGCTGGCATCAGATGGCATGGTTGCCGGCAAATTAGAATTGCCTACAATGGTGACGCCATTATGCATTACTGTTTCATCATTTTTTGTAAATGGCGTATTGCCACCTGTTGCGGCAGCAATATCAATGATCACTGAACCATTGCGCATGCTATCTATCATTTCTTCTGTCACAAGTATCGGCGCTTTTTTACCGGGAATTTGCGCTGTAGTAATTACAATATCTGCTTTAGCAATGCTCTCAGCAATTTTTGCTTTCTGCCTTTTCATGAAATCTTCAGTCTGTTCTACGGCATAGCCACCGGCTTTACTGGCATCCGCAGCGCCTTCCACTTCAATAAATTTTGCTCCAAGGCTCATCACCTCATCTTTAACCGCAGGACGTGTATCAAAAACTTCTATTACAGCCCCGAGGCGACGGGCTGTTGCAATTGCCTGCAAACCGGCTACACCAGCTCCCAATATCAAAACTTTTGCAGGAGCAATAGTGCCTGCAGCAGTCATGAACATGGGAAAGTATCTTGAATAGACATTTGCTGCCAGCAATGCAGCTTTATATCCGGCAATATTAGCTTGCGAACTTAGCACATCCATCGCCTGAGCACGGGTAGTCCGAGGGAGCATATCCAGCGAAAAAACAGTAACGCCTTGTTTCGCCCATTGCTCCATCAAAGTTTGATTAAACAACGGCTGGTAAACACCAATGATGATCTTTGATTTCAGCTTTTCGATCTCGTCAGGAGCTGGAGCATGAATACTTAAAACAATATCCGAAGCTTGCAACACTTCAGTGCGATCCTTTATGACAGCACCTGCTTTTACATATTCATTATCGTTCCAGAAAGCTTTTTTCCCGGCATCTTTTTCAACAAATAGTGTGATGCCTTTTTTGGTGAGTGCAGAAACGATTTCAGGGATCAAAGACACTCTTGTTTCGAAGCCTGGTTCTTTCAATAAGCCAATCGTCATGTACCTTATATAAATTGAGCGGAAAGGTATAAATTTTTTCGGCAGCAGCCTTATACTGCTATATGATTTTAATTAACTCTCATGTAAATTTTTCTCATATGAAATCGCCGCAGCAACAGGCGTTTTCCTAAAAGCTTTGAAAACAAAAATATAATCAGGAAAACTATTTATTAAAAACGAATGTGGAAATGCTGCTTTTCCCTGACCTCTTTTCTGAAAAATAAAATGCCCATAAAAAAAAGATCAATGCTTAAAGTGACCGCCTGGTGCTCCTTACAATAATTCCAGGCTTCTTCCATCTCTTCGCTCCAATGAATATCATCCAGGATCAATACTGAAAAATTATTGGTTTTGGGTAAAATAGCCATGAAATAATTTATAGTAGGCTCCTTACGATGATTACCATCAATGAAAGCAAGATCCACAGAAGGCAATGAACTGATGGTTGCGCCAAGTGTTTCATTGAAATTTCCCTGCACCAACCGAATATTTTGCAAGGCTAATGAATTAAAATTATCTTTTGCTTTTTCAGCAACGGACTTTGCTCCTTCAAAAGTAAAAATCGTTGCTGCAGGATTTGCCAAAGAGAAATAGGCTGTTGTCACACCCAGTGAAGTTCCTAATTCAAGGATCGTTTGCGGCTGATACTTTTTTACCATTCGAAAAAGTACCTGCCCGAATTTTTTTTGCTTGACGGCATGGCTTACAATAGAAGCAATAGTACGTTGATGTGTTTTATCTACGGCGGAGCCGGCCCCGAGATCGTTTATTGTAAGAATCGTTTGGTCTTTTAATAATTTCCTTCTGAGATCTTCAACGACGTCATAAGCAGGATACTGTGTTTTATCATTCAGAATTTCCGTGATGAATTGAAAAATAAATGGCGAATGAATGCCGTGGCCTTTGCCATTTGAAGCAGTAAGATAATAATGGATATATTTTAGTGCTAATTCAAGTTTTGAAAACATCTATTAAAGTAAAAATTCAAAATTAAAAAGTTGAAACCGCTGAAGAATTCTATTGACACACTACTTCAGGTTTCCGACTCCTGACTCCGGGCTCTTAGTTCACCTCTTTTCCCAAACCTGGAATGAATAAGCATACTGGTTTTTCTCATCTGCTTCATGGTCATTACTGCTAACTAATCTCCATTCTTTTGTATCGAGTTGAGGGAAATAAGTATCCCCATCCGGTTCGGCCTTTATTCTGGTAAGATAAATGCGATCTGCTTTTTCAAATGCCAAACGATAAATTTCACCTCCCCCGATCACCATTACTTCTTTCGCATCTGTCTCCCTGGTGACAAATAAAGCGTCGTCTAAATTTTTCACAATAATAACTCCCTCCGGTTTCCAATCCTGCTGGCGGGTGATCACTATGTTTTTTCTTCCCGGCAAAGCTTTTCCTAATGCCTGGAATGTTTTTCGTCCCATGATCACCGGCATACCCCAGGTAATGTTTTTAAAATACCGCATGTCGTTGGCCTGGTGCCATGGCATCTGCCCATTTTTTCCAATGACGTTATTATTGGCTGCCGCAACAATTAAAGAAATAATCATGAAATAGAAAATGTAGAATTTAAAATTTTTTATACTGCCACAGGCGCCTTGATCGCTGGATGGCACTGATAATTTTCCAATGTGAAATCTTCAAACTGAAAATCAAAAATGTTTTTTACGGCTGGATTCAGTTTCATTGTAGGCAATGGATAAGGGTTGCGGCTTAACTGGAGTGCCACCTGCTCCATATGATTATTGTAAATATGCACATCCCCAAAAGTATGGATGAATTCTCCGGGTTGAAGGTCACAAACCTGGGCGATCATCATTGTCAGCAATGCATACGAGGCAATATTAAAAGGAACTCCCAGGAACACATCTGCGCTGCGTTGATATAATTGACAACTTAATCGTCCGTTTGCAACATAAAACTGAAACAACACGTGACAGGGCATCAATGCCATTTTGGGTAATTCAGCCACATTCCATGCACTGACGATCAGCCGGCGACTATCCGGATTTTTTTTGATCTGGCCGATCACATCGCTGATCTGGTCAATTGTACTTCCATCCGCAGCAGTCCAGCTTCTCCATTGTTTTCCATAAACTGGTCCTAATTCGCCATTCTCATCCGCCCATTCGTCCCAGATGCTCACACCGTGATCTTTCAGATATTTAATGTTGGTCTCCCCTTTTAAAAACCATAGCAATTCGTAAATAATGCTTTTCAGATGAAGCTTTTTGGTGGTCACTAATGGGAATCCTTTTTGCAGGTCAAAGCGCATCTGGTAACCAAAACAGCTTTTGGTGCCGGTGCCGGTACGATCATTTTTGTCCACGCCATTATCTAAAATATGCTGAAGTAATGAGAGGTATTGTTGCATAGGTGCAAGTTAAAACAAAGCTCCGAGTTATTGCAGATTGACTACGAACTGTGGGAAAGCTGTGAAATGATAAGAAATATTTCAAACACTGATTTTAGTCATTCAGTTTTCCTGTCGTACTAAATAACCTTGTATCATGAAAGATACAAGAAGATTTTATAAGGAACTGGGCAATCTGCTTTATGCAATAGCTTCGGCAGATAAAAATATCAGCCCCGAGGAAAAAAAGAAATTAGATGAAGAAGTGCAGTTCGCCTGGCGTCATTACGACGATAGCAGGGATCGTTTCGGAACGGACCGTGCATTTCTGATAGAATTTGAATTTGAAGCAATGGAAGACCAAATGGCAACTTCAGAAGAAGCTTTTCGTTCTTTTAAAGATTATTTTAATGAAAACAAGAATGAGATCGATGACTTAACCCGTAAACGTATTTTTAACAGCGCCAAACATATTGCAGAAAGTGTTCGGAAAATAAATGCTGCAGAACACAAATATCTTGACCGCCTGAAAAAACTATTGAAAGAACAGAACTAAGTTTTTCTTCTCTGCAATTCCTTTTTTATCAACATCAGTTCTCTTCCTGTTTGACCTTTTACAGAAGTGTTTTCCTGTGCCCGGCGCATTAGGTAAGGAATGACATCCTTGATGGGACCGAAAGGAAGATATTTGCTCACAGAGCACCCTGCATGAGCCAGGTTAAAAGTAATATTATCGCTCATGCCGTATAGCTGGCTGAAGTGAACATGCGGATGATTCAATGGCAGGCTTTTTTTCTGCAATAACTGAGTTGCATACAAATTACTGTACTCATTATGTGAAGCAACAATAACAGCAATCCGATCGATATGTTCAATGCAAAATTCTACTGCGGCATTAAAATCCTTGTCGGTTGCATTTTTATCGACATGAATGGGTGAAGGATAATTCATTTTTTGCGCCCTTTTCCGCTCTTTTTCCATATAAGCGCCCCGAACCAGTTTGATTCCGAATATAAAATTTCTTTCTACCGAAGCATCATAACAATCTTTAAGAAATTGAAGCCGGTCTCTGCGATAGTGCTGAGTGGTGTTATAAATAACCGGTCGCTGCCGATTGAATGTATCCATCATTAAAAGTATCAATGCATCCACAGGTTCCTGTATCCAGGTTTCTTCTGCATCGATCAATACGCCAATTTTCTTTTCAGTGGCCGCTTCGCAAACTCTCATCATACGCTGCCGTATGCGATGCCATTCTTCTTTTTCTTCAGAAGATAATTCATCCAAAGCACTCAGGTATCGTTTCATCAAGGTTCCTTCCTTTTTTCCCATAAGTACATCTATCTTTTCCAGCAAACCAAACCGTGCAAACCCGGTTACTTTTACACTCATAAAAGGAATATTGGGCTGTGTAGCTGCATAATTGATCACCCGGATAAATTCTTCGCAGGCATGTTCGAAATTTGCTTCTCCTTCTTTTCCTTCTACACCATAATCCAAAATCACTTTTACATTATATTCTCCGAGTTTTTTTGCAACCGCTGCAGTTTGTTCCAACGTTTCTCCGCCGACGAACTGAGCGAAAATTGTTTTGCGAATGATCCGCTTAACCGGGAATCCCAGTTTGATGATCCAGGGAGTGAGCTTTACGCCTATTTTTACCAGCCAGGGATTACTCATTAAAGAAAAAAGTGAACGGGCTTTTTTCAATTGTTTGTTACTCTTATACTCGAAAGCAAATTCAGTATTGTCAAACGAGATCTGGGGAGAGGATTCCATGTTTGCAATCGTTTTTAATTGCCCTGAATACAGGCGGTGCAAAGGTAAAAGATTGGAGCTAACGAAACATTGTGCATTGTAAATGATGAATATGATTTTGCTCAGTACCCGCTGGCACTTTCAAATACCATTATCTTTGCGAAAATTTAAATATGGAAGGGAAAAAAGCCAGTGAAAGCCTGACAGTGATGACAGAGATCGTATTACCCAACGACACAAATACCTTTGGTAATCTTATGGGAGGCCGGCTAATGTACTGGATGGATATTGCCGCGGCTATTGCCGCACATAAACATTGTGGCGCTCCTGTAGTCACAGCTTCCGTAGATAACATTTCTTTTGAAAACCCGATCAAACTTGGCAACGTGGTGCATATTGAAGCGAAAGTTTCAAGAGCATTTAACACATCAATGGAAGTGCATCTGAAAGTATGGGGAGAAGACCTTACCCAGAAATACAGGTACAAAAGCAATGAAGCCTATTATACGTTTGTCGCTTTAGACCCTCACGGCAAACCCAAAAAAGTCCCTCAACTGATAGCAGAAACTGAAGAAGAAAAAAAATTATTCGAAAGTGCTTTAAGAAGAAGACAATTGAGATTGATATTAGGCGGAAAACTGAAGCCGGATGAAGCTACAGAATTAAAAGCGCTTTTTTTCAAAGAATGATCAGCTAACTTATATCAGGCTAACTGTTCCGTCGTTTTCCAATGATGCTTTCCTTTCATCATGTATTTCTTACTTTGTTCAATTGCATCCATCACTTGCTCCAAGATCACTTCGGAAGGAGCATCGTAATCAATCTGCAAAGGTTCTTTGAACGTTACTGATAGCAATGAGCCTTTCTTTTTAAATCTCAGTCCTTTTTTATTAAAAGCCCGCCAGAATCCACTGATCACCACCGGGATCACAATTGGTTTATTTTGTTTGATGATAAACGCCGTTCCTTTTCTTCCCGGCGCAAAAGGTTTGGTAGTGCCTTGCGGAAAAGTGATCACCCAGTTTTTTTCCAAAGCTCTCTGGATCTTTCTTGTGTCAGAGGGATCCAGTGTTTTTCTTACTTCTTTGGCATCCTTAACCCAGGTTCTTTTTACTGTCAATGCTCCTGCCAAAATAAAAAGCCGGCTGATCCAACTTCCCTTCATGGTTTCTTCTGCAGCAACATAATTAACTCTTGTAAATGGATTCAACAGGTAATATGGAATCCCGAGCCGGTTCTTTTTTCCCCATTTTACTGCAGAAAAAATATGCAGGAACGTAATAACATCTGCAAAATATGTTTGATGGTTGCTAACGAATAAAACATTTTGTCTGGGAAGTTTTTTCAATTGCTCTGCTCCGGAAATTTTCAGTTTATTGATAATGGCTAATCCTGGATATGAGGCACTCCCTACAATGAAGTAAACTAATTTCCGAACCAGGCTTATATTTCTTAACCGCTCACTGAATGAACTCATCGTCTGACCAATTTAGACAAGCAATAAAAACGTAAATTAAGACAATAGAAACAAACTTATCAAAGTAAAAGTTTAGGAACTTTTTCAAGGCTAAAAAATAAAGCCCCGTGACCGGGGCTTTAAAATGGGTATTTAAAATCGACTTATGTCTTTATTTTATCAATGAGAATTTTGAAGCTACCAATAGTTCACCATCTGAAACCTGAATAGTATAAATACCCGGCTGCAGTCGGCTAAGATCATTTAAAGATATGCTGTTATTTCCTTCATAGATTTGATTTTGCTGTCGTAGCACAACTTTTCCGGTCAGATCCACAACCCGTAATTCCACAGTACCGCCAGTAGATGAAGTAAAACGAACATTGGCCATTCCATTCACAACTGGATTGGGTGCGATGCTGATACCATTGATGCTTTTCTCATCTTTCCTGATCAGGACAACATTGCTATAGACAGATTTCCCATCAATATCAACCATTTTTAACCTATAATAAAACACATTTCCACTTACATTATTAAGATTGTCGGCGAATTGATATTCCTCTTTAGTGGACATGTTATTACCCTTTGCTGCCTGAGTGCCAATACTGGCAAAATCAGAACCATTGGAACTTCTTTGAATTTCATAATGATCAAAGTCGATCTCATTAGCCGTCTGCCAATTTAATGTTGTGGCTTGGTTACGGTAAGATCCGCTGAAAGTTAATAACCTAACAGGCAAAGGTGACTCCTGCGGGAAATTGAAGCATCCGAATGTAGCTCCATACTGACGGGTTGTTGAAGAAAGATTTGATCCTGATCCTTTTTTATAATCGTATCCCATCCTGAAAGTGATAGAACTTCTACCCACTGAATTATACCTGTATGCAGCTGCGATTTCAGCGCATAGAGAAACGCCACTCCGTTCATATACTGAACCGGCATATCCCACAAAAGAACCACCGGGAGATGTTGTATTGTCTGTATAATTATAGGCAACTAATTCAGTAGAAGAATTGGCAATTACTGTTGGATTTCCTGAACCGTAACTCAAGGCATTTCCTGTTTCACGGAACCAACTGGATGAGTTACCGTTTCCATCAATATCAAGATGCACGAAATTCAGACTTTGAAGAATTTTAGGATTTGTAAACCCATTTCCAGAATTATCAAAAAAAGACATTGTAAATTGTACATATCCCCTTGTATCTGAGGTTCTGCTTCCGGTGGTAATTGTTGGAGCAAAGAAACTTTTAATAGAATTATTATTCTGATCGACAGCCCCATCATCATCTATTGATGCAAGTGTAGCATTTGAAACTGCGTCAATCGATACTTCAGCGTTCACCTGTACTCCACTTATGGTGGTAATATTGGTAAATCTCCAAATGGCGCCTGCGCCAAGGTGATTTCCATTGTTACCACGATTGTACGTTCCGCTTGAAAAATTAGTAGTGACACCACTACTATTTGCGGGACAAGTCAAGATCGAAGAATTGGTTGTACAATTGTTTGCATTGCCGGGTGCGGGATTAGCCGGTACGGTCGGCTGTGCTAAAATGTAATTACTGATAAGTAGGCACATACCTACCAGAAATTTGTAATTCTGTTTCATGCTGCTCAGGTTTTATGTTTAAAAAAGTTTGCAACGGGTCGTTGAATCTTTCATAGACATACAGGAGATCCGGGAATAGTTATTCCAGGAAACCTTATGAGCTTTTCAGAAAAAAAGGATTTTGCTTTGGTAAATTCTTGGATAGGAAAGTTTAAGCGTAGGATAGTGTGGAAAAAGAGTGAATAAGAGTATCAAAAGTAATAATAAGAACTGACAAATGCAATACAATAACGAAAAAAGCCCTTTTTAAAGGGCTTTATTTTAACAGTATAAAGTATTGATAATAATTACTCTGCGCTGGTTTCTTCCGTATTTTCCCCGCTTTCCATTTTCTTTTTTAAGTCAGCCAAAACACCAAGGTCACCCAGGGTGGCTTTTTCTACCTTGCTTTGTACATTTTTGACAGCTTTACGGGTCTTTTCGACTTCAGCACGGGCTTCTTTTTTCGCTGCATCTTTCTCATCAACCTTACTTTGTTCCCAAACACGGGTATGAGAAAGAACGATCCTTTTTTCATTGCGATCGAACTCGATCACCATGAATGGAGCAGTTTCATCGGCCACAATGCTCTTTCCGTCTTCTTTAGCAAGATGGCGATTAGGAGCAAAACCTTCCAGGCCGTATGGCAACTGAACTATTGCACCTTTGTCATCTCTGCGGCTTACTGTTCCTTCATGGATGGTTCCGATTGCGAATGTATCCTGCAAAGTATTCCAGGGATCTTCTTCCAATTGTTTGTGGCCTAATTGCAATTTGCGATTTTCTTTATCAATACCAAGAATTATTACATCTATGTTCTGACCCACTTTGGTATAATCTCCGGGATGATTGAAACGTTTAAGCCAGCTCAGGTCACTGATATGAATCATGCCACCAATGCCCGGAACCAATTCCACAAACACACCATAATTGGTAATGTTTTTCACTAATCCGGTATGACGGCTTCCAACAGGAAATCTTGTTTCAATATCATTCCATGGATCAGGAGAAAGCTGTTTGATAGAAAGACTCATCTTCCTATTTGCTTTATCAAGCGTCACAATCTTAGCTTCATGCTCATCACCCAATTTGAAAAATTCTTTGGCATTGATAGGTGTATTGGCCCATGTGATTTCGGAAACGTGAACCAGGCCTTCTACGCCGGGCATGATCTCCAGAAAAGCGCCATAATCTTCGATGTTCACCACTTTACCTTTCACAATATTTCCTTCTGCAATTGTATCCGGCAATACATCCCATGGATGAGGTGTCAATTGTTTCAGACCAAGGCTAATTCGCTTTTTTTCATCATCAAAATCCAGTACCACCACATTGATCTTTTGGTCCAATTTCAATACTTCGGAAGGATGAGAGATACGTCCCCAAGAAATATCTGTGATGTATAACAAACCGTCTAACCCACCAAGGTCCATGAATGCCCCAAAATCTGTAATATTCTTCACTGTTCCTTCCAGCACTTGACCCTTTTCCAGTTTACTCATGATCTCAGCACGTTGAGCTTCGATATCGCTTTCAATAAGCGCTTTGTGAGAAACCACAGCATTCTTAATTGCTTCGTTGATCTTAACCACTTTAAATTCCATGGTCTTGCCCACGAACTGATCGTAATCAGTTACCGGTTTCACATCGATCTGAGAGCCCGGCAAGAAGGTTTCCATTCCAAATACATCAACAATAAGACCTCCTTTTGTTTTCGAAGTAACGGTTCCGGTAATAACCTCACCAGTTTTATGTACTTCAACAATTTTTTCCCAGGCACGGGTAATTCTTGCTTGCTTGCGGCTCAGGTTCAGGTGTCCTTCCCTGTCTTCTTTTTCTACAACCATCACTTCCACTTCATCACCGATTTTCAGATTGGGAATATCGCGGAATTCATTCAATGATACTAAGCCATCGCTCTTAAAACCGATATTCAGCACGACGTCAGTTTTTGTTAAACCAACCACTATGCCTTTTATCATTTCTCCATCGTTGATCTGTACAAAAGTCTTGTCATAGACTTTGTCATAATTCTCTTTTTCTTCCTTGCTGTAGCTTGTTACATTTCTTTTGTCAATACTCCAGTCAAAATCATCATGAGCACCTGCAGTTTCAACAGGCAGGTCTTGCACGGGTACATTTGTTGTCGCTGTAGTTGCCTCTTCCTGAATTGCGGAACCGGCAGACTCCTGTGCATCAGCGTTTAAGTGTTTACTAATTAAATTTTCCAACATGATTTAGATACCCGAAGGGTTTAAATTTCGGGGCAGCAAAGATAAGGTTTTTAGTCGGTAGTCCCGGTTGTAAGTCAATACTTTTTTTATGATTTTACCAGCTGTAACGCCCTGATTAAACGTCCTTTGCGACGCTTCGTTCAGCACCTAGATTCTCATCAACTTAACAGGAGTTCACTATATTCACCAAAAATTTTTAATTGTACCGGATCTTAAAACCCTTAGCCCGGCTGGCAATGCTGATCTTTTGCCGCAAACTCATAATTAACAGGCCCGAAGCATTGAAAGAAAAAGGCCCACTTCTTCTCGCCTGCAATCATCCCAATTCATTTCTCGATGCAGTAATCATCGATGTTTTATTCAGGCAAAATGTATGGTCATTAGCAAGAGGCGATGTTTTTAAAAATTCATTTTATATCAAACTACTTACTGCTCTCAAAATACTTCCGGTTTATCGAAGCAGCGAAGGTGTGGAAAATCTTGGCATCAACTACGAGACATTTGAAGCATGCAAAAAAATATTTCAGCAAAAAGGGACAGTGCTGATCTTCAGCGAAGGAAAATGCATCAACGAATGGCATCTCCGTCCCTTAAAAAAAGGAACAGCCAGATTAGCAATAAGAAGTTGGGAAGAAAATATTCCATTGAAAGTGGTACCAATCGGTATCAACTACAGTTCTTTTAGGAGATTTGGCAAGAACATTTTTATCAATTTTGGGACTCCTATTGCTCAAAAAGATATTGAATGGAAAAACGTGCCTGACGGGCTTCGCTATCAATCTTTCAATGAAAAACTCAAACAACAATTTCAACAATTGGTTTTTGAGATTGATAAATCAGACAAACAGAAACAAAAAGAAATGCTGGAGATAAAAACATCGTTGTTGAAGAAAATTATTTTATTTATTCCTGCAGTAATAGGTTTTCTTGTTCATTCAATACTTTATCTGCCTGTGAGAGCATTTGTAATTAGAAGAACAAGGAACAATGATCATTTTGATTCGGTACTGATGGCTTTGCTGCTGGTGAAATATCCATTTTTTCTTTTCATTATTACCCTTATCTTATTTTTCATCATAAAAACCTGGTGGTTGTTTCTTTTGCTGTTGATTCTTCCTCTTACAGCGTGGAGTTATGTGCAGGTGAAGGGACAATTGGATAAATGATTCATTTCATCATCATCAATGCTGCCATGGTTTCAATGCCATCCCATAAATTCTGAATGAGGATATTTTCATTTTCTGCATGCTGGTTGTTGTCATGATTGGCGATGGGCACCGTGATCGTTTTGGCATTCAGAATTTTTTCAATTAAAAATAATGGAAGGCTGCCCCCCATAGTAGGCATCAGCACTACCTGTTCGTTCGTAGTACTTTTAACAGCGTCGATCACATTTTTGGCAATGGGCAAATCGAGTGAAGTTCTTTGTGCATTGTATCCATCTTTTACGGCAATCGCTTTAATTATTTTCGGATATTTCATCCGTTCTTCATCAGTCGGTTCATGATCGATTACGTAATACCCACTGCTCTTTATAAAATCAATGACCTTTTGCTGTTGCCGTTGCCAATTATTGCCGGGTACTAAACGAAGATCAAGCACCGCATTTGCTGTTGTGGGGATTTGGTTGCTGGCCATCTTGCCAACATTGCCACTCTGCATTCCGTTAATATTTAATGACGGAAGATTGATCGCTTCCACCAGGTTTTTTCCTTTCATTTCTGTTCTTGCAATTCCCAATTCTTTTTTCATTTGTTCATCCACGGAAGGAACCTCTGCTAATGCTTTCTTTTCTGCGACAGTTAACGGGATCACATCATCATAAAAACCTTTGATCGTAACACGACCATTATCATCTTTCATCGAGGCAAGAAGTTTAGCAAGCATCAACGCAGGATTGGGTGCCCAATTCCCGTAATGACCGCTATGAAGCGGACGTTTAGATGCGTATACTGTAAGTTCAAGGTGTGCATCACCACGAACTCCGAAAACAATCTGCTTTTTTCCTGATTGATGTACCGGTCCGTCGCAAATGATCCAGAGATCCGATTGAAGCAATGATCTGTATTTTTCAAGGATCTCATTCAGATGCGGAGAGCCAGCTTCTTCTTCTCCTTCAAAAATGAATTTAAGATTATAAGTTGGGGCTAATCCACTGCGGAAGATAGCATCATACGCATTCAAAATGGCAGTCACTCCTGCTTTATCATCAGAAGCACCTCTTGCGTAAATTCTCCATTCCGGTTTATAAACATTTTCACCGGAAAAAGGAATGATCGTTCCCCCCTCTCCAATAGTACCCGTAACTAAAGATGGATTGAAAGGTGCCAACCCTTTCGCCCATTGAGCAGGATTCACCGGTTGGCCATCATAATGAGCATAGAAGAGCAATGTTTGTTTTGCTCCCGGTACATTTACTTCTCCATAGATCGCAGGTGATGCTCCGCTTGTTTTGGGAAATAACAATTGCACTTCCCGGATTCCTCTTTGCTTCATCATTTCCATGATAAAGGCAGCATTTCTTTGAATGTTCACAGAGTCCGTAGCAATGTTTGGAATAGAAAGTAAAGAAACAAATTCATTGATGATATTTTTTTCATGATCCGACCTGTAATTGCGGATCTTTAAAATATCTGGAGATTGGCAATAGACTGAAGTAAATAAAAGAATAAATGAAAAAGATATAAGAATATTTTTTTTCATTTCACGCAGTAAACAAATTTGTATTGGCTTTTTCAGCTTTCTCAATTATGCTATAATCAGAAAGTATATCAGCTTTATTTTTTTTGACACACACATCATGTTCAAAATGTACGGAAGGCTTGCCGTCTTTGGTCCGCACAGTCCAGCCATCATCTTCGGTATAAACATCTTTTTTGCCCAGATTGATCATCGGCTCTATTGCTAATACCAAACCTTCTTTCATTTTTGGACCTGTGCCTCTTTTGCCAAAATTAGGAACCTGTGGATCTTCATGCATACTTCTTCCAAGTCCGTGCCCCACTAATTCTCTTACTACGCCATAGCCATATTTCTTTTCTGTATGTTCCTGGATGGCAAAAGAAATATCGCCGATGCGATTGCCAGCAATAGCTTTTTCAATTCCGAGATATAATGATTCCTTAGTCACTTTGATAAGTTGCATCACTTCTTTTCCCGGATCACCAATGGCAAAGGTATAAGCATGGTCGCCATTCCATCCATTCAATATTACGCCAACATCCACAGAAATAATATCGCCTTCTTTCAGTTCATTTTTTTTGGGAAAACCATGTACCACCACATCGTTTACAGAAAGACAGGAGTTAAAAGGATAACCATGGTAATTTAAAAAAGATGGAATTGCGTTATGGTCCCTGATAAATTCGCCGATCATTTTGTCCAACGATAAAGTAGTGAGCCCGGGTCGAAGCATCTTGGCCACTTCAGATAACGTTTTGCTGACCAGCAAAGCGCTTTGACGCATTTGTTCTACTTGTTCATTGGTCTTATAAATGATCATACTGCAAATATCCGTTTAAAAAACAAGACCCGGCAAGCAATACTTACCAGGTCTTATATCAAAAATTCATTTCAATTTTAATATTGCACTGCAGATGTCGCCTGACGTCCCTGTAAGCGTCCACTCTTCATCAAGCCATCATATTGACGCATCAACAACTGCGTTTCTATCTGTTGCAAAGTATCCAATATTACCCCTACCATGATCAACAAGGATGTTCCGCCAAAGAAAGTGGAGAAACCTTGTGTTACTCCCAAACGCTGAGCGATGCCCGGTAAAATACCAACTAACGCCAGCAAAATTGCACCAGGGAATGTGATACGATCCATGATGGTGCCAATATAATCGGCTGTAGGCTGTCCGGGTTTTACTCCGGGGATAAACCCATTATTTTGTTTCAGGTTATCTGATATCTGTTTAGGATTAAAAATTAAAGCTGTGTACAGGAATGTGAAACCAATAACCACAACAGAATAAATTAGCATGTACCAGACATTCTGGTGGTCGGTGAACATAGCACTTAATGTTTGACCGCCGCCAAGTGTAATCAATGTAGGAAGGAACATGATAGCTTGTGCAAAAATGATTGGCATTACACCGGCGCTGTTTACTTTCAAGGGTAAAAATTGACGGGCGCCGCCAAATTGTTTATTTCCTACAATTTGTTTCGCATAATTCACCGGAACTTTTCTTGTTCCCTGTATCAATAAAATACAACCTAAAATAATTCCAATAAGAACAGCGATCTCAATGATGAAAACTAAAATGTCTCCGCTGCGAACAGATTTGCTCTGAAATTCCTGTAAAAAAGATTTTGGAAGACGGGCAAGGATTCCGATCATGATGATCAGGGAAGTACCATTACCCAATCCCTTGTCGGTTATTTTTTCACCCATCCACATTACAAACATAGTACCTGCCGTCAGGATCACGACTGTAGATAACCAAAAATATGGAGTAAATCCTGCTATCATTCCACCTTGCTGGGTCATCCGTTGCAGGTAGGTAACGTAAGCAGATGCTTGTAGTGCAGTTACAGCAACAGTGATATACCGGGTGTATTGATTAATCTTTTTGCGGCCGCTATCCCCTTCTTTTTGCAGTTTCTGAAATTTAGGAACCAAGACTGTCATCAGCTGCATGAAAATAGAAGCGGAAATGTAAGGCATGATGCCTAATGCAAAAATAGAAGCCTGGTTAAAGGCTCCTCCGGAAAATGCATCGATCAAGCCGAGGATTCCACTATTGTTACCCGCAGTTTTAAGTCCATGTGGATCGATTCCAGGCAACACGATGTGAGTACCCACACGATAAATAGCAACGAGTAGAAGGGTAAAAAGGATCTTGTCACGCAATTCCTCGATACTCCAGATATTCTTAAGCGTCTTGAAAAAATTCTTCACTGGGTTTAATAAAGTTTAAAAGCCCTTAAAACATAAAGACGCATGGTTAATGCGTCGTTGCAAGTTAGTGAAAATTATTTGATAATCTCGACTGTTCCGCCGGCCGCTTCAATGGAAGATTTAGCTTTTCCGCTCACAGCGTTAACCTTGAAACTAAGTTTCTTTTTCAAGTCGCCATTACCAAGAATTTTCACTTTATCATTTTGTCCTATAAGCCCGTTGATATAAAGATTTTCCAGGCTGAATTCAGTGATGCTGTATTTATCCGCCAGTTGCTCCACTTGTCCTACATTGAATACCTTATATTCCACACGGTGAATATTATTGAATCCACGTTTGGGAATGCGGCGCTGGATGGGCATCTGGCCGCCTTCATGTGCCATCTTCCTCTTGAAACCACTCCGGCTTTGATGGCCTTTGGTACCTTTTGTAGAAGTTCCTCCATGCCCGGAGCCATCACCACGTCCAATTCTTTTGTCTTTATGAGTTGCTCCTTTCGCTGGTCTTAATTGATGTAATTTCATTTTTTGATGATTTTATACTTACGGGGAAATCGCCCCTCGCTTTAATGTAAAAAAGTAAAAAATCAAAACTGCAGTTGCATTTTCAACTTTTACTATTGTCTTTTGGATTCTAATTCACTTCCTCCACTTTCACCAAATGATTCACTTTGCGAACCATACCCAATATTTGCGGGGTAGCGCTCACTTCTCTTGAAGCGTTGGTCTTGATCAACCCTAATGCCTTCAATGTTTGTTTCTGACGCTCCGGCCTGTCAATAGGGCTTTGAACTAATGTTATCTTGATCTTTTTCATAACCTGGAATCTTTTTATTCATTTTATCAATAGACCGGCGTTGAACTTCGGTTATTGATAGCGTTGATTTATCCGTTAAACACCTTTTTCAAACCTACCGTACGGGTTTTGGCAACATGAACCGGCTCACGCAATAAAGCTAAAGCTTTGAAAGTTGCTTTTACTACATTGTGAGGATTAGCAGATCCTAATGATTTTGCCAATACATCGGTAACACCTGCACTTTCCAGCACAGCACGCATGCTGCCTCCGGCGATCACTCCGGTACCGTGAGCAGCGGGCTTGATCAATACTTTTGCAGCGCCTTCTTTGGCCCATTGATCATGAGGAATGGTACCATGCATTACCGGAACACGGATCAGGTTTTTCTTGGCATCTTCAATTCCTTTCGTGATCGCTTCCTGTACTTCTTTTGCTTTTCCAAGACCATGTCCTACTACGCCGTTTTCATTACCAACAACCACTAATGCTGAAAAGCTGAAAGCACGTCCACCCTTCGTAGTTTTTACCACACGATTGATAGCTACTACTTTTTCTTTCAGTTCGAGGTCACCTGGTTTAACTCTGTTTACGTTATATTTTGCCATATCAGATTTTGAAATATTAATTAGAATTTGAGTCCTCCTTCTCTTGCACCATCAGCAAGTGCTTTCACACGACCGTGATATAAATAACCACCACGATCAAAATTCACTTCTTTCAAACCAAGTTCTGATGCTTTGCGTGCAATAGCCTGGCCGACCAATTTGCTTTTTTCACTCTTGGTTCCCTTTTGTGCCTTAATGTCTTTATCTCTCGAAGAAGCTGATGCCAACGTCAACCCTTTGGCATCATCGATCAGCTGAACATATATTTCACTATTACTTCTGAAAACAGATAAACGTGGTTTCTGCGCAGTACCACCCACTTTTTTGCGAATGGTGTAGCGGATCCTTTGTCTTCTTTCTGTTTTTGTTTTTGAGTTCATATTCTTGTTTCTAATTTCTTGTTTTAGATTACCACTTATAACTTTACTTGCCTGCTGCTTTACCTGCTTTCTTACGAACTACTTCACCCACATAGCGAACACCTTTTCCTTTATACGGCTCAGGCTTACGAAGGCTACGCAGTTTTGCAGCGACTTGCCCCAGCAGTTGTTTATCTACCCCTTCCAAAGTGATGGTCGGGTTTTGACCTTTTTCCTGTGCGGTCGCAACTTTTAATTCTTTAGGTACTTCAAAAATGATGTTATGCGAATACCCTAAAGATAGATCCAGTACATTCCCCTGGTTGGCAGCTTTGAAACCCACACCGATCAATTCCAATTGCTTTTGGTAACCAGTAGTTACGCCTTTGATCATGTTTGCTACCAAAGCTCTATATAAACCATGCATCGCACGATGGCGGATCTGATCAGTCGGACGGGTAAAAGACACATGGCCATCTTTTACTTCTACCTTGATATCACGATCAATAGCCTCTTTCAATTCACCTTTCTTGCCTTTTACGGTCACTACATTATCGCTGCCCACCGCAATGGTGACTCCTTCTGGAATACTAATCGATTTTTTACCTATACGAGACATAAAATTTTTTTAAATTAATCAGCTGAAAAATTAATATACGTAGCAAAGAACTTCGCCACCTACATTCTGTGATTTTGCTTCTTTGTCTGTCATTACACCTTTGGATGTTGAAATGATAGCTACGCCTAATCCGTTTTTCACACGTCGAAACTCACCTGGCTTGGCATATTGACGCAGACCCGGGCGGCTGATCCTCTCCATATTCTGAATGGCCGGCTGTTTGGTTTGAGGATCGTATTTCAAAGCGATCTTGATCACTCCCTGCTTGTTATCGTCCTCAAATTTGTATTTCAGAATATACCCCTGGTTATACAAAATTTCAGTCATCCGCTTTTTCAGATTAGAAGCAGGAATTTCTACAATACGATGACCCGCCATCTGAGCATTACGGATTCTTGTCAGGAAATCTGCTATAGGATCTGTTACCATAATTATCTTGAATTGTAAATTTTAAATTTCAAATTGCTTTTTGCAGAATTATTTGTCTCTGCAATACTCAATTACCAGCTTGCTTTTTTCAGTCCGGGAATTTTTCCATCCAGCGCCATATCACGCAATGCAATCCTGGAAATCCCGAAGTAACGAACATAACCTCTTGGACGTCCACTGATCTGGCAACGGTTTTTCAAACGAACTTTCGAAGAATTTTTCGGAAGTTCATCCAAAGCTTTCCAGTCTCCGGCTTTCTTCAACGCTTCTCTTTTGGCAGCATATTGTGCCACCATCTTTTCTCTTTTTCTTTGCCTGGCTTTTACTGATGTTTTAGCCATAATGTTTATTCCTTTTTAATTTATTGATTTTATTTTTTTATGTCTTTAAAAGGCATCCCCAGTTCTTTCAGCAGTTCATATGCTTCCTCATCGGTACGGGCGGTAGTTACAAAAGTGATATCAAAGCCCGTGATGCGGTTTACTTTATCAATGTCGATTTCCGGGAAAATGATCTGCTCTGTAACACCTAATGTATAATTACCACGACCATCAAACGATTTTTCGCTTATACCTCTGAAGTCACGAACACGAGGCAATGCCACAGAGATCAAACGATCCAGAAATTCATACATTTTGTCTCCACGCAAAGTGACTTTAGTGCCGATTGGCATACTTTTTCTCAATTTGAAATTGGAGATGTCTTTCTTCGACATAGTAGCCACTGCTTTTTGTCCGGCAATAGTGGACATTTCTTCGAGGGCAACATCCACCAGTTTTTTATCATTAACTGCTCCGTTCACACCGCGATTCAATGAAATCTTTTCGAGCCTCGGAGTTTGCATGACAGAAGTGTATCCAAATTTTTTTACCAATGCGGGCACTACTTCTTTTTTATATTTTTCAGCCAGTCTCGGGGTATATGTTTTCGTACTCATTATTTTTTACCCTCCTGCGATTTTCTTACTGTTTTAAAAACTTTTACGGTCTTGCCGTCTTTTCTTTCTCTTTTTACCCGTGCACCGGATTTCTGTGCCGGATCCCAAAGCATTACATTACTGATATGAATCGGAGCTTCTTTTTTGATGATACCACCCTGGGTATTTTGAGCATTAGGCTTACTGTGACGGGTAACCATATTGACGCCTTCCACGATCACTTTGCCTTTATCCAATAACACAGATTTTACTGTGCGTGGGCGACTGAGGTCTTTATCCTCTCCTGTGATCACCACTACACTGTCTCCTTTCCTGATGTTATACTTTGGTTTAAATCTTGATTTCATATCCTAAATCCCTCACGGGACTTTTATTTATTATAAATTATTTTTTACTCATTAATCTTTTTACAACACCTCGGGTGCCAGTGAAATAATTTTCATATAACCTTTATCACGAAGTTCTCTTGCTACTGGTCCGAAAATACGGGTACCTCTTGGTTCGTCTGCCTGGGATAATAACACGACCGCATTATCATCAAAGCGAATGTAAGAGCCGTCTTTGCGGCGCAATTTGTTGGTGGTGCGAACGATCACAGCTTTGGTAACAGTTCCTTTTTTAATACCACCAGCGGGCAATGCATCTTTTACAGTCACTACAATTGTGTCGCCGATCTTTGCGTATCGCTGGCCGCTGTTGCCGAGTACTCGGATACACAGCACTTCTTTGGCGCCACTATTATCCGCAACGTTCAAACGACTTTCCTGCTGAATCATCTTAGATTATTTTTAATTTTAAATTTCAAATTTGAAATTTTCATTACTTCACTTTTTCTACGACTTCTACCAGTCTCCATCTTTTTGTTTTGCTCAATGGACGGGTTTCCATGATCTTTACAGTATCACCAATGCTGCATTCATTTTTTTCGTCATGAGCATGAAACTTTGTTGTCTTTTTTACAAACTTTCCGTAGATAGGGTGCTTTACTTTTCTTTCTACCGCAACTGTGATGGTCTTATTCATTTTGTTGCTGGTAACCACCCCGATTCTTGTTTTTCGTAAATTTCTTTCAGCCATTTTATAAGCTTTTAATTAAATTCCTGATTCTCTTTTTTTCAATTCTGTTTTCAACCGTGCAATGTCCCTGCGCAGTCCCCGAATGTTCATCGGGTTCTCCAATGGAGAGATAGAATGAGCAAATTCCAATTTTTTCAATCGCTGCTGATCTTCCTGCAATCTTGCTTTCAGATCATTCTCGTTCATTCCATGAATACTTTTTACAAAGTCTGCCTTCTTTGACATGGTAATTGCTGTTTTTATTGATTATGCAGTTTCAAGATCCCTGCGTTTTACAAATTTTGTTTTTATCGGCAGCTTGCCTGCGGCAAGCGATAATGAAGCACGTGCTGTTTTTTCATCTACACCATCTACTTCGAATAAAATACGGCCGGGTTTAACCACAGCTGCCCAAAACTCGAGGTTTCCTTTACCTTTACCCATTCTCACTTCAAGGGGTTTGCGGGTGATAGGTTTATCAGGAAAAACCCGTATCCACACATTACCTTCTCTCTTCATTTCACGGGTTAATGCCTGACGGGCAGCTTCAATCTGGCGATCAGTAAGCCAATGGCTGTCGAGAGCTTTCAATCCGTAAGAGCCAAAGGCTATTGTAGCGCCCCGTTTAGCATCGCCTTTCATGCGACCTTTCTGCATTTTCCTGTGCTTCGTTCTTTTCGGTTGTAACATCTTTAGTTATTTTGAAAATTCCTCAATTCAATGATTAACTTTTTCTATCTCTTCTATCTTTTCTTTCCCCTCTGTCCCTACGATCTCGTCTATCATGATCCCTTCTGTCATGGTCTCTTCTATCCCTGCGATCACTTACATCACTCTTACCACCTACAAAATTTGGGTTCAAATCTCTTTTCGTCAATACTTCGCCTTTACAGATCCATACTTTAATTCCGATCTTTCCATAAACGGTCAAAGCAAACACGTTTGCGTAGTCAATATCCATTCTGAAAGTGTGCAGCGGTACACGACCTTGCTTGATCTCTTCGGTACGGGCAATTTCAGCGCCACCGAGACGGCCACTCACTTTTACTTTAATTCCCTCTGCACCCATACGAAGTGCTGAAGCAATGGACATTTTGATAGCTCTTTTATAGTTGATACGATTTTCAATCTGGCGGGCAATTGTATCTGCAACAATCATAGCATCCAGTTCCGGGCGACGTATCTCCAGAATGTTGATTTGGACATCAGCATTGCCAGTAAGTTTTTTCAACTCTTCTTTAATTCTGTCTACTTCACCGCCACCTTTACCAATGATGATTCCAGGTTTTGATGTATGAATGGTAATGATCAGTTTACCCAATGTTCTTTCAATAACGATCTTTGAAATTCCACCTTTATTGATACGGGCATTGAGGTAAGACCTGATCTTGTTATCCTCGATCAGCTTAACTGCATAATCTTTTTTGCTTCCGTACCAGTTAGATTCCCAACCGCGGATGATGCCTAACCTGTTGCCAATCGGATTTGCTTTTTGACCCATATTATTTTTTTAGTGAACCGAATCCCCTAAATCCATTTCGTATTTCTGAAATCCGGTTTATTGTTTTTTTATTTAGATTTTTTCCTGGTTGTCTTTTTTGCCGGTGTTTTCTTTGCCTTTGGTTCTGTCTTTACTTCAGTAACTTCTTCTGATGCTTTTGATTCTTCCTGCACTGGTTCCTGCAATACTGCAGCACCATTTTTTGAATCTACTATCAGGGTTACATGATTACTCCTTTTACGAACTCTGTAACCACGACCTTGCGGAGCCGGACGCATTCTCTTTAAAGTCCTGGCGCCATCCACAAAAATGGTTTTAACCACTAATTCGCTTTCATCTCCACCTTCATTTTTTTGCTTCCAGTTGTTAATGGCACTCAATACCAACTTTCTTAATGGTACAGCCGGATGTTTGGGGTGATGCTCCAAAATGGCCAAAACTTTTTCCACTTTTTGACCACGTATCAAATCAGCCAGAAGCCGCATCTTGCGGGGTGAAGTGGGATAATTTCTCAATTTAGCTACTGCTTCCATTTTATTTCTTTTCAGTTGTTACCCGGTTTAGCGGATAACAATTTCTTTTTTATGATCCTGATGATTCGGTTTCAATTTTCTTGCTTGAGTGTGCTTTGAACTGACGGGTTGGTGCAAACTCTCCTAATTTATGACCTACCATGAATTCGGTAACATAAACCGGGATGAATTTATTTCCATTATGCACAGCAAATGTGTGCCCGACAAAGTCAGGAGTGATCGTAGAGCGACGACTCCATGTTTTCACCACACTCTTTTTGGTTTTGCCTTCGTTCATTGCCAGCACCTTTTTTTCGAGGTGTGTAGCGACATAAGGACCTTTTTTAATTGAACGAGCCATTTATTTATAGCGTTTAGTTTTAAAAATTCAATTATGGTTGTTGGGTTGAAAGTTTGGAACCATTCTTACGTTGAATGATCAGTTTATCACTTCCCTTACCCTTTGTTCTTGTTTTTTCTCCTTTTGCATATTTACCGGTACGGCTTCTTGGATGACCACCGGATGCTTTACCTTCTCCACCTCCCATCGGGTGATCAACAGGATTCATTGCAACACCACGGTTGCGGGGGCGAATACCTCTCCAGCGATTACGTCCCGCCTTACCCATTTTTTGCAAATTATGATCGCTGTTTCCTACTACTCCAACAGTTGCAAAGCAATTAATCAAGACTTTTCTCAATTCACCACTTGGCATTTTGAGAACCGCATATTTCTCTTCTTTGTTTGTCAACTGAGCCGATGAACCGGCGCTTCTGGCGATCTTGCCACCATGACCAGGTTGCATTTCTATATTGTGCACCATAGTACCAAGTGGCATATTTTTTAACTGAAGTGTATTGCCGATCTCAGGGGCTGCATTTTCGCTGCTGATCACCTTTGCGCCTACTTGTAAACCTTGCGGCGCCAAAATGTATCTTTTTTCACCATCAGTATATTCTATTAATGCAATAAATGCAGAGCGATTCGGATCATATTCAATAGTCAACACCGTAGCTTCCATATCTTTTTTATCTCTTCTGAAATCAACGTTACGGTATTTCTTTTTATGACCGCCACCGATGTAACGCATGGTGAGGTGACCGGATGAATTGCGGCCGCCTGTACTTTTTTTAGTTTCTACCAATGATTTTTCAGGCTCATTAGTAGTCACCTCAGCATAAGCATTACCAATTCTCCATCTGGTACCTGCTGTCATCGGTTTATATTTTTTCAGTGCCATATTATTCGTTTTCTTCTTTTCTTACGAAATAGACTATGATTAAATGTTTGAATACAGATCAATGCTATCACCTTCTGCCACGGTCACAAAAGCTTTTTTAAAAGAAGGCTTGCGGCCTTTGATAAAACCTGCTTTGGTGTAACGGGTTTTGTTTTTCCCGGGAGCCACTGCGGTATTAACATCCACAACAGTCACGCCGTAAAAACTTTCAACAGCTTTTTTTATCTCAAGTTTATTCGCTTTTTGAGAAACCTTGAAAGCATAGCGGCGCAATTTTTCCTGTTGGGCATTTGCCTTCTCGCTCAAAATCGGTTTTATCAATACATCAGAAAGTCTCATCTTTCTTTATTTAATCTGTTTAATAATTAAGCTTCTTTTTCCTGCTCAGAAAATATTTTAGCAGCACTCTCTGTCAACACCAGTACATCTGCATTCATCAGGTCATATGTATTTATATCACTTAATAAAATGCCATTCACCTTAGGAATATTCCTGAAACTCAAATAAACATTGTCATTATACTCAGGCATTACAAACAAAGTCTTTTTGTCTTTTACTTTCAATTTGCTCATGATATCTGCAAAGCCATTTGTCTTGGGAGCTTCCATTGTAATATCTTCTACTACCACAATGGCATTATCTTTTGCTTTATAAGAAAGAGCAGACATCTTTGCAAGGTCCTTCACTTTCCTGTTCAATTTGATGTCATAATCATGAGGCTTGGGGCCGAAAATAGTACCGCCGCCTTTATACAAAGGATTGCGGATATTTCCTTTACGGCTGCCACCGGTTCCTTTCTGCCGATGAAGCTTGCGGCTGGCTCCTTTTACTTCTGCCCTGGTCTTCACTTTGTGAGTACCCTGGCGCTGAGCAGCCAAATATTGTTTAACAGCCAGGTAAATCACATGATCATTGGGCTCAATGCCGAAAATATCTTCCGGCAATTCAACTGTCCTGCCTGTTTTCTTTCCTTGTTTATTTAAAACTTCCAATTGCATATTACTTCTGAATTAAAACGATTGAACCATTATGGCCCGGAACCGAACCACTGATTAAAATGTAATTTTTATCCGGAAAAATTTTCAGCACTTTGAGGCCTTTCAGTTTCACTCTGTCGGTACCGGTACGTCCCGCCATTCGCATACCTTTCATTACACGGCTGGCATCAGAGGAGTTACCCAAAGAACCCGGAGCTCTTGAACGGTCATGCTGGCCGTGTGTTGCACTGCCAACTCCGGTAAAGCCATGGCGTTTTACTACGCCCTGAAAACCTTTACCTTTTGATGTACCTACCACATCAACGTTTTCACCTTCTGTGAAGATGTCAACGGTGACGGTGTCGCCCAGATTTTTTTGGATTGAAAAGTCGCGGAATTCTTTTGAGAATTTTTTTGCAGAAGTGTTGGCTTTTGCGAAATGATTTTTTTCGGCGTTGTTGCTATGCTTTTCATTTTTGTCGCCGAACGAGAGTTGCAGAGCGCTGTAGCCATCTGACTCATGGGTCTTTACTTGTGTCACTACACAAGGACCTGCTTCGATAATAGTACAAGCTACCTGCTTGCCACCAGGATCGAAAATGCTCGTCATTCCCACTTTTTTTCCAATGATTCCTTTCATGTTCTTACGGTTTATCCCCGCAAGGTTATCAAGACATTTCCCGCTTTCAGAAAGCAGGAGGTCAATCCTGGTTCATCACCGACCTTTTCCTTTGTGGGGAAGTACCGGCGATAAACAAACCTCGAAGGGCTTGTTTTTATTTAATGGCCAGAGCTCTTTTCTTTTCCGGGAAGGAAATTTTGAGAGATGGCATAAAAAATTTTAATAAGAGCTTTTCTGTTCTTTAACAGACGTCATGCTTTGATCTCAACTTCTACACCACTGGGCAGATCCAATTTACTCAATGCGTCTACCGTACGGGAAGTCGAAGTGTAAATATCCAAAAGGCGTTTATGAGTAGCCAGTTGGAATTGTTCACGACTCTTCTTGTTGACATGCGGTGAACGCAATACGGTAAAGATCTTTCTGCGTGTAGGCAGAGGTATAGGACCTGTTACCACAGCACCAGTGCTGCGAACAGTTTTTACTATCTTCTCGGCAGATTTATCTACCAGGTTATGATCGTAAGACTGTAATTTGATTCTGATTCGCTGAGACATCGCTGAAAACCCAATTTTTTATTGGGAGTGCAAAGGTAGGGCTGAGCATCATATCCTCCAAATAGCTGGGAAAGAATTTTCTATGTTTAGCTAAAGATTTAATTAACAATCTCAAATTTATTGGATCCGATTGAGTTTCAAGCTCAATGTTGCAAATCCCCCCAGCTCAACATGCTCCACTTTAAAGCGGTGGTTTCCATCTAACTGTAGGCGTATTGTTTTATGAGGCGATTCATCAAAATCATACTTGGAAGGGTTCCATTCATCAATGACCAATTTATCATCTATATATACCCGAACGGCATCATCCCAGGTAACCCCCAGATCATAAACTCCTTTGGGTATATCGGCATTTGCCTCCGCTACAGTAATAAACCGTGTGTATTGTTGTCCATCATCTCCTTTTAACCCTCCCCACCATGCATAATCCAATTTGTTGGTTTTTTCTGATCGGAAAGATTTTTCTTTCACACCCGCAGGAAATAAATAATCATGTTTGATCGGATCGGAAATAGAATCGAATCCATACCAATTCACTTGCCAATCCATCGGCTGGAAAAATTTTCTGAAAGAAAAACTGTATATTTTTCCTGCTGGCACGGTTTCACCAAACGGAGTAGTTATTGTTGACCCGGAATATTCCAACTCAATGAATATATCGGTGCGATCCGCTTTAATTTTTTGGGCTGTGATGGATGCCGGAAATTCCCCAGCTGTTTCGGAAATATTCTCAACTCCGCGGAATGATTTTAGTTTCCATTTTCCTTTTGGACCCAACAGATCAAATTTCATCACATCCCCGGTATCAGTAGGGTTTGTATTCCAGATAATAGGTGACCTAAAATCATAAGGTCCCCATTCGGTAATCAGAATGTTTTTTCTACCTGGCAATTCATTAACACCTTTAAAAGGATTGTTCGGATTTTTTACAACAGGTATTGCAATACTGGTATCAGAAGAAAGTTTTTCTGACAATTCATCGTTGAATGTTGTATCTAAATCGGCAACAGTTGAATCTACTTTGAAGATTTGATCACAATCATTGAAACTATTATTAAAAACACTCAGATCTTCCGTACGGCTGATATTAAAAGCTGTAGGAACTTTGTTGATGCTGTTGGAAACAATTATATAATCTTTACTTCGTGTATCATGATATTTTGGGTAGCCCCAATCTGACGGCTCTTCTACATTTCCCCACAAACGAATGGCCTCTTTATCCTGGTAAAAAAGATTGTAAGTAATCCTATTTTGCTGGCCATGCTCAATGGCAATGGCGATACGGTTATTCCGAAATTTATTGTTACTAACATTAGTTTCATAACTGTAGCCGCCCCAGATACCATGATCGCATTCAAATATCCGGTTGTCAACAATAGTGTTTCTACTGAAAGTGACTTCTACTCCATTGGTTGGTGCATACGAAAAATCATTACCCATGATCACATTATCATTGCATCCCCCTTGTCCATTATCCATTGTAGTTTGACCAGCCCAAAGAAAAAATCCATCGCCGCCATGAGTTACATTGTTTTTATAAAACAAATTATCATCGCTCTGCTCATACACCAATATGCCGGCGCTATCCTGACCACGATTATAAACACCTTCACTGTAACCACGAACATTAAAAATAAGACGGTTGTACATGACCTTATTTCTGCTGCTACGATACATTCCGATACCAAGTCCTGAGTTAAAAGAAAAGTCATTGTTATAGATCATACCATCGTTGCATTCCATCATCATCAAACCATTTTGGCCACCGGTGACTTTGCAATTTGTTATTGTCGCTTGATCGCATTTTCGCAAATACATTCCTGCTCCATATCGTAGCCATTCGTCTTTTTCATTATGATGATGGCTGAGCCAATCGGAAATATCTTCCTTTTCCTGTGTGCTGTTCAGATGCTGGCGGTAATTATAACTAAAATCGCAATTGTCAATAGAAAGATCATCTGTGTTTTGAGCAAGCAACGCTACTTTATAACCTTTTGCCCGTAGATTTTTTATAGTGACGTATTTACTATTTTGAATCAATATGGCTACACCGAAAAATTCATCAGGATTTTTTTTAGAATTACTTCCTTGTAAAATGGCATTATTAAAATCAATTGTGATATTATTTCCTTCAATAATAATTACAGGCTGCTCCAGTTTGTCTGTTGCATCGATCTTATAAAAACCTTTTTTGAATTTTACAGAATGAGAAATCAACATCCCGTTGCGTATCTTTTCCTGGGCTGTTGCGCCATGAAAAAAAAACATAGCTGATAAAAACAGAAAGAGGTACTTTACCATTCTGAATGCGTTATCTTTTATCCGGAATTAAAATTAAGGTCATTCGATGAAAGTAGGCTGAAAAAAGAAAAGGACTCATCACTGAGTCCTTAACCCTTGGACATGTTTTTCATAGATAGCATTACAGCCGGTTTTTCGAGGGAAAAAGAAAAATTTAGTGATAAAATAATAGCAAAGCAAATGCCATTGATATAAGAACGTATTGATTTGAATCACTTATTTATAAATGAAAAACCCCGTTTGTAAACGGGGTCTATTCTAAGTAATGTTTCTATCTAATTATGCATTTACTTTCCCTTTCACTTTTGCAATCACTTCTTCAGCGATATTATTAGGGGCAGGTGCATAATGAGAAAATTCCATTGTCGAAGATGCACGGCCTGAACTCAATGAACGAAGTTGCGTAACATATCCAAACATTTCGCTCAACGGAACTTTTGCTTTAATAACCTGTGCTCCGGCACGGCTATCCATTCCTTCCAGCATTCCGCGACGGCGGTTCAGATCGCCTGTTACATCTCCCATGTATTGGTCAGGAGTTACAACTTCCACTTTCATTATCGGCTCCAGCAAAATTGGTTTCGCTTTCCTCGCTGCTTCACGAAATCCAGACTTAGCACATAATTCAAATGACATTGAATCAGAGTCCACAGCGTGAAAGCTTCCGTCAAATACACGAACCTTCATATTATTAACCGGATAATTTGCCAACACACCGTTGACCATAGATTGCTCGAATCCTTTTTGAATGGCAGGTACATATTCACGAGGAATGGATCCTCCGAAAAGATCGTTTACAAACTGAAAATTCTTGTCGGGATTTTCAGCTTTCCAATCTGCATCAACTGGGCCTAATTCAAAAACTATATCAGCGAACTTACCACGACCACCAGTTTGCTTTTTTAATATTTCACGATGCTCAATGGTAGACTGGAATGCTTCTTTATATGCTACCTGCGGTGCACCCTGGTTCACTTCCACTTTAAATTCTCTCTTCATACGATCTACGATGATCTCAAGATGCAGTTCACCCATTCCGCTCAATACTGTTTGCCCGGTCTCTTCATCAGTTTTTACACGAAGTGTCGGATCTTCTTCGATGAGTTTGGCGATGGCCATTCCCATTTTATCAACATCGGCTTGAGTT
Organism: Chitinophagaceae bacterium; assembly: GCA_035545755.1. GTDB lineage: Bacteria > Bacteroidota > Bacteroidia > Chitinophagales > Chitinophagaceae > UTBCD1. The sequence continues at coordinate 55,917 of DASZXQ010000083.1, read as the reverse complement.
TTCGGTTCTACCGCTACGGAAATTACCGGTTCAGGAATAAACATATTTTCAAGAACAATAGGATGATCTTCATCGCACAATGTATCCCCCGTCTTAATTTCTTTAAATCCAACGGCTGCACCGATATCACCTGCTTCGATAAAATCAATAGGGTTTTGTTTGTTGGCAAACATCTTCATGATACGGCTGATACGTTCCTTCTTTCCGCTGCGAACATTCAATACATAAGAACCCGAATCCAAATGGCCGGAATAACAACGGAAGAATGCCAAACGGCCTACAAAAGGATCGGTCATAATCTTAAATGCCAAGGCTGCAAAAGGTTCTTTAGAATCAGGTTTCCTGGAAATTTCCTCACCAGTATTTGGATCAGTTCCTTTTACAGCTTCGATATCTACAGGGCTTGGCAAATAACGGCATACAGCGTCCAATGCCGTTTGCACTCCTTTATTCTTAAACGAAGATCCGCAAAGCATTGGGACAATGCTAAGATCAATGGTTGCTTTGCGGATGGCTTCATGAATCTCTCCTTCGCTGATGGAATCAGGATTCTCAAAAAACTTTTCCATCAATTTATCGTCGTATTCAGCTACTGCTTCAACCAAATTAGCTCTCCATTCGTCAGCTTCAGCTTTCATGTCATCAGGCACCGGGATCTCGTCAAAGGTCATACCCTCTGTTTCCATGTGCCAGATGATACCCTTCATTTTTATCAGGTCAACAACGCCTTTGAAATTATCTTCAGCACCGATCGGCAATTGCAAGGGAACAGCTTTTGAACCGAGCATTTCTTTTACTTGCTTTACTACGTTGAGGAAGTCTGCGCCGGCACGGTCCATTTTATTGACAAATCCAATACGGGGAACATTATAACGATTGGCCTGGCGCCACACAGTTTCGCTCTGCGGTTCCACACCATCCACTGCTGAGAATAATGCGATCAATCCATCTAGCACACGCATGGAACGTTCTACCTCAACGGTGAAATCAACGTGTCCCGGAGTATCGATGATATTGAAATAATATTTTTTGGTATCAGCTGTTGGTTTTCCTTTTTCAGTCGGGAAATTCCAATTACAGCTAACAGCAGCAGAAGTAATGGTAATGCCTCTTTCCTTCTCCTGCTCCATCCAGTCGGTAGTTGCAGCGCCCTCATGCACTTCACCAATCTTGTGGATCATTCCGGTATAACGAAGAATACGCTCTGTGGTAGTCGTTTTACCGGCATCGATATGAGCCGCAATACCGAAGTTTCTTTGAAATTTTAAGTCTGCCATGACTTGTTTATTTTCAGGGGTTTATTTACAAATAAAAAACCTTGTGGTTTTGGAGGCGCAAAGGTAAGAAAAAGCAAGGGAAAAACAGAGACTTAAGGATTTAATAATTCCGCTTTGTGAATAACCTTTCAAATTCTAACTACGGCTAAGTGTTGCCGAATCACCTATTCCCAACTGATATCCCTACAGGCTCGAGTTTTCGTATGGATCATCTAAAGCTCTTTGTCCTGTAAGCCGTGGATAGTTTTGTCTTTACCAAAAAGCTAAATTCATGGACGGGTAATAAATAATGTATGCATTGACTAAGTCTGGCCTTTTCGACTGAACCAATTTTCTTTAAAAATATCTATTAAATCCCATTATAAATTTTGTTAGTGATTTTGAATCGTTGTAATTTCATTGTCCCTGTTTAAAATACTATCAATAGATTTTTAACATCCAAATTTTTATTTATGGCCTCCAAAAAAAAATCAAAACCATCACGCAAAAAAGCTGTGAAGAAAGCTGCACCAAAGAAAAAAGTTGCAAAAAAGAAAGCCCCGGCGAAGAAAAAAATTGCAGCGAAGAAAAAAGCAACTCCTAAAAAGAAAGTTGCAAAAAAGAAAGCCCCGGCAAAAAAGAAAATAACAACTAAGAAAAAAACAGCCCCTAAAAAAGTTACTAAGAAAAAACCGGTTACTAAAAAACCCGCTCCAAAACCGGTAGCAGCTCCTGTTCCGATGGAAATATCGCAACCGGAACCCGAACCTATACAAGAGAGCCCTTTAACAGAAACTCCAATAGACAATAATTCTGATAATGGCAGCGGAATGACAATGTAAAATAAACACTAGCTACAATACGGCCGCTCCAAATGGAGCGGCTTTTTTGTATAAAAAATTTTCATAATCATCCAGAAAAAAGCTAGATACAATTGTTATATAAAATTTAAAAGCCGCTTTGATGAAGCGGCCTTTGAAATAATGACATCTTTATACCTTTAATTACACCTTGAAGTGAGCAAATGCTTTGTTAGCCTCTGCCATACGGTGTGTATCTTCTTTTTTCTTAAATGCAGCACCTTCACCTTTTGCTGCTGCTACAATCTCTGCAGCCAATTTATCTGACATACTGCGTCCGTTTCTTTCACGGCTGTATCGGATCAGCCATTTCATACTTAAAGATATCTTTCTATCCGGACGAACCTCTGAAGGTATCTGAAAGGTGGCACCACCAATCCTGCGGCTGCGAACTTCAACGGAAGGAGTAACGTTTGCCAATGCTCTTTTCCAAACTTCATATCCGTCCTCATTAGTTTGTTTGGAAACTTTTTCAAGAGCAGAATAAAAAATGTTATATGCACCACTTTTCTTTCCTTGCCACATCAGGCTATTGACAAACCGGGTTACCAATTTGTCATTGTACTTAGGATCTGGTGATAATGGAAGTTTTTTTGCCTGTGATTTACGCATGATCTTCTGAAATTGATTTTACTTTATATAGCAATTATTTTTTCGCAGCTTGTTTTTCTCTCTTGGTCCCGTATTTAGAACGGCTCTTCTTGCGATCTTTTACACCCGCTGTATCCAAAGAACCACGGACAATATGATAACGAACTCCCGGCAGATCTTTCACACGTCCACCGCGAATTAGAACAATAGAGTGTTCCTGCAAATTGTGCCCTTCTCCGGGAATGTATGCAATAACCTCTACCTTATTGGTAAGACGAACTTTGGCAACTTTACGTAATGCTGAGTTAGGTTTTTTGGGTGTGGTAGTGTAAACACGAGTGCAAACACCACGACGCTGAGGACATTGATCCAGAGCCCTGGATTTGCTTTTTGCCCTGATAATTTCTCTTCCTTTACGTACTAATTGTTGAATTGTAGGCATTCTGAAACTTTATTTTTCCCGATTTTTAGGGAGGGCAAAGGTAGGGGAAAGATTTCAGATTTTGAATTGCCCTTTTGAGATTTTTTATCCCCCCAAAAACAACCCCTTTTGTGCAATTAAATAATGCAATCGGCACGCTACACTTTCCACATCCAGCTATATTTATCCTCTCGCCTTCCCTCACGGATATCGGTTAACCATTTTTTAAGCATGGGTGCAGTCTTCCATTTTTCCACATCAAACTGCATTACATAATCTTTATAGCAAAGTTCTTTGATCATTGAAATAGTGGCAGCAGTTCCTGTTCCAAACACTTCATATAAAATCCCTTCCTTATAAGCATCAATAATATCACCAATGCTGAGAGGTCTTTCTTCCACTGAAAAGCCCATTTCTTTTAGCAAAACAATCGAACTGGCACGGGTAACACCATCCAGTATCGTTCCCTGATCGAGATTTGGAGTTATGGCTGTATTTCCAATAATGAAAAATACGTTCATGGTGCCAATTTCCTGAACGTATTTATGTTCAATAGCGTCCATCCATAAAACCTGATCATAGCCTTTCTTTTTTGCTTCTGCCGTTGCCAGCATCGAGCCGCCATAATTTCCTGCAGCTTTTGCAAATCCAACTCCTCCAGGTGCAGCACGAACATATTTTTCTTCTACATATATACGCATCGGAGCATTATAATATGGTCCGGTTGGACTGAGAATGATCAAAAACTTATATGTTTCAGAAGGACGAACCCCGATTACTTCATCAGATGAGAACATGAATGGACGAATGTATAATGAATGATCATCTTTCATTGGTATCCAATCTTTGTCCAAAGCGATCAATTGCCGCATTCCCTCCATAAATAATTCTTCGGGCACCTCCGGCATTTGCATACGGGCAGCTGAAATATTGAAGCGATGAAAATTATCCCTTGGCCTGAATATAAACGCATTTCCTTGCCTGTCTTTGTAAGCTTTGATGCCTTCAAAGATGGCCTGGCCATAATGCAATGCAGCCACAGAAGGACTTAACAATAAAGGTTGATAAGGCTTTATTTCTATATTTTTCCATTCCCCATTTTCATAGTCAGCTTCCAGCATGTGGTCGCTGAAATACCTTCCAAAGGGAAGATTATTGATATCTAAATCCTGCAATTTGCTGCGCTCTGCTTTGGTGATTAAAATGTCCATGGCTGCAATCATAATCATTTATTTTTACGCTGCAAAGAAACAAAAAAAACTAACACTCATTAGTGATATAAAACAGTAAAATCATGGACTTGGATCATATTGAATTAAATCCCGATTTAGTAGCAAACCTCTATTCTTCGCATTTGATTCAACAAAACGTAACAGCTGATTCAGCTACTCCGAAATCTTCAAAAAAAAGTATCTGGACTTATATTGGCAACAATGAAAAAAACATTTTACTGCTTGTAAATTATCCTGGCCAGGCAGAGTTAAATAAACAACAACAATCTTTCCTGAATAATATGCTGGCTGCCTGCAAAATCAGCCTTTCCGATGTGGCAGTAATGAATTTTGGTCAGAATCCAAGTGCTGATCATAAAAACCTGCAGGAATATTTCAAAAGTCAGATCATAATATTATTCGATATTGAACCCTCTTCTTTCGGATTGCCATTGAGCTTTCCTCATTTCCAGGTCCAGTCATTTGCCAACTGTACTTTTTTATTCACGACTTCAATAGAAGAATTGGAAAAAGATAAAGTTCTGAAAAGCAAACTTTGGGTTTGCCTACGACGCATCTTTGGCATTTAAAATTCTTTTACTTTACCTTGAATCATGAAATTGATCTTCGCCACTAATAATCAACATAAAGTTGATGAGATAAGACCAGTTGTTGGAAATGAGTTTAAGATACTTACGTTAAAAGAAGCGGGTATCAACATTGACATTCCTGAACCTTACGATACACTGGAAGCAAATGCCAGCGAAAAATCAAAAACTATTTATGGTTTAACAGGAATTAATTGTTTTAGTGAAGACACAGGTCTGGAAGTAAAAGCTCTGAATGGTGAGCCCGGTGTAAAAAGTGCCCGGTATGCAGGAGATGAAAGAGCTTTTGACAAAAACATTGAAAAACTTTTGCAAAAATTACAAGGGCATTCAGACCGCAGAGCCCAGTTTCGGACAGTGATCTCACTGATTATAGATAGGACAGAGACATTGTTCGAAGGCGTTTGCGAAGGAAAAATTATTACTAAGAAAAAAGGTTCTATGGGATTCGGTTACGATCCGGTATTTGTGCCTAATGGTTCTTCAAAAACTTTTGCAGAAATGGATTTGCAGGAGAAAAATCTATATAGTCATCGCAGGAAAGCCGTCGAAAAATTGGTAGCATTTTTGAATAACCTGAAACCAAATCTCTAATTTGATCCCTGAACGCAACCAATATATCCCCGAAAGCGACTTAATTAATGGATGCATTAAAGGTAACCGGAAGATGCAGGAAGAATTGTACCGGCGCTTTTCGCCAAAAATGTATGCCGTTTGCTTCCGCTATGCCTCTAACACTGAAGAAGCCCAGGATATTTTACAGGAGGGATTTATTAAAGTTTTTAAAAAACTGGAAACTTTCCGGGGCGATGGTTCTTTTGAAGGCTGGGTACGCCGAATTTTTGTAAATACAGCTATTGAACAATTCAGGCGCAGGCGCTATCTGCAGCCTGTAACGGAAAAAGAAGAAAATAGTATAGACGGGAAAAATGTATCAGCGCTGGATGGACTGGCGGAAAGAGATATACTGGCTTTGATCCAGCAGTTGTCACCCGGGTATCGAACCGTATTTAACATGTATGTGATCGAAGGATATTCGCATAAAGAGATCGGGGAAATGCTCGGCATCAGTGAGGGAACCAGTAAATCGCAATTGTCAAGAGCCAAAGTTATTCTTCAGGAAATGGTAAGGAAATTCATAGATCAGCAAAATGAAAATAAAACAAATCCATGAGCAACCAGCTACGAAATAAGATGCATGATTATGAAATAACACCTCCGCATGGGTTGTGGGATAAAATTGAAACAACTTTGAGTGAAAAAGAACAAACAACTGAGCTTTCCACAAAACTTTTTGACCTGGAAGTTACCCCTCCGCCTTTGGCATGGCAGCAAATAAAAAATGTACTGGAAAAAGATCCTGAGGCTCCGGTATCAAAATCCAAAAAAATATCATACCTGAGTTATGCCGCAGCCGCTGTCATTATTGCGTTGATGATTTTTGGAGGGATCAGGCTGATAAATACTGATTCGGTTAAAAAAGAAATAACAGTAAATAAAAATACCACATTGACAAAAGATCCCGCTGCCCCTTCAAACCATACAACTGCATCGGCAACTTCATTAAATAATTCCATTGAAGCCGATGAAATTCGTGATGATGCTGCATTGGAAGAAAGTAAACGGACAATAGCAAAAAATGATTTTACTATTTCAACAAAATTGAAATTAGCCAGGGAAAGTTATTTATCTGCTCCAGCTCATTATATTGACAACGCAGCAGACGTAACTAATAATTATCCCAACCTGCATTATTCTGCTATGTTGCAGCCTTTGTTCGCAAATGCATCTTCAACAGAAGATCTGTCTGACCGCTATATTATGCTGAAAACTCCTGACGGAAATTTTTTTCGCATGTCAAAAAAATTAGCTGACCTGATCTGCTGTATTTCCGGAGAGGATCAGGATGAAAATTGTAAAGATCAATTGCAGCGATGGAGAGAAAAGATCGCCTGTTCACCATTGGCTCCTTCGCCGGGAAATTTTATGGACATCCTGAATCTTATCGCTTCACTCCAGGACGATAAAAACTAAGCTATCGCTGTTTTACCTAATTTTATTCAAACTGATTTTGTATGCCAAGGATCAAACTTGAATTGCCATCTGCATTTTCTTTTTCTACAAAAATTCCTGTAAGGATCACAGACCTGAATTATGGCGGCCATGTAGGTAATGATACTATACTCACTTTTATTCATGAGGCAAGGATTCAATTTCTAAAAAATGCTGGCTATTCAGAATTAGATTTTGCCGGCGTGGGAATGATAATGAGTGATGCGATGATCGAATTTAAAAACGAATTATTTTATGGTGATGAAATAATTGCTTCCGTTACAGTCGGCGAATTCAGCAAAGTTGGATTTGATCTCTTTTATAAACTGGAAAAAGAACAAAACGGCATAACAATTCTTGTTGCCACAGCTAAAACAGGAATGGTTTGTTATGATTATCAAAAAAAGAAAGTAGTATCAGTTCCTGAAGATGCAAAAGCGAAATTAATTGCAATCTGATTTAAATGTTCCAAATCCTCCAGCTTTCTTCGGCTTGGATGACGAGCATTTCATAACCGTTTTTTATTACGGCTCCTCTTTCTTCCCCTTTTTTCAGAAATAAAGTCTTTTCGGGATTATAGATCAGGTCAAAAAGAAAATGCTTTGAACTAAGTGCATCATAAGGCAGTAAAGGTATTTCTACAATATGATGCAGCATTCCCAACGGAGTTGTGTTGATGATGAGCAGGTGATCATTTATAATGGCCCGGGTTACCTGATCGTAAGTTAAGTTCTGAGATGAGGATTTGCGGGAAACGTAACGATATTCGATATCTAATTTTTCCAAAACAAAAGCTACAGCTTTTGCAGCGCCGCCAGTTCCTAATATCAATGCTTTATTATGATACGGCTGCAGCTCTTTTTTCAATGAACGTTCAAATGCAATAACGTCTGTGTTGTATCCAAATAGTTTTTCATCAACGATCCTGATGCAATTGCAGGCTTTGATCTGTTGCACAATATCATTTGCCTCAGATAAATAAGGGATCACCTGCTCTTTGTAAGGAATGGTAACATTCAGGCCCTTCAGTTCAGGATTCAACTCCAAAACTGCTTTTACCTTATCAATAGAAACTATGGGGAAATTTTCATACCTGCAGTTGTAAAAACCTTCTTTCTCAAACTTTTCAGTAAAATATTTTTTAGAGAAAGAATGGGCCAAAGGATACCCGATCAATCCATACAGCCTCATCAGGCATTTTCTTTTTTGTTAAGGAATAAACTGAACGTATCACCCCTGAGTCCGATACGCATTGCTTCCAGTGGTATTACTTCAGTTGGTGCAATATTGCCAAGATTGACATTACAGCCAAGCAATTCGATAAAATATAACTGCTGCGCTTTTTGCGGAGCTTCCCAGATTACTTTTTCTCCAGGGATCTGGGTCAAAATTTCATTGACAAGACCCTGGCGAACTTCACCACTGTCCCTATACAATCCAACATTCCCTGCTTCACGAGCTTCAGCGATCACATAAGAAGCGCCTGCCTCTAATTCGGCTCGCATTTGCTCGATCCACTTATATGGAGGCATAATGTTTTTGGCATCTTTACTACCAACTTCACTTAACACTACTCCATGTTTAGTAAGTTTTTCAATATAGCCACATTTCTCAGCATGAGGGATCGTAATGGAGCCATCACTAACTTCCATATAGGTTACGCCATAATCTTTGCATATCCTGATATAATCATCAAACTGGTTTCGGATAAGAAAGGCTTCAAATAAAGTTCCGCCGAAATAAATTGGAATATTATGAGAACGATATACTTCTAATTTTTCATTCAGGTTAGGTGTCACGAAAGAAGTTCCGAATCCGAGTTTCACTATATCCACATGCGGATGAGAAACACTTAAAAAATTTTTTGCTTCGTTTACACTTAACCCTTTATCCATGACCATAGTGATCCCGGATGTGCGGGGTTTCTGATTTCGATCAGGTATTTGCGTCAGGTTAAAATTCATTCTCTCTAAATTTGAATTCAGAAATGATACTATTTGTTTTTAAAACCGGCGCAAAAATAGGAAACAATCAGCAGAGTAAAGCTGATTTAACTAATGCAAACAACTGTAAGTACAATCAGATCGATCTCCTTCTTTTATATCTGGCAAGCAGATCCACCACCTCTTGATTCTGTAAGATGGATGGATGCATTTCAATAAATTTTTTAAGAAGTTTTGGCGACCTCTCCATCGCTTTTTCCAATTGAGCAATCGCATCTTTGGGTTTTTGCAAACGGAACAAAATCGAGCTTTTATAAAAAAGAAAAATTGATTTTCCCTGTGTGAACTGAAGCGCTGCGTTCACCTGTTCGAGGGCTTCCTCGAAAAATGCTGCCTGGTATAAACAACGGATCAGCGCCTCCCAACCTGATGCATTGCGTGGCCTCAAACGAACTACATTGGAAAAATACTGAATAGCATCTTTATGAAGTCCTAATTGCATCTTGCACTCTCCCATGAGCAAATTATACTCCACCTTGAGACGATGAATCTTTAATGCAAGGTCCAGTTGCCTGGCACAGCTTTCCCATTGCCGTTCGTTGAAATAAGTGCAGGCGATCTTGTAATAAAGTTTGCTTTCGCCCTGGTTCAGATGCGACGCTTTGCGATAATAAAATCTTGCCTGCGCATAATTATGCAAGCGATCATAACAATAACCGATTGCTTCATAGATCACAGACTCTGGCTTTGCCAATTCGATCACTTTTTCCAACACTTCAATGGCTTCTTTATATTTTCTAAGCCTGATATATGCATCACCCATGTTTCGGTAAGCATAATCAAACTTTTCGTCAATCGTCACAGCGAATTGATAAGCATCGATAGCTTTTTCATACAATTTCAATCCCTGGTATGCTGCCGCAAGATTAAACCACGCCAATTCATTGTAAGGAAAATCATCTATGATCTGTTGATGCAAGCGGATACTTTCTTCACTACGTCCTGTAAAATCCGTCCAGAAACAAATTTTATATAAAGCTTCTTCGTTGTTCGGATCATCCTGAAGGACCAGATTCAGACAATCAAATACTTTATCAAATTCTTCATAATCGTCATAGACATCCGCTAGTTCAAAAAGCAGTTCAATTCTTTCTTCACCCTGAAATAATGAAATGGCTTCCTCCAAAAGAACGACAGCCTTTTCCTGTTCATCCAATGCCAGGTACGCATCTGTTTTGAGAATATAGACATCAATATTGCCTTTATCCAATAAGGCAGCTTGGTCTAATTCCGACAAAGCCTTCTTATACTGTCGAAGGCCAATAAGTATATCGGCCTCTTTAACAATCAGTGAGGAAGAATAGGGATATTGCCTGACAGCCAATTGGGATGCTTCAAGAGCCTGGGGCAGGTTTTCCTTTCCTTCAAAATAGCTGATGATCTTTTCAAAAGCTTCCTCTTCAAGAAACGAATGGGTACGACCATGTTTTAGATTCTCATAGAGCCTCAATAATTCTTGCATCTGTTCACGATCTTCCCTATAAGGATTTTCTTTCATGAATTCCGGATGTTTTGGCTTGTAAAAAATTTGAAGAACTCTTAATATTTCAGCAAATATCTGCGGAAATGGCTTATTACAAACAAGTTAAACTAATTCGACCGAAATTATACGAGTTATTTTTTCCCCAGATGTGTAAAATCCGGGGTTTTTTATGGCATCAAGGTAACAATTTGACCTCTTTCGTCGTTAAATAAGTACTAAAATTTCTGGACAAACGGTTTGTTTATAATCATTTTTTATTCTTAAATTTGCTGGCAATTGCAAACTAAAACATCAATAATGTTAAAAATGCTTGGGAAAAAATTGACCTTCTTGGCATTATTGGCCGTAACTGCGGTAGCTGCGTTTGCCACTCTTGGCGACGGAAAAGTGAGGTCCAATAATTCTAAAAAATCACTTTTATCCAATAAAACTGTTTTAGCTCCCGGCACCTTTTCTTTAAAATCCGGTTATAACTTCAGAGGCAATGAAGTTGTAAGCCTGGAAAAAAACAGATATATCGACATTAATACTGTAATTACCTATCAAAAAGGAAACAGCACTTATATCATGCCTCTTAAAAAGAAAGTATTTTTAGATAAGATCACTTTCAATCCCAATCCGAACACAAGGCAATAACCAATTACATTCCGCCGGTTACACTTTTACTCTCTTCATAGGTCATTACCCGATAACCAGATTTTGGCAGGTCAAATTTTGAAGCAGGCACCGGGCTGAAATTAATACTTGAAACAGTATAAGTAACTTTTAGTTTGCCTAATGATGCTTCGTATTGCATAGCCAGCCCAGGTAAATTTTTATTCAGGTATTGAAAATCTTTGTTGATCGGTTCCAGGTCACGGGTAAAATAAACCGTGAAAGTGGAGGTATCGCTAAGCTTACCGATCGCTTTTTGACATTTATATCCAGCAATCGTTTTGTACTCCTCTTCAAAAGTAAAAGTGACACCTTCATATTTTTTATTGGATTCTTTCCAGTTATCGGCGGTCATTTTGATCATATACTTCTGCTCACCATAATCTTTAAGGACCGTCACATTACCGGTCTTGCCATCAATAATGGTTGATTGAGTTCCCAATGAACTGATCATCTCGGAACGGCTGGAGTTTCCTTTAAGATAAATAATACTGGTGGCTCCATCCAACAGGTCGGCAGCTTGCGGAGTTTTATTGTCAGTATTGATCACAATATCATAAGAAATGGTCGCCTCGGTCAGTTTCTTCTGACTGAACAGCGGAGCAGAAAAAATTAAGGTAAGAAATCCAATTACTATATGTCCCGTTTTTTTCATTCTGATACTTTAAAATAAAAAGACGTGCCAATTTAATCAATATGCTGCTTTTGCAGGAATTTCAGTCTGAAAAAGAATCCCGCCGGGATCTCTTGCAAGTTATTTAACTTACTTTTTTCCTTTCTGTTGTATTTGTTTCATGCGTTTTTGCTGCTCCTGCATTTGTTCAAACCGTTCCTGCCATTTTGTTTTGGTCTTCGGCTTTTTACGGGTTGCTTCAATATTAGCAAGAATCTTATCGTGGTCAATAATGTAGGTTTGAATTACATATTGAATTGCCAGCGTAATAAGATTTGAAACGGTATAATACCAGGTCAACGCAGATGGAAGACGATTGAAAATAAATAATAAAAAGACCGGGAAAATATATGGCATGTATTTAAGTACCGGATTACCCTGGTCCGGTGTCATGCTCATGCTATACAAAGAAATCAAAAGACTTGTTATTACTGCTGTAATCGTAAACAAGCTAAGATGACTTCCAAGTAAAGGTACTTTTACTCCAAAATTGATAAATACATCATAAGCTGAAAGATCTTTTGCCCACAAAAAACTTTCTCCACGCAATGCAACATTGGAATTGAAAAAACTATATAACGCAAAGAATATCGGGATCTGTAACAAAGCCGGGATGCATCCTCCAAGCGGATTTACTCCTGCCTCACGGAAGAGTTTCATTTGTTCCATTTGCATTTGTTGCTGATCACCCCCGACTTTTGCTTTTAACGCTGCAATTTCAGGACGCAATACTTTCATTTTTGCTCCACTTAAATAACTTGTATAAGTAAGCGGTGATATCAACAAACGAATGATTATTGTCAGTAATGCAATTGCCAAACCATAACTGCCAACAAATCCTTTCATGAAATCAAAAATGGGCATGATCAAAAATCGGTTGACCGGCCGAACAAATGCATAAAGCCCCTGTCCCAGGTTGATCAGCTTTTCAAATCTCATGTGGTACTTCTGCAGAATATGATAATCCGCCGGGCCATAATAAATGCTTAAAGGTATTACTGCCAAAGTGGAAGGCGGAAGTTTGATCTGCATATCTGCCGTTGAACGTAAGATCGTTTTCTCGCTGTCTGATGGCATAACCCAATTCATTTTGCCGGAAGAAAAATCATTTTTTGCAACCAGGATCGTATTGAAAAAGCGTTGCCGCACCCCTATCCATTGCACCGGTTTATTAAAATCTTCGCTGCTGCGTTTAATAGCTGTGTTATAATCAAAATCACCACCCATGCTGTAACCGATCTGTGTATTTTGTTTTTCAAAAGCAATATCAGATTCCTGCTGCACCGCTTTGTATTGCCACGACAGATTCATGGTGTTTTGTGTCAACAACTTATCAGCACCATTCATTTGCACAGTAAAATCGAGCATATAATCATCCTTTTTCAAAACAAACCGGTGTGTAACAGAAAAAGATGATGCGCTATCTTTTGATCGAAGTGTAAACGTTATTACTGTGCTATCGGGCGTTTTTACTGAATCAATTCCTGAAAAGATCATGTCAGTAATTGAAGCGCTACTATTGGGACCAGTATTGATCGTATAGTCAATTTTATCAAAATCTGTAGCCGCTAATTTTACAAATGTGCTGTCCTGGTTCTTAAATTTTTTCAACTCAACCCATTTTGGCTGGCCGCCTTTATTAGTAAAAGCTATTTTAATCAAATCATTTTCAGCATAAACCAGTCGCTCTGAATCGCTGCCTGCACTTTTAAAAACTCCTTCTTTGCTCAGCCGATTTAAGGAATCAATTTTTAAAGAATCTGTTTTTGTTGTCAGTGTATCAAAACGAGGTTTAGGATGTTTTGCATTTTCAATAGAATCTTCAATTGCCTTCTTTTTCATGTATGCCGCCTGTTCTTTGCTGGTATAAATAAAATAGCCAACGAACAAAACTGCAAGTACTACAAAACCAATGACTGTATTCTTGTCAAACTTCATCTGGTAAAAAATTTGAGGGGCAAAGATAAGGTAATCAGGATAGTTTCCGGGAACAGCAGGTGCATCCTGAACAAGAGCGAAAAACTCTCGGTTCCGCTCGGGATAATTTGATTAAATTTGATTGATCAGATTATGGAAGCATATGGAAAAATATTATTGTTCGCCATGCCGGCTTTTCTTATCCTCGTTTTGTTTGAAAAATGGTATGGATGGTACAAAGGAAAAGATACTGTTCAAAACTCTGACATGCTGTCCAGTCTCAGCAGCGGCATAACCAATGTGACCAAAGATGTGCTGGGTCTTAGCATCACGATTCTTGCTTACGGTTGGCTGGAAGAACGGGTCGCCATCTTTCACATTAAAACGACCTGGCTGACCTATGTTGTTGGATTTTTAGCAATCGACTTTGCAGGGTATTGGATACACAGGTTGCAACATAAGATCAATTTTTTCTGGAATGGCCATGTTATTCATCATAGCAGCGAAGAATTCAACCTTGCCTGCGCATTGCGGCAAAGCATTTCTTCAGTCGTCAAGATATTTGCATTCCTTTTATTACCTGCAGCACTTTTGGGTGTTCCCGCTAAAGTCATTGCAGTAATCGCTCCGCTACAATTATTTGCTCAATTCTGGTATCACACCCGGCATATTAACAAAATGGGGCTCCTGGAAAAAATAATTGTCACTCCCTCTCATCACCGGGTTCATCATGCTCTTAACCCGGAGTATATTGATAAAAATCTTTCGCAGATATTCATTATATGGGATAAACTATTTGGAACTTTCCAGGAAGAATTACCGGAAGTTCCACCTGTGTATGGTATCACACGTCCAGCACATACCTGGAACCCTATTAAAATAAATTTTCAACATGTTTGGTTATTACTAAAAGATGCATGGCGAACTAACAGCTGGAAAGACAAATTCCGGATATGGTTTATGCCAACAGGGTGGCGACCTGCGGATATAATGGAAAAATACCGGGTCGAAAAAATTGAAGATGTATATCATTTTGAAAAATATAATCCAAAATCGTCAAAGGGATTGATCGCCTGGTCCTGGATCCAAATGGCGTTCCTATTATTACTCATCAGTTACCTATTTGCAAATATTGCTCAGATCGGAAGCCCGGATATGTTTATTTATGGTGCTTTCATTTTTCTTAGTGTTTATGCATACACTGAATTGATGGATAGAAACCGCTATGCCATTCTTTGGGAAGGTTTCAAAAATATTTTCGGCATCCTCATTATTTATAAGCAAGATGGCTGGTTCAGTATTGATCAGCTAATGCCATACACAAGTTATTTCCTGGTCGGTTATTTTATACTCGCTACTTTAGTTACAGGCTGGTTTGTAAACCGGCATGAAAAAGAAGACAGGCAGCTATCAATTGCATGATCTTATAATAAAAAAGCCGCCGCAAACTGCGACGGCTAAACTAAGCCAACTGCCGATTAAAAGTGCCTGATATTGTCTTTTGTTACATGGTCGTTCATATCCTTTCTAGAATCTTTACCAAAACCTTTGTCCTGATCTTTTTTATCCCAGCCATAATCATTCCGGTCTTTTCCCATTTTTATTTCATTCACCTGGATCTTTCCAAACATATCTACAAAGATGTTAATATCGCTTCCACGAAGCATAAAAGTTGAAGTGGCTACAGCTCTTTTATCTCTTTTGAAAAAACCCTTTTGAACATCATAAACAGAAACGGTATGATAACCATCCCGAAGATTGGCGATGCTCATGGTACCGGCATTGAAACCGGAATAGCTTTTACCATCTATTACTATGTCAAATTTTTTGTTTGCCTGAACGGTTACAGAAGGTCTGTGATCCGCAGCAAATACAGCCATTGTAAATAAACTGGCAGCGATAAGTGTAAAAATCTTTTTCATTGTATTATAATTTAATTGGTTTGATCTTCCGGAATTTACCGGGCGAAATTCCTTGAGATCTGAATTGATTGTTATTCCCGGTTTAATTTCTTTGTTTCTGCCAATAGTATTTCAAAGCAAATGCCATTGTGCCAAAAACTGTTAAAGAAACTGTTAAGGGGAAATTCTCAGAAGAAATCAAGACAATTAATTTCTCCTCAAACCCTTTATGACAAAGCATTTCCGGGAATTGTTATTTAAGGTTAATGCAGCTGAGAAAACGTTAAATGAAAGAATTTTTTGTATACTGATTAAAGAAAACTCTTGAAGAAGAGCAGGAAATCTATTTTTATAAAAAAGATTTCACCTGAAAACAGCTAAATGGTTATTTCAGTTTGTTTGCAATATATCTATCAACCATTTGCTCCAGTATATTCATCGTTACGGTGCCTTCAGATAAAATAAGATCATGAAATTCCCGTATATCAAATTTATCCTTTAATGCATCTTCAGTTTTTTTGCGCAGTTTTCTTATCGTCAACTCTCCTATCTTATAAGCGAGTGCTTGCCCCGGCCATGAAATATACCTGTTGATCTCTGTGTTCACTTCATGTAATGACAAAGCTGTGTTTTCTGAAAGATAATCAACCGCCTGTTCCCTTGTCCATCCCTTAGCATGCAAACCCACATCAATTACAAGCCGGCAAGCTCTCCACATCTCATACGTTAATCTTCCAAAATGCGAATAAGGGTCCTTATAAAGCCCCATCTCGGTCCCCAAATATTCACAATACAATCCCCAACCTTCACCAAATGCATTGACATAAAGATTTCTCCGAAATGCAGGAAGACTATCGAGTTCCTGCGCCAATGCGATCTGCAAATGATGTCCCGGAACTGCTTCGTGTAAAGTAAGCGATTCCAAAACATATAAAGGACGACTTTTGAGATCGTATGTGTTTACCCAATATTGACCTGCTCTTTTACTATGAATCGGCGCACCGGAATATCTTCCACCGGTATAAGTTGGCGCCAGGTCCGCAGGCACTGGTTCCACTCCATATGGCTGACGTGGAAGTTTGCCAAAGTATTGTGGCAGCAGACCATCAATTTTTTTTGCGATATACGAGGCTTCTTTTAGTAATTGTTCTGGCGTGGTGACATAAAATTTCGGATCAGTACGTAGGTAGTTTATAAAATCTTTAAGCGTACCGTTAAAATGAACTTCTTTTAATACATCCAGCATTTCTTTTTTTATTCTGGCCACTTCACTAAGACCTAACTGGTAGATCTCTTCATAAGATAAATTAGTAGTAGTATAATGTTTCACTCTATCCTGGTAATAAGCTACTCCATCAGGGAAATTAGAAACTCCGATCGTTGTCCTTGTTTTAGGTAAATATTCTTCATCAAAAAATTTCTTGATCTTTCTGAATCCTTCAATGGCATATTGCTGCACCGCAATTTTTCCCTCATCAATGATTTTTTTCCAGTATTCATCACTAATCCCAAAAGGTTTTTTCAAAAAAGGTTTCCAGAAAACACTTTTAGTAACATCGCTTACTATATGCTGTTCATAAGTGTTCTGATATCCATTCAAAATAACGCGGGGCTGACAAATGCCTAATTTCAAGCCGCGACGCATTAAGGCAAGATTCTCATCAATATATCGGGGAATATCTTTGAGATCATTGATGTAATCTTCAAACTCCTTCTTTGAGGATAATACCCTGGATCCCATAGATGCAATCTCAGTATGGAAGCCTTCATCGGATAAAATAGGATTCAAATAGGATTTGAATTTATAAGAAGAAATCTCATCTTCCATTTCATATTTCAACAACTCAAGATTGATCTGCCCTTCAAATGACAATGCAGCTGTATCAATTTTGTTCAAAACAGAATAAACCGAGTCGTAAAAAATATAGCGTCGTAAAAAATCTTCCTCACCGTTTGAACCTAAAGGATGATTCAAAATGCTATCTCTTTTTCTTTCTTCATTCCGGAAATTGCTGATAGATCTTAGTACGTTATTAATGGCGATATCATGTGTCTGAGCTGAAGGTTTTATCGCTAAGCTGAATAAAAAAAGAAACAGCCATATTATATGTCTCATATAGCAGTCTTGGTAATTTCGTTATTGATCGTTCGCCATATTTGCAATGGATTTTCATTTTTCAATTCTTCCGGTAACAGGTCATTGCTCCAGTTTTGAAAACAGATGGGCCTCGCAAATCTTTTAATCCCGTCAGCACCTACAGAAGTAAATCTTGAATCTGTTGTCGCAGGAAAAGGCCCGCCATGTTGCATACTTAAACAAACTTCCACACCAGTAGGAACACTATTCATAATGAGGCGACCGCAAATATTCTTTACATTTTCAACAAGACCAGTATGATCTTTTACATCTTGATCGGTTGCCATTAATGTCGCTGTTAATTGTCCATCGAGATGTTTGGCCACTTCCGACATTTCATTTGTATCCTTACAACGGATCACTATTGAAAAAGGACCAAAAACCTCGTGATGAAGAATTGGATTATTGAAAAATGCCTGTGCTGATGCAGATGCAATGGTCGGCGCTCCCTGATTCACTATCGGATCCTGTTCAGACACAGCTATAGTTTCTACTTCCTCTTGTGAAAGAGCAATAGCTCTTTTTTCCACGTAATTTTTAAAAATACCTGGATTGAGCATATTGCCCGGCGCTGTTTTGCGGATCTCTTCAGAAAGAACATTTATAAAATTGTTCAGATCATCATTATCAATTCCGATGATCAGACCGGGATTCGTACAGAATTGTCCTACTCCCAAAGTGATGGAGCCAGCATACATTTTTGCAAGTTCTGCCGCAGCTTGTTTCATTTTTTCAGGTAATAAAAAAACAGGATTGATGCTACTCATTTCTGCAAAGACCGGGATCGGCTCTTTTCGTTGATTGGCCCAATCAAACAATTGTTTTCCTCCCGCAAAAGATCCCGTGAATCCGACTGCTTTTGTATGCGGATGCGTCACCAAAGCTTTGCCTACTTCAAAAGAAAAACCATGCAAGTGTGTAAAAATTCCAGCAGGCATATAACAGTTGGCTGCAGCTTTCAAAATCGCACTTGCTACCATTTCACTTGTTCTCGCATGCGCCGGATGTGCCTTCACGATCACTGGACAGCCTGCTGCAAAAGCACATGCCGTGTCACCACCAGCCGTTGAATATGCATAAGGAAAATTCGCGGCACCAAAAACAACCACTGGTCCCAATGGGATCAACATCTTTCTCAAATCAGGCTTAGGTGGATTTTTATCGGGCACTGCAGTATCAATTCTTGCCTCCAGCCAATCTCCTCTTTCACAAGCGTCAGCATAGCTATTCAACTGGAAAATTGTCCTTGCTCTTTCATTACGCAATCTTGCCTCCGGCAAAGAAGTTTCTTCATGCGTTATTTTCAGCAATTCATCGCCGAGGTTTTCGATTTCCTTCCCAATAGCTCGCATAAAATCTGCCCGTTGTTTCAAACTCATTCTGCGATACACATGAAAAGCTTCCCATGCCTGTTGCATGGCACCTTCGATTTCAATCATCGTAGCATCAGTATACATAAGATTAATTTTTCTATCGAATATTTTTTTGACTATTTACAAAAGTACATGATTAAGGCAAAAACCTTTGCGTGGAAAAATTCGCCAATCAATTCCAGAATTTATTAAAAACCTGACTTGACTTTTTCGTTACTTTGACTATATGAATAGTACTGTGCCGCTAGCAGAACGAATCCGGCCTGTATCGCTGGATGAATTGGTGGGACAAGAACATCTTGTCGGGAAGGGAAGTATTTTGAGAACATCCATCGAAAACGGAAAAGTGCCTTCAATAATTTTTTGGGGACCTCCTGGCACCGGCAAAACAACAATTGCCAATATTATTGCACATACTTTAAATATTCCATTCTTTCAACTCAGTGCTATCAGTTCCGGAGTAAAAGAAGTAAGAGAAGTTATTGAAGAAGCCAGATCAAGACCCGGGTCCATTTTATTTATCGATGAAATTCACCGTTTCAATAAAGCACAACAGGATGCTTTATTAGGAGCAGTGGAAAAAGGCATCATTACTCTGATTGGGGCCACGACAGAAAATCCTTCATTTGAAGTGATCAGCGCTTTATTGAGCCGCTGCCTGGTATATGTATTAAAACTGTTAGAAGAAAAAGACCTGATCAGGTTACTGCATGCGGCTGTAGAAAAAGATGAATTCCTTAAAAAGAAAAAAATCGAATTAAAAGAAACTGAAGCGCTGATCAATATTTCCGGTGGAGACGCCAGGAAATTATTGAACCTGCTGGAAATAGTTTGTGATGCAGGGGGAGAAAAAGTGATCATCACTGATGATTTTGTAATGGATGTTGCACAAAAAAGGATAGCATTATATGATAAAAGCGGAGAACAGCATTATGATATTATTTCAGCATTCATCAAGTCACTTCGTGGTAGTGATCCAAACGCCGCTGTTTATTGGTTAGCAAGAATGATCGAAGGTGGTGAAGACGTAAAATTCATTGCAAGAAGAATGCTGATATTGGCGAGTGAAGATATTGGCAACGCCAATCCTACTGCATTGGTGATGGCCAACGCAGCTTTTGAAGCTGTAAACAAAATTGGTTATCCCGAATCATCTTTAATCCTATCTCAATGTGCGATCTATCTTGCATGCAGTGCAAAAAGCAATTCAGCTACGACTGCTATTGGTGCTGCGATGAATGCTGTAAAAGAAAAAGGCGATCTCCCTGTTCCGCTTCCAATTCGCAATGCACCAACAAGATTGATGAAAGATATTGGTTACGGTAAAGGATATGAATATTCGCATAACTATGAAAGGAATTTTTCACCGCAGGAATATTTGCCCAAAGAATTATCCGGATATAAATTTTATGATCCGGGGAAAAACGCCAGAGAAGAAGAATTGAGAAAACTCCTGAAAAATTTATGGAAAGATAAATACAATTATTAGATGCTATCTCATTTCTGAAACTTTCCCTTTTTCCAATTTTAGAAAATGAGAAATACACGCCGGCCTTTCATTTTCATAATGAGAAACAAACACCATTGTTTTGTTTCCGGCAATACAGACCTCATTAATCAATTCAAGAAATTCATCTTTTCTCTCTGAATCCAAACCCTGGCAGGGTTCATCAAGTATCAGTAAAGGCGGATTTTTAATCAACGCCCTTGCTAATAAAATAGATCTTTGCTCACCCAAAGAAAGTTCCTGCAATCTTTTTTGCTGAAATTCTTTTACCCGACAAAAACTCATACATTTTTTCACCAGCTCAGTATCTTCGTCAGAAAGCGGCCTGAATAATCCAATTGTATCAAATAAGCCCGAAGCAACTGTTTCGAAGCCGGTGGATGCACGATTAAAGTAAAGATGCAGTTCAGGAGAAATAAATCCAATCTTCTTTTTTATATCCCATATACTTTCACCACTACCTCTTTTTTTTCCGAATAGATATATAGAATTTGCATAAGCCTTGGGATTATCAGCAGTGATCAAACTCAATAATGTAGACTTTCCTGCGCCATTAGGTCCCGAAAGTAACCATCGTTGACCATTCATAACCTTCCAATTAATATTCTCAAGTATTATCTTGTCCCCATACTGAACGCTAACGTTATACATTTCTATTATCGTCTCATAATTTAAAATGTCATCTTTTTCAGAAAAAAATTTAAAAAAATCGTCCTTTGAAAATTTTGCTTTGCTGTTTTCATTAATCTTCACATTACTATTCTTGAATGACTGAAACGTTTCGAACAGGACCGGCTTCCCTTTCTCCAAAAAAATAATTTTAGAAACCCATGCAGGTATTTCATCAGAAGAAGTTATTAATATGAGTAAAACGCCTGCATCTTTTAATGCTTCAAACTGCCTTTTCAGCCATTCCCTTGTATCTATATCCAATCCAATAAATGGCTGATCAAGTATAATAACTTTTGGATCATTGATTCTCGCCTTTAATAGTTGAAGTTTTTTGTTCTCCCCATTTGATAATTGAATTAATCTCCGATCCATTAAATAATCGATCCCCAATTCCTGAAAAAGCGCTTTGGCTTTATGTAAATCCTCTCCGAGTGATTCTGCAACCGTTTCTGTTTCATCGGTATCGTAAGAATTAAACCGTTGCTGATAATACATATCACTAGTATGCTGAAGATTTTTAAAATGATGTTGTTGTCCCACCCAAACAATTTTATCATTAAACTCAGCACCATATGAAACCGATCCTCTGAAAAATATTTTTTTGGCCAAGATTAAACCGAGCATGGTTTTGCCACTACCTGATGGGCCCGTAATTGCAAGACAGTCCTTTTTTTTAAGCGAAAAAGAAACTCTATCCAGTATGTTTACACCGGAAAGACTTACAGATACATTTTCAACTTCTAAAATAAGATCATCCAAGTTTTTCAAATTTTCCTGACTTGATTTGGAAAAAATATTTATTGATTATTGGGGTTATATAGCAAAGGGAAAAACTGTCCTTGAATTTTTTCTCCTTTCTTTATGACAGGAACTCCTTCTAATAATGGCACATTGGAGTCTGACACTACGCCATCTGCAAAGACATTGAGCACAAAAGCTCTTCGCGGTCTCGAAGATGCATTAGCGCCTGATCCATGTAGTATCAATGAATGATGAAATATTGCTTCGCCGGCTTTTACTTCGGCAAACTGCGGATGGTCAAATTGATTTTTTTGTTCATCATTTAAAAATTCTTTTATTTCTTCCAAATCCCCAGCAATGGCCGGTTTGGGTAGCAATCCCCATTTGTGACTGCCGGGAATATATTGGAGACAACCATTTTCTTTCGTAGCATCATCTAATCCGCACCAGCAGGTAAGATGAGCCACGGGTGTAGTCCTGGTCCAATAAGAATAATCCTGGTGCCATGCTACCACACCTCCCTGTTTGGGCGGTTTCCAAAATATCTGGTCATGCCAAAAGCGAACCGGAACATTGCCGAGTAATTGACTTGCAGCGATCACAAACCTTGGATTCCACAAAACATCATGCAAGCTGGGAGTAATGCGCCACGCACCCAATGCATGAAACAATATTGTGTTCGGATCAGTAGATTCATTGGAATGAAATTCATAAAATAAATCATGAGCCGGATGTTTCGGGTCTGCAATTTCAGCCAACTCGTTTTTTATTCGTTCGATCTGTTTTTCTTCCAGCATTTTAATTCCGCCCAGGTATCCATTGGCATTGAAAAATTCGACCTGTTCCTCACTTAACTTGTATTCCAGCCATTCTTCTATACAGCAGGGCCATTGAAACAGATCACTTACCAACTGATGCATGCAACTGAGATCTTTTGCCATATTGCAAAACCTGTTTATTTAAAATTACATTTTTTATCATGCCAAACATCAGGATTCCATTAAATTTATTCCTCCAAAACAATTAGACAATGAAAAAACTTTTTTTGATTGTATGCACCGCTTTCCTGTCGCAAATATTATTCTCACAGGTGATAGTCCAAAAAGATCCCGAAATAGAAAAAATGGTCAGTGAGGTTTCAAAAGATTCACTACGATCCTATATCACAAAGCTGGTAAGTTTTGGAACCAGAAGCACTTTGAGTACACAAACCAATCCGAATCGGGGTATTGGAGCATCCAGAGAATGGGTGTTGAGTAAGTTCAACGAATTTGCCAAACAATCCGGCGGACGCCTGACGGCTTTTATCGATACAACTATATATAAGAAAGATGGCAGAAGAGTGAACCGTGATATTGTTTTGGGAAATGTGATGGCAACATTGAAAGGAACTGACCCAAATGATGATCGCATTTTTATTATCAGCGGACATCTGGATAATATGCGCAGCAGTGTAATGGACAGCACTGGTGATGCTCCCGGTGCTAATGATGACGGGAGCGGTACATCTGCTGTGCTGGAATGTGCCAGGGTGATGAGTACACATTCTTTCCCTGCAACCATCATTTTTGTAGCTGTAAGCGGAGAAGAGCAGGGATTATTAGGTTCCACTTATATGGCAGAAAAAGCAAAGAAAGAAAATTGGAACATCGAAGCGGTATTGAACAATGATATTATGGGCAGCAACAACAGTAGTGAAACAAATATTATTGACAATACTAAAATCAGGGTATTCAGCGAAGGACTTTCTGTGCTTGATACCGGAAGAGTGCTTTCAACGATCCGAAATCTTGGTTTGGAAAATGACGGCAAAGCAAGACAATTAGCTCGGTATGTAAAAGAAACCGGCGAACGATATGTGGATAATCTTCAAGTAGTGATGGTATATCGCAATGATCGTTTTTTGCGTGGCGGTGACCATTCTCCTTATGTTCAGAAAGGTTATGCAGCTGTTCGTATTACCGAAATGAATGAGAATTATTATCATCAGCACCAGGATGTGAGAATGGAAAATGGGATTCAATATGGCGATCTTCCTGAATTTATGGATTTTGAATACCTGAGAAAAAACACCTGCCTGAATCTTTGCAATCTTGCCAATCTTGCCAAATCGCCCTCGATGCCGCAGGAGGTGAAAATTGAAGTAAAAAGACTGACCAATTTTACGAACCTTAGCTGGAAAGCTCCGAAGACGGGAAATGTAAAAGGTTATTATGTGTTGATGAGAGAAACGACCAGCGCCTTCTGGCAAAAGAAATTTTTTACCACTGATACAAAGATGGATCTTCCATTTTCAAAAGACAATTACTTTTTTGCAGTGCAGTCAGTAAGTACAGATGGGAATGAAAGCCTTGCAGTAATTCCAATGCCCGGCCGTTAAAATAAACCATTTACCGATCTTTTATTTATGAATTGGGCAGTCAAAAAATTTGATGAGCTTACTCCGCATGAGCTGTATGCAATTCTCCAATTGCGAAATGAAGTTTTTGTAGTAGAGCAGCATTGCGTTTTCCAGGATGCGGATAACAAAGACCAGGCATCTTATCATCTGATGGGATGGCAAAAGGAAAAATTAGTAGCGTATACACGGCTGGTTCCTCCCGGTATAGCATACGATAAATCTTCTATAGGCAGAGTGGTGACTTCGCCAACAGTTAGAAGAACCGGAATAGGAAAAGAGTTGATGAAAATATCCATTGAAAAATCAAGACAGCTGTTTGGCAACAACCCTGTTTTAATTGGAGCACAATTATATCTCAAAAAATTTTATGAATCATTTGGTTTTCGCCAAAGCAGCGCTATCTATCTTGAAGATGGCATTGAACATATTGAAATGATACTTTCCTGAAATCTCATTCGTAAAATCACTTAGTAGAAGGGCTTAAAAAAAAGATTTCGTTAAAAAAAAATGGTATATACCATTGTATCAGGTTTTTTCATGTTCTATTTTGTACCTGAAATCCAATAGTAGAAAACCAGAAATCTGATACCATGAGAACCTGTGTCCTGACAGTGCGAAGTTTCGTACTAATTTTATCATCTGTATTTATTTCTTTTCAATCTTTTTCTCAATCCATTGGTGCAGCGGATGGAAAAGTAGAGATTGGCCTTGGTGTAGGCCCTAGTTTTTTTCTTGGCGATTTAGGTGGCACCCGGGGAGAAGGAAGAACTTTTGTAAAAGACATAAACTTCCCTCTCACTAAACTGATGAAAGGATTTTATTTTAACGTGTATCCTACTGAATGGTTAGGCTTTCGTGTAGCAGCCAACCTTGGGGAGTTAGAAGCGTTCGACAGCATTATCACCAACCATGGCGGCGAGGAACTGGAGCGGAAAAAAAGAAACCTTGATTTCAGATCTAAATTATCCGAAGCTTACGTTGCCGCCGAATTTTATCCAACAGTATTTCTTGAAAATTATGATGGACTGCTTCACAAAATTCGCCCTTATGGTGTATTTGGTATAGGTATGTTCCATTTTAACCCACAAGGAATATACATTGCTCCAAATGGCACCAGGAGTTGGGTCGACCTTAAGCCGCTGAGGTTGGAAGGCCAGGGTATGGCAGAATATCCTGATAGAAAACCTTATTCGCTGACACAAATGGAAATCCCGATGGGATTTGGTGTTAAGTACTACATCAAAGAAAATATGTACATCGGCCTTGAAATTTTACACCGCAAAACTTTTACTGATTATATTGATGATGTAAGTAAAACTTATATTGATCCATCACTTTTTGATCAGTATTTGACTCCATCACAGGCAGTCATTGCACGACAACTGGAGTACCGGGAAAACCTGGTCAACCCTTCAGTAAATCGTCCTTACATTAATGAACAGCGTGGCGATCCTAAACAAAACGATGCATATTTCTCTGGTATTCTTCGTTTCGGATGGCGATTGGGCGGAGGGCTCCAAAATAGTAAGATCAAAAAACAATTGAAATGCCCCCATTTCTTTTAATATTAATCTGAATTCGAACCTTATGAAATCAAAACCAAATTTTACCAAATTTCTCCACATTTCAACCACGGCACTTGCTTTGTGTTTACTGTTAATGCAACCTGTTTTTGCATTAGCCGCACCCGGAAAAAAAAAAGAAACAGAACTGTTAAATAATGATCCCAGCAAGGATAAACCTGCCAAAAAAGGTAAGTCGCCCTCAAGGGATCAGGCTTCGGTCAAAGTTTACCCGGACCCTTTAAAGAAGATCATGCATGTGGTAGCAAAGCAGAATAAAGGCAAAGAGGTTGACTTCTTTGTATTCGACCTGGAGGGAACATTAGTATTGAATTACAAAATGAAATCAAGAGATCATCAGCGGATCGTTGGCTTACCAAAGGGCTCTTATGTATATAATGTTTTTTGTGGAGATATTCAGACAGCCAGCGGAAACTTTGAAATAAAATAATTTTTACGAACCAAAAACCAAACGCCGTTCCGATAAGCGCAGAGAGCTTAATAAAATCTAATACCTGGTTTAACTAAAAACCTAATCCGTTCTCTATTGGTACTCTCATAGTATGTATACAATTTTATTAAACACTCTCTGCTTTGCTTATTGGACCTTTGATAATATTAGCCCGAGTATAGTTTGTAGTTCTTTTCATTGCCATAACTAAGAACCCGTAAAAAGATTGTCAATTCAATTGGCACAGGCAGGAGCATTGCGAAAATCCGGTATCCGGGTGAAAAACCAGTTACAAAGCTGGCCACCTTAACCAAAAGAGATTTTTTCAATTGTTTCCTGCCAATATTTACGGGCTGCTATACCTCACTCTTCAATGCACCACTCATTTTCACGCTAACCCTCAGTTACTTTTCAGTCGCTTGTTACTAAAGGGTTTATAAAAATTTTAGCCTCGCTTGTTTAATTTCTGAAAAACTGTCTTATTTTAGGTTCACCGTTTTTAAAATTGATTCAGTAATAGGATTTTCCTTACCTGTAAGCATTTAAAGAAAAAGTCTTGCGAGTAAGTATATTAATTTAAACATTAGCAATGAACCAACCTGCACCGCCTCCGCCAACACAGAATACCCATATTAACCTTCACCAACAAAAACTATTTGCATTAATTGGCGCGGGTATTGGCCTTTTGGGAATGATTTTACCCTGGTCAGTAGTGAATATGGGTTTGGGTGGCTTTGGAGCAAGTCAATCTTCCAATGGTTTTGGCGGATGGGGATTATTATCCTTATTAGGTGTAGTCGGTGTTATTGTTGCCTCGCTAATAGGTGACAAAATGAAACCTTTTGACGCTAACTTCAAACTTGTTGCGATCGGTTCTTTTGGTGCCATACTTTTAGGAGCATTTATCGTTTTTATGCAAATATCCGGCAACCGTGGTTTTGGTTTGAAAACGGGAATCGGATTATGGATCTGTATTATTGCAGGAGTGTTGGGAATACTCTGGTGTGCTGGTATTATTAAGCTTCCTCCTAAAAATCCAACACAACCTCCCCTACCGCCGCCGCCTGCAAGATAAATGGATGACCCGCCAATCTCACCCGGAAAACAGTGCTGACCGTAAAAAGTAGCTCTATGTTAACTCAGAGTTGTTAATTGAGATACAAAAAATATGATTGGTTTTAAAGCCAATGTCTGTATCTTGAATGTAGTTTATTCAAACCTTACTATTTAATAAGGCGGATGCCGAAAAGCCATACGAGTAGGCTCAACCAAAATCAAACAGTTTAATTATGCAACAGATCAATCTTCACAAACAAAAGCTCATTGCAATTATAATTGCAGCAGTAGGTCTAATTGCACTTATTCTACCATGGATGAGTGTACGTGCCGAAGGATTCGGCAATATTAATACTGGCGGAGCTAACGGTTTTACGGGTTGGGGTTATCTTTCTTTGCTTGGAGTCATTGGCGTAGTAATAGCATCCATACTCGGAGATAAAACTAAAGATTATGATGATACTTTTAAAAAAGTAGTTTTAGGTTCATTCGGTGCAATTTTAGTTGGGGCAATAATCTTCTTTATACGTTTGTCTTCACAAGGCGGTCAAGTCAACCAATTCGTCCAGGTAAAAGTCAACCCGGGAATTGGATTGATCATTGAAGCTATTGTTGGCCTGGCAGGATTAGCATTGGTGTCGGGATTAGTAAAATTAAATCCCACCACCGGATCTTCTACTTCTTCAGCGCCACCACCACCTCCTCCTCCAAAAGCTTAAACAACTAATTAAAAAGAAAAGCACTCTTTATGAGTGCTTTTCTTTTTATTGGAGCTCTGGCTTCAGAAATTCAGCTGTATAACTTTCTTTATTCTTTATCAACTCTTCTGGTGTGCCTTCAAATAAAATTCTCCCACCGCCATCACCACCTTCTGGCCCCAGATCAATAATATGATCCGCCACTTTGATCACATCCATGTTATGTTCGATCACTAAAACAGTATTCCCCCTGTCCACTAATTTGTTCAATACTTCCAGTAAATGCCTGATGTCTTCAAAATGCAAGCCGGTAGTTGGCTCATCCAAAATGTAAAACGTTTTTCCGGTATCTCTTTTAGAAAGTTCGGTAGAAAGTTTTACCCGTTGCGCTTCTCCCCCGCTTAATGTCACAGCCGATTGCCCCAATGTGATATACCCAAGTCCGACCTCACCCAACACTTTTATTTTCCGATAGAGATAAGGAACATTCTGAAAAAACTCTGTGGCTTCTTCCACTGTCATATCCAACACATCGGCGATCGATTTCCCTTTATAGCGAATCTCCAGCGTTTCCCTGTTATATCTTTTTCCATTACATTTTTCACAATGAACATAAACATCAGGTAAAAAATTCATTTCGATCACTCTCATGCCACCACCTTCGCACACATCACAACGTCCGCTTTTTACATTAAAAGAAAAGCGTCCTGCATTATAACCCCGGATCTTCGCTTCAGGAATGGAAGCAAATAAAGTTCTGATATCTGTAAAAAATCCGCAGTATGTTGCGGGATTACTTCTTGGCGTCCGGCCGATCGGTGACTGATCGATCTCGATCACTTTATCAATATGTTCTAATCCTTTTATGGACTTGTACTCCAGTGGAGTAGCTTTGGAATTATAAGCATGTTTTGAAAGAATAGGATACAAGGTTTCATTGATCAGCGTGGATTTACCGCTGCCGCTCACTCCTGTGACCACAATGAATTTTCCTAATGGAAATTTTACATCTACATTCTGAAGGTTATTTCCTTTTGCCCCTTTTAACTCAATAAATTTTCCATTGCCTTTCCTTCTTTCTCCTGGCACTTCGATCTTACGATGTCCATTCAGAAAACTTGATGTCAAAGTATCTAATTTCAATAAATGTTTTGGATCTCCTTCGGCTACGATCTTCCCGCCATGAAAACCAGCTTTTGGACCGATATCGATCAAATGATCCGCAGAAAGCATAATGTCTTTATCATGTTCCACTACCAGAACACTATTGCCAATGTCCCGAAGATTTTTCAATGCGTCGATCAAACGATGATTATCTCTTTGATGCAAACCGATGGAAGGTTCATCTAAAATGTAAGTGATGCCTTGAAGTTGTGATCCGATCTGTGTGGCCAATCGTATCCGCTGAGATTCGCCACCACTCAATGTTTTAGAAGGACGGTCTAATGTCAAATAAGTTAATCCAACATCTAACAGGAATTGTAACCGTTCCCGGATCTCTTTCAACACATCCTTACCAATCGCCCTTTGTTTGTTATCGATCCGCAATTCAATTCCGTCAAACCAGGCATACAAATTATCGAGATTCATTTGGCTTAGCTCAGCAATATTTCTTCCGGCGATTTTGAACCAAAGGCTCTCTTTTTTCAACCTTGTCCCGTTGCATTCTTCACAGGGTTTTAAGATCATATAATCTTCCGCCCAATCACGGATCGCTTCACTATACGGATTTGCAAACCAGCGTTGCAACATATTCACAATACCTTCAAAAGGAGCAGAAGGATCAAACTTCATATTTTCAAAATCCAGATCTTCCTGTTGCCCTTCTTCATTTCCATACAACAAGATATTAAGTTGCTTCTTTGAAAGTTTGTTGATTGGAGTGTCCAGTGATATTTTATTTTTTCTTGCAGCTTCCTGTGCTTGCCGATATACCCATGCATCCCTTTCTTCACCCAAAGGTGCAATGCCGCCTTCACTAATACTTAATGAAGGATCGGCGATCACCGCCTCCATATTAATATGGTGTTTGGTGCCAAGTCCTTTACAAACCGGGCAGGCGCCATAAGGAGAATTGAATGAAAAAGAATTCGGAGAAGGTTCTTCATAACTAATGCCGGTATCTTCACACATCAACTGTTTGGAATATTGGATCGCTTTATCACTATCATTGATCAGCAAAAACATCAGATCCTTTCCCAATTTCAATGTTTGCTGAACACTTTGACTTAATCTTGCTTTCAGATCATCCGTTACCTGCAAGCGATCCACCACCAATTCAATATCATGAATTTTATAACGATCTACCTGCATTTTAGGGTTCAGATCTTTTATTTCGCCATCCACTCTTACTTTTAAAAAACCTTTCTTTCTCACATCTTCAAATAATTCACGGTAGTGCCCTTTTCTTCCTCTGACCAAAGGTGCCAGCAATGCGATCTTTTTGTTCTTATATTTTGTAAAAATATTTTCTACAATTTCTTCCTCACTCCACTTCACCATTTTTTTGCCTGTATTATAAGAATAGGCTTCGCCGATCCTGGCAAAAAGCAGACGCATAAAATCATAGATCTCAGTTACGGTTCCAACTGTGGAACGGGGGTTTTTATTGGTAGTTTTTTGTTCGATGGAAATCACAGGCGAAAGGCCGGTGATCTTATCTACATCCGGTCGTTCCATGTCACCAATAAATTGACGGGCATATGCACCAAAAGTTTCCATATAGCGACGTTGCCCTTCCGCATAGATCGTGTCAAATGCCAGAGAAGATTTGCCACTGCCGCTAATGCCGGTGATCACCACTAATTTATTCTTGGGAATGGAAATATCGATGTTCTTCAGGTTGTGAACCCTGGCACCGAAAACCTGTATCGCTTCCGTCTCCTGTACCAATGCTTCTATCCCGTTTTGTTTCTTTTCAGCCATAATAAAATGGAAAGCGAAGATAAAACAAAGCTCACTGGCTTTTTGTTCGGTCTGCTAACTGAGCCGAATCGCTTATCTTCATTCCGAAAAATGAAGATATGTTCAATCTTTTCAGAAAAAAAGAATCCGGCGTTAAAGTGGTTGACAAGATACTGATGACGCAGGCAGCAAAATGGAAAGCGCTTACTGCATTATGCAACAAAGAACAAAATGTTATACTTATTTTCTGGTTCGCTGAAACGCTACAGCGGGCTCAGGAAGCCCAGGGTGCAGAAACAACTTTCTCTGAAAGATTTCTGTTAGCCAGCCAGGTGCACACTCCTGAAATTGTAGACAAAAAAATAATTTTTGCAGAGCACTATCCTCTTCCTCAAAAAGAAAAAGATTTTTTTGAACAGTTACAGTTACAGGAAGTCGAAGTCTGGTCCGCCATGGACGAACCTTTATTCAAAGAATTCGGCAGCAATAAAATTGTTCAGATGATGAAACAATTTGGCATGAAAGAGGACCAGGTGATCGAACATAATATGATCAGCAAAGCGATATACAACGCACAGGAAAAAATTGAAAATAAGGTAACGGTCGATCAATCGGCATCATCACAGGAAGAGTGGCTTCGTAAAAACTGGAGAGCATCTTAATAATAGGAAAAGCTAACGTTCATTTGTGAATAAAAAATAAATCTAAAAATATTTTTGGAAGTTTGAAATCGCAGCACCTATCTTTGTTCAAGTTCTTTAAACGATCACTTATCAAGAAAGGCTGAGGGAAATGGCCCGATGAAGCCTTGACAACCTGCCCCGATCTTATCGGGACAAGGTGCCAATTCCAGCCCAGACCGCAAGCGTCAGGGATAGATAAGTCAGATTAATAGCTTCGAAATGTCAAATCAAAATATTCAAAGCTCATCTGATTTATCGGATGAGCTTTTTTATTTCCTCGTTACAGTGAAATAAAAAACCATCCGGTAAGATTTATTTCCCTCTCCTGGTAAGTACTCGTAATAAAAAAATTTAAACATCTCTGCACGAGAGAAAAAACTTTTCATGAGTTACAGCACAACACAATTAATTCACTGCCTTCCGGTTGAACTGGCATTTGAAAAGTCAGTATCAATGCACAAACAGTCGTTAGAAAAAAATTTCTTTAACATTTAATTGCAGGTTTATGACACAGATTATTTGGCTGCAATTATCAAAGCCTACTAATTTTATAGGAAATTATAATGGCACTGGGCAAATCACATATAAAAGAAACTGCTTCATCCAAAAAATGTATTTGTTACTGTTGTTGTATGCCGCAAGGCATACTTTAATTTCTACTTCAAAGGCTAAACGCCTTCTTTTACGATTGCCCCTTTTTCACGATTAACCAGATTCTAAACTTTAAAAATTGATATTATGAGCAAAAATCTTCATTTCGAAACGCTGCAGATCCACGCCGGTCAGCAGATTGACCCGACAACAAAATCAAGAGCAGTTCCCATTTATCAAACTTCTTCATATGGTTTTGACAGTTCGGAACATGCCGCCAACCTTTTTGGTTTAAGGCAATTTGGAAATATTTATACCCGCATCATGAACCCTACAACCGACGTGTTTGAACAACGTATCGCTGCATTGGAAGGCGGTGTGGCTGCACTAGCTACCGCTTCGGGACAAGCTGCACAATTCCTGGCATTAACTAACATTCTTAAAGCCGGAGATAATTTCATCAGCACTTCTTACCTATACGGCGGAACACATAATCAATTTAAAGTTTCATTTAAACGTTTGGGTATTGAAGCTCGCCTTGCAGATGGTGATAATGTGGAAAGTTTTGTGCCGCTCATCGATAAAAACACCAAAGCGATTTATCTGGAAACGATCGGTAATCCTCGCCTGAACATTCCGGATTTTGAAAAATTCGTTGCACTGGCAAAAGATTATGATCTGCCACTAATTGTTGACAACACGTTTGGCGCAGGCGGTTATTTATTCAGGCCAATTGAATGGGGAGCAAATATTGTAGTGGAATCTACCACAAAATGGATCAACGGACATGGTACTACTATCGGCGGAGTGATCGTTGATGGTGGCAACTATAATTGGGGTAATGGGAAATTCCCTCAATTCACAGAGCCGAGCGAAGGATATCATGGCTTGAAATTCTGGGACGTATTTGGTGAAGGAAATCCATTAGGGCTACCGAATATTGCATTTATCATTCGTGCAAGAGTAGAAGGCCTTCGTGATTACGGTGTTTGCCAGGCGCCTTTCAATTCATTTTTAAATCTGCAGGGATTAGAAACACTTAGCCTTCGTGTACAACGCCAGGTGGATAATGCACTGGAATTGGCACAATGGTTAGAAGCACATCCGCAAGTGGAATTCGTTTGGTATCCGGGTTTGAAAAGCAGTCCTTACAATGATCTTGCAAAAAAATATCTCACCAATGGTTTTGGTGGCGTATTGCAATTTGGTATCAAAGGCGGAGTAGAAACCGGCCGCAAATTCATTGATTCATTAAAACTGGTGAGCCATCTTGCTAATGTCGGCGATGCAAAAACGTTAGCGATACATCCCGCATCTACCACTCATGAACAACTGAGTGATGAAGAACGGCAATCCGCCGGCGTTTTACCCAACCTGGTTCGTATCAGCACGGGTATTGAACATATTGAAGACATCAAAGCAGATTTTGAACAGGCGTTCGAACAGGTATTTGCAAAACAATTAGTATCATAAATGATCTCTGTTTATAAACATGTACTTCCGTTCCAATTAGAATCAGGTGTAACCTTGCCAGGTTATCACCTGGCTTATACCACACATGGACGATTGAATGAAACAAAAGATAATGTCGTATGGGTATTTCATGCACTCACTGCCAACAGCGATCCGGCTGAATGGTGGGATGGATTGGTGGGCAATGAAAAATTATTCGATCCATCAAAGTATTTTATTGTTTGTGTTAATATGCCCGGCAGTTGTTATGGAAGTTTAGGGCCTTTGGATATAAATCCCGAATCAAAAGAACCTTACTTCCACCAGTTTTCATTTTTTACTACCCGTGATATGATCCGGGCTTACCAGCCGTTGAGAATTTCATTAGGTATTGAAAAGATTCATATTGGTATTGGCGGAAGCATGGGCGGGCAGCAATTACTAGAATGGGCCATTGAAGAACCGGAATTATTTGAACACATAGTTCCGTTAGCCACGAATGCTTTTCATTCCCCATGGGGAATTGCTTTTAATGCGTCACAGCGATTCTGCATTGAAACAGATCCGACATGGAAAGAAAAAAATGAAAAAGCAGGATTGGAAGGAATGAAAGTGGCAAGAGGGCTGGCACTTATCTCCTACCGTCATTATGAAACGTATTGGAACACTCAATCGGAAGTAACCACCGATAAATATGACAATTTCAAAAGTGAATCCTATCAACATTACCAGGGAGAAAAATTAGGAAAGCGATTCAACGCCTTCAGTTATTACTTCCTGAGTCGTTCTATGGATTCACACAATGTGGGGCGGGGCCGTGAATCGGTGGAAGCAGCTTTGAAGAAAATAAGAGCGAAAACAATTGTGATCGGAATAACTACCGATATGCTGTTCCCGTTAAGAGAACAACAATTCCTTGCAGATGTTATTCCCGATGCACAATTTCGTTCCATTCATTCCTCTTACGGGCATGACGGTTTTCTGCTGGAATATGAAAAAATCGAAAATGTAATAACAGATTTTGTTGAGAAAAAAACTGCAGGAAGTTTTCATCGAAAACCAATTTCTGCATCTAATTCAAACTTATGACAGCGCATAAAGAATTAACAATAGGATTATTCGGGTTTGGAGTGGTCGGAGAAGGATTATACAAAGTGTTGGAACAAACGCCATCATTAAAAGCCCGGATTAGGAAAGTGTGTATCAAGGATCCGGTTAAAAAACGACAAGCCCCGGCATCGCTTTTTACAACCGACAAAAGTGAATTGCTGAATGATCCCGCCATCAATGTTATTGTAGAAGTAATTGACGATGCTGACGCAGCATTTCAAATCGTTTCCACAGCGTTGAAAAACGGAAAGAATGTGGTAAGTGCCAGCAAAAAAATGATCGCTGAACATCTACCCGAATTATTAAAACTCCAGCAGCAAACAGGTCAATCATTTTTATATGAATCCGCAGCCTGTGCTTCGATACCTGTTATTCGCAACCTGGAAGAATATTACGATAATGACCTGTTACATTCCATCAAAGCAATTGTTAATGGTTCTACCAATTTTATTCTTACCAAAATGTTTGAAGAAAATCTTGACTTCAAACAGGCATTGATAATGGCGCAACAGTTGGGATTTGCAGAAAGTAATCCCAAACTGGATGTAGAAGGATATGATGCAGTGAACAAATGGACATTCCTGCTCACTCATGCATACGGCATCATTGAAAAACCGGAAGACGTTTTGTTTACAGGAATACAAAATGTAAATGCCGGAGACGCTATTGTGGCAAGAGAAAAAAACCAACAGATCAAATTAGTAGCGCAGGCAAAAAAATTGCAGAATGGAAAAGTTACCGCTTTTGTTTTACCTCAATTTGTCAATCACGATGATCATCTCGCTTTTGTAAAAAATGAATACAACGGAGTGGTGATCGAAAGTGGTTTTGCCGACAAACAATTTTTCTATGGAAAAGGCGCAGGAAGTTTTCCAACCGCTTCAGCAGTACTTAGCGATATTGCCGCATTGCGGTACGATTACAGGTATGAATACAAAAAATTGTATCATCATCATCCGCATGAATTAAGCAATGAAGTGTATCTCCGCACTTACATCAGCTTCGATGATTGGTCATTTGTTCCTCGCAATGATTTTGAATGGATAGAAGAATGGCATGCCGGAGAAGAACGAAAATACCTGGTCGGGGTCATTGCATTTGAAAAGCTTCAAAAAAACTCCTGGTGGAAGGAAAATAATACTTCATTGATCCTTGCTGCCGACCCGATCATTGAAAGCATCGAACTTAGAAGTTTGAAAAAGAAAAGTTTGGAATTAGCCGGCATTGTATAATTCTAAAATTTTAATCAAAAGGGGAATAATCACTTGGAAGTTTTCTTAAAATGAAATCCATAGATCATAGGCGTGCCTTTGAATTTTTCATAAAGTGAAAGAGCATATTGGTTCTCATAATACTCTTTAACATCCTCATCAATGTTTTTTTCAACAAAACCGATTTCCTGCCAATACAATTGCCTGGACAAAGCCTTGATCTTTTCTATTGGATGAACAAAATTCTGAATGGCGATGACCTTATTTCGATATTTAAAAGTCCGCTTATTTCCCCTGGCTAAAAGCTCCGGATGATAGTCGGTGATCACGATGTCGCCTCCGGGTTTTAACACACGGTTCCATTCTTTAAAAGCCTGCTCCAGGTTTTCAATATGCGCAATTGTCAATGTGGAAACTATTATATCGCATGATCCAATATCAAGCCCATGCAAATGATGATTAGTTAACAGATGTGTGACCGCAGCCGGATATTTGACCTGTAAACGTTTCAACATTTCCACGGATACATCATATCCAATAAGTTTTTTCGGATTTTTATCAAGAAGTTTTTTCCAATGTCTCCCGGTTCCACATCCTATGTCTACTACAATTTTTTCAGAAATATTTATGTTTTCAAGTAGCGAATTGAACGTTTCTTCATCCATATCTATCATCAGACCACCGGGCTGATCATCATAAGTAGAAGCCCATAGATCATAAGCTACCGCCGGACTGATTTCTTTTTTTAAATACAGCCCCGATAAATATTCAATGAATTCTTTCAGCATAGGACTTCAACTGAGATCAATAATCGTAATCATAATAAAAATAAGAATAAACCTCCGTAAAATAAGGCAGAACTTTTAAGGATACGATCCGGAATAAGAAAAAATGATCGCATGATTCTAAAGTGCTAAGGCAGTAATATTAATTAAATTCCAAAGCTTAATATTCTATTTACGAGAAAATGGGCAAGAAATATGAAACTAAAGAGGAGCGAATCGTATTAGTGAATTGACAAACATTTCGCCGTCGTAAACAGCACAGTTTCCTCTTGCGCCTTCAGATGAAGGTGTTCCTCAAATTCATTAACAGCCTGGTGATTTTTAGTTACTATTCCGGCCAAAGTTTGCTGAAGAAAAATATTCAAGCTGTTTTTATTTCTATAAGGATCATTCAGCCACTGTTCTAAATTTATGTGCAGGCGCATAACCGGAACGAAAAGTTCCATAGTTCAACAAAAACATGCCACTGAAAAGAATAAAGGCTGCAGCCAGCAATAAAAAATCGGCGTTCGGCATAGCTGTATACCAAATATCCCCGGTTCCCTGTAACATTAGAATCAGCTCATTTAAAATGACACCGGCAATGAAGACAAATAATCCACAGTAAACTGTTTTATTGGAAGGCAAGTGGCGTTGTGAAAAGATATAACCCAGGATGAATAATGTAATGACACCAAGTAACACCAGGTGCAGGTAACCAATCACAATTGGCCGGAAACCAAACGCAAGTTTGCTCAAAGAGGGTACTACTGACAATGCCTGTAAAACTAATTTAATCGACAACGCAATGGCGGAGAAGGCAAAAATGATTTGTAAAGATTTTGGAATGTCCTTTCTTAAATGATTAATATATTTTTTGATATTCAGTACAAGCACTATCCAGGCATACAGCTGCAATAATGCTGCAAATACCACTATCCAATAGAGCCAACTCTGTAAAGAAAGCCATAGTGTGGAAAGAAAGTAATCGGGTATACATGCAATAAAGAATAACCAGAACAATTGCCGGAGCTTGTTATCGGGAAATCCGGCTTTGATTAATAGATAATTCAAAAGCCCCATACAGGCAAAAAAGAACCAGCCATTATATTGGAAATGAAGAAAGAAATAAATTGACTCCAGGTATAAATGCTCGGTAGTTTGTTTCGTCACCAGCATGAATGCAAGAGAAAATGTGCCAAGAGATGAAAGTGCATTGAAAAAAATGGCTGATTTAAACCAAAAACAGGAACTGTTTTTTACTGGTAATTTATCCAGGTCTTTGAAATAAAAGATCGCAAAAATATAAGCCACAAAAATTGAAAGCGTAGAAAAAATTATAGAGAATAAACCATACCCATCCAATGGAAAGCTGATCACCATTCCATATGCAGTAAACAAATTGGCATATAACAACCAGCGATACTTTTTAAAAGCGGTTGATTGACCGTTCTCTGCAAGATATAAAACGAGCAAAGTCATTAGCGCCTGTGTTACCCAGCCGGCAAATGCAAAATGAGAATGCCCTTGTAACAAATATCCCTGCTCAATGCCCGGTAATGGAAAAACGATCTTATAACGGAGTAATACTCCGATCCCCGCAACAAGCAATAAATTAAATAGGGAAATCTGCAACCACCTTTTTGCCGAAACACTCATCGTAAATTTTTAGGCAAAATAACTTAGACTGATACCAGCGCTTTATGATTGCAATCATAATATCAGCAATACACTTTTCCTTTGTTGATAGTAACACTCCCTTTATCCTGTAGATTCCGGATGGTTCGGATAACCGTTTCTACACGAAGCCCTGTCATATCGGCAATTTGCTGGCGGGTAAGTTGCACTTGATTACAAGTAAGGCAGATGTGTCGCTTTGTTTCTTTAAAGTAATTAAATAAAGTGAGGATGGTGTGCTCCGGATCAGCATTGGCCAGTTCCTGAATAAATAGGAATTTAAACCGAAGACGTTCAGTAAGAATCCTTGAAAATTTAAAATGTATTTCGGGATGTTCTCTCAATAATTGATGAAAAACAGTTTTGCTGAGGCGAAGAATAACGGAATCTTTGTTGGCAATAGCAGTTGCTGCGTAAGGATAATCGTCAAAAAGGGGAAATTCTCCAAAACACTCACCCGGCTCGACCATATTCTGGATAAACTCTTTTCCTTCATTTGTGATGTTTACCCATCTTACCGAGCCGCTTTCCAATTGATAATAAAAATGTCCTTCTGCGCCCTCTCTGAATATGATTTCCTCAGCTGTCACTCTTTTATAAGTAGCGCCCCATGCCAGTAATATATCTGTATCTATCATCATATCAGCCCGATATAAATTTGGATCAAATTAAAGACACGGATGTCCTCTAAATTATGATTTTTAAAAGTCCAGCTCATGACAAAAATCATGTTTTTATAAACATCAACAATTGACTTTCTACCAAAGCTATTACTGGCTTGCATCTCAGAGAAATATCATTGTGCTTTTCCTAACTCCTTTTGGCTTTGATTCTTAAAATATGACTGAACGCATAAAAGTAAAAAGAAGCCATTTCTAATCTTGTGCCTTAATTTATTAATTAAAAAGCAGTTTATGAAAAAAATAATCATTCTTGTGCTTTTCGCAGGAGGCTTATTTGCCTGCGGAAACAATTCCGGTTCAGCTGAAAATAATTCATCGGCTGATACCACACAAACTACAAGCGCCAACGGAAATCCTTCTTACGATCCGCAAAGAGGTGAAGGAAGATTCACTCATGTAGATATCAGCCCTAAGTTAGATGTGGCAAAAGCAGAGGCCGGCCAAAAAGTGTATTCGGTCAAATGCAGTCCTTGTCATAAACTGACAGATGAGAAACTGGTAGGACCCGGTTGGAAAGGTGTTACCAGCCGCCATACCCCCGAATGGATCATGAATTTCGCTACGAATACTGATGTCATGCTGAATAAAGATCCCAAGGCACAAGCCCTATTAGAAATCTGCCTGGTGCGTATGCCCAATCAAAATCTTTCTGACGATGATGCAAGGGATGTATATGAATTCATGCGTAAGAATGATGGAGTGAAGTAAATTATCCAAAGGCATTTATAAAAAAGTAAATAAAGATTTATGAAAAAAAATAAACGAATACTACTCGCAGCTGCCGTATTAGCAATAGCAAGTATGTATTCCTGCAAACCCAAAAATGCAGGCAATGCCGTAACTGCTGATGCTGCATCAAAAACCTATGTAGCACCTGGAAAGTATGATGAGTTTTACAACTTTGTTTCCGGCGGTTTTAACGGACAAATGAGTGTCTATGGTTTACCATCCGGAAGACTACTCAAGATCATACCAGTCTTTTCTGTCTTTCCGGAGAACGGGTATGGATACAGTGAAGAAACAAAACCAATGCTCAATACTTCACATGGTTTTGTCCCCTGGGATGATCTGCATCACCTGGAACTTTCTCAAACCAATGGAGAGATTGACGGACGCTGGATATTTGCAAATGGCAATAACACTCCACGTATTGCACGCATTGATCTGACAACATTTAAAACAGCCGAGATTTTAGAATTACCCAATAGCGCCGGTAATCACTCTTCCCCATTCATTACTGAAAATACGGAATACGTTGTAGCAGGTACACGTTTTGCTGTGCCGATGGATAATGACAATGGTGATGTACCGATCAATACTTATCGCAAAAATTTCAAAGCATCGATCAGCTTTATTAGTGTTGACAAGAATTCCGGCAACATGAACATAGCTTTCCAATTGCGGGTACCTCCTATCGATTTTGATTTAAGCCATGCCGGTAAAGCAAAATCACACGACTGGTTTTTCTTTAGTTGCTATAATACCGAACAGGCAAACACCTTACTTGAAGTAAATGCCTCTCAGCGAGACAAAGATTTTATTCTTGCAGTGAACTGGAAAAAACTGGAAGAATATGCGAAACAGGGAAAGGGAAGAAAAGAATCAGTCCAATATGCACATAATGTATATGATGAAGCCACACATTCTGCAACTTCTACCATTGAAAAAGATGTAACCGTATTAGATGCGAAAGACCTGGCTGATGTTTGTTACTTTATTCCTTGTCCTAAATCACCTCACGGATGTGATGTGGATCCGACAGGCGAATACGTTGTAGGTAGCGGAAAACTTGCTGCATTGATACCAGTATTCAGTTTCGATAAAATTCAAAAAGCCATTGCTGACAAAAAATTCATTGGCAATTATGATGGTATCCCTGTGATAGATTACAATGCAGCTTTATACGGAGAAGTACAAAAACCCGGACTTGGACCTTTGCATACAGAATTCGACGGCCGTGGTAATGCTATAACTACCATGTTTGTCTCATCTGAGATCGTTAAATGGAATATAAAAGATCTAAAAATAATCGATCGCCAGCCTACTTATTATTCTCCGGGTCACTTGTGCATTCCTGGCGGCGACACAAGACATCCAAATGGTAAATATGTTATCGTTTATAACAAAATAACAAAAGACAGGTACCTGCCAACAGGACCGGAATTAGCACAAGCTGCCCAATTATTTGATATCAGTGGAGACAAAATGAATTTATTGCTAGATTTTCCTACGGTAGGAGAACCTCACTACGGGCAAGCTGTAGAAGCATCATTGATAAAAGATAAATCAGTTAAATTTTTTGATATCAACCAAAACAAAAATCCTTATCTGACAAAAGGCGAATCGGAGGCCAAAGTGGTGCGTAATGGCAAAAGGGTGGATATCTATATTACACAAATACGTTCACATTTTTCACCTGATAACATTGAAGGAATTAAAATGGGAGATGAAGTGTACTGGCATGTTACCAACCTGGAACAGGATTGGGATATACCGCACGGCTTTGCCATAAAAGGTGCAGCGAATACAGCAGAGTTATTGGTCATGCCCGGGGAAACACAAAGTTTAAAATGGAATCCGGAAAAACCGGGGATTTATCCATTTTATTGTACTGATTTCTGCAGTGCACTGCATCAGGAAATGCAGGGTTACATCCGTGTATCACCGGCAGGAAGCAATGTGCCGATAAGTTATAGTACAGGCAAAAACTTACCGGACTCATCCACCGCTCCTCCATTGTTAGATAAATAGATTCAAATAGACTGCCGGAAGCAGTCGCTCCCGGCAGTCTTCTAATAGTTATTTATGGAAAACAAACATACTTTACATAAAACAAACAGGTTACTGTTGCTTTTATTAGCCATTGTAATGCTGGTTGTGGTTAAGGTTCCAATGTGGCGAATTGATCTTACAGCGCCGCAATACCCCGAAGGCCTGAGGCTTCTTATTTATCCCGGTCATTTAGGTGGAAATGTTGAAATTATCAGTGGTTTAAATCATTACATAGGAATGAAGCCATTGCATACAGAAGATTTTTATGAGTTTGGGATACTGCCGGGAATTT
This sequence comes from Chitinophagaceae bacterium, assembly GCA_035545755.1. Taxonomy (GTDB): domain Bacteria; phylum Bacteroidota; class Bacteroidia; order Chitinophagales; family Chitinophagaceae; genus UTBCD1. The sequence goes on along the minus strand of DASZXQ010000083.1, from coordinate 13,550 downwards.
TCATAGCATTTGCAGTATTGTTGGCAATCGGAGCAGCATGGAACAGGAAATGGATGTTGCGAGCCCTTTTCCTATTATTTCTTGTATTCAGCATTATAGCAATGATCGATTTCTGGAAATGGGAATATAACTACGGTCATAATTTGAATCCGGATGCGCCGATCATTGTGCCGGGCATGTCTTATCAACCTCCGCTAATCGGATTTAAACAGTTATTGAATTTTACAGCTTACTCAATTCCGGCAATAGGCGGTTGGTTATTTGCAGGAGTGAGTTTGTGTCTGCTGTTAATGAATGTTGCGGAATTTTATTGGTCCAGAAAAGTGACTCAGAAAATAAATCGGAAAGTAACTGCTACTGCAACCGTTATTCTTACGGTTCTATTGTTATCATCCTGTAACAGTTCTACCACGCCAATTGTTTTAGGAAAAGACAACTGCAGTTTTTGTAAAATGCCAATAAGTGATGCCCGTTTCGGCGGAGAACTTGTAACAGGAAAAGGAAAGGTTTATAAATTCGACGATGCCCATTGCCTGTTGAGTTTTCTCCATTCAGAAGAATTAAAAGATGAAAACAAGATTTCGGTTTACTTTGTAAACTTTTCAGGCTCGCATTCATTTATTCCTGCAGCCAGGGCACTGTTTCTCAAAAGCGACATGCTAAGAAGTCCCATGAATGGAAATGTAGCAGCATTTAATAATTCAGATAGTTTACAAACAGCTTTACAAAAGTTCCCTGGCGCTGTTCTACATTGGGAAGAATTGAATAAATAATGAAACAAGGTCATTGCATATTATTTTCTTTATTTTTTTTACTGCACACAAGTGCATGGAGTAAAATAATAACAGTTGGAGAAGGGACCGAATATCATTCCATAAAAATAGCCATTCAAAACGCACAGCCCGGCGATACAATTCAAGTAGTGGAAGGCCTGTATAAAGAAAAAAATATTGTGGTTGATAAACCATTGTTTTTACAGGGCATCAACTTTCCCATATTAGATGGAGAACGTAAATATGAAATTCTTTCAGTAAAAGCAGATAACGTTACTATAAGCGGTTTTCTACTTCGTAACTCAGGGATATCAAGTCTTATTGACATTGCCGGAATAAAAATTTACGAACGTAAAAATGTAACTATCATCAATAATAAATTAGAGGGCACTTTTTTTGGAATTTATCTCCAAAATGCGACGAACTGCAGAGTAGAGAATAATGAACTGGCAGCTTATGCTGCCAGCGATCAGCAAAGTGGCAATGGCATTCATTGCTGGAAATGTGATAGTCTTTGCATCATAGGTAATAGTATTACCCGTCATAGGGATGGTATTTATTTTGAGTTCGTAACTAATTCAGTTATTTGGCGCAATCATTCTTTTGATAATATCCGGTATGGATTGCATTTCATGTTCTCACATAATGATGCTTACATCGCTAATATTTTTCAAAATAATAGCGCCGGTGTATCAGTAATGTTTACTCATGGAGTAAAAATGTTTAATAACGTATTTGAAGATAACTGGGGTGATGGATGTTATGGTATTTTTTTAAAAGAAATATCTGATAGTTACATCATAGGCAATCGTTTTTTGCGTAACACAACGGCAATTTATGCAGAAGGCGGTACCCGCATTCAGATGCAGAAGAATAGTTTTATTGATAACGGTTGGGGATTAAAAATTCAGGCAAGTTGCCAGGATGTTGCAGTTCAGAATAACAACTTCATTGGAAATACTTTCGATGTAGGGACAAATGGTACGCTGGTGTTGAATACTTTTAATAATAATTACTGGGATAAATATGAGGGCTATGACCTGAATAGAGATGGTGAAGGAGATGTGCCTTATCACCCGGTGAGTCTTTATTCAATGATAGTAGAAAAAAACCCGCCGGCAATGATCCTTTTCAGAAGTTTTATCACGACACTGATGGACAAGACGGAAAAAGTGATTCCGAGTCTCACACCGGAAAATTTAAAAGACGATCATCCATTAATGAAACCTTTACCATTATGATCATTGCAAATAATGTTACAAAAAAATTTGGCCGTTTAAAAGCACTTGATAACGTGTCGATGACTTGCAACAAGGGTGAATGCATTGCATTGGTAGGGCCAAATGGAAGCGGAAAAACAACTTTAATAAAAAGCATTTTAGGAATGGTGGTGCCGGATAGTGGTTTCATCACTTTCAACGGAAATAATATCCTGCATCACTGGCAATACAGATCTAATATTGGCTATATGCCGCAGATCGGCCGCTACCCGGATAATATGACCATTGGCCATGTGCTTGATATGATGAAAGATATCCGGCAGCAATCCAAAGCGACAGATGAAGACCTGATCGATGCTTTCCAGATAAGACCGTTGTATAAAAAAAGAATGCGGACACTATCAGGAGGCACCAGGCAGAAAGTTAGTGCCTGCATCGCTTTCTTATTTAATCCTGATGTCCTGGTGCTGGATGAACCTACAGCGGGATTAGACCCTATTGCTTCTGAAAAACTAAAAGAAAAGATCATTCTGGAAAAAAAGAAAGGCAAACTGGTATTGATCACTTCTCATGTATTAAGTGAGTTGGATGATCTTGTAACCCAGGTAATCTATATGCAGGATGGATTGTTGCGTTTTCACAAACCAATTGAAGAAATACATACGGATACTGGAGAGAAAAAGCTGGCAAAGGCAATTGCTCATTATATGCAGCATCAAGCATTATGAAAAAAATTATTAAATACGTTATTACAGATATTCTCCGTAACAGGATCATGCTGGCCTATACCGTATTCCTGTTGGCATTATCATTTAGCATTTTCAGCCTGGAAGATAGCCCTTCAAAAGGGCTCCTCAGCATGTTGAACATCGTATTGATTTTTGTGCCGCTAATGAGCATCATTTTTTCTACTATCTATATTTATAATAGCGTAGAATTTGTTGAATTATTGGTAAGCCAACCGCTCCGCCGAAAAACGATCTGGCTTAGCTTATTTACAGGGCTCGCCGGTTCATTGAGTATTGCTTACCTCGTTGGCGTGGGTATAGCGGTACTACTTTATGAACCCTCTGTTACAGGCCTGATGATATTGAGCATCGGCATTTTCCTTTCAATAATTTTTTCCGCTATTGCAATGCTGGCGGCTGTTATCACCCGTGATAAGGCTAAAGGAATTGGCATAGCAATATTATTATGGCTTTATTTTTCATTATTGTTTGATGGATTGGTTCTATTCCTGCTGTTTCAATTTTCAGATTACCCGATAGAAAAATCAATGATATTACTCAGCATGTTGAACCCGATCGACCTTTCAAGAATTTTGATTCTGTTGAAAATGGATATGTCTGCCATGATGGGTTATACCGGAGCCGTTTTCAAGGATTTCTTTGGTACCAGCACTGGCATTATCGTTTCATTTTCTGTTTTATTTCTTTGGATTGTCTTACCGGTTTGGTTTTCCGTGAGAAGATTTAATCGAAAAGATTTATAAAAAGCCTGCTTACTAAAAGCATGTATATGAAGAAAGATATCGAATCTGTTGAGGACATACACCGGTTAGTAGAAGCATTTTATGAAAAAATAAAAGAAGATGCTTTATTAGCTCCATTTTTTACTGAAAAAATAAAAGTGAACTGGAAAAAACATATATCGATCATGACCGCCTTCTGGGAAAATGCGATCTTCTATAATGGCGCCTATGCAGGTAATCCGATTCAAACGCACAGACGCATAAACCAGCTTTATCCATTAACCGAAGTTCATTTTAATCAATGGTTATTATTATTTAAAAATACTGTGGATGAATTATTTGAAGGCGTTAGAGCAGAGCAGATCAAACAAAAAGCTTTAAGCATTGCAACAATAATGAAAATTAAAGTTATTGGGGTTTATCAAAAATAAAGGTCTGCAAAGAATTCTTTGCAGACCTTGTCGGGAGGACAGGATTCGAACCTGCGACCCCGTGGTCCCAAACCACGTATTCTACCGGGCTGAACTACCTCCCGAAGGAATTAAATATAGCGATGAGAGAAGGATTCAATCCGCCTTTGACGAAACAACTTTAAAGGTCGTACAGTTTTTTACTGTCAAATTTCCTCTCTCTTTTGCTGCGGTGAGGGAGGGATTTGTGCCGCCTCCCAAAACCCTTTACTATAAAGGGTTTCACCATAATCATTTTCTTTACTCACCGATTTACTCACCACTGAAAATCAGTCCCCTGTGGTTCCAAATCGTTAGCCTGCAAAAGTAAGGATTTGAAGCATTAGAAGTCAAAGTAGATGACTATTTTTTAGACAAGTTTTCCGGAAATTTGCAAATTTCAATATTTATATGAAATCCTTTGCTGTAACAGACAAACAAACAATAATAGAGGTTTCTACAGGTAAAGTCATTTACTTCGGGCTCGACGACTTTAAAGAGAAAATAGTCGATGGCGATGCTTGCTTTATTTGTGGAGCTATGCCTGGGGAGAAAGAATTCAACAATGAACATATTATTCCGAATTGGATTCTCAGAAAACATCAGTTACATAACAAGGAAATCCATGTCACTGATAAAAGATCAGTCAAATACTCTAGTTATACAGTTCCATGCTGCAAGGAATGTAACGAAGATCTGGGCAGACTATTAGAAAAACCGGTAAATGAGTTGTTGAAAAACCCATATCGGGAAGTAGCAAGGGCGATCAAAAAAAACCCTGATATTTTTAAACTCCTATACAGATGGATGAGTCTTTTATTTATAAAAACCCATCTTAAGGATACATACTATCTTGAACAGCTAGATAGACGAAAACACGCAGGTTATCTCGGCGATAGCTATGATTGGAATAATATTCACCATATCCACTGCATGTCACGAATGCATTTTACCGATGCAATCATTGATCCAGAAGTTTATGGCTCCATTTTAGTTCTTCCAGTATTAAACAATTCCGCTGATAAGTTTGATTACAATGATCATATGCTTGGCAAAACTTCAATGATCATTCTAGATGATATATGCATTATGGCAATCTTAGACGACGCCGGAATGGTGGCAAATATGATAAGAGAAACACTTCAAAAGATTAATGGTCCCCTTACTCCTTATCAAGTAAAAGAAATATTTTCCCATCTAATTTTCGGAAATATTCACCTCGAACCGAGGCCAGTATTCAGCTCCACCATTACCTTCGATGGCAAATATGTAATCGAAGTAAAAATCCCTGAAACATTTCAGCTTACACAACAAAAAATCATTAGCCCTGGTGAACTGTTGCATTTTTATGCGGAAAAGTTCATCCCTGATGACCTACCTGAAAGAAATCAAGTGTTAGAAGATATTAAACTTGGAAAAAGAGCTTATTTGTTTAATGAGAAAGGTGAATTCATTCAACATGAAATACCTTAAGCTATAAAAATTCTATTATTTTCTGCTTATTTATTCCGGTATATTCAGAAAACTCTTCAATAGTTACGAACTGATGGCTTTCTTTATTGAAAAAAATTCTTATTTTTTTTAATAAGAGGCGACTATAGCTCTCACTCTTTCCAGTGATTCGCTGAACATCTTTTGGATAAATACACAGTCTTGTTTGTACCTGTTTCATGCACTAAGTAGGGAGTTCCCCAGGCTTTCATATGGTTCAAATATGCTGAAAGCATCTTACAAATTTACAAAAAGCAATTAGGGCTCATAGCAGCAATAAATAAATGTTTCAGCAAAATGTTTTAATACCGATAGCAAAGTAATACAAGCAATGAATTTGTTTTCAACTTTTGTGATGTAATGCATGCAAACGGTTTGAAGGAATGTACCTGAACATTCCGATTCTTAATCTAAATCCTATTTGAAAATGGCTAAACAGAAAGGGATAATGAAACTGGAAGGAACGATCGGTGGAATCACCTTCTATAAGTCGAAAGACGGTTATCTCGCTAAAGAAAAAAGTGGTGTGCCTGCTGACCGGATTGCGAATGATCCGGCATTCCAGCGGACCCGGGAGAATGGCGCTGAGTTCGGCCGTGCCGGGAAAGCTGGTAAGGTTTTGCGTAATGCACTCCGTGCATTATTACAAAATGCAAGCGACAGCAGAATGGTGAGCCGGCTGACAACTGATTTTATCGATGTCATCCAGGCTGATACAACTAATCCCCGTGGACAGCGCAATGTTATTGATGGCGAAGCAGAGCTTCTTGAAGGCTTTGATTTCAACATCAACGGAAAGTTGGGAACAACTTTGTATGCCCCATTCACAGCAACGATTGATCGTGTTGCCGGAACGCTGACGGCGAATCTTCCTGCATTCATTCCATTGAACATGATCGCAGCTCCAGCCGGCACTACTCATTACAAGATCGTTTCTGCAGGTGCGGAAGTGGATTTTGAAAATGAAGCGTTCGTTGTAGATGCAAAAGATTCCGGGGTACTTCCCTGGGATGGCGTTGCAACCGCAGTGATCAACCTGGCGAATGCAGTGACAGCAAACAGTGTGCATCCCTTGTTCCTCGCTCTTGGAATTGAATTCTATCAGCAAGTGAACGGGCAAATGTATTCATTGAAAAATGGAGCATACAATGCGTTGTCGCTGGTGAAGGTGGATGGCGGCGCTTAACCCGTTTTTTAAATCCAAAACCTATGAAAGATGGAACTGGAGCTTTTAAGAACATACTTCCCTAATGGCACGAATGGAGACGTCCTCCTTCATGTATGCAACTCAATCGAGTTGCCCTGGCTCGCCAATCAACACCAAGTATCGTGTGTTCCGGAAGGCAGGTATGAATTGAAAAAAAGATACAGTCCGAAGTTTGGCTGGCATCTGCAGCTGATGGATGTACCAGGCAGAGATCTGATCCTGATGCATCCGGCAAATGATGCACTAAAAGAACTGGAAGGCTGTATCGCTCCGGTTTCATTTTTAACAGCAGAGGGAAAAGGATCTGAATCAAGAGTAGCATTGGGGAAAATCACTTCGCTGGTTTTTCCTGAACTGGAAAAAGGAAACAAAGTTTTTATCACTATTAAATCCAATAAACCATGAACGAAATTCTGAACCGGGTAGGGTCACCTACACCAACTTTTTTTAAGAAGCTGAGAAACATTGGCCTTACTGTGGCAGCGATAGCAGGAGCAATTATTGCTGCACCGGTGGCGCTGCCTGCAGTCATCGTGAAAATTGCAGGGTACCTGGTTGTTGCCGGTGGAGTATTAGGTGGAACCAGTCAAACTGCGAAGGCAGGTGAATAATGAACCAGGTGTTTGACAATACAACCAAAGCCGGAACTGCAGGTGGAACACTGCTTTCGATATTCGCAAATATCAATAGTGGTGATGTTTTGAAAACGGCAATACTTGCAGCGATCGGAGCGGTAGTAAGTTTTAGTATTACGCTTTTACTCAAGCTCCTTGTAAAGCGATTGAAAAAATAGATACTTCGATTGTGGTGACCGAAGTATTACAAGCCTCGATTTTCATCGGGGCTTTTTTTGGTTTAAAAAAAGCCCCCTAAAAAGGAGGCGCAATAGAAGAAGAGAGGAAGGCAGAACCACCGGAAAGATGAAGCCACAAGCCGGAAGGCAAAGCAAACAAACGGACAGTAACAAAACCGCCGGAACGAAACACACAGTAACGACCAGCGAAACGACAATGAGAACGACGACGAACTGACATAAACAAACAATTAAAAATGAAAAAATAAAATAACTGCCTTCTCTCAGCGAAGGGAAACGGCTGTCTTTGCACTCCAAAAGGAAACGGAATAAAAGAAGGCTTTGTGAGTAGGGTTTGTGTTTATGCCGTAGTCTTTTGGATGCGCCGTTTTCCCGAAGCTATTTTAGCAGTGATTTTATTTTTTCTAATTGTTTGTTGTTCGTCGTCGTGTCGTGAGTGGTTGTTGTGTTTATGTTACGGAAAGGAATGTAAAAGCCATACAATGCTCCGCATTACTTCGAAGCATTTTTGATCTCGGAAAAATATTTCTTTAGCAAAGAACGCTGCAGCTGATCGGTGGCCACCAGCTGCTGAGCCAAAGTAGATTTTAAATTGTTTAGCTTATCGAGATAGGAAAGTATTTCCTGGAAGCGGGACCAGTCCGGATGGATCATTGGCGCAACTTCACGAATGAGGTCACGAACATCTTCGAGATTAATAAAAGGAATAACAGATCCACGATGACGGACCTTGAAACTGCCGGATTGGTGTAAACCATACACCAGCCAGAAATAAAATTTGAAATACTCTTCATGCGGGCAAACTGCTATGAAGGAATTTGTCCAGGGACGGAACCCGGGTTTGCCGGCATTGCAACCTTTGCAAAGAATAAAAAAACTGTGGGGCGGTATATCTGCGCCTGCATGATAGCAACGAATCATTGGGAACATCATAACATTAAAGTTTTATCGGCCTCGCTTCGCTCGATAACAAAACCTAAAAGAGAAGAGAAAAAACCGAAAAAAAAGAAAAGAGAAAGCGGATAACCAGCCCCGGATGCGGGTGGCAGTATAAATGATGGCTTTGTGCGTTGGGTTGTGTGTTTATGCTGCGCAGCGCTGGCGTTGTGCCGGGGCTAACTTTGCTGCACTCTTTTTTTGTTGTAAATAGATTACCGAAAATTCATGGTTCCGTTTTACGCATGATTAAACAACTTCGTTCGCCAATATTTTCTCAGGTATAATGCTCCTCCCAAAGAGGATCAGTCCCTCTTTGAAATTTGAGGGATTATAGATTTTAGGAACTTCGATTTGAAAGAAATGAATTAAAATTTATATAATACCCGGACCGCTATTTGTCTTGGCGCAATGGGGGTAATACTGTAATTGTCGTGAACCAGGTAATTTAGAGCATTAAAAATATTTGACAACTTACATTGTAATGCAAATCTCTTATAAGTATACCCTGCAGACAAATCAATCGTTGTAAAACCAGAAAGAGCTACCATGCGGCTTCCTAGTATAGATTGACCAACCGTATTATTATAGCCGCCAAAACGAGCACCGGTAAAAAAGCCACTGATACCTACTTTAAATCCTTTTAAAGTCCTGGATGGAAAGGCGTAGAAGATACTTCCGTTAATAGTGTTTTTAGGAGCATTCACTAATTCTTCTCCTTCAATATTGGAGCCTTTTGTTCCTAATGTGTGTGTGAAGCGAATATTATTGTAACTATATCCTGCAACGAAATAAACATTTTTAGAAAGGTCACCGTTCAATCCTACTTCAATGCCGTCACTGGTCGTTTCACCACTTAATGTTTTAATACTGGAATTGGTGTTGGGGGTCACACCATCAGCTAAATACGCAGCCTGTTGCGCAAGGTGAGAGTTAAGAATACGGTAAATGCTTGCTGTAGCAGTAATTTTTCCATTCAGAAAATTATTCTTTGCACCTATTTCATATTGGTTAATGATGGACGCAGGTAATAAATTTCCATTTACGTCAACACCGGTGTTAGTGGTAAAGCTGTTTGAATAGCTTGCATAAAAAGAAGTGTTGGTTGCGGGTTGATACACGATTCCCAATTTAGGAGAAAGGATATTATATCTTGTAGTTGGCGTTGATCCACTTGTCGTGGACGCAGGACGGGTGGAAGTTGCTATGCTGTCAATAGTCGTTTGAACAGTAGCCTGATAAGAATATCTCACAGCTGCAAATAATTTTATTTGCTTTGTAATACTCACCAAATCCTGTACAAACACACCTGTACGATCCGAAGGTGCTTTTGTAATAGCTGTTTTCGATACTGCCGGAATATCTGTACGTTGAATATATTGATCGGGGTTCAATAAGTTGATAGTGTCATATGTTTTCAGGATTGATCCATTAGCATCGTAAATATTAAAAGCATCGGTGGAAGTAACAATGCCTGTAAAGTCTATTCCTGCGAGAAAGTGATGTTCGATTTTTTTTGTGTTGAATTTTCCTTCCAGATTTATTTGAACGGCATAATCTTTTTCAATACTATGTGCCCTTGCCAGGGGCCGTGCAATGATACCTGTTTTACTTGCTGTATTAAGATTTCCGCAGCCATAAGAATCAACATCTGTATTTTGATATGATGCGGATGCGTTCAACGAAAATTGATCATTGATTCTATGTTTAAATTCAGCAGATACTGTTCCTTGTTTTACATTGTTATAAGCCCATCTGACATTTTGAAACCGTGAACGAGGAATGGCGTTTGATAAAACCCGTCCACTGTCCAGTAAGCCCACACCCGGATCGGGAGTCAGTTGTGCATTTAAATAATCACCTTGAATAATCAGAGTGGAATTGTTCCCAAACTTATACATCAGTGAAGGATTCACATAAGGCCGGATTGTTTTCACTACATCACGATAACTTCTATCGTTTTCATAAGTACCTACAATCCTGAATGCTAAGTTTTTTGAAACAGGTCCGTACACATCAATAACAGGTTTATATTGCTGATTATTTCCAATATTCATCGAAACTTCTCCGCCAAAATTGTATTCAGGTTTTTTGGTAATCATATTTATAATTAGCCCGCCAGAAGAACTCCCATACAGAAACGCTGAACTGCCTTTAATAATTTCCACCGATTCTAAAGTGGCGGCTTCCGGCATTCCGGCAATATTGGTTGGCAAGCCGTTCTTAAAAATGCTTCCCCCACCAGCTCCGCCTGTAACACCAATGATATAACCTCTTGCTCCATATGTTTCATTAACTCCATACCGTGTTTGCACCAGGGAAACACCAGGCACATTTTTTACAATATCGCCGAGGCGAATGGCTTGCTGGTCGTGGATAATTTTATTGGGTATAATACCGGTGCTTTGTGGAAAATCTTTATCAGCGATATTTATTTTGCCAATAGACAATTTTTTCCCTTTGCTTTCAATCATTACTTCAGCCAATTGTTTAGCATCTTCTTCCAGCGAGATGGAAACAAAGATTGATTCTGTTTTTTTTATTTCGACGATCTTTTGCTGTGATTTCAAGCCTACCATTGAAACTTCAAGCGTATAAACTCCCTGCTTTAGATTTTTTATTTCAAAAAAACCGTTTTCATCCGTCAATGCCGATTTACCATTTTCCTTAATGACTACTGTTACAAAGGCAGCAGGCAAGCCATCCGTAGTTTTAATTTGTCCGGAAATTGAACCAAAGGAAATTTCATTAGGCACATTGGAAGGACGGTCATTATTTGTTAATTCTGATTGTGCCAGGCAGTTTAAACTTATGGTAAGTACAATAAACAAAGTCAATGTTCTCATAGAAAAATTTTGGCAAAAGAATGATACGGATATTTTATGTTCTTACTATTTCAGAAAAAGAGGTTTGCGAGAAAAGGAAAATCATCTGAGATTGCCACAGCATTTCAATTTTTTAATTGAGAACATTGGCCGGTAAAAGCGCCTGCGGCAAAAAAGAAGCGTAGCCTTGCGCCGCAAACTTGTCGGCGCTGAAGCGTTGGAGGCGAGCCGCCGTAAGGCACGGGAGGGAGGAACGACCGGACGTGGCTGCGAGCCCCCACAAGGGGCTGGTCAGTAAAGGCTGAGCGAAGCGAAGCCGATGCCAGCTCCATAGGAAGCCGCCGAAGTAAATTTCACGAAGTGTACGAAGGCGGCTGAACTATGCAAGCGAAGCTGAGTGATGCTTTGCGAATGTGAGGTACGAACTGAGCAAATAGCATTCACCAGCTAAGCGCAGCCGTAGTGGGGATAGCCGGCGAGCAAAATAATTGGCAGCGGGTGGACTGAATGCTACTGAAGTGAATGGAGCAATAAGCGGAGCGGAATGGAACCCAGTGAGTATTGTAGCGATGGCTTGCGAAAGTGTATGTGTCCCACTTGTGAATTGCTATTGTGTGCTGATGGCGGGACCATGCACTGAAGCAAATGGGTTAGCTGCGAACGTGGTGTAATGGAGCGAAGCGAAAAAGCGGAATGAACGAAGTGGCATGAAGGACACAGGAGCTGCCGCAGCACATGAGGAGGAGCTGCAAGCAGTGTGACAAACTACAAACCCTTTGCTGCGTATTGAGCGGAGCGAGAAACCGCCGCAAAGGGCACTGCAGTGATGGCAAAACCATAAAAGGATAATAAAATATATTTGCCATGACTGCAGTGGTTTGGCGCATCTGCTTGCCGACGACGAATGCGCTGCACCTATTTACCGGACTTTCGGAGAGGGATGATTCAGGTTAGAGGGAATTGATGCCATGAAAACGGAACGATGAAGTGATTGCGACGCAAGGAAGATGCCATGAAAAACAGAAGCGGGTATCAAAAAAATAAATTATTTATTGAGGAAATACCAAAAATGTAAAGCCTCCATAATCGCCCCATTTAAAAGTTTGTTCTAATCCAATTAAATCTCGCTTTGATCCCGGAGGAATGGTAGCAACCCAGTTTGAAAGAGTTGTAGCCTCTTCAACATATTCAACTTTTGGAATTGAATTGTCAATGCTGTCAAAAATGTCTGTTAGATATCCTTTATTTATACGTATTATCGGTTTGCCCTTGATACCGGTTAGTGCCGAAAAAGACTGGCTATATGAGGAATAACTGTATGACAAATCAGGTTTCCACTTAATAAACATACAAGGAAGCACATCTAAATTGATATAATGAATCGAAGTACATTCCATTGAGGTATCAAAAACATCCTTCAATGAAAGAACACTGTTTAATCCAGGTTCAAGTTTCTTTGCTTTCTTAATAAATCTGGTCTTAGGCATCAACAAATGAGATGCGAAGTGATTAGCTTCAATTTCTGTAGGAATTCTTGAGTAATAACTATAATTAGGAGAATGAGAAAGGGAAACACCACTCATTAATTTGTTTCTATGATCGTCAATAAAAAAATGGCCATACTCGTGACTTATTGTAAACCTTGTTCGGGGTGATTTTTTTTCTGAAAGAAGATCGAGATTTACATGCAGATAAAATTTCCTTTTTTCATGAACTAGTTCTCCTAAAAAAGCTTTTTGATAGTGCCCATAGATTATAGTAATCTTTTTTTTCCTCGCAATATTATTCAGATTTACCTTGCTTTTGGTAATATTTTCCTCTGCAATTGCTTCGGCCAGATATGCTATTTCAATGAGCTTTGAGGTCATTATTTTTTTGTATTTTTTCGTTTTCGCTTAGTATCCGCCTTCTTTCTATCAATTTCCATTTGTTTCTTAACGGAGTCCGGGACGGTATCTGCACCTTCCCGGGCTGCCACTGCATAGTTGCCACTATTCATAGTAACAATTCCTTGCTGAGAAGAGTTCATTTTCTTCGATTCCAAAAAAGAAGGATTTTTTAAATCTTCCGGTAAAATCACATCAGTATTACCAAATTTTTTTTCAAATTCAATAACATCATTGACGGTTTCAGGGAAAAGAAATCCCCCTGTATTAATGGCCTTTTGGATCAAAAGCTCCTGCTGTTTTTGTGTGTTCTGGAGGTTGTTGTTTTTTTTCATGATGTTTAGTTTGAGAATAAAGAACAAATTGCTTTGATCTTATCCAATGCTCTTTTTTTACGTTGCCTGATTGCTTCCGATGTACTATTGTAAGTTTCACAAAGGTATTTCATTGCATCTTCGCTTAAATGCCTGGTAGAATC
>DASZXQ010000082.1:0-2977 GCA_035545755.1 Chitinophagaceae bacterium | reverse complement strand
ATTTTGTGTATTAAAATCTAATATCAAAATGAAAGAGTTTTGTTACTTCACTATTTTCCTTTTGGCATAGAGGTCTTCTATTCAAGAGAGCTAGTTCCTCATACTATTCATCAAACACATGTTCAGGTATCAGAAGGAAATGGTCATTTCGTTTATGGAAAAATGTACCCAAATAATCGGCAAAACGATAGAGAACAATTTGGTAAGGCCCAACTTGCAACAAAAAATAACTTTGCAGTTGCTGATGAAAAAGCGTAAAAAGAGAATTTATATTTTCTGTTTATGAAGGATCTTCTTCAAGGTCATTGTGGTCATCTCCGCCGAGACTATAATAATTGTTTTCTTCATCTTCTTCTCCGATCTGTTCATCGGCATCATCTAATTCTGCACCGGGCACATCAAGACCTTCCGGGCCCATATCATCTTTCTCTTTCAGCGATTCTTTTTTGCTCTTAGAATAAATATCATCTTGTTCGGAATAGGAAGGATCGCCAGGTAAATTTTTTTCTTCTTCAGATTCTGGCTTCTTTTTGCTCTTGCTCATAACGACTCAGAATTTTAGCTTAAAGTTCCGGATTATGTCTTGGTGCACAAAAAGATTTATTCCGATTTTTTCGCAATAAGTTTTATGAAACTTTTGCCTTCACAACTATATTAAATTACTTCATTATTTGAATTTACCTTTGCATGAGAAACTGAGAAATGAGCAATGAATTCCATTCCACGCCTATGTCAAAATATATTTTATGGATCACGACCTAATGGATAATACCGGCAAAGCGTCACAGGAGACTATTGACTTATTTGATTCATTGAGAGCAGAACAATATCCGAACCTGGATAAATTGGGCCATGTGTACCTGGATTATACAGGAGGTAATTTATATTCAAGATGGCAGCTGCAAAAACATCTGGATTTTCTTACAAACGATGTCTTTGGAAATCCGCATTCTATCAACCCCACATCTGTTGTTTCAACAAAACATGTGGAAGCAACCCGTAAAGCGGTATTAGATTATTTCAATGCCGGCAATGATTACTACTGTGTGTTCACCGCCAATGCCACGCAAGCATTGAAGATAGTAGGAGAGTCTTACCCATTCGATCATAAAAGTCATTTTTTATTACTTTTCGATAATCATAATTCTGTAAATGGCATCCGTGAATATGCAAGGAATAAAGGCGCTTCTTTTGAATATTGCCCGGTGTATTTGGAAGATCTCCGGATCGATGAAGAACAATTGCATCGTAAACTCATTGCTGGTAAACACAAGCATAACAAACTTTTTGCTTACCCGGCGCAATCCAATGTTTCGGGTGTCAAACACGATCTGAAATGGATCGATATTGCCCATGAAAATGGCTGGGATGTTTTATTGGATACAGCGGCATTCGTTCCTACAAACATTCTGGATCTGCAAAAAGTAATGCCGGATTATCTCTGCATTTCTTTTTATAAAATATTCGGATATCCAACCGGTGTCGGCGCATTGCTAATCCGGAAAAATGCATTTGAAAAATTACACAAGCCCTGGTTCGCTGGGGGAACTGTTTCCTATGCATCCGTTACTATGCCGGAATTTTTCCTGTCAGATAACCAGGAGCGATTTGAAGAAGGCACAGTGAATTATTTATCCATACCGGCTGTTCAGTTCGGGTTGGAATGGCTGAATAAGATCGGAATGCACAATATTCAAAAAAGACTTTCTTCATTGACGGAATATTTGCTGAAAGAATTGCAAGATCTCAGACATAAGAATGGCAAAGCGCTGGTACATATTTTCGGACCAACTACCAATGAACGAAGAGGCTCTACGATCATCATGAATTTTTTTGATGAAGCCGGTAAAAAAATTGATGTAAGCGAAATAGAATTAAAAGCAAGGGAAAGAAAAATATCACTTCGCACCGGCTGTTTCTGCAATCCAGGCATTGATGAGATCAACAATTGCATTACATCCGAAGAGTTATCCTTGTTTTATTCATCAGGAAGTGATGCTCATTATGATAAAATTCATTTCCTGGGAAAAATGAGAGGAGCGATCCGGATCTCTTTAGGCCTGATGACGAATTATGCTGATTGCGAAAAGTATTTGAATTTTTGCAGGGAGTTTTTGAATTAGTCAAAATTTTTCTAAAATTTTAATCTTGCTTACTCACAATTCTCAATAAACTATTTTTTTCATTCTTTTTGAGTCGGCGAAGCAGTAGTGAATTGTGAAAGTTTCAATTCAGGGTTTAAAATTATAAGTTGGTTTTAGGTTTGTTTCCCGGCATGATTAATACAAAGTCCCATTAATGAAACCACTTCCGGTGATGGGCTAAATTAATAATTTGTGCTTTTGAATTTACATGCAGCTTTTCATAAATGTTGGCAATATGTTTTCGTACAGTCAATACGCTAATATCAAGTAGCGTAGCTATTTTTTTTGCATCTAATCCATTTATGGTATGTTGTAAAATCTCTTTTTCTCTATCCGATAGCATCGTATCTACTTCATTCAGGGTTTTGTCGGCGGGCTTATGTAGTTGTGAGCTGGACAAAAGCGCTAAAGATTTTCGGGCAATTGCTGGACTCATCGGCGCACCACCAAAGTCCAAAAGATTAACAATGGCGTCTTTTAAAACCGAAGAGGGTTCATGCTTAAGTAAATAGCCGGAAGCGCCGGCCTTTATCGCTTCAAAAATGTTTTCATCATCATCAAAGACGGTGAGAACAATGAATTTGATCTGTGGATAAAGTGCTTTTGCAATTCCTATGGTTTGAATTCCATTCATTTCAGGCATCTCCAGGTCGATGAAAACTACCTGGGGCAAACCTGATTGAGGTAATCCTTTTAATTCTTCCAGGCATTCATTCCCATTAACTGCTGTAAAAAGCAATTTCAGATCATTGAATAAACTGATCTTTTGCAGAAAAGTATTCCGGCTTACTTTATTATCTTCAGCTAATGCAATGGATATTGCCATAATAATG
>DASZXQ010000081.1:0-2050 GCA_035545755.1 Chitinophagaceae bacterium | reverse complement strand
TAATGAAATATTTCATAAATGAATCTTTTTAAATCAACAAAGAATGATCATCATTTGATAATGATCACCCGGTGCCGGTAAGCAGTATCTTCAAAGAAAGCAATAATTTCCAAATCAACCGCAATTCTTTTATAAATGGCGGGGATAGTATTGTTAAGCGGCGGATTTCCAATACATGTATTGCTATTATGGTGAGACAATTCATTTCCTGAAGCATGATCCTATCGTTACAAACGATCACTTATTACTTTGAGGCTGCAATCTTTGAAGAGCATGAGCATTTGTAAAGACGAAGCAAATAAATCGCATTGGAAATTTAATATACCTTATCAAGACAGGAAAGGATCGTCGAGAAACAAATGGAAAACAGCATGCCTTCTTCGGGAGAAAGATCTTTTCTAAGCCAGGTATACTTTTTTTGGTGCAACTGTTGTGCGGCCAGTTCTTCGCCATTTTTATTTTTTATGACAATACCTTTCGGAAAGGAGCCAAACAGATTCTCTTTTCCTGCAAACGTGTTAATGGATTCAATCGAATACACTTCCCGGCCATTGGACAGGCTGCCTGCAATTTGCCGGTTTGCATGGAAATCGCCGGCCCGGATAATCCATCGATAGGTATTATTCGTCAATTGCACCTCAGCAAAAAGACTATCAATTGATGTTTCGGTTTCTTCTTCTCTTCGTGAAAAAAATCCGGGTATATCTGTAGCAGTTTGTAACGATAGTACTAGATGAATTTGCGCTGTGTCGTCTTGATACCTGGCAGATATGTTGTAGAGCTTTTGCCATTTTGAAACTTCAGTTTTGCCAAACAATGGCCTTAATTCAAAAAACTTGCCTTTTTCGTTGTCGGCGCTGAAGCTATCCGTTTTTTCTGCCTGCAAAATGTTGAATGTTCCGAACTCATAAAATTTATGGGGCTTTTGTTTTTGCAATTTTGCGATCCATCTTTCGCTGTTTTGCTGAAGCGGAGTATCGATTGGGATTATCTTTTGACTTTTACATTCAAAAATGATCAGTGCTCCAATTATATAGAAGCTGAAATATTTTGAAAAAACTGCCATGACCTGTGAATTGAAATCCTAAGTTAAGTGATTTGAGCTTTTTTACATGATGAGTGGTCTTTTCATCCACCACAGAAATATTGTAATGTTTCTTCGTTGCCTCTGTCTCGCTTGGCGAAGACACGGTTGGGACAAACCAACCACGGCAGAAAAATTCCTGCCTGTAACTTTTTTTAAGCATCTTCGTCTAACAGGAAAATTTTCTGAAATATTTTACAAAATGTAACCGGCCAAAACAATGAACATATGAAACTAAAACATTTTAATATTGTATTACTCTTCTCTTTTATTTCTCTCGTTTGCCTGGCGCAGGAAAAGACGACGATAAACTATGGCAACAATCCACAGGCGGGTAGTTATTATGATAATAACGGAGTAAAAGTTTATTATGAAGTGTATGGAGAAGGCAAGCCGTTAGTAATACTGCATGGCAATGGCGGTTCTATCGGGGGCAGGGCTGCTTTCATCGAAGAGTTCTCAAAAAAATATAAAGTGATCGCTTTCGACAATCGTTGTCATGGAAAATCAGGTTGTCCGGCAGGTGAGCTTACCTATGAACAAATGGCGGATGATGTAGACAAAACATTACAGCAGCTCGGTATTGACTCAGCTTATGTCTGGGGACATAGCGATGGAGGTATCGTTGGATTGTTATTGGCGATTCATCACCCGGATAAAGTAAAAAAATTGCTGGCCAGCGGAGCCAATCTCCGGCCTGATACCACAGCCATAGAGCCCGACCTGTTTCCATTATTGGATATAATGGAAAAGCAGGCTAAAACAGATAGCATTCGTTACAAACAATTCTTACTGCTGGTGCAACAACCGCATATTCCTGATAGTGATCTTCAGAAAATAAAAAGCGATGTACTAATTATGGCCGGCGACAGAGATGCGATCCGTATTGAACATACATTGGAGATATTCAAAAATATTCCGGGAGCCTTGTTATGTATCCTGCCGGGCACCACTCATTTTGTTTAT
>DASZXQ010000080.1:0-7281 GCA_035545755.1 Chitinophagaceae bacterium | reverse complement strand
TTTTGTTTACCACTAATGAGTTGTCTGCAAACGAATGACCGACCTCACCAAGTATCGGCGTCGGCGTGATCCTTTCAATATCATAACGTGTAGTGATCTTATCATTTAAAATTTCATTCAGGAAAATGAACAGGACCGGTATAGCCAGACCAACAAGGATCGCAAATATTTGAATAGCTCTACGGTTGGGCTTAATAGGCGTAATTTCAACCACTGCCTTATCTATCACCTGGCTATTGGATACATTAGAAGCCTTGGAGATAGCTGTTTCCTCCCTTTTTGTTTGCAGGATTTTATAGAGATCCTGCTTACTTTCCACAAGCCGTAAAATTTCAAGATATTCCTGAGATTTCAAGGGTAATGCTCTAAGTTCTGATTCGGCAGTTTGTCTTTTTTGTTTGAGGTCGCCAATTGCTGTATTGATAGTAGCTTTAATGTTCTTTAGGCTTTCTAAAATATTAAGGCGGAGTTTTTCAATTAATGCAGTTAATTCTTTTACGGATGGGTTTTGTTGAGGTATGTTGGAGTTCAGCAGGCTTTGCCTATCAATCTGGGCCTTATTATACGCTTCAATATATCCATTCAACACAGGATCGTTAAGCCCTAATGATGAAGGTACCGGTTCATTAACAGCCAAAGATGATGGAATAACTATTTTATTAAACTGATTTTTTTTATCTTGTAAATATCCGTCTACATAATTAGCCACATCCATTTGAAATTCCTGCTCACTAAGATCTTTATCAGTTTCTCCGAATTTTTGAAAATAATTATTGGCTTGGGCCTGTAAATCTATTACATCATGATCCATTTGGTATCTTAATTTTATTTTTTCAATACTATCAAGATCATGACCTAATGAATCCATACGATCATTTATGAACTGAAGAGTTTGTTCATCGGTTTGGTTCTTATCCTCAATAGTTTTTATTCTATACTCTTCCATTAACTGGTTAATAATATCAGCACACATAATTGGATTGGTGCCCTGAATGGATATACTTATAATTCCAGCTCCTTGCGTTTTAGGAGTAACCTGTAGACTGGTCACCAAAGAATTAGCAACAAACGAAGTCGGTTGCCATACAATGTTATATTCATAACCTATTATCCCGAAAGGGTTTCTGATCAGGCTAAAGACACCATTTCTGTTTTGAAACTGTTCTCCAAATGTAAAAGTACTATCTCCATTATTAATATGAAATTGATGATCGTTAATAAATTTTACATCAATGGAAAAAGAATTGGAGGAATCTGACAGTTTAAATACTTGAAGATGAAAAGGACCCTGTTTATAAATATTTTCACTTTTTTTGATCCTACCAACTCCAAAATAACTGATCTCAAGATTTAATTTTTTGACCACGCTCTCCATAAGTGGCTTGGATCTCAGCACTTCCATTTCGTTCTGAATATTCATGCTCTTATTATCACCAAACAAACTTTCAAATTTGTCATTCGAATTGCTTCCCTTTTGTTGGTCGTTTTTAATAAGAAGTGTGCCGGTTGAGCTGTATATGCGGGTAGCGTACCTCAAATATCCATACGCAGCAAATAACATTAATGCAATTGCTAAAATAAAAAATGGCAAAAAGCGGATATACTTGAAAAAAAGATCCCGGATACTCAGGTTACCGAGCTCACTTCTGTTAAAATTAAATTGATCCTCCACTTAATTAAATTGATTGAATTAAAGCCTTTGATTTTATTATTTGAAAACGTTATAGATAAATGCCGTTGCTGTTATAATACTCAGAGCAAGACTAATCCGCTGAACCACTATAGATTGATCTACCATTTTTTCTTTTTGCTTCGTTGGATATACAATCACATAGTCGTTCTGCATAAGATTATAGTAAGGAGAATTAAATAAATCCTTGGAAGAAAGGTCAATCGTTCCTATTTCCCGCTTACCATCAATTTCCCTGATCACTTTTACATCTGTTTTTCTGCCATAATCCGTAATGCCACCTGCTAAGCCGATCGCTTCTAAAATTGTAAGCCGTTCACCGGTTACGTTTACCTCACCTTCATGACCTACCTGCCCCAACACTGTGACCTTATAACTCAAAAATCTTATTATAACAGAGGGATTAATTAAAACAGTATCCTTTTCATTGATCTTTCTTTTGATCAAATCTGCTAATTCGAGTTTCGTTAATCCTTCCACATGTAGAGTGCCTAATCTTGGGTATTCAATATTACCATTTGCATCTACTAAGCACCCGCTATTGTTACCGCTGGCTGTACTGCCAGCACCACTTGTACTACTTTGTCCTCCAATAGAACTGGGAGTGCTGACCGGACTGGTAGAAGGAAGATTGTAATAAGCGTCGGATACCTGTGGTTGTGTGCTGGCACTATAAACCTGGATAGAAAGAAGATCGTTTTTCTGAATGTGCAATTCAGGAAAAGGTGCATTAATCATACTACTTGTATCCGATACGTTTTCGAGATAATACGGAACCTTTTGTTGGGTCGCACAGGAAACCAAAATAACAGGAAAAGTAAGTAAAACAGAAAGCCTGATGAATTTCATGAAGAGTTTTTATTTAATAACAAACAGCATTATGCAAAAATAAGGTTTGGTTTTATCTGGTTTGAACCGAAGATAACTTAGTTCGGTCAATATAAGCTACCAAAACGTAACCAAGACTATCGATAGCTACTTTTACCATTTTACGGTTCACATTCAAAACGCTTCCCTGATGATCCATCAAAGGACCGCTGGTGATGACCACCCGTTGGTGCTGCCGAAATTCCATCGGACGAACTTCAACATTCTCATATTCATTCAGGAATCGTTTAATCGCATTAATCTCTTTTTCCCGGACCACTGCAGGTTTTCCGTCCCAATACACAAAATTGATCACCCCGTTAGTCATCCGAACTTTCGTTTTGTCCGTATCATTCACTTTTACAAAAACATAAGATTTAAATAAAGGCTCTTCCACAATTTTCATACGGTCACTCCATTTCCTGCGTATTTTATTGACGGGACAATAACTCTCTAACCCTTTTTCTTTCAACAATGAGTTCACTTTCTTTTCCCAGCGGGGTTTAGTATATATTGCCAGCCATTTTTGATTCAAAGTGAAACATTTTTTTACGGCTTCGCCATCTCAGTCACATAGGAAATTTTCTATACGACCGGTTTTTGATTAAAATAAATCAAAAAATTAAAAGCCTCGGGAAGCTCTTATTCGTTACAAATATAAGTGTAAGAATGGGAGTGGCAAGTAGATAAAATACGCAGATTTTGAGGGATTTGTCCCCACAAGTTAATAACTATTCAATAACGTAGACCCGCTCATTTTCTAACTTGTATTTTTTGCCAGTTTCAGGGCAAATAGCTATTCCATTATTATTAAAGTGCAAATTAATTCCCGCCTCACTGACCCAACCTTTTTGTCGGGCAGGATTACCCATCATCAAAGCAAACGAAGGAACATTTTTGGTAACAACAGATCCTGCACCAATCAATGCATAAGCTCCAATTTCTACTCCGCAAATAATAGTGGCATTAGCTCCAATTGTTGCACCCTTTCCAATCAGCGTCTTTTTGAATTCAGATTTTCTTTCAATAAAACTTCTTGGATTGATCACGTTGGTAAAAACCATAGATGGCCCTAGAAAAGCTCCATCTTCAATGATCACTCCATTATATACAGACACATTATTCTGAATCTTCACGCCGTTACCAATGACGGTATTATTATCAATAAAAACATTTTGCCCGATGTTACAATTCTCCCCCACTTTGCAGGTTGGCATCAGGTGGCAAAAATGCCAGATCTTGGTTCCGACCCCTATTTGAGCTCCTGCATCTACAACGGAACTCGGATGAACAAAAACAGATTTGCTTTCCATACTGCCAAAATAATTCTTTTGCCGCTTACCAACCCAATTTCATACATTTAATTACTAAATGCAGCCAATTGAAAGAACGTTTCTATTCTCTCGATGTTTTCCGCGGGGCAACAGTTTGCCTGATGATCCTGGTAAATAATCCTGGCAATTGGGCTCATATTTATCCCCCACTGGATCATGCTCCCTGGCATGGATTGACACCTACAGATTTAGTATTTCCATTTTTTCTTTTTGCTGTAGGTAATGCTTTGTCTTTTGTAATGCCCCGATTACTGGCAGGTGGTGAGGGAGTTTTCTGGAAAAAAATTATAAAAAGATCATTATTGATTTATTTGATTGGATTATTTCTGACCTGGTGGCCTTTCTTTTACTGGAAGGCAGATCATTTGGTTTTCCGGCATTGGGTAGATCCTGATAATCCTCAAAATGGAGTTCGCATACTCGGCGTGCTGGCAAGAATTGCTATCGCTTATTTTTTTGCATCTATCATTATTTATTACCTAAAATCAAAAGGCGCTTTTCTTCTTGGGCTCATTCTTCTTTTACTGTATTGGGCACTTTGCTTTTTATTGGGCGACCCAAATGACCCGTATAGTATGACGGGTTGGTTTGGAAATCAAGTGGACAAAGCCATACTTCACATACCGCACATGTACAAAGGCGAAGGAGTCCCCTTTGATCCGGAAGGGATCATGAGCACTATGGGACCTATTGTTCAGGTTATCTTTGGTTATCTGGTGGGTGATTATATCCAAAAGAAAGGAAAGAATTTTGAAATGATATCCGGTCTGTTTGTAGCCGGAACGGTGATGCTGCTGACCGGCTTTTGCTGGGATATGATCTTTCCAATCAATAAGAAAATCTGG
This sequence comes from Chitinophagaceae bacterium, assembly GCA_035545755.1. Classification (GTDB taxonomy): domain Bacteria; phylum Bacteroidota; class Bacteroidia; order Chitinophagales; family Chitinophagaceae; genus UTBCD1. The sequence continues at coordinate 2,545 of DASZXQ010000080.1, read as the reverse complement.
ACCAGTTCTTACGTAGTTTATACAACAGGACTTGCGATCATCACCATCGCAACCATGATTTATATGATCGAAATTAAAAATGTGAAAGTGTGGTTGAGCAAATTCTTTGATGTGTTTGGGAAAAATGCTTTGTTTGTTTTTGCACTCAGTGCTTTTCTTCCGAAAATTTTATGGTTGATCAGAATTCCAAATGGTTTAGATAAACTTGGCAAACCAGCTTACACAGATCCATGGCATTGGTTTTATTTAAAAGTTTGCGCTAAAATTCCAGGCGATCCGAGGATCGGTTCTCTGGCTTTTGCCATCAGCTTCATCATTTTCATGTGGGCCATTTGTTACTGGATGGATAAAAAGAAGATTTATGTAAAAGTTTAAGGCATCAAGTTTTCATCTCATCATTCAATAATTATTGCGGTTCGTACGGGAATCGAACCCGTAGCTTCAGATCGACAATCTGAGATGTTAGCCATTACACCAACGAACCGTGTAGCCTGTACGGGAATCGAACCCATATTTCAAGAATGAAAATCTTGTGTCCTCACCACTTAGACGAACAGGCCTGATGCAGCAACGATGCTCCCGGCACGCCGCTGCATGATTTACCTCAACTGAAATTCAGCCGGGTGTTGAACCTGAATTTTTGTTATCGGGTCAGTGTTTACAATTTTTCTGTTTCTTTTTTTCAAAACATCTTTAACCAACCCAACTCCTATCATGGTTACCCAAACAATCAAAACCGATTTCATGACTTGCCTCCTTTTGTTATCAATTGCCGGGTAAACAAAAACCCGGTCGTTAATAGCGACCGGGCTTGTCATTCTGATTTTTTCAAAATCAGGTCAAAGTCTAATCCGGTCGTTTATGAATACAGTCTTGCCCAGGTATTTTACGATCACTGCTTCTATTCGCATGGATATAGCACTCCCATCCGCCTGGAAGATTAGTATCATTCAAATTTTTAAATCGCATATATTTCATTTGTTTCATCATCTTATTCATTCATGTTACAGATGCACTATTGTTAAAATTTCACATACCTGTATTCACAAAATAAAAACCCCGACGATTACAGCCGGGGTTATGTTATTTATATAAATTTAGGTACCTATTCTTTTACATAACATGCCCCGCTGACCGGATTCTCAGCCTTTTGGCTGATCCGGTCCACAATTACCATATGGGAATCTGTGCGAAGCATCTCTGTGATTTTTAAGGATGCAAAGATGGAATAATTTTTTGGATGCTGCCAAATTTTATTAGGAAAATTTTTAGAAAATCATTTTATGTATAAAATGTCGCTGCAACATCTTTTGTATGCCTAAAACAAAAACACATGAAAAAATCAATTATAGTTGTCTCAATCATGCTAATAAACAGCATGGCTATCAGCGCAAAAGAATTTTCCTGTAGTCTTTCTAACCCGTTTGATTCTTCTATTTATGGAAAAAAATGGTATGTAAAACTGATACACTTACCCGTTGGGAATGATCTTCCGTCTTTTAAAACAGATACGCTTAATGGGAAAACTACTTTCATAATATTTCATAATATGAAAAAAAGCGCAGGAGGAAATGGCGGTTGCAACAGTTTTGGCGGAACACTTTCCATTAAAGGCAGCCAGATCCATGTTTCTCAAATTATTGCCACGCAGATGTACTGTGAAGGAACACAGCAAACTGAAAATGATTTTTTTGCTGCGTTAACAAAAATGAACCGCTTTGAAGTAAAAAATAAAAAGCTACTACTGTATCAGGATAAATTGTTGCTGCTGGTATTGGAATCAGAATAATTTCCCTTGCTGCCCCGGCCTTCTGAAAATACTTCTGTCCAAACTCCATTCTTCCGCATTCATACCATAAAGTTTTCCGTATTTTTTATATTGATCGGCTACCAGTTTGGCAATTGGCCCTTCGCCTCTCATTCGCACTCCCCAACGACTGTCATTCACTTTCCCGTCGTGTGAATGTTCAATATGCTGCCAAACCTTATCGGCCCTGTCAGGGAAATTTTTATAAAGCCAGTCATGAAATAAAAATTTGATAGCTCCATTTAAACGAATAAAAGTGTAAGCTGTGAAAGTGGCTCCGTTATCTCTCGCTTCTTTCATGATGCGTTGCATCTCATGTTCATTCAATCCCGGAATCATCGGCCCCATCATGATACCCATGCGGACACCTGCAGCACTTAATTCATTTATTACTTTAAGCTTTTGTTTCGCTGTCGTTGTTCTAGGTTCCATTACCCGTCGAAGATCTTCATTAAACGAAGTGATAGAAACCATTGCCGAAACAATTTTCTTCTTAGCCATTTCCTGTAACACATCCTTATCTTTCAGTATCCATGAATTCTTCGTCAATATTCCTACTGGTTGATTGAATTCGTTGCATACTTCCAGCAGACCTCTTGTCAGGCGATATGTTTGTTCAGCAGGCTGATAACAATCCGTATTCCCACTCAGCATGATCGGAGTAGCGTCCCATTTTGGATGCATTAAAAACTTGCGTAGCAACCTGGGCGCATTCACTTTCACAATGATCTTCCTCTC
>DASZXQ010000079.1:0-36208 GCA_035545755.1 Chitinophagaceae bacterium | reverse complement strand
ATATATAAAAATATCCTGCTCGAAATTCCGGTATGCAGTAAATAAAACATATTCATCATTAGGAGAAAAACCGGGAGCGCTGTTTTCAAAACCCCAAATCTCATCTTTCACAATTGTTTTATTTGCCATCGTTTTAAGATCGAGCAATCTTACCTCATCTCTCCCACTCAGGTAAACAGCCTGTGTTCTTGACTTATTAAATACAATGGCACGATCATCACCTTTATCATTCGTCAATTCTTTTAAGCCGCCGCTGCCATCCGCCATGATCGTATATAAATTCTGGTAACCGCCTTTTGTCTGATTGAATATAAGTGTTTTATTATCACTCATCCACTTTACTTCTCTTGCCCTTTCTGCAGAACCTTTGTCAATGTGCTCAATGAATTTTCCTTCGATATCGCTGACAAAAATTTCTCCTCTTGATGTAAATGCCAGTTTCTTTCCATCTGGTGATACATCAAAATCGGTGATATTCCCTTTCACTTCATAATCTTTATCTTTTGGCAAAACATCATTCCGGATGATGGAAATATCCAGCTTTTCCGGCTTCTTTGACGCCACATCATACATCCATAACTGGTAATCTTTTTCAAAAACCACTTTTCCGCCATTGGCATTCACAATCGGAGTTTTGATCGAAGTGTTGAATTTGGTGAGTGCGGTCTTTTTGCCATTATCAAATGTGTAGAGATTGTATTCGCCATTTCCTTCATCGGAAATGAAATAGATGTCTCCGCTCTTGTCAATTGTAGCGCCAAAATCCTTCCCGATCCAGTCCGTATATCTTTTATATTTTTTTGTTTTGGGATTGTATGATTGTATATCGGGATTGAAAGGCCCTTTGTAATGTTTGCGCTGTACCTGGTTACTGCTTTCCCAGGTATCATTAAAAAATATTTCACCACTTGTGGGATGTTCTACCAGATTATGATCATAGAGGAAAAAGTAATCGCCAAATACACGTTGCGGTGTGCCGCCGTCTTTACTCACTTTGTAACCTGATATTTGCCCCATCCGGTTACTGCTGAAATAAATAGATTTTGAATCCCAGCTCCAACTGCTCACTTCATCATTGGCGCTGCTGTATGTGACCTGTTTAATTTCTCCTCCATTTACGGGCATCACAAATATGTCTGCATTCCCATACTGACGGCCCGTGAAAGCGATCCATTTTCCATCGGGAGAAACTCTTGGGCTTGTCTCATAACCCTGCATCGCAGTAAGGCGTGCCGCCTGCCCATCTTTGATATTGGCTTTCCAGAGATCGCCTTCGAAACTGAAGATCACTGTTTGTCCATCCGGTGTCAAACAAGGATTGGATAAAAAGTAAGCATCATTATTTTGCGCCGGAGAAATAAAATAAAAAAGCTGAAGCGCAGCAAGAAAAAATATCTTTCTCATAACAGAATGTTTGGGGTTGAAATTACGATAGAATGCGTTTGTATGAATACCGCTAATAAAAAAGAAACCGCTATTTTAATGCGGTTTCTCAACACTTATCAAAAATATTTTACTCAGACAACAATATTGACCATTTTCCCTTTTACAAAAATGATCTTTTTAGGAGGTTTTCCATCCAGCCATTTTTGAATTACGGGATTTGCCAAAACGATTTGCGCCACTTCATCTTGCCCGGCATCTAAAGAAATAGTGATCGTGGTGCGCAATTTGCCATTCACTGAAATGGGATATTCTTTACTGCTTTCCACAAGATATTTTTCTTCAAAACGTGGAAACGACTGATCAAGGATCGTATCAGAATGACCCAGCAAATGCCAGAGTTCTTCACAAATATGCGGCGCATAAGGTGCCAATAAAATAAGTAATGGCTCCAGCACTTCCTTTTTATGGCATTTCAGATCGGCGAGTTCATTGGTAGCGATCATAAATGCGCTGACAGCAGTATTGAAAGAAAAACGTTCAGTGTCTTCCTCAATTTTTTTGATGGCTTTATGCAACACTTTTAATTCGGCATCTGTTGCGGCCTCTTCATTCCACATCTTACCTTTTAATTCATCATAAAACAATCGCCAGAATTTTTTCAGAAAACGATGAACGCCTTCGATTCCTTTGGTGTCCCATGGTTTGCTCATTTCCACAGGGCCGAGAAACATTTCATACATGCGGAAGGTATCGGCGCCGTATTTATAAACCAGATCATCAGGGTTAACAGTGTTGAATTTTGATTTGGACATTTTCTCTGTTTCAACTCCACATAAGTATTTTCCACTTATGCCTTCTTCAAAAACAAATTCTGCATTTTTAAATTCGCCATTTTTCCATTCTTTAAATTCATTTATAATCAGCTCAACACCGTCAACCAAATTTACATCGACACGCTGTCCGTCTTTTATTGAAAAATCTGTCACTTTATAATCTTCTAAAGGAAATATTTTTGACAATTTATAACTAAGTAATTCTGACAACTCATTCCAATCCTTATCGCCCATTTTCATCATATCCTTTCTGTCAGCAAATCTTTTTGAAACAAAAATATCATTGCACTCAATACTCACCCCTTTATGATTGATCGCTTTGCAAATCACTCTATATACGAATCTTGAGCTCCCCTGTATCATCCCCTGGTTCACCAATTTTTTATACGGCTCATCAAAACCAATTAACCCGATATCAAATAAAAATTTCGTCCACATACGGCTGTACAATAAATGCCCCACTGCATGTTCAGTGCCGCCGATGTATAAGTCCACCTGGTTCCAGTAATCACTTGCTTTACGGTCACAAAATTCTTTTTCATTGTGCGGATCCATGTAACGGAGAAAATACCAACTGCTACCCGCATAGCCGGGCATCGTGTTCGTCTCTAAATGCCTTGCGGTCCATTCAGGAATATTTGCCAATGGCCCTTCTCCTTCCGGCCCGGGTTTGTAAGAATCCACATGTGGCAATTCCAACGGCAATTCTTTTTCATCCAGCGGATATGCAATCCCATTCTTCCAAACGATCGGGAATGGTTCGCCCCAATAGCGCTGACGGCTGAATGCCGCATCCCGCATTTTATAATTCACTTTTCTTTTCCCGATCCCGATCTCTTCTATTTTTTTTATTGCCACTTCGATCGCATCTTTCATCAGTATGCCATTCAGGAAATCGGAATTTTCCAAAATGGCATCTTTGGTGGGATTGGCTTCTTCACCATTGTAATAGTTCCCAATGATGTTGGTGATCGGAATATTAAAATGCTTCGCAAACTTGTGGTCCCGTTCATCGCCGCAAGGCACTGCCATGATAGCGCCGGTGCCATAACCGATCAATACATATTCGCTGATCCAGATAGGGATTTGTTTTTTGCTGAACGGATGAATGCAATAGGCACCTGAAAAAACGCCGGTCACTTTTTTATCCGCCATTCTTTCTCTCTCGCTGCGGCTTTTTACATACTCTAAATATTTTTCTACCTCTGAACGATATTCGTCAGTAACAATTTCATTCACTAATTCATGTTCCGGTGCGATCACCATGAAGTCCACACCGAAAATGGTATCGGGCCGTGTAGTGTACACCGTGAGACGTGAAACATCAGACGTGAGATTACTACTCCCCTCTCCCGACTCCCGGCTCATGACTCTGAACTCAATCTCTGCTCCTGAAGATTTCCCGATCCAGTTCGTCTGCATTTCTTTCATCGCTTCGCTGAAGTCCACCTTATTCAAACCTTCCAGCAAACGATCCGCATATTCCGTTATTCTCAAATACCATTGGCGCAATGTTTTTTTCACAACAGGATGGCCGCCTCTTTCACTTACTCCATTGATCACTTCGTCGTTGGCCAGTACCGTTCCTAATGCTTCGCACCAGTTCACTTCGCCATAACCACAATATGCCAACCGGTATTCCATTAAAATATCCTGCTTTGTTTTTTCATCAAACGCATTCCATTGATCTGCCGAAAAATTTCCGCCTAATAGTTCAAAGCTGGGATTGCGTATTTCGAATTTTGCATCCGGCACCGGGTGGTTCTCATTTCCTTCTTTTTCAAAAATGTTGATGAGTTCGTTGATGCGTTCTGCTTTTTGTGTTTTACGATTGTACCAGCAATCGAATAATTGCAAAAAGATCCATTGCGTCCATTTATAAAATCCAGGTTTGGACGTGTTCACTTCACGGTCCCAATCGTAGCAAAAACCGATCTTGTCTAACTGGCTGCGAAAATTTTTTATATTATTTTCTGTGGAAACAGCTGGATGAATGCCATGTTCAATAGCGTATTGTTCTGCCGGCAACCCGAAAGCATCATAGCCCATCGAGTGCAGCACATTGAAGCCTTTCAATCTTTTATACCGGGCATAAATATCGCTGGCGATATATCCAAGCGGGTGTCCGACATGCAAACCGGCGCCACTGGGATAGGGAAACATATCCAGCACATAACACTTGGGTTTTGGAGAATTGTTGGAAACCCGGTAGGTCTTATGATCTTTCCACCATTGCTGCCATTTTGTTTCAATATCAGTAAATCTGTATTCCATTCTTTATATCTATATTCTTTAATCGAACCTGAATGTTTCACTCCGGCCTCTTCGATCCTGCTACAATAGATGATAAGCAAACAGAAAGATGAACGGAGCGTCGCAACTACAGCTGAGCAAAGTTGTGAAAGAAGACTTAAAAAATCACTCTTTCATTGGTTAAAACTCACCTGGCAAAAATATCGGCATGATACAATCGTTACTTGCCTGCCGGCGGGCAGGGATGGGTGTCAAAAATACGGATTGCACTGCTAAATCTATTATTTTTGCCCGTCCGAACGAGTTGCTTTTAAAATATTTGATCAATTAAATTCATCCGGTCGGACCCGTCCATTAAATTCAAATTCAGATCTTATGGTTCAGTCTTCAAAAGCTTCGATCAAAAAAGGAAAACCGTCTTATTTCATGGCAATACTTGGCGTAACGCTGGTGTTGTTTTTTCTTGGAATCATCGGCTGGTCGTTCATCAATGCCAAGAAACTGGCAGATTACTTTAAAGAAAGTATTGAAGTGAGAGCCTACCTGCGGGGTGACCTGAATCCCAAAGACAGCACAGCGCTGATGCAATATATTTCTGCAAAACCTTACGTCAGAACCATTCAATTCGTGACCAAAGAAATGGGTAAAAAAATTTACCTGAGCGAAGGAAACGATGATTGGAACAAAGTGCTGGATGCAAATCCGCTGCCTAATGCTATTTATTTCAAAGTAAAAAAAGAATACCTGAATACTGATTCGCTATCCAGGATCAGAGCGGACCTGGAGCAGCAAACCTACGTGAGTGATGTCCAATATCCCGAAGCACTGGTGGGCAAAATGAATGAGAATATCCGAAAGATCAGCTTGGTGTTATTGATCGTCGTGATCATTTTATCCATTGTTGTTATTGTTCTAATCGATAATACCATCCGGCTGGCGATGTTCAGCAATCGTTTTCTTATCAAAACGATGCAGATGGTCGGTGCTACCCGGTGGTTCATCGCTAAACCTATGAACATAAGAGCCATTATCAATGGCGCTATTGGCGGCGTCATTGCCTGCATATTGGTGTATATTCTTATATTATTTGCCGAGAGCCAGCTCAGCGATCTGAAATCGATCCGGGATACAGGCACTTTATTGCTGCTGTTTTTATTCCTGATCGCCGTAGGCATTGGCATTACGTTGTTGAGTACTTATAGAAGTGTGCTGAAATATCTGAAGATGAAACTGGATGATCTGTATTGATAGTGAATGGTAATCGTGAAATGGGGTTTCTGAAAACAGTGCGTTAACTTTTGACTATACTCAATTGACTGAATTTCTTATCTTGCACCACTCAATAATTTTATATGGCAGAAAATAAAACAAGTGTTTCCCCTTCTTTATTCGGAAAACAAAATTATATCTGGATGGCTGCCGGCGCCATTGTAATTGTGATCGGTATGTTCCTGATGTCGGGCGGACAAAGTAATCTCAACCCGGCTGTGTTCGATGCTAAAGCTGTATATAGTCCGATCCGGATCACCGTAGCTCCCATCACAATTATCATAGGATGGGTGATAGAGATCTTTGCCATTTTCAAAACAACGAAACAACCCGAAGCTGAATAACATCAGGTTAACTTTATACTAAACGGAGCGATGAATGATTCATCGCTTTTTTATTAAAATCTTTTTTTTGAAACCCTATCTTTACTCAACATTTTTTTCATGAGCCTCATTGAAGCGATCATATTAGGAATCATAGAAGGATTGACCGAATTTCTCCCGATATCTTCCACCGGTCACATGATCATTACCAGCTCCATACTCGGAATTCAACATGACGAATTCACCAAGCTATTTGAGATATCGATTCAGTTCGGAGCTATACTTGCAGTGGTCATATTGTATGCCCGAAAGTTTTTTGATTTCAGCCGCTGGCAATTTTATGCCAAGCTCATTGTCGGCGTGATACCGGCGCTGGTGCTTGGTTATCTTTTTTCGGACAAAATTGATCAATTGCTTGAAAGCCCGATGACGGTTGCTATCACCATGCTGGCAGGAGGGATCGTTTTACTATTTGTTGATAATTTATTCAATCATCCAACAATTGACACAGATGAAAAGATCGGTTTTGTAAAATCATTTTTTGTTGGCTGCTGGCAGGTGATCGCTATGATCCCCGGCGTCAGCCGCAGCGCTGCGTCAATTATTGGAGGCATGCAGCAAAAGTTCACCCGGTTTGTAGCAGCAGAATTTTCATTTTTCCTGGCAGTGCCTACCATGTTTGCTGCTACTGCTTATTCCTTATTTATCAAAAAATGGGGAACCGGCGATGCCACCAAAAGAGGTATTCAGCTTATCACAGAAACACATCAAAATACCGTCGCCTTCCTGGCTGGTAATATCGTAGCATTTGTTGTGGCCATATTGGCCATTCGCTTTTTTATTAATTACCTCAAAGCCCGCGGATTTAAAATATTCGGAGTATATCGTATTCTTGCTGGAATTGTTTTATTACTTCTTCTCATGACCCATGTAATAAAAGAATAACAATTCAGGATGGAAACTACTGACAGATTCCATATTGAAAAAAAATGCCCTGCCTGCGGCAAAATGTCGATTGGTAATTATTGTATGTACTGTGGTGAAAAGTTGGAACATGACAGGTATACTCTCCTTCATTTTTTAAAAAGTATTCCTGAAGTGATATTGGATGCCGGATTCAATATTTTTTACACGATATACGAATTGATCATTCATCCCGGCCAAATGGTGAAATCCTACTTTGCCGGTAACCGCAAAAAACATTATAAGCCTATAAATTTTTTCTTGTTCATCGGCGGTTTGGTTGCTGTATTGTTCATCAGCAGTCATATCAGCGCTCCGGATGCGAAAATTTATGAAGAATGGATGGATGACAAAGAATTGGGCCGGCAATTAGATAAAATCAACAATGAATACCTGACGGGTATTCTGATGTTGCAATTTCCTATCATCGCATTTTTCACCTGGATCTTTTTCCGAAGACAAGAACACTATTTCGGGGAACACCTTGTTGCCAATGCTTATTTCATCGGAGAAGTGGAACTGATCCGGCTGATCCTTTTTCCGATCTATTACCTGAACAACAAAACAGATCTCGTCAATACGCTTGACCTGGTGAATGCGGGATTGATCCTTTGCTATTATATCTATGCATTTTACGATTGGCTCTATAACAAAAAGACCTGGTCGGGATTTTTTATCATCGTTGTTTTTGTAGTGATACTTTATTTTATCGTCATGCTGCTAACGATGATATTGATCGTTCCGGGTTTGTATCTATTCAATCAGTTGATTGCCTCGATATTCTGAAACAGATTAATCGGTAGCCCAATTGATTTTTTAGTATTTTGAGAAGATATATCGAAACGTATGCAAACTGCTTCTAAAAAAGTTATCAATGGCTGGGCCATGTACGACTGGGCGAATTCGGTATACAGCCTGGTCATTTCTTCTACCATTTTACCTGCTTATTATGACGCAATAACCAAACAAAGAGTTGATAATTCAGGAACGGCTCATATCACTTTTATGGGCAGGGAGTTTGTCAGTTCAGCGCTTTATAATTATACCTTGTCCATCGCTTTCCTGATTGTAGCGATCATTTCTCCGATCTTATCTTCCATTGCAGATTATAAAGGCAACAAAAAAAGTTTCATGAATTTTTTTCTGACAATGGGAAGTCTGGCCTGTGCGTCGCTTTTTTTATTCAATACTTCCTCAGGTCGTACCAATGTTATTACTTCTAATCTCGGCTTTGGTCTATTGTGTATTATCGTGGCTTGCGTGGGATTTTGGGCCAGCCTTGTTTATTATAATTCTTTCCTTCCTGAAATTGCGGCACCGGAAGACAGGGATCACGTCAGCGCCAAAGGATTTGCGATGGGTTATATCGGTAGTGTGATACTGCAGATCGTGTCATTTGTTCTTGTCTTTTTTCCCGGTATTGTCGGAGGAGATGAAACAAAGAACGACGCTTCCACTATTCAATTTCGTATGTCATTCTTATTAGTTGGCATCTGGTGGTGGGGATTTGGTCAATTTTCTTTAAGCCGTTTACCAAAATCTGTGCCCGCAGGTGAAGGAGATAAAAAGCATATTCTTTTCAATGGGTACAAAGAATTGCGTAAGGTTTGGAATCAGCTTACGCATATGCCTTTGCTGAAAAGATATTTAGCAGCCTATTTTTTTTATAACATGGGAGTGCAAACGGTGATGCTTGCTGCTACTTTATATGGAAAAAGCGAATTGCAAATGCCTTCTGAGTTTTTGATCATTGCGATACTCATCATTCAGTTGATCGCAATCCCCGGGGCTTTTGCAATTTCAAAATTATCCGAAAAGGTTGGTAACCTGAAGGCATTGATGGTTTGCGTTGCAGTCTGGATAATAATTTGTATTGGCGCTTATTTTATCCCTAAAGGGAATATTATTCAATTTGGCATTCTTGCGACAGTGGTTGGATTTGTAATGGGAGGTATTCAATCGCTCAGCCGTTCTACTTATTCCAAACTGATGCCTGTTACAAAAGATACTGCATCTTTTTTCAGTTTTTATGATGTATCAGAAAAGATCGGTATTGTGGTGGGATTGTTTTTCTTCGGATTTCTGACAGAAATAACAGGTTCACAACGATCATCCGTATTAGCCCTTATGAGTTTTTTCATTGTTGGATTCTTTTTACTTCTTTATACCAAGGGAGCTCAAAAAAAAGTAGCAAATTCGTAGCTAATTTCATACTCTCATGAAACTTTATTCTATCAATACAGGTTATTTCAAACTCGATGGCGGCGCTATGTTCGGAGTAGTTCCGAAAAGTATCTGGAACAAAATCAACCCTGCTGATGAAAATAATATGTGCAGCTGGGCATTGCGTTGTTTGCTGATCGAAGATGGCGACCGTTTAATTCTCGTTGATAACGGGATCGGCAATAAGCAGGACGCAAAATTCTTCAGCTATTATTACCTGCATGGCGACGACTCTTTGGATAAATCGCTGGAGAAACATGGTTTTCACCGTGATGATATCACTGATGTTTTTCTGACGCACCTGCATTTCGATCATTGCGGAGGTTCTATTATTCGAGAAGGCGAAAAATTAATACCTGCTTTTAAAAATGCAACGTACTGGAGTAATGAAAAACATTGGGAATGGGCAGTAAACCCGAATGAGAGAGAAAAAGCTTCTTTCCTAAAAGAAAACATCCTACCTATAAAAGAAAGCGGGCAATTAAAGCATATTGATGTTCCGGCAACAGATACAAAAAAATTGCCTTCCGCAGTATTTAATGAAAATATTTCTGTTCGTTTTGTAAGCGGCCACACAGAAAGTATGATGTTGCCGCAAGTAAATTACAATGGCAAAACTGTTGTTTTTATGGCCGATCTGCTGCCATCACAGGGGCATATTCCTATTCCTTATGTAATGGCATATGACATGTTTCCCTTAACAACACTGAATGAAAAAAAATCTTTTTTGAAAGAAGCTGTAGAGAGTGATTACATTTTGTTTTTCGAGCATGATCCTCAAAACGAATGCTGCACTCTTCAGCAAACGGAGAGAGGAATACGTCCTAAAGAATTTTTTAAATTAGAAGAGATCGGCTGAGGCAATACTGAGTGATGAATGATGAGTGAATTGCCAATCCTCTCATTTCTTATTTTCTCGCTTTGATCAATGAGGTCAGCGGATGCCTAAGATTGTTGTAACCCATCATATCAATCTTCACACTTCCCACTACTAATGGACTTTCTACCCGAACAGGAATATGATTTTCATCATCGGATATCCAGACCGTCATTTTCTCGCCGCCTTCAAAAATGGTTCCTTTCACCAGCAATGGTTTGATCTTGATCGTATTAAATTTTCCATACTTTGTTTTGATCGTTTCTTTTCCCAGATACCGGATATACATATTATACACTTCGTTATCTAGGAACATTGAGAAAGGGATCTTATCATCCGGCTGGTATTTGGAAAAATCAATATTTCTCGCATAATACATAGAGCTGACAACATCCTGTACACATTCCGGCACTTTGAAAACCCCATCCCCTGAAACAGCTGTGTTGGCTGTTTTATTAAACGTCACATTCTGATATTTCTTATACCCGCCTTCATTGACAGAACGAATGAATTTCAAAGGTTGCATCGTAGCTGTATCGATATACGACTCATATTTATCTCTTACTTTATAGATCCAGTCGTAAGAAGAATTGCTTTTGCCATCGCCGGTAATGTGATAAGTCGGACGATTATTCATATTTTCCAATGTAATTGTGAATGTAGCGTTGCCGGCATTTACATAAATTCCAGCAACTGCATAATAAACGGTAAAGTTGACCACTTCATCCGATTTAAAAGCCGTGTTCCTGATGCCACAAAATTCATCAAATGGAGGCTGATGATTTTTCATGGAAAAGGTAAACAGTAACATTCCAAATCCAAGAACAGCAATACGTTTAAGTCCTTTCATTTTTGGCTTTGAATATTTTTTTAATCCCTAAAATTAATAAACTACCGACGATGGCAGGAATTACCAGGTTTATGAACCAGATGCTTCCTGCGGTAAAAGTGATTCCGAGCTCATTTGAACTGAATAATCCCAGCAGACTCAGTGTTACTTTCCCCCGCAAACCCAATTCAGCTATAGCGAAAGTCGGAATGATCGCCAGTACCAGGAATGAAACACTGGTGGCCCAAAAACCCTGCCACCATGTTACGTCCACATCAAATAAACGAAACAACAGGTAATATTGTATGATAAAAACAAAAAATCGCAGTGCCGATAAGAGCAATAGCTGCAACAACATTTTTGTATTAAAATCTTCCAGCGAACGAACCAGGTATACATAACGGCTGCTTCCCGAGAAGCGATCTACCAACTTCACGAGCCACGACAACCGGAAATAAAACAATGTTAAAACTATCAAAGCAGCCAGCACCCCATAAAACAAAACACTATTCCAGGGAGATGAAAGCATTCCGGCCGTTTCAATTTCCGGAAGCAAAAACAGCAACCCAATACAACCCATTAGCAATGTGATGATCAGTTGGCTGATGCTTCCGACAATGGTTATTGAAACAGTCTTCAGGCGATTGCCTTCATCCATATATAGAATCCTTCCGAGGTACTCACCCATCCTGTTAGGAGTACTCACTGAAAATGAAACGCCGGATAATACCGCTTTGAATGCCCGCAGATAAGTTACCTGCTGAATTTTTTTTACGGATAATTTCCATTTCACCGCTTCAATACTCCAGTTGATGATCATCAATACTATCACCGCAAAAAGATTCCATAACATTTGGCTGTTTAATGCCTGGCGGATGCGGTTCCATGCCTGCGATAAGTCTGATTGACCTTTTATTTGACGGAAAATAGAATAGGATAATCCAATGAATAATAATGGGCCAAGAAAATAGTTGATAAAGATTTTGATATTTTTACGGCGGAGAAATTTCAAATCACTGATGCATTTAAAATAATTTTGTAAAAATACAGCCCTCTTTGCAAAAGCATGGCAAAATAATACTCGGAATAGATCCCGGTACTCTGGTGATGGGTTATGGTATCATTGAGGTTAATGGTACAACATTGCGGCTAAAAGAAATGAATGTGCTTCGCCTTCCGGCTAAAAAAAATAACCCTGAACGATTACACCTGATCCATAGTAAAGTGGAAGAGTTGATCAAACATTTCAAACCGGATGAATTTGCTATTGAAGCACCTTTCTTTGGGAAAAATGTTCAAAGTATGCTGAAACTGGGAAGAGCACAAGGAGTAGCCATTGCCGCCGCGATGAGTAAAGGAATTCCTGTCACTGAATATTCTCCTAAAAAAGTAAAACAGTCTGTAACCGGCAATGGCAATGCAGATAAGGAACAGGTATGGAAAATGCTGCAACAACTATTATCCGTAAAACGGGAGCCTGAATCCTACGATGCCACCGATGCGCTGGCTGTAGCGGTTTGTCATCATTTTCAGTTAAATTCTGTTCTTGGTAAACTTCAGAAAGGTTTTAGCGGCTGGGATGATTTTATCAAAAAAAATCCGGAAAGAATAAAAAGGAAATGAAGATCAACCAGTCCCTATTTTAAATGACTTTGAATACACGATTGCTTTCTGATAAGATGGAGTATTCGTCATTGCGAAGCCAACGAAAAGGGCTGTGTGTTGGCTAGCTGAAGCAATCTGTTGGAGTATAGATTGCTTCGGCGACAACAATATGCAAAACATACTGAGTTTTTTTATGTCGCCTCGCAAAGACGGCAGTATGATAACTGCAAAATGGATTAAAGATCAAAGTTCGGGAATGATTACTTCTTCAGGCAACTCAAAATTTTATCCTGCACTTTTTTCAAACTTTCATCAGTTGCTTTTGCTTTGTGTTGAGTAAAATTCAAATCGTTCGACGAACTGATAGGAATCAAATGAACATGTGCATGAGGAACCTCTAACCCAATCACACTAATACCACAACGATTGCAATGAAAAGCTTTCTCAATAGCTTTTGCAATTGGCTGGGCAAATAATAATATTTCTTTCAGGTATTCTTCTGGCAGATCAAAGAGGTTATCCACTTCCGTTTTAGGCACTACTAATGTATGTCCTTCTCTCAAAGGGAAAATGTCAAGAAATGCAAAAAACTTTTCATTCTCTGCAATTTTATAAGAAGGAATTTCTCCTGCAATGATCTTTGAAAATAATGTCATACCATTAAATAGTTTATGTTTTAAAATCAGGATCGCAGCTCGCAGCCATCTCCCATTCATAAAATACAAAACTAAATCCTAATGCCGGAAACAAAAAACTCCGCCAAAAGCGGAGTTTCAGAACATTTTTTAATTTTTTTTATACGGTGATTTTTTCAATCTTGAATTTAATTAAGCCTGCAGGAGCCTGTACTTCAGCCAGCTCTCCAACTTTTTTTCCAAGAATACCTTTTCCAATAGGAGAAGTTACAGATATCTTCCCGGCTTTCAGGTCAGCTTCTTTTTCACTGACGATCTGGTAGGTCACCTGTTTTTTTGTGTTCAGGTTGTTCAAAGTGACTTTGGTCAGGATAGAAACCTTGCTGGTATCAATGTTTGATTCATCGATCACTCTTGCACTGGCAAGCTGTGTTTCCAGTAAAGCAATCCGTGCTTCCAGCAAACCCTGGGCTTCTTTGGCCGAATCATATTCTGCATTTTCTTTCAGGTCGCCTTTTTCTCTTGCCTCGGCAATAGCACGGCTGGCAGCAGGACGATCTACTGTTTTCATCCGCTGCAATTCTGCTTTCATTTGTTCCAACGTCTCCTTGGTGACGTATTGAATATCACTCATAACAACCTCCTTTGATAAAAAAGAAAAAAATAACAACGCCTCAGTAGAAGCTGAAGCGTTGCATTATTAATGATACAAAGATAAAAAAGTTTTGGAAAAAAAACAGCATATGCTTACTCAATCCCAAGTTTCTCCAACAGCACCTTTGCCATTTTATAAAAAGCTTCATGGCTATATCCGGCTATATGGGGAGTAATGATCACATTAGGTTGGGAAACCAGCCACGCCAATTGTTCCCTTTCAGCTGAAGAATAGTTGTCTAATTTCTCATTTTCTAAAACGTCAAGCCCGGCACCTGCAATTTTATTGCTTTTCAACGCTCCGATAAGATGTGCGGTATCGACGACATTACCTCTTGATGTATTAAGTATCCACGGTTTTTGCTCCAGAGCATCAAAGAATTTTTCATCCGCCATATGCCTGGTTTCATCTGTCAGTGGGACATGAAAACTGATCACATCTGCGTATCGGCAGACTTGCTCCAAGCTTGCCTCTTTTATGAATTCCTTCGCAAATCCAAACTTATATTTATCATAAGCCAATACTGTTACATCAAAAGGTTTCAGCAATCGGGCAAATGCATTTCCGGTGTTACCAAACCCGATAATGCCAACGGTTTTGCCGCTTAATTCTGTTGCACGATTCTCATCTCTTCTCCATAATCCTTTTTTGATCTCATCAAAGGATGAAGAAAGATGATTCATGAGATTCAACAATAGACCTAATGTATGTTCAGCTACTGCATTTCGGTTACCTTCGGGACTGCTGACACATTTTATCTTTTTGCTTTCGGCATAATCCACATCGATCAATTCCATACCGCTTCCGATACGGCCGATCCATTTTAATTGTAACGCTTTATCCAATATCGCTTTATCAATTTTCAAGCGGGTGGTGACGATCAAACCTTCTGCTTCTGCAATGATTGCACTTAATTCTTCATAACTGATCTCCGGCTGATATACAACATCAAAGCCCTGTTGCGTTAGCCGGCTCAGCAAATAATCATGTGCCTTAGCAGTAATAATAACTTTTTTCATTTCATTTTAAAAGTAAGTGTTGCAAAATCCTTCACGGATAATTGTTCTGGTCTTCTATTAAACATTTCATCTTCCAATATTGCTGCATTGAATAAATTTTTTACCGCATTACGAAGTGTTTTCCGTCGTTGATTGAATGCCGTTTTTACCAAAAGAAAAAAATCCTTCTCACTACGCATAGACAAATTCTTCTTTACTGGTAACAGCCTTATCACAGCGCTTTTAACTTTTGGCGGCGGCTGAAACGATCTTTCAGAAACTTCAAATAAATATTCTACTTCAAAAAATGCCTGTATCAGTACACTCAACACCCCATAGATTTTATTTCCCTCTTTTGCCCTGATGCGCTGCGCCACTTCTTTCTGGAACATGCCGATCACACATTCCACATCTTGTTTCCAGTCGAGTATTTTAAACAATATCTGCGAAGAAATGTTATAAGGAAAATTACCGACTACGGTAAATTTATTTTCAAAAGGTTTTTCAATGGTCAAAAAATCCTGGTGAATGATCTTTCCCTGCAATTGAGGATAAGTTTTTATTAAAAATCCCACTTTTTCATCGTCCACTTCCACTGCATTAAAATTGATATCGGGAGTCTGCACCAGGTATTTGGTCAAAGCTCCGCCACCGGGCCCCACTTCCAGCAATTGATGAAAAGGATGGTCCTTCAAAGCCGACACGATCTTCTTGCAGATATTTTCATCTATTAAAAAATGCTGCCCGAGCGATTTTTTCAGTTTATACATACATGCAAATGTAACTGTTTGAGGAAAGCAGTATTTTTACCTTTCAATTATTTCAATAATGACTTCTACCACAAAACCTGTTATCGGCATTACCTGCGGCGATCTGAATGGCATTGGCATTGAATTGATCATAAAAGCTTTTTCAGACAACCGGATTCTTGAGTTGTGCACTCCGATAATATTTGCATCGAATAAGGTTATAAATTTTTATAGAAAATCTATACCGGAGATCAATTTCAATTATCAAAGCATAAAGGAAGCCAACCGCCTGAACCCAAAACAAGCAAATGTTTTTAATTGCTGGGAAGAGGAAGTTGTCATTTCCCCGGGGCAAATGAATGAAATCGGGGGAAAATATGCCGTACTTTCTTTGAGAACGGCAGCACAGGCATTGAAAGAAAAAATTATTGATGGGCTGGTGACTGCACCGATCCATAAGAAAAATATTCAGTCTGCCGATTTTAATTATACCGGCCACACTCCTTTCTTAAAAAATCTTTTTGGCGCTAACGATGTAGTGATGATGATGTGCGCCGGAAATTTCAGAGTGGCACTGGTGACCGAGCATGTGCCAGTAAATGAAATTGCAAAACATATCACCAAAGAAGTAATCCTGAGCAAACTTCAGATTGTGCATCAGAGTTTGCAAAAAGATTTCGGAATTGATAAACCCCGCATCGCTGTATTGGGATTGAATCCTCATGCAGGAGATGAAGGATTGATCGGGAATGAAGAAGAAACGACCATCAAACCCGCCATTAAAGAAGCAAAAAATAATAATATGCTGGTGATCGGGCCATATAGCGCTGATGCCTTTTTTGCCCGTCGCAGCTTTGATCGTTTTGATGCGGTACTTGCTATGTATCATGACCAGGGTTTGATCCCGTTCAAATCGCTTGCCATTGGTGAAGGGGTAAATTATACAGCAGGACTTCCTGCAGTTCGTACTTCCCCGGATCATGGGGTGGCTTTTGATATTGCCGGGAAAAATAAAGCAGATGTTTCTTCATTCATGACCGCGGTGTTTGAGTGTATTGATATTATCAATCGCAGGAAAGAATATGAGGAAAACAGGAAGAATCCTCTTAAAAAAGTAGCCCCATCCATCCTGGCCAATGTTGAGGATGAAAAAATCGATGAGGTGTAAAAGGGATCTAAGAGCAACAACTTTGGGGTTGTAGAATCTTATTGAAATACAGAATCAGGAACTCCATGATTAATAATGTAGCTTGAATAACTGATCTCAACTTTGCCCTTTTTATCTTTGATCTTATTCTCCTGGTCTTTTTTCGTTCCATCGTCATAATCGAACGTAATTCCTTTTGGCAGTTTGTATTCTTTGGTATTAAATGAAAAAACAACTTTATCTGCCAAACCATAATCCGCATATTTTCCGTAACTCATTTGCAATTCATATGTCCCGTTATCTCTCGTAGTAGTAGTAGCTTTTCTGATCAGCATATTTTTATCATCGATATACAATGTAGATAACACGACTTCGCCCGTGTCGCTTTTAGGTAATAATTTAATAATCCGAAAATTTGAATTTTCATCTTTTCCTACGTCAATTATATCGTAAGAGGAAATATCTGTAAAAACATTATTCAGGCTTATATTAATGGAACCCTTTGGAATAAAAGAGATTCCACTTTCATTATGAATTCTAAGTTTGTTTGGTTTTTTAAAATAGATCTTCACATTGGCAATCGGTGCTTTGATAAAAGCTACATTAGTTTTTAGTTTCCCCTTCGCTTCATAATCATTCACCTTCTCAATTTTTACACGAACCTGCCGGATGATATCTTCAGCAGTTTGCGCTTTTGTATAAACACTAGAAAGGGAAGCAATGAACAGAAAGATCACAGAAAATTTTTTTCCCATTAATTTCCCATTGATCACTGCCCCAAAAAAATAATTCATAGATCTCATTTTAACTCAAAATATCTTTTTTCCGGAATATCCAAATCGCGGTAAACACAAAGCCTGCTATATATCCCAGCAGAATTACCAAACTTTTAAGAATAGAAGGCAGGTTTTCTATAGTGCCCGGAATGGTGACTCCGTCATCCGTAGCTTTTACATAAAAAAAACCTTTCCATGCTACCATATGCGTAGTGAACAACCAGGGCTTAATAGTATTATCATAAAAAGGGATGTTCATTTCAGATAAAATTGTAAACACAATCACGATACTCATAGTAGCGATGATTGGCCCGATAGAATTTTCAGCAAAAACACTCAGCAGGAATGCAAGCGCTGAAACCGTGGTCAGCGCTACGGCAGCATAGCCAAATGCAGCAACATATCTCCACAATACATCAAAAGCAGGGATTTGCTCGATTCCGGTAGAACGAAGCACCACCATATCATTGGTTCCGAAGATCAGCATACTACCAAACAAGGCCAGTAGTGCCATCCAGATCAGCAAAACAACGGTGTAAATAACCGAAGCCAGAAATTTCACCATCATATACTGAGTTCTGCTTACCGGTTTGGTAAGTGACAATCTCAGCGTACCCATATTCGCTTCGCCTGCAATAGAATCGCCGGCAATCAATGCTACCAGCAGCGGCATCTGGATCAGTAACGTGGTGAGTATTACAAAGCAAATCAGATAACCATTCAGTAATTTGGATTTGAATTCATCAGAAAATTCAAAAGAACCGTTCAGATTACTTAGCAACAGATCAACATAAGATTTCCCATCAAACTTCAATGCCAACTGAACGAGGAATACAATAGCAGCAATGGCCCCGAAGGCAATATAGGTGCGGGGCCGTTTGAAAATTTTCTGCAATTCAATTTTTAAAAGCTTCCGCATGCTGTTGGCCGGTTGTCAATGATAAAAAATAATCTTCCAGGGAATGCCTGGAGTCTATCGAGAGCACATCAATATTCATCTGTACCAAGCTTTTCAGCAAGCCCGGCACTGCATTTCGGTGTAATTTCAGAATGATACTATCACTTCTTCTTTCTGATAGAAATTTTTTCAATTCTGATTGTTCCAGTTTTTTATATGCAGCGGTATCATCTGTAGTTTTTAACTGTACTACTGTTTCGGCGGGGTCAAAAAGTTCACTTACATTTCCCTCTACAACTTTTTTGCCTTTATCAATAATAAGCATAGCGTCGGCGATCAGTTCCATCTCACTCAAAAGATGAGAAGAAATAAATACTGTTTTTTGAAGATCCCTGCTTAGATGCAGAATAAGATTACGTATATCTGCTATTCCCTGCGGATCGAGGCCATTGGTTGGTTCATCTAAAATGATAAGTTTCGGATCATGCACCAGCGCTGTAGCAATTCCTAACCGTTGTTTCATTCCCTGTGAATATGTTTTCACCTTGCTATGTGCTCTGGCTGCCAGCCCTACCCGATCCAACTCATCCATAAGTTTTCTTTCAGAGACTCGAATACCACTCATTGTGGCAAAAATTCGAAGGTTCTCGATCCCTGTCAGATAATTATATAAATCAGGACGTTCAATGATGGCCCCAACTTGTAGCAATATTTCTTTGCGATATTTTTTCAGATCAGCCCCTAAAATCCTGATCTCACCAGCCGATGGCTTTATCAAAGTCAACAGCATCCGAATTGTTGTAGATTTTCCGGCACCATTTTGTCCGAGAAAACCATAAACAAGGCCTTCCGGTACTTCAAAGGAAAGGTCATCCACAGCCCTGACCTCCCTGAAATCCTTGACAAGATTTTTTACCTGTATAATTGCACTCATCTTAGTTCTTATCGGGCAAATGTATTAAAGCTTTGTCCTGTCCATTAAGCATTTAAGCGTTTCCAAAATATTTTTATGAAAAACCTTGCAAATATTCTGACTGCTTATTAGGTTTGTTACAGATTCAGAAAACCACATAAGCATTCGTAAAACTACGATAAGCATCCGTACCGGCATCAAAAATTCCCGGTTCGATTTCTTCTCCAAGTAGTTCAGATTATGTGATCCGTATTCCAATTCCTTCCTGAAATTTTAGTTCAAACATCCAATATTTCTGTGGGACATTGAATAAACAATTCAAACCCCTAAGAAATGAAATTGTATTCTTCTTTTTTAAGCATTGGGATTTTGTTAGGTTGCATTTACTATAGCCTGGACGAGCAAAAGATTAGCCCTTCTGCAACTACTGACCCACTTCCCACACAAGCAGTAAATAAAAACGATAGTCCCATCAAATTGTTCAATTTCCATGGCGACCTGAATGGAAATAAGATCGAATTGCAATGGATGGTTAACGAAAATCAGGAAGTAAATCAGTTTGAAATAGAAAAGAGTTTTGATGGAAAAAACTTTAAGATAGCTGCATTGGTTTTTGGCACAGATAAAACGAATACCGACAGTTATATGTTTTATGAAAAAGCAGCCAATAAAAACGTATCGTACCGGATCAAAATAATAGACAATAATGGTACGGCCAGTTATTCCAACGTTATTGCAATAGGCCCTGAATATTCAAATGACAATAACGTAGCATTTCAAAATAAGTAGTCAAAATTGTAACGCTTTCGAAAATGAGAAAAACAATTCAGAAAAAATATAATCGTATTAAGGAGGCTTTGCAGCAGTTCGTGAAGCGTACTAAAAAACAACAACCACAATTAATACTACAACCAATACGAAATAAAAAAAATATTTTATAGGGACGGACCAAAAACAAATGTCTCATACACTTAGAGTACATAGAGAAAAGAAGCCCTTTGTCTAAAGGGCTTCCTTATTTTTGTTTCTTTCCGAGATACATTTGAAGATTTTTTACGTATGTCTCAAAGGCTTTCATTCCTTCTGATGTGATCTTGCAAACAGTTTGCGGATAGCTATCTTTAAATTGCTTTTTAATATCAATATAACCGGCGTCTTTTAATTTTTGAAGTTGTACACTTAAATTTCCCGCAGTTGCATTGGTTTCCTGTTTTAAATAAGTAAATTCAGCTTCCTTCATGCTTATCAATAACGACATCACCGCCAGCCGCAATTGAGAATGTAATATCGGGTCTAATTCTTTAAACATTGAATCTTGGTCAATTTTAGGTTAGTGACATTGCGTTATCATATCTTCTGTCTGCTTTTGTCCCCACCTTGGATGAAAATGTTCGGGATGTTGTTGCTTGTATAATTCCAATGCTTTTTCAAAAACTGGCTTGGCTTTATCTTTTCCTCCTCCAAACTGAACAGGCGTATTAAACAAACTCATACCCTGCAAATAATACAATCTTGGATTGTTAGGATCTAATTTTAAGCCTTGCTGCAGGTATTGGCTGGCAGCCTGACCATAGCTCATATAGCGGCTTTGCGGATCTACCATCATTTGTTGTGTGGCAGACATATTTCGTACTGCAAGTATTTCTGACTTGTCTGAATCAGAAGTCGCGACAGCTTCTGCTTTATCACAAAGGCCATTGATCCTTGTAGCGTTTGCATCTTTATCAGTTACTTCAGGCATCCACCCGGCAGTACTTAAAGCAAGCGCAGCATAATAATATGGGATCCATTGTGTTTTTTCTGCATCGCCAATACGCTCGAATGTGTTGGCAAGCTTTGTAAAATCTTCTACTGTCTTTGCAGAATCAAACATGGAAAGATTTTGTTTCATTGTAGCCACATACTTTTCGCTTTGAGAAAAACCCGCAGTTTGCAAAGCAATGATTGCAACCAAAAAAAGAAGATATTTTTTCATATTTATGTGTTTTATTGTCTCAAAAAATTCAGATCATAAATTATTATTGATAGCATCTTGTGTACGGTCCACACCCCAACTGATAAAAACTCCCACAAAATAGAATCGCTTTGCGGGCGGCATGATCGGAGATTTTATAGTCCCGCTATAAGAATAATTATATCCATATACCTGGTTACTTCCAAGCAAATTGTTCACGGTTGCGAATAGTACCAGAAATGATTTGGCTTTTGTATTTCCGGCGCTGGGCACCCATTCCGCACTAAGGCTAAGGCTATTGTAATCTTTTGTTTGTCCCTGGTCCGCTATATAAAATTTGTTATTGGCATCAGGCAAGATATTGTAATATGGCCTTCCGGAAGCCCAGCTATAGGTTACATTGAATCCGGTTTTTATATCAGTAAAAAATTTTTTTGTGACAATGGAAGCAGTATGATTGGCAACAAAGTTTGGCTGCAATTGGACAGGATAATTCAAATAATCCCGTTTGGTATCTATATATGAATAGCTGATCCAGTAATCAAAATCTTTGATCGTCTTTTTATCCCTGAAAAAAACATCGATCCCTTTTGCATATCCGCTGCCAGCATTGTTGTAGTAATAATAGTTGTAGGTGACGGGCACCTGTTTGATCAAATCTTCATATTTCTTATAATAAGCTTCTATCCGTAGTGTCCGTTGATTGTATATTCTTTGATAATCCAGAACATAATGAATGGCTTTTGTAAATCCAATTGATGAGGGCGCATATAATTGCTGGCTCTCCGGTTTTTGATAAAAGATACCGTACGCCATTGAGACCTGGGATCTTTTTCCTGTTTTATACGCTAACGAAATACGAGGAGCAATATCTGAACGATGGATAATAGAAGAATGTTCAACTCGTGTTCCTATCTGAGCAGCTAAGGCCTTGGAAAGATAAATGCTTCCTTCAGCAAATGCAGCTGTATAGTTATCAATTTGTTTGTATAATGTATCATTATACTTTGGCCTGTAATCGCTATACCAATACTCTCCTCCAAAGCGCAATGCGCTGAGCCCGCCTAACGATTTTTCAAACACAGCTCTTCCGGTAGAAAGATTTTGCAGGTTATGGAAAGTAAAATTTTTAGAACTCATCCAGAACTGTGATGAAGGAAATTGCCTGGGTTGGTTGTTATTATCCTGCACTTGTTGATTGATCTTATCCAGATTGGTGCTAAAGCTTGCGCCCAGGTTCATTTTCCAACCTTCGCCCAGATTTTCTTTATAACTAATATTATTATACCAGTTGCTATTCTTTAAGGAAAATGCATCTTTCAGATAATCGCTGTCAATATCGGACCTTCTTAATCCCAAATCGCTAAATGCAAAAGTGGTATAGTATTTTATCATTCCTCCGTTTTTAGTTTTGATCCGGAAGTTGGCATCGCCATTATGAAATTGAGGCATCCTGAAATAATCAGGAGTTTGTTTTACCAGGGAAAAATATAAGCCCACATTCACATAGTTATAGCTGAAGCCGTAAGATGATTTCTTGTCTTTTGCCAGTTGTTGTGTACCTAATCCTACAACCAATGGCGAGAATGATGCATCGATCTCAGATTTTTCGGGAAGGTCGATTGATTCTAATAATAATACAGACGATAATGCCTGACCATACAAAGCAGAATAACCGCCGGTGCTGAATACAGTTCCTTTGAACAAAAAAGGTGAAAATCGTCCACGGCTTGCAATATCCGGTACACTGGTATAATATGGATTATTAACAAGGCTTCCATCAATAAACTGTTTAGTCTCATATCCGGCGCCACCCCGGACAAACAATCCTTCCTGCTCTCCAACTTGTTGCGTTCCCGGTAATGTTTTCAAAGCAGCTGTAATGTCAGCATTGGAACCTGCAGTAGTAGCAACATCAATAGAGCTTAAAACTGCAGCTCTTTTCTTATCTCCTGCTTCAAAAGTACCGGCGGTAACTATTACAGCATTGAGTTCAGTCACTTCTTCTTTCATCTCTATATCCAAAATAATTGGCTGATCTGAAATTGATATTTGCTGATCAAATGCTTTATAACCCACCGCAGTCACAGTTAAAATTCTATTTCCCTTTTCTGTAGTTGTGAAAATATAATTCCCCGAAGAATCGCTGGTAGTGCCGTCGTATGTGTCCTTTAAAGTGATACTGGCACCGGGTACCGGCTGTTTTTTGCAAAACACCTTTCCTTTGATCGTAACCTGACCCAAAACAGCACTATTAGCGATCATGATCAAAAACACAACAATCAGCAAACGACTTCTTTTCATACAAAATCTCAATTTTAATACAAACATAAATTAGTTTATTATATAAACCAAATTCATTTTAAAAGAAAAAAGCCAGGCCCTTTCGGACCTGGCCCGGAACCCTATAGAAAAATCGTTAGTTTTTAATTATTTTTTGCTGAGCTGTTTCACCATTACAGCTCACACGCACTACATAGAAACCACGACCCAGATCAGATACATTGATTGTTTCAGTCTGGCTACTGCTGGAGTTATCAGTTCTTTTCATCAGCTGGCCATTCGCATTAAATAATTCGAAAGAAATCTGTTTATTTTGCCAATTTGCGGGAACAGTTATGTGTAATTCGCTGCTTACCGGATTTGGATAAGTGATAATGGCTACATTACTATTGGCATCTTTTGAAATTCTGATAATACGAACTTCAGAATAAGTGAATTTGCCATCATTATCAACAGAACAAAGCCTGTAATAGATCACTGTTGCGTTTACATTGCTGATATCGTCTGTAAGGCTATAATTAATTTTTTGAGTTGAATTTCCAACTGCAAAAACCAACCCTGCATCAGAGAAATTAACGCCATCAGTGCTTCTTTCAACAACGAAGTGGCTAACATTCTCTTCAGTGGCAGTAGTCCATTTCAGATCAACTTTATTGTTTTTATTAAGAGTAGCATCAAAAGAAACCAATTTAACCGGTAACGTTTTTAATGGAGCATTATAAGTAAAATTTTTAAACCAGATTGAATACATACGATCAGCCCCGGAAACAGAACCAGTAGTGGTACCGCCTAAACGAACTTTTATTGTATTTATATTACTGTAAGTGAGCGTGGTCATTACATTAGTTTGAGCAGTATCAATACCTGAATATTCAGTAAAAGGGGCAGTAAATGTTTTACCTACAGTTTGACTATTTACAACCAGATTGCTTACAGTTAATGAAGTATTATTTTCCAACACATAAGACGCAGGACTATAAAATGCATCATATTCTTTTAATTTGCTTCCATCACCATCAATATCTAATGCTGTTACATCAAAATTGCTGATTACTGAAGGATTTGAAGTATTATGATCAACAAAAGTGATAGTAAATTCCATCCACCAGTTTTGTGCACCACTTACACTACCATTATTGTATGTAATTTCAGGTTGAAATGCTTTTGCAAAACCTGTATTAGTGAGATCAATACTGCTAAGAGTAACCTTAGAGGAAGAACGATCGGTAATAGTTACCAATGCATCCTGGGTACTATTTACTGAAGGGAATTTATAAACAGCTCCAACAGATCCAGCTGTTCCAGACTTCAGGCTTGAATTTTGAAATATCAGCTCTTGTTGAGCAGAGGCACTTGTCTGGATCAGTGCAAGAGCAAGAATAGTTACGATCAGGGTAGAGTACAGAGTTTTCATCGCTTTTGTTTTAGGGTTTCCGGATTAATTTCAGAATTTATCCCTTCGTGACAAATGAATCCGACTTCTGAGCGTAAAACACCGGGCTGTAATTTCCCGTAATGTGTAGAGTTTGTTTCATGGTCGGATTACTTTGTTTTCTTAGGGATTGTTCGATTCGAGGACAAACATAATACGCAGTTTTTTTACGTGCAAGCTTTTCAAGAATTTTTTCGCAAAATAATCCGTAATTTCTGTAGTGTTTTTACGAATTATATTGAAAATCAAAGTCCTGCGTTTAGAAAATATTTTCAATAATAGAAAAATTACGATGAAATTTTTCCTGAAAATTATTTTCTCCTGATAAAATTTACGAGTCAACTGATTATATAATTGAATCCGTAAAAAATCTTTTAAAGAATTTATGTAAAATAAAAAGCCGGCCCATTTGCGTGAGCCGGCCGAAAATTATCAAGGAAAATTTTTAGACTTTATATTGCGGGATCAATCCATTTGCAAGTTCCACCATTTTTTTAATTCCATCTTCCGGCAAATTTCCTTTTTTAAATTCTGTCATTACTTCCGGCAATTTATTTTCCATTTCCATCAGGAAGTGTTCTTCAAATTCTTTCACTCTTTTTACCGGCACATCCTTGATCAAACCGTTTGTTCCAAGATAAATAATAGCAACCTGCTTTTCTACCGGGAAAGGAGAATATTGAGGTTGTTTCAGGATCTCTACATTCCTCGCCCCTTTATCCAACACATTCTTGGTTGCAGCATCCAGGTCGCCACCAAATTTGGAGAAGGCTTCCATTTCTCTGTATAATGCCTGGTCCAATTTCAATGTACCGGCCACTTTCTTCATAGATTTGATCTGCGCATTACCACCCACACGGCTAACGGAGATACCTACGTTGATAGCAGGGCGAATACCTGAGTTAAACAAGTTGGTCTCCAGGAATATTTGTCCGTCGGTGATAGAGATCACATTGGTTGGAATATATGCAGATACATCACCGGCCTGAGTTTCGATGATCGGCAATGCCGTCAATGATCCGCCACCTTTAACCAGATGTTTGATGGTATCTGGCACATCATTCATGTTCTTTGCCACATTATCATCGCTGATGATCTTGGCAGCTCTTTCCAGCAAACGACTATGGAGATAAAATACATCTCCGGGATATGCTTCACGGCCGGGAGGACGACGAAGTAACAAGGATACTTCACGGTACGCTACCGCTTGCTTGGAAAGATCATCATAAATGATCAATGCGGGGCGTCCGGTATCACGGAAATATTCTCCGATAGCAGCGCCTGCAAACGGTGCATAGAACTGTAATGGCGCCGGATCTGATGCAGATGCTGCCACAATGATGGAATAATCCATTGCACCTGCATCTTGCAAGGTCTTCATCACACCGGCAATGGTAGATGCTTTTTGACCGATAGCAACATAAATACAGTAAACAGGTTTGCCTGCAGCAAAAAATTCTTTTTGATTGATGATGGTATCAACAGCGATTGCCGTTTTACCTGTTTGGCGGTCACCAATGATCAACTCCCGTTGTCCACGACCGATAGGGATCATGGCATCAATAGCTTTGATACCGGTTTGCAAGGGTTCCTTTACAGGCTCCCGGTAAATAACTCCCGGTGCTTTTCTTTCCAAAGGCATTTCATAACGTTCGCCGGTGATCGGTCCTTTACCGTCAATAGGTTCACCCAACGTATTCACGACACGGCCAACCATTCCCTCTCCCACTTTGATAGAAGCGATCTTACCGGTACGGCGAACTTTTGATCCTTCCTGTATGTGTCCTGTTTCTCCCATGAGTACCACACCCACATTGTCTTCTTCGAGGTTCAACGCAATAGCACGAACGCCGTTTTCAAACTCCACCAGTTCACCATAACGAACATTACCCAATCCATATACACGGGCAATGCCATCCCCTACCTGCAATACTGTTCCCACTTCTTCCAGGTCCGCCCCGGCGTTGAAGTTGCTTAACTGCTGACGCAGTATCGCACTTATTTCATCAGGTTTAATCTCTGCCATATTATTTTGTTTATCGTTTGTTGTTTTAAATTTTTATGAGCCCGGCTATATTACTACTATCATCTAATCTTGCGTCGCACTTTTCAGCTCTGGTAATTCCATTCAACATTCGTTATCTCATTATCGCACCTTATACACAAAATCATTATTTTCAAACTGCCTTGCAATCTCTTTCAGGTCATAGGAAACACTGGCATCTACCAGTTTATCGCCTGTCTGCAATACAAATCCTCCGATCAGTTCAGGCTTTACTGCTGTTTCCAGTTCTATATTCTGCATTTCAGAAACAGATTGTATCTGTTTCACAATAGCTGCTTTCAATTCTTCGCTCAATGGAGCAGCAGTGGTAAGCTTTACGGTATAAATGTGTTTGTATTCTTTATATTGAGTAATGAAAGCAGTAATGATCTCCGGCAGATTACTTTCCCTTCCCTTTCTTACCAGCAAATGCGTGAAAGCGTCTGTCAGTTCATTCACTTTTTCCTTAATGACTGCATCAATGACCTGTTGTTTTTTATCTGACTTTATGATAGGGCTGCGTAATACATTTACAAATTCACGGCTTTCTTTGCAAACCATTTGCAGCCATTGCATATCAGCAAATACCTCTTCCAACTGCCCTTTTTCGATCGAAAGGTCAATCAGTGATTTGGCATATCGTGCAGCAAGACGTGGATTAGGCATTTTTAAAATTCAAAATTTTTAAATCAAAATTCAAAAAGCTTTTTGAATTTTTAATTAAGTTTTACTTCATTGACCAGGCTCTTCACATGTTCTTCCTGTGCCTTTCTATCACTCAGTTCTCTTCTCAATACTTTTTCTGACACTTCGATCACCAGTTTACCGATCTGATTTTTTACTTCGGTAATGGCAGCCATTTTCTGAGTATTGATAGCGGCCTGTGCTTCAACGATGATCTTGTTGGCTTCTGCTTTTGCCTGATCTTTTGCTTCGTTGATGATCTTGTCTTTTGTTTCTCTTGCTTCTTTCAGCATCTGGGCTCTTTCTTCACGGGCTTTTGCCAGCAACGCTTCGTTCTCACTTTTCATTTGAGCCATTTCCGCTTTTACTTTTTCGGCAGTTGCCAATGAATCAGCAATGGTTTCTTCTCTTTTTTTCAAACCACTTATGATAGCGGGCCAGGCAAATTTTTTCAGAATAAAAAATACTACCAGAAATGCCAGCAAGGTCCAGATCAGGAGACCAAAAGCAGGTGTCAATAAATTCATATAATTACGTTTGTTCTTTTTTTGATAAATACTGCATCCTCCGCCCTGTGCTTTGGATGCAGTACATTGTTTGTTGCAATTGATTTATTATAAAACCATTGCAAGGAAGCCTACAATGATCGCAAACAATGCAGCACCTTCTACAAGCGCTGCTGTCAGAATCATGTTAGCTCTGATGTCGTTCAGGGCTTCCGGCTGGCGGGCAATTGCCTCCACCGCACCTTTACCGATCTGGCCGATACCGATACCTGCGCCGATGGCGCCTAAACCGGCACCAATCGCACCACCTGCATTAGCCACAGCATCTAACAGAAAAAAATCCATAATTGAGTGTTTATTGTGATTAAAAAAATTATATATGCACTTTTTCTTCATGGTGCTCACCTTCAAATGCCTGCCCAATAAAAACTGCGGTAAGCATTGCGAAAATGTACGCCTGTAAAAAAGCCACCAGTATTTCTATGAAATAAATAAATATGACAAAACCCACGGATATCGGCGACACAGCATATCCCACAACCGTATTTAAAGCGCCGAAAATAAATATCAGCGAAATAAGACAGATAATAATGATATGCCCTGCGATCATGTTTGCAAACAATCGTATCATCAAAGCAAATGGCTTTGTGAAAATGCCAAGGATCTCCACCGGGATCAGGATCACTTTTACACCATGCGGCACCGGCGGCCAGAAAATATGTTTCCAATAATGCTTATTAGAACTGAACAGAATCACTACAAAAGAGATCAGTGATAACAACATAGTAAATGCAATATTTCCAGTCACATTTGCGGTGCCGGGAATCAAAGCCACCAGATTGTTGATCAGGATAAAAAAGAAAATCGTTTGAATATAAGGCAGGTATTTTTCATACTTATGGCCCAGGTTGGGTTTAGCTATATCATCACGAATGAACGTAATGATCGGCTCCATCAGATTTTGAATTCCTTTTGGCGCTGTTTTAACCCCTTCTCCTTTATTGTAACGCTTAGCGATCACCAGCATCACCCAAACCAATAATGCCAAAGCGATGATCATTTGTACCACGTTCCGGGTAAGTGAAAGATCATACACTTTTACACTCAGATCCGGTTCCCCGCTTTCATTTACGGCTATGATCTGGCCAGCATGAAACTTCTTGCTGTCCAGTTTCCACTCTTCCATATTATGCTCAGTGAGTAAAGCATAGCCCTTTGCTGTCTTTTCTCCATGTTCAAATGCAGAAGACATGAAAGAAGAAAAACCTCTTTTCGGAGAATAAAGGATCACAGGAAGTGAGATGGTTACGGGATGTACTTTACCGCCGCTTTCGTAGGAAAAAAAGTGAAACTCATGGGCATCAGAAATATGTCCGAAAATGACCTCGTTGGCGTCAAATGTCTTTTTCTTTTTTTCGACCGTGGTATCCCCGTTTTGGCCGGCAAAAGAAGTATTAGAAAATACAAGTAAAATCAGGCTGAAAGCCGCTCCCAACAAGCATTTGACCCTTCTTTGCAACATACCCTTTTTGAAATTTGCCGCAAAGATAAGGGGGCGGGTGGTAAAAACCTCAAAAATGAGAAAAATGAAAGCACTTACGCCACTTTATGTTTCTGATCAAACTGCAGGCGGTAGAGCTTGTAATAAAACCCCTGTTTTTCCAGCAATTCTTCATGGGTGCCCATTTCCTTTATCTCTCCTTTATCAATGACTATGATCTTATTGGCCTTGCGGATAGTGGAGAGCCGGTGAGCAATGATGATCGATGTCCTTCCTTTAATTAAGGTATCAATCGCATGCTGGATCATCATTTCACTTTCTGTATCCACCGAAGAAGTGGCCTCATCAAGTATAAGTATGGAAGGATTATATAACAACGCCCTGATAAATGATAAAAGCTGGCGCTGCCCCAGAGAAAGAGTGGCTCCCCGTTCCATCACATTATAATCATACCCGCCGGGCAATCGCATAATGAAATCATGCATCCCGATCAGTTTTGCCGCTTCGATCACTTTTTCTTTTGAAATGTCCGGATTTCTCAGCGTGATATTATCCATCACCGTTCCTGAAAACAGGAACACATCCTGCAACACTACTCCAATATTTCTCCGCAATACATCCAATTTATAATCTTCGATATTGACATCATCTATTTTTATAGCGCCTTTCTGAATGTGATAGAGGCGGTTCATCAAACTGATAATAGTTGTTTTGCCGCTGCCAGTATGACCAACAATGGCTACTGTTTCGCCGGCATTGACTTTGAAACTGATATCTTTCAAAACATAATTCTCATCGTTGTAAGCAAACCATACACTTTCAAAACCGATCTTTCCTTTCGCTCCATCTGCCGGTTGAAATGCATGTTCATTTGATTCAGGGATAAAATCTTTATTGTCCAAAACTTTAAATACCCGTTCGCTTGCCACCATTCCCATTTGCAGCACATTGAATTTATCAGCAATAACCCGTAGCGGGCGGAAAAGTAAATTCAAACAAAGAATAAAAGACACTACAGTTCCTTGTTGGTTTTGATGCAACTGCAGCGCTTCTTTCGCTGTCCACCATACGATAAGCCCGATAGACAAAGCAAGAACAATTTCCACAACGGGGAAAAAAACAGAATAGGCAAAGATCGCTTTGATATTAGCGTTGCGATGCTCCCGGTTTATTTTTTTAAATTTCTCAAATTCTCTTTCTTCGGCGGCAAAAGCCTGGACTACCTGCATTCCTGTAAGGTGCTCCTGAACAAATGCATTCAGCGCCGCCACTGCATTCCGTACACGATGGAAAGATTTGTTGACACTTTCTTTAAAATAATATGTCGCTACTATCATGATGGGAAAAGGGATCAGTGCGATGAAAGTGAGTTGCCAATCCTGCGAAAACATATAGATAAGCACACAAACAATAGAAAGCAGATCGGCAATGATCGGTATCAATCCATCGGAAAAAATATCGTTGATCGATTCAATATCATTGATGGTCCTGGTGGTCAATGTTCCGATCGGCGTTTTGTCAAATTGCGACAAATTCAGGCCAAGTATTTTTTGATAAACAGAAACTCGCAGATCTCTCACTACCGATTGGCCCAGCCAAGAAGTGGTAAAAGAAAAAATAAATCGAAGCGCCGTTTCTACCAGTATCAACCCGATCTGAATAATGGTAATCAGGATCACCATGCGGGTGACAGAATGCGCAATGTATTTATCTACTGTAAGCTGGATCAGCATGGGCCTTATTGGAGTAATAACAGCCAATACAATTGCCAATATTACCGATAGGTAAAACTTTTTCTTATACGGAGCGGCATAATGAAACACCCGCTGCAAAAGATCAAAATTCAATATCCGTTTTTTCTGTCCGGGCAAAACCAATTTTTTAATGAAGCAGCAAAATTAGAAAGAAGTGAGTGTACCACAACGCCGTTCAATCTTCACCATCTTCCGTTCCTCCCATCGCTATTTTATACGCTTTGATGAAAAGAGCACCGAGATTTTTATATGGAGGAATATAATCTTCGAATCCTTCCACTTTTACTTTTTTCTCCAACTCCTGCCAAAAAGGTATCCACTCAATATCTTTCCCGTTACGAACTGTTTCCATCAGTTGTTCAAAGAACGGCCGGTTGATGGCTGTCTTGCCGATCTGTTTGGAAGCGATGATATGTGCTTCGGGAGCTTTTTTCAATACATCGTCGATCAAATGGTATCCTCCGCAGGAACCAAGGAACACAATCTTTGAAGAGGGAAACATCTGGTCAATGGTTGATTCGGCATAATAACTATGACCCCGGTGAATGGTAACCGTGGGATTCAATTTATTTTTTTCCAGGTAATCGGTAAGATCCTTTTGCGCCTTTTCATCTTCACTTTCTTCTTCAGGTAAAGGTTTGTTGGCAAAAATGGAAACAGGTTTGCCTTTCAGTGAACTGATCGTTATCCATTCCGGATTGCTGTTATCAATTTTCCAAATGCCGGGACTGAACATTTTTTTGAATCCTTCAAAAATGTTTTGTCCATCCTTATCGCCATAAAAGAATACTTCCATGATCACTCTGCCGCTATCGTTCGCCAGTAATTTGTATGGAACAGAGTAGATCGGCGGTATGCCAAATTCTTTTGAAAGATCGATCTTGCTTGTAGAATCAGCTGATAAGAACAATTTATACAACAAATCATACATCACTGTTCCCCGTTTATTGTTTGCTACTTTATTCCGTTGATAATTTTCTTTGACATTCTTCAGCATTTCATTAGCCACCGGTTTCATGGTTTCCGCAATGCTGGCATAAGAATCTGCCACATCCACTCCATCTTCGAGGCTGCTGGTTTTTTCCAATCCGCTTACAAATGCTTTCATCAGCATGGTGGCATCATCGTGACTGGGAAAACTGCTGAGAAAATTGCTCAGCGTGTTGTATCCCGCCGCCATTTTGATAAACTTCCGGTACTTGTCAAATTTTACATTCAGCAATAAGGAATCACCACGATGATTGATGCGATCCATCATCAGTGGATAAACACCATTCACAAAACTGGAAGTATAAATGATCCCATCAGTATACACGGCGAGATAATATAATTCTTCTGCCGTCAGCGGTTGAATGATCTTGAAACGAACATTCGGATCATCCACTTCATGCAGGCCATTGATGGTATTAATGAAAACATCAGTGGCTTTTGTTTCCAGCATTTTTCCCAATTCACGAAATCCATATGCTGTATCCCTGTTGATGGCACGGCTCATGTAATCCATTCTTGTTTTTACCAACAACCGGTAATACGCAATAGAATCATCACGAACAGAGTCAATAGTTTCAAATGTGATTTTTCCATTGATAATGTTGCCAAGGAAGGGATAATATAAACGGCCGCTTTTATTTCTGGCCATCCGGGCTACTGCCACAACAAACGGATCATCTTTGATATTATTAATAATATATCCAAGTTTATTACCCGCCTGCGCATAATCATACAATAACTCAGGATATTTTTTTGCCACTGATTTTATCAGGCTGTCTGCAAATGGCACATCCGGATTTTCAGTCAAAACCCGAAACACCTGGTCCGGATGTAAACCGCAGTATTTTTTTAAAAGCAGGTCCTTGAGGCTTTTATAACCGGGATTGGTTTCAAAAGCATTTGACTGAAAAACAGAATTAGCGATCTCATAAGAAAGGTTTTCAAAATAGCTTTCTACATTTTGGCCTTTTTGATCCAGCTTAATGCAATCTTCATATGCCTGCAGTACTGCCGGCAAATTCATCGGATCCGCCTGGCCGGCTCTCCAGCTCTTCTGAAGGTTATATAATAAAGTTGCAGTTCGGCGGATGTAATAGATCTTTCGCTGATCTGCAAGAGTGCTGTCCTTCTCAATATTATAAAGTATGGAAGCCACTTTCCAATTCACGGCATAGGTAAGCAGGTAATTGATCTCTGTGTTGGAAGAAACGGTGAGCTGGTTATCATCTTTACCGTCGTAACGCAGGATACTTTTCTGCTCTTTTTTTACTTCATCATGAAAAAGCTGGTGCCGGAAAACCGGTACAAAATTCTTTAATACCGTAGTATCGAGTTGAGCTGAACTGACGAAAGAAAACAGCACGAAGCTGATCAACGGGGGCAGGTATCTGGTGGTTGCAATCATAAGGATCGTCCCACAAATTTAATATCCCTGCCTGACATAGACGATTTCAGAGCCGGATATGTTGCTATTTGCACAGTATGCATCATATTTCTTTAATGATTGGTTCATACCATAACTCTTTGTCCCGTATTAATTTTTCATTAAGTCTGTATGATGCGGGCAATTCAGATTTCTGATTCAACCGATTTCCGTTTAGGTTTGCGCAAACTTTTGGATTGATGGAAACCAAGTTGAGAAAAGTGTTGATAGCGGATGATGAACCGGACATTTTGGAGATACTGAAGTACAATCTTGAAAATGAAGGTTATGAAGTGATCACCGCTAAAGATGGCGATGATGCGCTTGAAAAAGCCCGCCGCAATCATCCCGACCTGGTAGTACTTGACATCATGATGCCGAAAAAAACCGGTGTGGAAGTTTGCCATATATTACGCAGCCAGCCCGAATTCAAGGATACCCTGATTATTTTTCTTACGGCCATAAATGATGAAGGCACACAGGTAAGAGGTTTGGAAAGCGGCGCCGATGATTATGTCAGCAAACCCGTTAGTCCACGGGTGTTTTTAAGTAAAGTGAATGCATTATTTCGTCGTTTGGCCAAACCAGTCACCAAAATACTGAAGCTGGACGGTATCGTTATTGATCCTGAAAGATTCATAGTGCAGGTAAAAGGACAGGATGTTTCGCTGGCAAAAAAAGAATTTGAATTGTTGTACC
Organism: Chitinophagaceae bacterium; assembly: GCA_035545755.1. Lineage (GTDB taxonomy): Bacteria > Bacteroidota > Bacteroidia > Chitinophagales > Chitinophagaceae > UTBCD1. The sequence continues at coordinate 1,606 of DASZXQ010000079.1, read as the reverse complement.
TGCTGGCACTGAGGCCCGGCCGTGTTTTTTTGAGAAATGAAATACTGAACCAGGTTTGGGGTAATGATGTGATCGTAGGTAACCGAACCATTGATGTGCACATCCGCAAGATCCGCCAAAAACTGGGTATTGATTGCATCACCACCGTGAAGGGGGTAGGTTATAAATTTCAAATATAAAGGCAAAAAGAAAAACGCTGCCTTATGCTCCGGAATTATTGATCATTGAATTATTGCCCAATAAACAAGACTTAACTTCAGTCATCAATAATTAGCAATGAATAATTTCTAAGCCTTGTATCTTGTGCCTTTTACCTTTGCGCTATGTTTTCCACGAAAAATATTTCTCCCCGCACTTTTTCTTTTTTCACTGCATTCATAGTGGCCATTACTACAGGCCTGCTTCTTTTTATTTACAATAAAGACTGGAAAGAAGCGACGGGAATAGTTGCTGTTGTTTTTCTCATCAGTTTTTTTCTGTTCTCTTTTGTGATGGAACGATTCATTTACCGGAAGATCAAACTCATTTATAAATTCATTTACCAGACCAAAGCCACCAAGAAAGAAGAGACCTATTATAAATACCTGCTGCCGCAACGAAGCATTGATGAAGTGCGGGAAGATGTGGAAGCATGGGCTGAAGAACACAAACAGGAAATAGAATTGTTGCGAAAAAATGAACAGTTCCGGAAAGAGTTTTTGCAGAATCTTTCTCACGAATTCAAAACGCCGGTCTTTGCCATACAGGGATATGTGGACACGCTACTGCACGGAGCACTGGAAAACCCGGAAGTGAATAAAAAGTTTTTAGAAAAAGCTGCGAAAAATATCGAGCGGCTCACGAACCTGATCAATGACCTGGATGAAATCTCAAGACTGGAACGGGGCGAGATCATGCTCTATAAAGAAAATTTTATCATCCAGGACCTGGTGCGGGAAGTTTTTGAATCGCTGTCTATCCGAACAGAACCGAGGCATATCAAATGCAGTATCAAAAAAGGTTGTGAATCGCCGCTCACTGTTTTTGCAGATAAAGAAAAGATCAGGCAGGTGCTTCGCAACCTGATTGAAAACTCTGTGAAATACGGAAAAGACAATGGCAATATCGTAGCCAGCATGTACCGCACGGATGGAGAACATATTCTTATAGAGCTTAGCGATGACGGCATCGGCATTAATGAAAAGCATTTGCCAAGAATATTTGAACGTTTTTACCGCACGGAAGAAGGCCGGCGAATAGATGTGACCGGAAGCGGTTTGGGATTGGCCATTTGCAAACATATTATTGAAGCCCACGGACAAAGCATTCATGTACGCAGCACGGAGGGTGTTGGCACTACCATCGGTTTTACATTGGATGCGAAGAGAGATTAAAAATTGATTTTGAAAATTTGCCTGTGATAATATATTGATTTATAGACCAGTTTGCAGTTGGCAATTACCAAAGCTGATTTGGAAGAAAAATGGTTAATTATTGATTCCCTCCGAGCTAAGAGAGACAAAAGCTTCAAAAAAACAGATACATAAATTATCCTCTGCCTTAATTGATCTTTATCGAAAAACTTCGAAAAACGAGTAGAATTACTAAAAAGTGCTACTCTGGTGCT
>DASZXQ010000078.1:0-12651 GCA_035545755.1 Chitinophagaceae bacterium | reverse complement strand
ACTTTGTCTCCATCCATTCTCATTTCAATTCCTCAATGGTGCGATAAAAACCCATCATAGCTGATGCCATCGGTATCATACTGATTGATTTCAATTCCTCAATGGTGCGATAAAAACCGTCTCTGCTTCGATCCTTATTCGCAAAGCAATAGCCATTTCAATTCCTCAATGGTGCGATAAAAACCCTTCTGGTTACGTTGCTGCTGATAAACTGAAAGTATTTCAATTCCTCAATGGTGCGATAAAAACGATTCTGGAAGATACCTATTTGAGATTAAGACCCATTTCAATTCCTCAATGGTGCGATAAAAACATATTTCCCGATCCATTTACCGTTATTGCACTGTTATTTCAATTCCTCAATGGTGCGATAAAAACAATAATTACCGCTAAAAGAATGAAAACACAATACTAATTTCAATTCCTCAATGGTGCGATAAAAACACCTAACTCCTTCGATGATCTTTTCAGTAATTATTTTATTTCAATTCCTCAATGGTGCGATAAAAACACTTAAAGTTCATCGTATTGATTGTCATTTTTCCAAAATTTCAATTCCTCAATGGTGCGATAAAAACTCAACTCAGAGGTAATACAAAAACTTGTGTTAGAATTTCAATTCCTCAATGGTGCGATAAAAACAAGATTTGTCCTCATTCTTCAAACCACTGATCCTTATTTCAATTCCTCAATGGTGCGATAAAAACTCATACCCTGATAACCACTCTTTTTGATGATATTGTATTTCAATTCCTCAATGGTGCGATAAAAACTGCAATTCCGGCGGCGGCGCAATACGTTGCCAACTAATTTCAATTCCTCAATGGTGCGATAAAAACTGATCAGATCAATAATCAAAGCGTTGCCAATATCCATTTCAATTCCTCAATGGTGCGATAAAAACTAAACGATTTGTCAACATAGTTCCAATCTACTTCCATTTCAATTCCTCAATGGTGCGATAAAAACCGTAAAGGGATTTGAAAGATTAGATGTATAAGTTCATTTCAATTCCTCAATGGTGCGATAAAAACAGTTTTTTCAGCAGCTTAACCGGCTTTTGGGTAGGAATTTCAATTCCTCAATGGTGCGATAAAAACAATAAATTATGTGAGCTTGAAACCTACGTCCTTAAATTTCAATTCCTCAATGGTGCGATAAAAACTTACCGTTCCTTTAGATATGCCCGTAGCCTTGGAAAATTTCAATTCCTCAATGGTGCGATAAAAACTCACATTTCCCGATCCTACAATTGTTATTGCACTGTTATTTCAATTCCTCAATGGTGCGATAAAAACCCGTTCATAAACTATCCCAAATTTCTTGTTTTTCAAGCAATTTCCATCCACATTTTATGAAATTTCTTTCTCTTTTCTCGTCTACTCCCAATACTATGATCTCAACTCAGCTTCGACAACCTCATTTATTGATTGTGCCTGATATTTTTGGCCGGCTCTGCCGGTATTTTCATCTCCCTGTATTGACCCTATAAGACAGGTTCGACAACCTACAACAGATTATCCAAATCATTCTTTTCTTTGCCAATCACTTCTTTTTCCAGCCACTTCTGTTCACGGCTTTTAAAGATAATAATACTGTCTTTTTCTGTATCTATTTTTTTCTTTGCTGCTGCCAACAGCTCCTTCAGCTTTACTTCTGTAAGCTCTCCTTCAAACACACTGTTCTGTATCCAGTTCAGGTACCGCCGGCACAGCTTCAGCATTTTCGCTACCCGCTTTTCTTCTATATCATATACAAGTATTATATACATAGTACATCTGCTGTATTCTAATCGTTAAATGTATAATCATTGTTTATGGTCTTCCTTGCTTTCACCACCAGGTTTTAAAAGGCTTGTATTCTTCAATGCCCAGTATATGCTTGGATAGCTTATAGCATTCCAGTTTTACAAGATGCTTGTAGCTCACACTTCTGCTCAGCGAACGGTGCTTAATGGTTTCATTCAGCTTTTCATCCCAGGCCTTTACCACTGTTTTTCGTCCGCTGTCTTTCAGCACGCAACGATTCAATTTAATATCAAAATCCGATGCTTGTACCTGTTTTTTGTTCAGCAGCGAAAAGATCAGACGGTCTGCCAGTACAGGCTTGAAAATTTCTGCAAGGTCAAGGGCAAGCGAAAACCTTCTTTCTCCCGGCTGATGCAAAAAACTGATGGTGGGGTTCAATTGTGTATGATGGATCATATCTAAGCAAAGCGTATAACATAGGCTGTTGACAAAGGAGATCATTGTATTCACTTCGTTGGCAGGTGGCATTTTGCTGCGGCGCCCCATTTCAAAGTCAGTGATAATGGTTCCAAATGCTTCATAATAACTCATCCGGATATTTCCCTCTGTTCCCATCAATTCTTCTATGGACGATGAAGCCCCAATGCTGAAGCTTAATTCTTCTATTTTTTGAATTATTCCGGAAACATCCTTTTCACGGTTATTATAATACTTCAGGTTCTTTAGCATGTTAAATGCGGCACCTTCTACCAGTTTCTGGGCAAGTACGAGCCGTTTCTTCAGTTTCAGGTAAGCATCCGCCTGAGCTATCAGCATCTTTCCGCTCAACAGATAATCTTTGGGCATGAAAGATCCTGTGTAATGTTCATAGTAATCAAAAAAATGAACGCTGATTTGCTCCTTGCCCAGGAAATTGAAAAAGGCGCTGTTGCCTTCCAGGCTGCCAAATGCATACAGGTTATCTACCGTTTCCACGGGAATATACCGGGCCGGCGATTCATTTTCCTGTTCATCGTAGGGAACAAACTTCAGCGTATTGTCCTTGCGGCTTATACGCCCCGGGTTGAAAAGGTAATAGCTTTTTTTCATTGTCTGAACCGGGATTTTAAGAGTTTAGTGAGATGAGGGGGAAATGCACCTTACAAGAGCAACCGGTAATCGTTTCATGTAGTTCGGTATATTTCATAAAATTTTTATTAAAAAAAGATGAAAGCTGACAGCTGACAGGCCCTTCTCATTAATCTATTCAATCTCATAAAATACCGGTTCAGACATCTACATAACAAAAATCATAGTACGAGCATTTCTTACAAATCCGGCTGTTGATCCTCGGCGGACAGCTTTCATTCTCTATCAGAGTTTCAATCTGTTGCACCGTTTGCTGCAGGTAGTTTCTTTCTTCGGCGGCAAGGTCAACCTCTTTCGTTTGCCGCAGCTTCGGGTATTCAATAATGCCTTTTACATTTTCAATTCCGTTTCGCTCCAATAGCCAGATATAATATTTCACCTGCCACTCATGTGCTTCCTCCGCCTTGTCGCTTTTTTTTATTTCATGAATGATCTTATTTTTTGCATCATAAAAATCTATTTTACTGCCGCCGATCTCTATCTCGGTATATTTTTCGGGCCGTTGCGGGTAAGTGGTTTCGCCAATGAGTTTGCCTTCGGCTACGGTATCTGAAGTATGCTCCATAGTAATACTATTAGCAAACAACCATAGCTTGCGATGGCAGATGTGGAAGTAGTTTATGTGGGTGGCGGTGAGCATTAAAAATTACTGTGCTTGCTCTTTTCTTAATTGATTTTCATAATTGAAAGCATTCATTAATTCAATTAATTTTTCTTCAGCTTTTTCTAAAGCGTCGGCTGATTCAACATTTGTAGAAAAATATCCTGTACCGGATAATGTCACATACACTTTTGCATTTTCAATTGTGTCATCTACAATTGGTTTAGCAATTGGCTTTTCTCCTTCTTCAATCAATTTAGCTCTTATTGTTTGCGCAATTTTATTTGCATTTTGACTGATAGCAACTGCAAGAACTTCCATTGGGCTAAAAGTTCTTGATTGATTAGTTAGTATTCTCCAATTGATTAATGCGTGCGCAAGGGCAGGAATAATTTGCTTTCTTCTTTTTTCTGGGCATAGTAGACATTTACCAAAAGTATTTTGTGATTCTCTCCATCCGTCTTTCTTTAACTGGTCAATTGTTTCTTGAGAAAGTTCTGGTTCTAGCTGATTAAGCGAAACACAAAATAATGTTCTTAAGTCTATTGCCACATCATATATGAATAGACCTGTTGTTCGTTTATTATCCTGTATCCACTTTCTTCTTAAGCTTCTGTCAGAGCCGCTTAATAACTGTGCTATTTCTTCCTCTGATAGTACTTTACCAGACGCATCTTTTACAACCACCTTATGTAAGTCAGGACGGTCACTTCTGTCAAAAGAAATGTTTTCTGATTGAACTCCCCCCAATAATGGGTGTAGTGGTCGCATTGCTGAGATTGAAAGGGGGCTTCTTCTTTTTATTGTTCTTCCGCCTCCCCCAGATTGGGCAATCATCCAGCCGCCTAATAGTTGGTCAGCAAAACTCGGATCGCCGGGACTTGTAACCTCCTTTTCCTTAAGACTTGGAGCTTCAAAATAAAATGTAATAGGTGCAGGAACTTCGTTCAAAACTATTGTTACCTCTTCAAGGATTGAACGTTTAACTTGCTGCCCACTCGCATAAGCAACATACGTTTGAAATTGATTATCATAATATCGTTTCTGTCCTTCTACAACTGAAAAAACTGTAAAATCGGCATGACGTAAGGCTCGTAAATAAATGTATGGATTCATAACCAGTAGTTTTTATTTGTTTTGAGATTTTAGAAAACTGTATCGGAATTTGATGAGGGTAAGAAAATATTTAAAGCTGTCTTCAGGCATGGAGTTTATTTCTTCTACTAATTTATTGATTGCATTTGCAGCATTAGTTGAAGTTTCCACAATCGGAATATTCTCTTCAATAAATTTCCGCTTGAAGGAGGAATTTAGCACTTCCTCTACCTGACGTAAATTTTTCAAAGAGACTTTTTTTGCTTCGCCTTCATATTGGATGTAGGCTTGGGCAGCTTCATTGGCTTTATCCCATAGTTGTTTGTTGTCAAGCATAGCTAATAACCAGGTTTGATATGTTTTGAAAGAAATTTGTTGCTCTTCATTAGCTTTTGAATAATCAGGTAACTTGGATTTTTTTGCTTGTTCAGACATATATTGCCTTAAATCTTTTGGTTCTAATGCTCTTACTCCGATTACTCCCATTTCACAAGCCTTTTCAAAGCCAAAGGCAGTTCCATAAAGTCTTAATATTCTACCTGCATTATTCAAAAATTCATTCTCTCCAAATAAATCTATATAAAACTGAACAGGTCTTTTTAGCTGTGGCAAATTGAATGGGATAAAACCAATTGTTGTATTTGTTTTGTCTAAACGATACACATATCCCATTATAACATCTATTGAAATTATTCTAGCGATAGCTAATAATAATTCCGTCCAGCGGATTTTTCTTACTTCAAATCCACCATCTTTTTTTGAACTCAGCGGATTAAATAGCGCTTTTTCAGCATAAAATTCTGAAAGACGATGTATCAACCATTTACCATTCCATCTTTCTATTTGTGTGTTTTGTAAGTCTTCATATTCGTTAAGATAGCTTCTATATTTTTCCCAACCTTCAAAAATTGCCCACAGTATATTTTCTTCGGGAAAATAAACGGAAAGTTTTCCCTCAAGTGCAATTCCAAAGCCAGCGCCAATCCATGAAGCATAGATTTCTTCCTCTTCAAATGGAAACTTTAAATTAGAAATTTGACCAGAGGTAGGAGCTACAGGATCACTGGAAAAATATCCAACCGCTACGCTTCCGTCAATATCTTCATCTTTTATCCTTGTTTGCAACTTATTAAAAGCTTCCTTTCGTTTACTTATATTCTCTTTTTCTCTAAGTTGAAAAAAGGGTGAATTATGCACCCACATCATATGTTTTGCATGATTATAAAACAGTGGATAGAAAACTTTTTCAAAAAATTCCTTTGCAGAATAATTTGTATTCTGTCTGCGGTTATATTCCGCCAAAAATTTTTTTCCAATGCTGCTTGCAATCATATTTTGTTATAAAAATTCATAAGTTCTGTATAATGCAGGTGTTGCCTTCGACATCATTAATCCAAGCTTTTCGTCGTCATAAGCTACATCTGGTACTATAAAGGGTCTGTTGCCCGCATTCTTTTCTTTTTCCAACTGGCGAAATGCAACTGACTTATATGAAACCGGAATTTCCATTTCAACACGTTCATCCCATCCGCAGGTTTTATACGTATCCCAATCTGTTTGAGTGATACATGCAGCTGTTTCAATTTCCATCGCATCAAGAAGAACTGATTTTGATTGATGAGAAAGCTCTTTAATGCGGAACCGCCCATCAGAAAATACAGTTAATAATTCAATTGATTTTTCAGTTAGCGTTTCATACACTTTGTCTAACATTTCCTGAATATTTCTTTCATGAAGAACTTTACCATCTGGAAGAATATCATGGCTTTTTTTCGTGATATCTAAATCATACGGTTTTGCATCGATCTCTGATGCAGGTAGTGCGAGAATGTAAACAGGTTTAAGTATTTTTTCATTTGTTCGTCGACGATTTATTCTGCCAAACCTCTGAATTAAGCTGTCTAAAGGAGCGGCTTCTGTTATCATTAAGTCAAAACTAATGTCAAGACTCACCTCCACTACCTGCGTAGAAACTACAATACAAGGTCCTGGCTTTTTATCGAAATCGTTTTTTAATTTGGTCTCTAATACTGCACGGTCTTTTCTTTTATAGCGGCTGTGTATAAGCATTTTGGGGATTTCAGAAAATGCCGCTAATTCTGTAAAGAAATTTTGAGCTCTTTCCACCTGATTAAATACAACTAAAATCTTGTCATTATTTTCAAATGATTGTTCAATCAGTCTCGTTACATCATCGTCTTCTTTCAGCTTATGTACAATATGCCTGTCAAAACCATCTAACTGCTCGGGAGAAAGTGAAACTTCGTAAACATCTTTCTCACCTAATAATTCAATTATTTTTTTCTTTAAAATAGTAGGCATTGTTGCGGTTCCAATATGAATTCTGCAGTTAAAATGACGAAGCACTTCCACAACCTTTAAAACTATTGCCTGTGAAATATCAGCATAAGTGTGAATTTCATCAAGAATAATATCACATCCCTGCACATCAATTAAAATAGCTTCGTATCCCTTCGTGCCGACCACAATTGACGCAAGCTGATAAGGCGTCAATATCTTCAGTGATGCTCCCACTTTGTCTTGTAATGCTCTCTCTTCAATTCTTCCTTTATCAATAACCAGCCTTGATGAGGCATGTAGTACTCTTATGTCTGCATTTTCACCACCAACTTCATTGCAAAAACGGTTATACATGGCATTGATTGATGCCTGAAAAGGCAGCGTATAAAAGACACGACCGTTGCATCTGCGCAGCAAAAAATCTGTTTTGCCTGCGCCTGTTGGAGCTGTTACTAAGGTATGTTTTTGAGGTGCGTTAGCTGAAATCAATGATAGAGGATAAAGCTCACTTTGTCTGTTTTCTGAATGATAGAATGAAAGGTCAGGAACATTAAAAGCGTTGTTCAATGCTGAATAAGTAAAATCGTTTACACTCGAAGCGAAATGGTCTGCGGCAATTAACAATCCTTTCCATTTTGACCATCCTAATGGTTTTTTTCGGCAGTAATCAATTGCATCATTCAAAGCAGCTTCCGCTTCTTCTCTTGAAATATCACGAACAGGAATATCAAATGCCTTTAAAATCTCTAAAGCATCCTTACTCCAATTTTCCCAGTCGCCAAGATGTATATCTGCTATGTTTAGATAATCGTCATTCAAGTCAATTATTCCCTGTTTTCTTGCGTCGTTATTTATTGAACGGTGATGAGCAACAATTAAATCAATTAGTTCAGTCCAAATTTCTTTATCAAAAAGAGGCAGAAAAAAAAGTGAGGCAATTTCATGACGATAAGGTTCTTCATTGATTTCAATTTTCCTATCTAACCTGTCCTGGAAAATCGGATTAACTTTTCCTATATCGTGAAGCATGGCACCCCATTTGGCTATCTGTTTTTCTTTTCCCGAAAAATCATAGTATCCAACAATCTTTTCGATTACAGCCAGCACATGACGTGTATGATTAACAAGCGATAAATTATTGCCCGTTTTCCCCTTGGCTCTTATGTGTAAAAATTCATTCATAATTGCTTGCCCTTTTTTAAAGGATTGCCTGTTACTTCTAGATAACCGTACATAGGTTTACTATCTTCAAAGCGATTGAATCCTACCAAAAATGAATTTTCATTTTCTTTAAATCTTAATTCAAAACCTTCAATAGAATTAAATTCAACATTAGTCCTTTCTTGCATTTCTTTAGGAAATAAAACGTCTTCATTTCTGCATAAACAAATGTTTTGTGAATATGCTTTTTCGGCATCTGCTTCATTACTGAATCCTAGATACAAATCAGGATTAAGCATAACACCACGAATTAAAATAGCTCTTGGTCGTTCATAATATTTTTTTGTTTTAAAATATTGCCAACCTCGAGTTTGCGTAACCTCTTGCTGACGGATAATTGCTTCATAGGTAATTTTATGTCGCAATATTTCCGAAACTTCCAGCTTTTGTCTTAACCCTTCAATTATTGATGGAGTTAAAAATTGCTGGCTAAAAGTTTCACTATCCCGAACAGCAGTCCAGGGTTTGATAAATCCAAAGGGGCCTGAATATTTTACTACATACAACATTATTGAGTAATAATTTAAATAACCTTAACCAATGTAACACACCCGCACCCCATCGCAGTATACAATCCCATCCCTGCATTCAGTGCCAGTTCCAGCAGCGGCTTTGGCGCTTTTATCTTCAACCGGAAATTTGTGAAGCCTCTTATTTTGGTTTGCTGTGGGGTAAATGCTTTAATAGTGATCAGCCGGCTTTTTATCTGCGTTATCGGTGTTACCAACTGCACTGAAATTTGGCTCTTTAAGTTTTCCGTGTCAGCTTCGTTACGGATGGCTTTATATTTTTCAAGCCAGCCAAATATCAACCATTCGGCAAAGTCCGGATCGGCAGGGCTGAGAAAATCATAATTGCCTCTTTCATTTTTCCGGCCCACCACCAACGGAGATATCGGCTGCAGCATCATCTCCGCCGGGTCTTTGTTTATAGTAGCAAGAATATCTTTCAGCAATTGCACTTCATTAACCGAAAACCGGGCGCCGCTTATTTTATCCGCAATTTCTATTTGTTGATTTTTGAACAGGCCTTTAATAAAATTGCCGGCAGCTTCATCTATGTGAAAGCCGATGGTCAGTGTGGCGGGTGCTCCATTGAGCACAAACCGGTCGCCTTGTATACGGTAAGGTACTTTTAATTCGGAAAAGCTGAACAGCTTGAAGCTTTTTCCGCTATTTAGCTTGTAGCCTGTATCATGCAGAAATGCGGAATATTTTTCATCGGCTTGTTGAATGATTTTGTAAATAGCCCCTGAAAGCGGATATTGATAATTAGCCGGCAATGCACTGGCAGGGGTAGAAGGGATAAGTGTTAATTGAAATCTCATAAGACCGCTTGTTGTTACAATTTAAATTAAAGAATAAGAAAGCAGTAAATCCTTATTCTTTCTACTTCGCAGAACCAATAGCAGTCTTAAAAGGGTAGTGAGAGTCCTCTAAAATAATTATTTTTTTTTAAAAAAATGAGGCTTCTGGAAAAGAGCCTCAGATCGGTTAAATAATTAACCTTTAAACCATATCTTTTAAAATTCAATGATAAAAATGACTCATTTCTGATTTTTGTCCAACATCTTCTCCAACAGAGCAATTTTTTCTCTTTCACTCTTTAGTAATGCTTCATATAAATCAATCATTTTCTCCAAAGCATTAAAAGTGGGATAATAATTTACGGCGTTCAATGTTGAAGTATCATGACTATTAAAGGTATTTGATATAATATTTATTACACTTTCTTCACTGAAAGATTTAATTGACTCAGGAGAAATTTTCAACGCCTTTGCTACTTTATCAAGCGTGTCCTTATCCAATGCTTCCTTCTGTTCCAACGCGGACACAGCTTGCTGGCTCAATCCTAATTCCATTGCCAGTGCATCTTGCTTTATTCCCAATATCTCTCTTATCCGTTTTACGTTTCTTCCCTCATGTACAGTTTTTTCAGTCATGGTGCTAACATTTAATGAATTTTCATTTTTAGTTATCTCAAGTCTCACTCCTTCGGAGTGGGAGAGTAGGAGAGGCCATAAAGATAAACAATCTCCATTTGTAAGTTACAAGCTTCTTCCCGTAAAATACAAAGAGCTTTGGTAGGTTACCACTAAAACCACTTCTTACTTAGCATCCGCAAGCATGTCCTGACAGCCAAGAGAAGAGTTGCCCGCTTTCAAAAGCGGCAACCTTTTTAAAAATTAAACCATTCGTTATGGCAACTCCTCTTTCTTTGCGCAATTCCTCCTGCATTTTTGCTATCCCCCTCGGCAGGGATGATTATTTTTTAACCAGGGAAGCATTACACGCAAGTGTTGACAGTGGTCTTCTTAAAAAGAGAGGATGGCACTTTCCCCAACTCAAATTTATTTCATTCAGGAGAGGAAGAATAAGGATCAAAAATAGTTATGAAGGCGTATCGTATGATCTGACGGTAATTGCAGAACGGGACAAACTGCATGTAGCCTGCAGTTGCGGTTCGCAGGTTGAAACGTTATGTATGCATGCTTTTGAAGCGCTGGATAGACTCTGCTGGTTTGAAGGCACTGATTATTTCGGGCAATTCCGTCAGGGTGGTTTATATGAAATGTCGTTGCGGCATAAAAAACATTTCAGGAAATTGAACGGTCATCTTGGGCAAGACATAAAACCGAAAGAAAACCTGGGGACGGTCTATTCATTAAGCCATACCCTTGATTTTAAGAATATGTTCAAAGCATTCACGATGCTGCCAGGCAAATCAGTAAAGGGAGGGAGCGAAGCGGATGTATTGTGCTACATGGTTGTAAACATAAGAAGAAAAGAGCATCCGCCCTTTGTACTACCCTGCATGGGCAAACTGAACAAAGCAGGAACGGCAGTAAAAAGTTTTTATCCTTTTCTCACCGGCGTACAACAAGAATATGCACACCTGCTTACAGATGACCAGAAGTTGCTGAATGAGCAATGCCTTGCCTTATTTAAAGAAGCAGAAAAACTGCCGGGGAGTTTATTTCCCCGTTACGAAGATCCCGTTGACATCAGCCGCTATACAGAATATTTTGCCGCCTGGAAAAAGTTATGGCCTTTGCTGCAAAAGCAATCCTATGTTTTTACCTGCCGGATTTCCAGGAAAAGAGAACTTAAAACCAAGCCACAGAAAACCCTTACTCTTAGGACAACTTTGTCGGCTTATCATCCGAAGCTTTCTTTCCGGCTGTTAGATAAGGGTGAATTTTTTCAGTTAGAAATGAAAGGCAAACTGGGGAGCAAAACGATCCGCCGTCATGAACTACCCATGTTGTTCCTCATGCAGGACGAAGAAAATACCCTGCACCTGCTGCCTTCACCTCTTGATACCTTCATAGCTGAATGGATGCAGAAGGCAGGGCATCGCATCACTGTTTTCAAAGAACACTTCAAAGAGTTTGAAACAAATTTCCTTTCGGTCCTCCGGCAACATTATGAAGTGAACAGGATAAAATCGCCAGCCAAAAGAGCCAGCCTGAAATAATTCATCATCTAAACCTTCTTAATATGAGTTTACATCAATCTATAAGCCACCTGACTAAGCAGGAACAAGACGGACTACGGCATATTGTCAAGACTCTCTACCCTTCTATGCAACCGGCTTTGCTCTATTGCTTCGGGATAAGGATGTCCCAACAACTTCAGCGCAGTTGCTTCACTCAAAAAAGAAGAATTGAAAACAGCAATACGATCTACGACCTGCTCCTTATCCTTCATGATAAAGATTCGCTAACTGATGATACAGCAGCCGCTATTGCCAAAAGAATGATCGGCAACAGTACAAATGCAAACATTTTGGTACATCGTTTTTCATTTATGAAAACGCAGTTGCTAGAAATGAATTTCTTTTTTACATGGGTGCATCGCTCTGCCATTTTACTTATTAACAGGGATAACAGCTTTGCACAATTGCCGCTGCAAAACAAGAAAACGGATATACTGCCGACATCGCAGCAAACCCTCACTGCAATAAAAGAAAAAATGGATAAAGCAAAATCGCTGTTGGTATCGGTACACGATCAATGGACATTTCAACCATATAGTGTAACATTAGCGGCGATAAAAGAAGCTGCAACAGAGATATTAAGAGCATTGATGGCAACAGGGATCGGCTTTGATGCCCTCGGTTCTTCCGTAGAAATGATGATAAAACTTTCGGAAAATTTTACAACCATCCCCACTGAATTGTTTCCCGCCAATACTGCCGAGGAAAAAAATATTTATTCATTGCTTACCGACGAAACGTCACCGGAAAAAATAAATCATCATACAATAATGATGCTGTTTAGCAGGGTGAAAGAATTGAAACAAAAAGTAAGCGATTACCGGTTCAGTAACCAAACACTCTTGAAAGTTCCGCCGCCTCTCCCGGCTTTAGACCCCTGATTCCCGACTCTCGACTCACCTCTGCCGACTTAAAAACTCCCTGATCGCTGCATTATACACCCGTTGCCCCTTCTTTAGCTTTTTGGCATACGCCGCTTTTTTGGCAGGATCATGGATAATACGTTGGGCATAAGCCACCGCATCGGAGAATCTGTTGCGCTTCTGTTTCTGTAGCCTG
>DASZXQ010000077.1:0-6968 GCA_035545755.1 Chitinophagaceae bacterium | reverse complement strand
TATTGAAGCCTTCATCCATCCAACCATATAAACGTTCATTGGAACCAACGATCATCGGGAACCAGGTATGGCCAAATTCATGATCATCCACACCCCACAGTCCACGGCCCCGGCTTCTTGCTCCGCAAAAAACAATGCCGGGATATTCCATGCCGCCGGGAGTACCCGCTACTGCAGTGGCGCAGGGATAAGGAAACTCAAACCATTTGGCAGAATTATATTCGATAGATTTTTTTACATATTCAGTAGAACGTCCCCATGCATCGTTACCATTACTTTCTACCGGGTAAGCAGAAATTGCCATTGCTTTTCTCCCGCTGGGCAGATCCATTTTTGCCGCATCAATAATGAATGCAGAAGAGGCACCCCATGAAGCATCTCTTGCATTTTTTAATTTGAAATGCCAGGTCAGTTCCGATTTTCCGGAAGGTCTTGATTTGGGATCGGTCACTTCATCAGCCGTGCGAATAACAACCGTCTTTTCACTTTTTGCTGCTTCAGCCCAACGTTTCAATTCTTCAGGTGTATAAACTTCCTGCGGATTTTGTAATTCGCCGGAAGCAACCACAATATCTTTTGCCGGAGCAGTAATCTTTATATCAAAATCGCCATACTCTAAATAAAATTCTCCGGGGCCGGTGTAGGGAAGCGTATTCCAACCCATCACATCATCAAACACACACATTCTCGGGTACCATTGAGCAATGGTGAATATTTTTCCATTCTTTGTTTGCATGATCCCCATCCTGTCTGAACCATAGTCAGGAGAAATAAAAGAATATTCGATCTTCACTTTTAACACAGCGCCATTTGCATTTAATTCTTTTGGCAGGAATATTTGCATGCGGGTATCATTGATGATATATTTTGCGTCCGTCGCTGTGGCATTGTTTGGTCCGCTTAAAATTTTTACTGATTTAATTTTATCTCCCGCATCGAATATTTGCCCACGACCGCCGTTGCGGCTGCCGCCAATCGGTACTATGGCGCTGCCTCGGGAATCCTGCCGGAATAAATTCTGATCTAACTGCATCCAGATAAAATTCATCTTCAAAGGACTGTTGTTCGTATAGGTCAATACTTCTGTACCGGTGATCTCGTTTGTCTCTTCATTCAACTTTGCTGCTAACTGATAATCGGCACGGTTTTGCCAATATTTTGGCCCTGGCTCCCCGGTAGCGGCTCTGTATTCATTTCCGTTTTTGGAATAAAAGAACGGAGCAAAGGTTTCGGTGTAGCTGTAATTTGTTTTTGGAGCATCCGGATCGGGTGTTTCAACAAACCGTGGACGTCCGGTTCTTCTTGTAGTGTCTCTTGTATTGGGTTGCTGACTAAACGCATTATTTACTCCAACAAATATTAGAATAAAAACAAATAATTTTCTCATATAATTTGTTTGTAAAAATGAAAGTACAATGATAATGCAAAACAACGATACTATTAGCAGGAGAAAAGTTCATAATATTATTGCAGGATTATGAGTATTAAAAAGCTTAATATTTCTATTAACAACTGAATAACGGAACATATTCATAAATTTAATTACCGTTAATGCCAATCCTTTTTTGTGAAAAAAGCTTCATACCACATCTTCTTATTGCTTTTGGCACTTGTTTCTTTGCAGATAAGCTGCCGCAAAAGCTCAATAAAAAGTGAACCACAATTACCCCCCATTACACAAATAGGGGCTAATACTTTTGGTTGTAAAATAAATGGCAAAGTTTGGGTGCCTCATTTCGCATGTACTGCATTTGGAGATCCGTGTGGAGAATTAGAATATACTGTAACCCCCCAATTTAATGGAAGCGATACCAGTTTGTTTATTTCTCTCGTCGCTGGTAATGATTCCGGAGGTCATGCCTTTTTCCAAATTGGGCCACGACACGGGGGCTCGTTAGGAGGTTCTTCAATTAAAGGAATTGGTAATTATGCTGACTCAATTGGCGTTGACTTTTATACGGATATAAGTGATTATTATTTGTATGATTCCCTTTATAGAACCGTTCTGATAAATTCTTACTATACATTTTATGTAACAAATTTAAACCCTGTTTTTAATATCACTACCATTGATGCAACAAAAGGGATAGTTGCAGGAACGTTTGCATTTACTTTGTTCACGCAAGATTTGAAAGATTCTCTCATAATAACAGATGGTCGGTTTGATATTCGGTTTGGAAATTATTGCCGATGTAGCCAATGAATTTTATGAATTTAGGCCATTGTTGATATTCAACTATCAAGCTTTTTCAAATAGAGTTCACCACACCAACAACCGAAGAAAGGATTTCTTACAGGTTGTGTTGTTGGCATGAGAGAATTATAGTTGAGGGAACATTAAACTAAAATACCAACAACGAAGTGAGCATGTATAATTTCTATTAATATTGGTCTGATATTTCCCAACAATGAAAATATTTTTCATTCAAAACTGCCAGCCCAATGTCACCAATGGTAAAGTATTTTCTTTTGAGAAAGCTGCAGATGCTGTAATAGCAAGACGATGCAAAGGTGACAACCAAATTCCTGCTCCGTACCCATCATGCCATATAGAGGACCTATCGTTTTTCACCCATACTCTTCCCACATCATTAAAGAACAATAAGCCAATAGAACCAGGAAATAAATAGGTTCTGAAATCCGCCACTTTAATTCTCATTTCAACATTATTATATGCCATCGCCTTTCCGGCAAAACGATACCGGCGATAGCCTCTGAGTCCTTCCATACTTCCGAGATACTGAGCCTGGAAAAACTCAAAATTGTTATTGAAATTAATGCCGGCGCCAAATCTTGTAGCCAATACAAAGCCGGCGTTTTTGCTGAAGCTGCTGTACAAAGACATTTCTGAATTCAATTGCGTAAGTGAATGGCTATACCTGTTCATTCCGCTCATCACTTTCAAAGTGGTTTCCCAGTTGATACCTCTTGTGGGCATGAATTTATTATCACGATCATCCAACGATAATGTCAAATGCCCGCCCATCCATGATTTGTTTTTGGTCAGTGTAGAAGGATCTAATCCGTTGGCGGGAGTCATCAGGATAAACCGGTTTATATTATCAGAAGAATCAAATTGGTAATATTCATAGACGGGCCCCCATAAAATAGAAAATGATGAGCCCAGTTTATGCCTCAGGGAAATTCCGAAAGAGCCAACCTGGTATCTTGCCCGGTAAAACCTGATCTTTCCGGGTTCGTTCTTATTGTAAACTGATTCGTTGCCATAGCTGAAAAAGTTGGTAGTGTTATTCGGCGCTTTTACGATAGCATTCAAAACAAGATCCGTATTACCGATCGCATTCACAAACTCGCCGAGGTATTTGAAACTATAGGCTTGCGTAGATAATGCATGGGTCACGGTGAATTCATGCATTTGGGCATATGGTTCTTTCCGGAATCCCTGTTTTGTAAACCGCATTGAACCGCCGAGATAAATACCATCGTCCGGGTTGTAAGTGACTGCGAGCATCGGCCGGTGCGTATTGTATTTAAAATTTTTCCATTCATAATCATTCACTGAAGCATGAGTGGAAAGTTTTTTCCTGAAATCATCATTGCCGCTGAATGTATTGTTCTCGGTTGAATCATTAAGATCATATACCAATGTTTTTCCGGCACGGGAAGTAGCGTCACTTTCATATGTGTCATTACCACCGCCGCCGATGATGCGGATCCTGATCTTATTGCTGCTTCCTTTCATGATAAAATGATCATCGCCGCCACGGCCGTACAAGCGAATTTCTTTGGTGACTGACGGATCAAATGTTCTTTCATAAATTTTATTTTTTACCTCACTTTCTTTGTTGATCTTTCGCACTATCACTTTCACAGACCCATCTTCTTTCCGGTTAATTTCAAATTCTTCTCTTTTATCACTTCCGGGAATGCTTACGATCTTTGAAATGAAACGATAATAGGTCATCATTTCATCTGCAAAATATTCTCGTCTCTTTTTGAGTGTGGCAATGATCTGGTCTTTAGCCGGCAGGGTTTTGATCTCTGGTGGTTGCTGATCCAATGCTTGTTCGATCAGTTCATCCGTCATCCTGGGTAAAAATTCGTCTATGGCTTTTTTCCAATCGCTCTCATCCAGTTCATTTAAAAAAGTGTGATCCAGGTTCCTTGCATTGAAGTTGAAGGTTTTGATATTTCGTGCATGAGCACGAAAACCCTGTATCTGCGGCGCCAGCCAGTTTTGTCGGGCAATGGAAGCTAATATCCCTTCACTGATAAAAAATGGTTGATCCCGGTCTCTTGGTAATGCCTGGAATTTTTTTCCTCCTCCTTTTTCTACATCGGCCCATTGCCATTGGTCCTCGTGACGATCAAAGTCCATTATGAACATATCAAGAAGACGTGCATTTAAAAATTGTTCCTGGTCCACACTATTGTCATTATCTTTTCTCAATTGATCTGCCATTTCATCCGTACTGATTGCTTTCTTAAAACCTTCCGGTTGTCTCTCTTCCAGCAGGTATGCTTTATTTGCGTAATCCTTTGCAAATTTTCCAAGACGTGGGTCATTAATAACATAAACTAATTTGGGATTGGCATGAGGCACGCCGGCTGCAGTTGCAAATGCCGGAACGGAAAGTGCTGCATACGGATAAGAAGCCGACACGCCATCTGAGATCAGATCTTTGGCAAAAGTACCCCGCAGATCAGGAGGCAATGCGGCGTCCGTTACATTTTTAGTAACGCCTCTTAATACATATTGACGCCCGGTTGAATCTTTTAATCGTAATGATTTGGTTTGATGTCCGCCTCCACGTTTCATTGGTGTGAGGCCACCTAACTCTTTGCTTAGATCAATGACAGGAACCCTGATCGGTTGCGCCCACTCTTTACGATAATTCTTTCCCAACAACAATTTTTTAAATGCACCTGCTTTAAAAGTGGTAGCGCCAACTATTGTCATCGAATCAGGAAAAGAAATTTTTTCGTTTGGGGCCATTTCTTTCTGAGGCGGAGGCACCGGTTTTACAGAAAGGCCATATACCGGTTCACTCAGATCTTTACTGTCATTTACAGTGTAAAATTTTACATCCACTTTTCCATCGGCGCTCACTTCAATGACGGCAAATCCCAATTTGCTTTCAGCAAAAAGTGAATGCTTTCCCTTTTTTACCTGCACATGCTTGGAACCAGCACCGCTTACAATATAAGTGATGCTGTCATGTTGAAGCAATTGCAGGTTATGATCATGGCCGGCGGCATCGATCACACTCGGATGTTGTTTCAATACTTCTTCCACCCGGGAAATAAAATTCTTGTACTGCGGATGTTTTACATCCTGGATATTTCCAAACCATCCTCTCGTGATCGGGTAAATAGAACCAATGACAGGAAGCGGAATATATAAAGCAGGTGAAATATCTGTCAATGGAAAAATATGTTGTTTAAGAGTAAAATAACCACCGTGATGCCCATGCGTATATAATGGATGATGCATGAGAGTGATCACCAGTTTATCAGGATAAGTTCCCACAATATCTTTCAAAGCTGTGATCACTTCGTCTTCCGTTTTATAGTCACAATCGGATTCGAGTCCCGGCTTCTCACCTTTTTGCAGCCACCATTGGCTATCCATAAAAACTAATACCACCTGGTCATTCAATACATAAGGAACCGGCCCCGGACAACCATTCATAGGCAATGCCTGCACATTTGGCCATTCCAGTGAATTGATATAATACTCTTCGTTTTTGATTTGTTCCCATCCCCCGGGTTTTCCTTTTTTCCAATCATGATTACCGGGAACGAAAAATGCTTTTGCATTTTTATTTTTTACAACGGAAAGCTGGTAATCTATGATCGCTTTGGCTTCTTCATATTTTTTTCCGGCATCCGGCATTCCTTCGGGATAAATATTATCGCCGAGATACACTAATACATTGCTGCTGTCATTCCAATCCACATGAGTTTTCAGCCAGTCGCAAACAGGATGTGCACCATTTTGCATTTCACCGGCATCTCCTACCAAAAAAATTCGTTGAGTGATCTTGCTTTGCTGTGCGGAACCATACAAGGACAGCAGAAGAAGCAGCCCTGGAAATTTTCTAAGCAGCCTCATAGTTGAAGTGTTTTGGTATTCGTTTCCGTCAGCCCCGTTACTTCAGCATAAAAAGTTACGGTTTATAAACGAATTTTAGAATGGTGGCGACCCCACCGCCTCCTTCGTTGGAAATATAGAGGTCGCCATTGGGAGCAAACGTCATTCCTTCGGGCTGGTTAAATAGTTTGGGATCAAGGCGAAACACTCTTTCTACATTCCCGTCTTTGTCGGCGATCACCAACAATTTTCCCACGGATGCCACTACAAATAATTTCCCGGTGATGGGGTTGATGGCTGCAGCGGAAGGTTTGAATGCGGCAGTGGGGTCATTTACCCGCATCCGGATTATAGCAAGGCTCATGTCATAAACAGATTCATTGGAAAACTGATGAGTGACCAGGTCAAACCGGAATGCCGATCGCACTTTATCTTTTTCATGAGCGCATTGCTTACAGAGCATGATCAGGGAATGACTGGCAGAATCAAGATATAATGTTTCATATTCATTACTTCCACTTCTGTGTAACGTAAATTTTTGAGTACCGGTTATTCCTCCATCTTTGGTAAGTACCTGCACAATGGTTCCGGAACTGAGCAATAAATAATCTGCGGTATCAGTATGAACAATGTCTTCATAATCTCCCGGGCCGCCGAATCTTAATTTATCAAAATCATCTTTTTTGTTTTTAAAATCCACCTGGAATATTTCTCCTTTTTCATCATTCTCTGCTAACAAAATATCTTTTCCGGGTATATAGGAAATACCGGAGATTTCACGCAGGTGTTTTCCCAATTCCATTGTTTCATCCGGTTTCAAAAAATCATATTCCGGTTTTACAGATGAAACACTCCGATCGTTTTTTGCAGTGTACACAAATTTCAGCATGGTAGGAGCTCCGCCGCCCCCTTT
>DASZXQ010000076.1:0-13872 GCA_035545755.1 Chitinophagaceae bacterium | reverse complement strand
ATTTTTTGAGTATTAGAAAGAACCGAAACTTATTTTCCTTAACCCTTAAAATAACCCGTTTAAAGCCATACCTATGAGCATGCGGCAATTGAAGATCACGAAGTCGATTACGAATCGTGAATCCCAAAGTTTGGAGAAATACCTCCAGGAGATCGGCAAAGTCGAACTCATTTCACCTGAAGAAGAAGTCAAGTTAGCCAGCCTGATCAAACAGGGCGATCAGCGGGCTTTGGATCGTTTGACCAAAGCTAATCTTCGTTTTGTGGTATCAGTGGCTAAACAATACCAAAACCAGGGGCTGTCATTGCCCGATCTGATCAACGAAGGAAACCTGGGGCTGATCAAAGCAGCACAGCGTTTTGATGAAACCCGTGGTTTCAAATTCATTTCATATGCGGTTTGGTGGATCCGCCAGAGTATTCTGCAGGCATTGGCAGAGCAGGCCCGTATCGTCCGTCTGCCACTGAATAAAGTAGGATTGACTAACCGTATTCAAAAAGCCTATTCCCAATTAGAGCAGGAATATGAAAGAGAACCATCAGCAGAAGAACTGGCCGAGGCACTGGAAATGGATCTCGATGAAGTATCTGCCACGCTGGGAATTGCTGCCCGCCATGTAAGTATGGATACGCCACTGGCAGAAGGGGAAGAAAACACCCTGCTGGATGTATTGGAAAATCCAAATGCCGAAAAAACAGATGCGGAACTGGATAATAATGAATCACTGAAAACAGAAATCGACCGGTCCTTAAAAGCGCTGACCGAACGGCAAAAAGAAGTGATCTGTTATTTCTTCGGCATCGGGGTAGATCATCCCATGAGCCTGGAAGATATCGGCGAAAAATTCAACCTGACCCGGGAAAGAGTCCGCCAGATCAAAGACAAAGCGATAACCAAATTAAGATCAGCCACCCGCTGTCAACTTTTAAGAACTTACTTAGGTATGTAAATAAATTTACTCTTCTTATTTAATTATCTTTGCAATCCGGAAAAGTGAACATCATGATGTTCACTTTTTTTATTCGTGTGATTGAAACCCGATCAAACCATGTTCAATTCATTACAGGAAAAATTAGAAAGCGCCTTTAAAAATCTGAAAGGCCAGGCCCGCATCACTGAGCTGAATATTGCTTCTACCGTAAAGGAAATACGTCGTGCCCTCGTAGATGCGGATGTGAATTATAAAATAGCCAAAGAATTTACCGACAAAGTAAAAGATAAAGCCATTGGTGAAAAAGTCATCAATGCCATCAGCCCGGGACAGCTTATGACCAAGATCGTCCAGGATGAATTGACCGAATTGATGGGCGGCGAAGAAAGTCAGCTCCATGCAAAAGGAAATCCCGCCGTGATACTGATCGCCGGCTTGCAGGGTAGCGGTAAAACCACCTTCAGCGCCAAACTGGCGAATTACCTTAAAAACAAAAAAGGATTATCTCCCCTTCTGGTAGCAGCAGATATCTATCGCCCGGCGGCTATGGAACAGTTGAAAGTGCTGGGTGAGCAAATTGGAGTGGAGGTACATATTGAAGAAGAAAATAAAAATGCTGTTTCCATTGCAGAAAATGCAGTGAAAGAAGCAAAAAGTAAAAATAAAAATGTGGTCATCATTGATACGGCCGGACGACTAGCAATTGACGAAGTCATGATGACGGAAGTATCGAACATAAAAAATGCTGTTCGCCCGCAGGAAATATTATTTGTAGTGGACAGCATGACCGGCCAGGATGCCGTGAACACAGCAAAAGCA
The DNA here is from genome assembly GCA_035545755.1 of Chitinophagaceae bacterium. Classification (GTDB taxonomy): domain Bacteria; phylum Bacteroidota; class Bacteroidia; order Chitinophagales; family Chitinophagaceae; genus UTBCD1. Next base: position 12,122 of record DASZXQ010000076.1, on the reverse strand, counting down.
TTTAATGACCGGTTGGATTTTTCCGGTGTTGTTTTGACAAAATTAGATGGCGATACAAGAGGCGGTGCGGCACTTTCCATCAAATACACTGTTCACAAACCGATCAAGTTTATCAGCAGTGGCGAGAAAATGGATACACTCGATGTGTTTTATCCCGAACGGATGGCCCAGCGCATCCTCGGCATGGGCGATATTACCACCTTGGTTGAAAAAGCACAGGAACAATTCGATGCTGAACAGGCCAAAAAACTGGAGAGCAAGATCCGAAAGAACAAATTTGATTTTGCAGATTTCAAAATGCAGCTGGAACAGATCAAAAAGATGGGCAATATGAAAGACCTGCTGGGCATGATACCCGGTGTGGGCAAACAGATAAAAGATCTTGATATCAATGAAGATTCTTTCAAAGGAATTGAAGCTATGATCAACTCCATGACCCCTTACGAAAGAGCCAACCCGGATGCGATAGATTTGAGCCGCAAGAAACGAATAGCCAAAGGCGCCGGAAAAGACATAACCGAGGTGAATGCCTTTATGAAACAATTTGAGCAAATGCGGAATATGATGAAGACTATGAATAAGATGCCGATGGGAAGAATGATGCCGGGCCTCGGAAAGCGCTGAGAGCAGCACCACTTTATGATCTGTAAAAAGAGGATTTGCTTTTTAAGCTTCAATGCTTACATTTGCCCTGCCGATTTTTATCGGTTGGACATTAAACCCTATTATTTAACGCCTTTAAATTTCTATTTAAAATGGCTGTCAAAATCAGACTCCAACGTCATGGGTCGAAAAAAAGACCATTCTACTTCATTGTAATTGCCGATGCCCGCAGTCCCCGCGATGGGAAATTCATTCAAAAGTTAGGAACCTACAACCCGCTGACCGTTCCCGCTACTATCCAGCTGGATCGCCAGAGAGCATTGGATTGGTTGCACAAAGGTGCGCAACCAACCGATACCGTTCGCAGGATACTCAGCTTTAAAGGAGTGTTATACCTCAAACACCTGTTGCGTGGCGTGAAACTCGGCCTCTTTGATGAAGCTACTGCCATGGAAAAATTTACCAAATGGAGCACCGAACATGATGCCCAGGTAAAAAAACGCCAGGAAGAAGCTTACCGGAACAAAAGATCCAGAAGGCCTCAGCCGGGTCGCAGACCTGAAAGAAGGCCCGAAGGCGGTGCCGGTGCTGAAGGATAAAAAGTCTTTCTAAGATCTGTGATCCCGTCCCGCTTATACACGGGACGGGATTTTTTATGTACCGGTTGATCAAATTGCTCATCGGATGATTTCATACCGGCATTAATTCGTTTTCAATCATGGCAGAGTATTTTAAAATAGGAAAAATCATTGCAGTCCACGGACTGAAAGGAGAACTGTTGCTGCGCCATGTGCTTGGAAAAAAAACTACCTTGAAAGGATTACAGGCAATTTTCATAGAAGAAAATAAGAATTCATTGCTGCCCTGGTTCATTCAATCAACACGTAGTAAAAATGAAGAAGAAGTCTATCTGAAACTGGAAGGCATTGATGCCAGGGAAGCCGCCATCAAACTGGCGCAAAAAAATGTATGGCTGCCGGAAGCCGATTTTAAAAAAGTGGTCGCCAAATCAGCACCGGTTAATTTCCTCGGATACGGGGTGATCCATGAAAAAAAATCATTAGGACAAATTCTTGAAGTGATCGAACAACCGCACCAGGTATTATGCCGTATTGATATTAATGGTAAAGAAGTATTGATCCCGCTGAATGAAAGTACCCTTCAGAAAATTGATCAAAAGAAAAAAGAAATTCATGTTCAGCTCCCGGAAGGATTGCTCGAAGTGTATCTTACTTAGTTGCTTTTATAAAATTGGCGAGCAACTTCATTCGGTAATAAAGATTGCTTAATAGTAACGGAACATCGTTTTTTGCTGTTGTTACAGTTCCTCCGTTCATTATTTTTATTTTTTTCAGCTCCTCATTTTTTTCATCGATCTTGTCCACTGATCTTTCCGCAGTCCAGCCAATGTATTTCTTATTGCGTTCCTCGGTAACATGAATAGGCCGGACAGTTCCCGGCTTCAGCTTTTGAATCTGAAATTATTATCGATGGCTTCCTGGATCGCTTCACGGCGGAGCATAGCAATAATGACATCCGGCGACACATGATTCAGATAAGCATTGTAAAAAATATTCAGGTTATTCCTCAGCTCACGAATGAGCTGCCTTTTCAGCATATCGGTCGTTTTGCTTTCCTTATTCAAAAAAAACAGAAGGTCTTTTAAAGGATCAATGCCTGTTTTAAGCCATTCAAAATTCATATACCAAATTTAAAAGAACCAAATATCAAATAACAAGAACCAGATAAAGATCAAATAAAAAATTCAACCTGTCCGTTTCAATTGCTCCTTTTCTAATTGGGATCTTTCAATTTATTTGCAGCTTGTGTGTTGATTCGCTCTGTTTTCTTAGCTGTACCTTTGAAACATGAATGAATCCCCCCGATATATTGCCCATTTCGATCTCGATTCATTTTTTGTATCTGTAGAAATACTGAACGATCCTTCATTGAAAGGAAGACCGGTATTGGTGGGCGGCTATGAACGAGGTGTGGTGGCTGCCTGCAGCTATGAAGCCAGGAAATATGGAATTCAATCTGCGATGCCGATGAAAAAAGCATTGCAGCTTTGCCCGCATGCCGTTGTCACCAGCAATAGCCGGGGCCAATACAGCAAATATTCCCGCTGGGTCACCGAGATCATTGCATCCAAAGTGCCCTTGTTTGAAAAAGCCAGTATTGATGAATTTTATATTGACCTCACCGGTATGGATAAATTTTTTGGCGTCAGTAAATACGCCAAAGAATTAAGAGAATTGATCATCAAAGAAACCGGTTTGCCTATTTCCTGCGGATTGTCTGCTGTAAAATTCATCAGTAAAATGGCAACCAACGAAGCCAAGCCCAATGGTTTCCTTGAAGTGCCTCAGGGAAAAGAAAAAGAATTTCTGTGGCCCTTGGCGATAGAAAAAATAAATGGCGTTGGTAAACAAACAGAGATCCAACTGAAGAATCTCGGTTTTTATAAAATAGAAGATATAGCAAATGCAACTCCGGAATTCTTAGAAAGGCATTTGGGAAAATGGGGCGAATCGCTGTGGAAAAAAGCACAGGGCATTGGCAGCACAGCAATTGACACGGAATGGGAACAAAAAAGCATCAGCCATGAAAATACGTTTGATAAAGATTATACGGAGGTGGATGTTCTTCACAGCGAACTGGTGCGGCTCACAGAAAAAACAGCCTACTCACTTCGGGAAGATGAAAAGCTGACCGGATGTGTAACAGTGAAGATCCGCTATTCAGATTTTGAAACCACTTCAAGACAGGAAACCATTGATTACACAGCATTGGATGATCGTTTGATCGCAAAAGCAAAAGATCTTTTTAATAGATCATGGCAGAAAGGAAGACCGGTGCGGCTGCTGGGAGTTCGCTTCAGTCAAATGATCCCCTTTACCATGCAAATGAGTTTATTTGAAAATAGTGCAGAGAAATTAAATCTCTATAAAGCTGTTGATGATATTAAAGACCGCTTTGGAAGTAGATCGGTGACAAAAGCCACGGTACTTAAAAACAAATCCGAAGAGTAGTACTGCTCAAAATGGCAACTTATCCCCTATCTTCGCTGACTTAATCATTGTAACGTAAACATTCATCCCTTCATGCAAGCCTGGAAAGAGTATCAACAAAAGAACAAAGACCGTTTTTTGACTGAGATTTTGGATTTGCTCCGCATACCTTCTGTAAGCGCCAAGACTGAACACAAAGCCGATATGTTGAAATGCGCTGAAGCGGTGAAAAAAAGTTTAATAGCATCCGGTTGTGATAAAGCTGAAGTGTTTCCTACTATTGGACACCCGGTGGTTTACGGCGAAAAAATAATCGATCCCTCCAAACCTACGGTGCTTATTTACGGCCATTATGATGTACAACCTCCCGAGCCGTTGGAACTCTGGCACAGCGGGCCCTTTGACCCGGTGATCAGAGACGGAAAGATTTTTGCAAGAGGTTCTGCAGATGACAAAGGCCAGTTTTACATGCATGTAAAAGCATTGGAAACTATGGTAAACACCAATAGCATGAGCACCAACATAAAATTCATTATCGAAGGGGAAGAAGAAGTGGGCTCACCTAATCTGGCGAAATTCATTTCGGAAAATAAAGAATTGCTGAAAACAGATGTAGTGTTGATCAGCGATAGCGCTATGTTAAGCATGGAGCATCCTTCCCTCGATATTGGTGTTCGCGGCCTTTCGTATATCCAGGTAGAAGTCACCGGCCCTAATCGGGACCTGCATAGCGGAACATATGGCGGCGCTGTTGCAAATCCCATAACCATTCTTGCCAAAATGATCGCAAGCTGTCACGACGAAAATAATCACATCACTATTCCCGGATTTTATGATGATGTGCTGGAAGTAAGTAAAGAAGAAAGAACATTGATGGCACAGGCGCCATTCAATGAAGAAGAATACAAACAAGATCTGGGACTAAAAGAATTGTGGGGAGAAAAAGGATATACTACCAATGAACGAACCGGCATCCGCCCTACATTGGAAGTAAACGGTATCTGGGGTGGTTACGAAGGGGAAGGCGCTAAAACGGTGCTGCCTTCCAAAGCAACGGCAAAAATTTCCGCCCGGTTAGTTCCCAACCAATCTTCGGAAAAAATGACGCTATTGTTGTTGAAGTATTTCAGATCCATAGCCCCCTCTTGTGTTACGGTACATGCTTTTGAACATCATGGCGGCGAACCTTACATGACGCCGATCGGAAGCAGAGGTTACAAAGCAGCGGCAAAAGCCATTGAAACCACTTTTGGTAAACAACCCGTGCCGGTTCGTGGCGGCGGCAGCATTCCCATTTGCCATGTGCTGGAAGCAGAATTGGGAGTCAAGATCGTATTCATGGGCTTTGGATTGGATAACGATAATCTGCATTCTCCTAATGAAAAATATAACATTGAGAATTATTACAAGGGAATAGAAACGATCCCCTACTTCCACAAATATTTTGCTGAAGGATAAGGGAAAGTCAAAATTAAAAAATCAAAAAATCTATCTGTTGACCAATTCAGCATTTTTTGAATTTTGATTTTTTACTTTTTACTTTTAAATTTTGAATTTTTACTTTTCAATTTTTTACAGCCACTAATCTTGAATGGAAAAGATTATTGAAACCCGATAAATACAAGGATATTGTTATCAGCAGCATGCTATCAATGTTCGAGCCGTGTCTCCCGTGCAAAGCTATGTGAGATGCGGGACACGGCGCTTTCACTCAGTAATCTCATTTTGTCAAATCAATGTCTTCCAAAAAGGTATAGCTCGTTATTTCATATCCCCTTTGCTCACCGGTTTGATAATACCATGCTGAACTATGCGGATAATCTACGGCATTGGCTGCAAGGTTCCATACTCCTTTGCAGGGATTATCATGCATATAATTCAGCTTTTGCTTTATAAAATCATTATTACGGCATTCCTTCCAATCAAAGGATGGTTCAAAAACCTGGTGCAGCTTGCCTCGTTTTTTATCTGAAGAGGAAACAGCATCAGAAAGTTGTTTTAAAATTTCAGTTGCTTGTTGTTGTTGAAGCCTGCTTATGATTTCATAAGCCATAAATCTTTTTCCATTACTGATAATTGTATTGATAGTCTTGTCTGAATGTTTAAAAGCAATCAATGCGTGAAGATGATTAGGCATGATAACATAACCTACAATGTAGTGTCCTTTTGATTTCAAATAATCAAACCATTTATAAACCGTATCATGGCCACCCGTTAGCTGAAATAAAGGAAGCCATTGGCAACAGGTAAATGTTATAAAATAAATACCATCTTTTTCTACTACAGGTGATTTAACAGCCATCCATGAATTTACTACTATATTCTAATCACGCCGTGTCTCGCTGCCTTTGCGCAAGCCCATGAGCGAAGACACGGCTCGGACAAAAATCTTAAGAGATTATATGAACTTGTCACTTCGGTAATAGGAATTGGCTTTGTCACGGCTGTAAATTTGCTTGTGTACACTAATGAGTTCAAATTATTCAGTAATCATCGTCAATTTGCTTGCTACAGCGGAGTAGCTCCATTTGAATATCGATCCGGCATAAGCATGAAAGGACGGTCCAGGGTGAGTCATATGGCGAACAAAAAATGAAAAGATATTTACACATGGCTAGTTTAACAGGAATAAAATTAGATGACAGCTTAAAAAAATATTACGAAAGAAAATGACCGAAGGCAAAAATAAGATGAGTGTCCTCAACGCTATTAGGAATAAATTATTAGCCAGGATTTTTGCAGTTGTAAATAGAGGACTTCCTTATCAAAAAAATTATTTGGTTTTGTCATGGGAATTAAAAGCGTAAACGCCCCGATTTATGTACCAAACCAAGCATAGAATCGTTGCTGGGAATAAAACAACCATGCTGAATGATGGCTAGTCGGCGGTGTCAGACTATGCCTATAAAATCCTAAAAGACACTAAGCAGCGAAGTAATACTTATTTCACAGCATTAAACCAAACAAAATATAAGAGCAGAAATGGCAATATTATACAAAACCCAATCGAGAATACTTTGAATAAAAGTCGTTTTTTTTCTGAATATTTTTCTTGATATTTCTCCGACAATATTAAATGCCTTTCAGAATTAAAGTAATATTTTTTTATTATAAAAAAGAGAATGCAACCTATAATGAGGTATATAATCATGAAAACACCTTCGGAGATATTAATTCTTTTATAATTACTTAAAAAAATAATCCTAATTGCAAGGACTACGCAAAAAGTGGCCGTTAGGGCCGTTACAAAACACGTTTGAAACCAGGGGATGACCCTTGGTCTTTTTAATTTCATTTTACAAAAATGAGTATATATCGATGTTAAAAATATATCAAAAAAATTCATTATTATTAATTTCTAAACCAATCTATTATTGTGGTTACAGCAGCGTATGCCAAAATAGCTTCTGGAAAGAAAATTGTAACAACTATTGTTCCTGTCCCTTCGACTCCGTCAAACCAGTGGTGCTTAGGGTCTTTAAAAGCTTGGTAAAGCTGATGCCCAGCAACAATTCCAGCAGCAAGAGTTCCAAAGGTATTAAGAACAGGAATATCTCCAATTTTTGTAATAGCATTTTTTGTTTTTGTTGCATAGTTGGCCAATTCCTGTGATCCCTGTAAAAGTGCATCCGTAGTAGTCATTGACCAATCGGAAACTTCTGCTGTTCTAAACACTATATTATCTTTTTGATTAGAATCGCCACTATTACCATCCAATGATTGAAGGAAATTAAAGGCATCTTCAATTGATTTAGTTGTGACAGGATATTCAGTAATTCTAGTCCCATCACTTATTATTGTACCCGTTATATTAAATCCATCAGAAGCAGCAGTTGCCGAAATGTCAGTTACCATTCCTTGCCATTCAGTCTTATAATATGCTACAACCATTCCCGTTGTAATTGTCCCCCCGTTATAATTCTGCAAAGCTTGGTACCCAGAACTTGGACTTCCGGAAATTATTCCCCAGTAATTATATTTATTCATTTGAAGCACTCCAAAGCCAAATGCCTCATCATCATTTCCAAATAATTGCATACCATTCGGCCCTTCGCTCCAATTGCCACCATAAGGCGAATCCCAAAGTGTCTGAATCGTCTGTTGAACTTCTTGCTGTGACTGTAAAGTAGTGCCAAGTGGGTCATTAAAGTAGTTCGGATTATTAATTCCATATTGATAGGTGCTAAAAGGGTGATACTCATCCGCCATCGGATCAATTTGCCCAAACCTTCCCAATTGCGGATCCAAACTTCTATAACTTGTTTCATAAGTTTCCAATCCACTTCCATCACTGAATTCTTCATTCTGTAATTCCGTGCCTGCGTTGTACCTGTATTTATTCTCGGCGTAATTTGTTTTCAGCGCTTTATCACTGATACCTTGCATCGTTAGACCAAAGGGGTAGTAGGCGTTCTCTTCAAGCACCGGGCCTTGCCTGTGCTGCACAGAAAGATTATCAAAAAATACATCCCAATTTTGTGTTTCATTGCTAACCCATATATACAAGTAGCCGTTTTTGGTAATCGGGATGGCAGAGCCGGGTGCTACTGTATTGAGAGTGCCGGCAGGATATGTGGAACTGGCTGCCGCCACGGCGCCACTTGAACTGCTTACATAATTAAACTGGTCATCTAAAAATATCCAGTTCAGGTATGCTTTCGGATAACCGCTTGGAGGATTAGGATCATTACCGCTGAGAAAGCTCGTCAATCCGTTATATACCGTGCTGCTGGGTGCGGTAAGATCGCTTGTTTTGCCATGGGCCCCTCCGGTTGAATTGACTAATCCATTGGCAAGTGAATTCAGCACGTCCGAGAAGGAACTGTTCTTAACGGTATCGCTATTGGTATTATAGAAACTTTGCACGGCTATACTTACAGAATCTCCGCTCATCACTTTCAATAAAAGATTGGGTCCGGTTTTCTGCCCGCTGGTTCCGTTGTAATCTACTTTTGAAACGCTGTCATTGGGATTGGTGATCGTTAACAGGTTCAATCCCGAATGCCCGGGTACAGAAGCCCAGGGATAGCTGGTTGTAGTTATATTACCAAACAACTGTACTTCAGTAGAGCGATAAGCAGCTTCCATGCTGGCCAGGTAATTGGCGGTGTCTCTCTGTTGAGTCAGCACCATTCTGGTATTACCCAAATGGTCTTTTTCAAAAAAGTCGTATTCAAATTTGTAGGCGGTGGTTCCGGTCGTGTATTTATGATAAGCCCACCTCGTCCTTCCTTCTTCATGCATCACAAATTGCAATGTATCTGTTCCGCCACCCGGATTGGTGATAGTATCGGTCTGCTGATACACAAAACCTGCAATGTACAAAATGGTTGTGGAGCGCCTGACCAAACTATCACTAATTACTTTCTTCAGTTTATTTCCGGCTGCATCATAGGTGTAACTGATGCTCCCTTTGGTGTTCATGTGGACCAGCGTGGGAAGATTCAGATAATTGTAGCTAATCGTGTCAATCTTTTTATTGTTGTCATGCGTGAGGTTACCATTACCATCATAATTGTAATCGGTAGATTGTTTGGAACCGGCATTGTAATGAAAGTCTCCGAGCAGGCTGCTCGAATCATTTGCGGCATCGGTAACTCCCATCAGCTTATTACTTGCATTTGAATTGAGATAGCTATAGATGAGTGAATCAACAGCTGAGGAACCACCAACTTTAAAACCTCTTTGAGTCATCGTCAAAATATTACCATTCGCATCATAGCTGATGCCGTTTACGGAATAGTCAATTTGTGTTTTATCCCAGCTGCTGCCGCTGGTATTTTGCAAAAATGCAGCACCCGTCAGGCGGTTGGCATTATCATACGTAAAGTCGTATTTACGATTAATGCCGGAGCCGGCTGTTTTCCAAACGGTGCCCTCAATATTACCATTGTATTGAGGCGTCGTATACGTATTACCGGAAGCAACGGAACTGGTTTTATCATAGCCCAACTCCATTCCGAAATAATTACTGGCAGTACCCGCAACGTAATTTTTATTGATTCCGGTGAGCCATCCGCGAACATTATAGCTGTAAATTAAACTGTCAACATTATTGCCCAGGTATTTGGCTCGAAGTTGCCCCAATTCGTTGTATTCGATACTATCAATTAATTGATCCGAAGCTGCCCCGTCGATATTTTTATAAATATGACGCAAACGGAACCGGTGGTCATAATCCATTTTTGTAAGTACAATATGATTTTGCACTGTGTTACCACTCTTCTTGTGATTCAATAAAGTTCGCAAGACAGCACCTGTGAAATTATATTGAACCGTAACAGTATCAATTGCCCCTGTATAGTTCACGCTTTGGGATTGAATCACTCTGCCGCGGTCATCATAAAAACTGGACGTATAAAGATACTGATTGGAAGTGCCTATCACTTTTTTCATAGAGCCGGTAGGCATTCCGTGATTTATTGGAAAAGCAGTAATGGCAACTGCATACGTGGGTGATGTGTTATAAGATGTAATAAAATAGCTGCTATTACTGGTATAAGTTGTAGCCATTGATGAGCCAACAGGCGCACTATAAGTGCTTACCCAACTATAATCATCATAAAAATTCATTGTCAACAGCTCATTAGTATATGAACTGACTGATGGATAATTGGTGCTGTAATAAGCTAGCGAATCATGATATGCCAGGTTGTTATAATTGGAAGAGTCGGTAATTAATCCGGAAGAATCGGGGCGATTCTGGGAATCATATTTAATAAACATCCATTTTTGGTTGTTTCGAAGGACAGAATCTTGCGACATAACAAGCCTGCCTCTTGCATCATAAACCATCCGCTGCTGACCGGCTCCCGGCGCCTTTTTTATTGCCAAATTTCTTCTGCCATCATATTCATAGCGAAAGCAAAGTTCGTTGGCAATGTTCGTGCTTATAGTCCATGAACCATTGATTTGAGTGACAGCCTGGGGTTGTATGATGAACCGAAGGTTCTGTAATGTGTCATAAACATAATAAGTACAAAGCCAGCCGGCATGACCCGTTGAAGGAGACGAAGATAACTGGAGTTTCTTGAGGATAGTTTTGCCCAATTTGTCTTTATATTCGACTAACTGGCGCCCTGCTTCATCTGTTACAATTGTTTTATATAATTGTCCGCTAGCATAAGTTCCGGCATCAGTTGGAATATTCAATTGTGTTGAAGATATTTTCCATATCTGGACACTGTCTCCCGCTGTGTTTACCAGGTATTGAGATGAAATCCCTCTGTTACTACCGACCCAACTTAACCCTTCAGCATTAACTGATGTAGTTCTATTCAATGGAGAGGTTTCAAAACCGATCTCGCTATAATAATATTGTTCTCCCGAAAATTGAGAAGAATTAAAATTATACTGGTCAATGATTGCAGTGGTTTTGTAATTCCCGTCATTTGTTGATGCAGTATAGGGCAGATATTGAATAGAACTTCTTCCAAAATTGTCATACACAACCGGCGCGACAATATCATTTTGTAAAGGACTTGACTGTTTATCTACAGCCTGAACCATTCTTCCAAGGCCATCATAATATTGTGTTGTCTGACTCACATCATATACGCTGGAAAGACCGTCAGCAGTAACGGTATCTGTAACTCCAGCCTTTAAAACATTTCTCACCCGAACAAAATTGTAAGCCGTGCTCGGAGTGCCAATCATGATTGTGCAAAGATTTGTGTATGCAGTATCGGTCCCACAGATTACTCTTACCCGGTACCAATTATTGGCGGTAAGATTACCCGGAGAATAATTCAGGTTGGTAGCTCCGGTTATATTTGAAAAACTCACCCCACTGGTGGAATCCTGCCATTGATATGAATAACTCCCGCTGCAATTTCCACCGCTGGCAGGTGTACAATCCAATACTCCTGGAGATATCCCTGAAGTGATCACAAGATTTGCCGGTGTTATTACCCCTGGTACCAATTGCGGATTAACTGTTACCAATGCTGAACTGCTGTTGGCAACAGCTCCGTTACTGTTAACAGCGACATTGAAATAAGTATTTGCAATCAAGTTTCCGGAAGTATAAGTGGTTGATGTCGCTCCTGCAATCGGCGTCCAGTTGACATTATCCGGTGAACTTTGCCATTGATAAGTATATGTACCGTTTCCTCCTGACACGCCACTTAAGGTCATCAGAGAAGACGGCTTATTAAAATTGATTGTTTGAGAAGATGGGCTAATGCTTCCTCCAACTACTTGCGGATAAACAGTAACAGTTGCAGTATTTGTCGAAAACACGGAGGATCCGGAGCAAGTCGTTTGCCGCTTATAGTAAGTAGTAGTTGTGAGTGCTCCTGGCTGATAGTTCTGCCCCGTTTAACTTCTGACTCCCGACTCACGACTTACCTCTCCCGACTTAAAAATTCCCTGATCGCTGCATTATACACCCGTTGCCCCTTCTTTAGCTTTTTGGCATACGCCGCTTTTTTGGCAGGATCATGGATAATACGTTGGGCATAAGCCACCGCATCGGAGAATCTGTTGCGCTTCTGTTTCTGTAGCCTG
>DASZXQ010000075.1:0-8666 GCA_035545755.1 Chitinophagaceae bacterium | reverse complement strand
CAATTTCTTCTTTCCATTTTCCCTCAGATAATGCATTGAAAAATTTTTCCTGGGAAGATAAAGCAAATACATCCTGCTCCTCCCGTGTGATGTTCCATTGCCTGGCTACATTTTCCGCTGTTTCACCCATGCTAAATGGGACATACATCTCTGCCAATTTTTTATTGATGAATCGCCAGCCCAATGTCGTATCGAATATCTCCGGTTGCCGCTGAAATGCTGAAGCAGATTTTGGCATTACAAAAGGAGCTCTTGTCATGCTTTCGACTCCGGACGCAATGATCAGTTCTGCATCGCCGCACATGATTTGCCGGGCAGCATCCATAATGGCTTCTAAGCCGGAAGCACAAAGCCTGTTCACTGTCGCACCGGGAACTGTAACAGGTAGCCCGGCCAGCAATGCCGCCATTCTGGCCACATTGCGATTGTCTTCTCCCGCCTGGTTGGCTGCTCCTGCGATCACATCTTCAATGGCATTCAGATCTATTGAAGAATTTCTTTTCAATAATTCCCTGATCACATGAGCCAGCAGGTCATCAGGACGCACAGAAGATAATGCACCGCCATATTTTCCTACCGGAGTTCGGATGCAGTCTATTACATAAGCTGTTTTCATTCATTTTTATTATGCGTCGCAAGTTAGTTGATGTAAGACAAATTATTCGCTGCACTTCCGCCGGCAGAACCGCCTTTCGTATCTTTGCAGAATGATCAAAACGGAGCCAAAAAATATCAGGCATTTGACTTTGCAGGACCTGGAACAATACTTTGAAGCCCTCGGTGAAAAGAAGTTCCGGGCCAGACAGGTGTATGAATGGCTGTGGCAAAAGAAAGCTCAGCGTATCGATGATATGACCAATCTGAGTAAAGAACTTCGCAATAAGTTGAAAGAAGATTTCACGCTCCCTGCCTTATCAATAGATGCGACACAGTATTCTGCAGATGGTACTATCAAAAGCCGTTTTAAAACATGGGACGGCCATGCAGTGGAGGGTGTATTGATTCCTTCAGAACACCGGTACACTGCCTGCGTTTCTTCCCAGATCGGGTGCTCACTCAGTTGTAAATTCTGCGCTACCGGTTATATCGAACGCAAACGCAACCTGTTATTCGATGAAATTTATGATGAAGGGGTACTGATCAACCAGCAATGCGAAAAAGTGTACGGGAAAAAACTCAGCAACATTGTTTTCATGGGCATGGGAGAACCCTTGCTCAATTATAAAAATGTTCTGAAAGCAATTGGGCGTATCACTTCACCGGATGGATTAGGTATGAGTCCCCGACGCATCACTGTTTCTACTGCTGGCGTCGCTAAACAAATAAAACAATTAGGCGATGATAAAGTAAAATTCAAACTGGCATTATCCCTTCATGCAGCCAATGATAAAAAAAGACACGAGATCATGCCGATCAATGATACCAACAATATTCATTCATTAGTGGAAGCATTGAATTATTTTTATAAACAAACAAAGAACGAGATCACTTTTGAATATATCCTTTTCAAAGATTTCAATGATTCATTAAAAGATGCGGAGGAGTTGATCAAAATTTATCGCCAGGTCCCGGCTGACCTGGTAAACATCATTGAATACAATCCGATCGATTTTGCCAAATTTGAAAAACCGGAAGAAGATAAAGTTCAGGCATTTATTAATTACCTCGAAAAGCATAAAGTAAATGCAAGATTGCGCCGCAGCAGGGGAAAAGATATCGATGCCGCCTGCGGGCAATTGGCCAATAAATAAAAAAGCAATTAAGATACACATCCATAATTATCAATTACTGTTGTAAAACAGCAAACCATGAACATGAAAAAAAGAGCATCCTCCCATCAGACCGGAAAATCAAATTACTTTGACCGGTTTGCCCGGAAAAAAAGTAACGCAGCCATCAAAGAACAATTCAAGCAGGAAAAAAGACAATGGAAAAAAGAACGGGAAGAGTTTTTTGAAAGAAAGAAAAGTCAGTCTGGAGTGGCGGGTGAGGAGCCGGGCGTTGGAAGTTCTCAAAAAATCGGTAACCGGCAACCGGCAACCGGCAACCAACCAATGCCGCTCAATAAATTTATTGCTCATTGCGGCGTTTGTTCCCGAAGAGACGCGGCAGAAATGATAAAGCTGGGGAAAGTGAAAGTGAATAATGTGATCACTATGGAACCCGGGCATAAAGTATCAGCGAAGGACACTATTAGCGTAAATGGAAAAAAAGTTTTTCTCGCCAAAAATCTTGTTTACATTCTTCTCAATAAACCCAAAGATTATATTACTACGACCGATGACCCGCAAGGAAGAAAAACCGTGCTGGACCTCGTTCGCCGTGCAACCGCTGAAAGAGTATACCCTGTTGGAAGATTGGATAGAAATACTTCCGGAGTATTGCTGTTGACCAATGACGGTGAACTTTCTCAACGGTTAACGCATCCCAGTCACGAGATAAAAAAAGTGTACCATGTTACATTGGATCGTCCGCTGGAGAAAAAAGATTTCGATGCTGTTTTAAAAGGCGTTACACTGGAAGATGGCATCGCACCGGTAGACGCACTGGCGTATGCCGATAATAAAGACAAAACGCAGTTAGGCGTAGAAATTCACAGCGGGAAAAATCGGATTGTGAGACGCATTTTTGAAAAGCTTGGGTACGATGTAAAAAACCTGGACCGGGTAATGTTTGCAGGATTGACCAAAAAAAATGTGGAACGGGGCAAATGGCGTTTTCTTACTGAAAAAGAAATCAGGGATCTCAAATATTTTGGAAAAGGAAAATGAAACTGCAGGACATCATTATCGCAGAAACAGAAGACTGGGTAGCAGTAAACAAACCTTCCGGCCTTTTATCCATTCCCGACCGGGAAGGAAAAGAGATATCATTGAAAAAAATATTACTGGAAAAATATCAAAGCGTTTACACCGTGCATCGTTTGGATCGTGACACCAGCGGTCTGATCATCTTCGCAAAAAATGAAAAAGCGCATCAATATCTTTCTACTGCATTTGAAGAAAGAAAAACAAGAAAAATCTATCTCGGGTTGGTCCTGGGTTCCTTAATCGAAAAAAAAGGAACTATTGATGCTCCTATTGCTGAACATCCGGCTAAAAATGGATCGATGCTGATACACAGAAAGGGAAAAGAATCACGGACAGATTATGAAGTGCTGGAAGATTTTGCGGTGTTTTCATGGATAAGGTTTCAGATCCACACCGGCCGAACGCACCAGATCCGTGTTCATGCAAAAAATATCGGGCATCCCATCGCCTGTGATCCGCTGTATGGAGACGGTCAGCCCATATTACTGTCTTCCTTAAAGCACAAAAAATTTAAACTGTCAAAAAACGATGAGGAAGAACGACCATTGCTTCACCGCCTGGCATTACATGCGTTTCAGTTAAATTTTACTGACGCGAATGGGGAAAATATTTCTTTAGAAGCCCCTCTTCCAAAAGATCTGCGGGCAACTATCAATCAGCTTCAGAAATGGAAAAGCAAATGATCAGCTTTTATCCAATGCCTGGATAATATCCGACAATATATCATCAGGATGTTCTAATCCGACCGAAATGCGGATCAGCCCCGGAGTAATACCCACGGAAAGTCGTTCGGCTTCTGTAAGTTTGGAATGAGTAGTGGAGGCAGGATGTGAGGCAATAGTCCGGCTATCACCCAGATTATTGGTCACGGAGAGCATCTGCAAAGAATTCAGGAATTTTCTGCCGCTCTCCACTCCTCCTTTGATTTCAAAAGTGACCACACCGCCGCCATTCTGCATCTGCTTCCTGGCAATGACATATTGCGGATGAGATGGAAGAAAAGGATATCTGACCCGGCTCACTTTCGGATGCAATTGTAATTGCGCTGCGACGAACAATGCATTGGCTGCATGTTTTTCCATCCGGACAAATAAAGTCTCCAGGCTTTTGGAAAGCAGCCAGGCATTGAAAGGACTCATGGAAGGTCCCGTATTACGAACAAAAAGATACAGTGGCTTAATAAGTTCTTTTTTACCGACAACAACTCCTCCGATAACACGTCCCTGCCCGTCGATGAATTTAGTTGCAGAATGCAACACGAGATCAGCACCGAATCTGGCAGGCTGCTGAGCGGCCGGGGTTGCAAAACAATTGTCCACCACAAAAAGAATATGGTGTTTTTTGCAGATGGCAGCCACCAATTCAAGATCGATGATATCAAGGCCGGGATTGCTGGGCGTTTCCAGGTACAACATTTTAGTTTCAGGGCGCACCAATGCCTCAATGGTTTCCGGATGATTCATGTCGAAATACGATGCTTCAATCCCCCACTTAGGCAAATATTTGGTGAGAATGGTATGAGTAGAGCCAAACACGGCCGACGCAGAAATAATATGATCGCCCTTCGAAAGAAACGTCATAAAGACGGAAAAAATAGCGGCCATGCCCGACGCGGTGGCGATACCATCTTCCGCTTCTTCTAATGCTGCTATTTTATTAATGAATTCATCAACGGTAGGATTAGAAAACCGGCTGTAAATATTTACCTCTAAAGAATCATCGGCAAATGCGGCTGCCATATCCTCTGCGGTATCATATACAAAACTACTGGTCAGGAATAAAGGAGTGGCGTGCTCTTTTTGATCAGTTCTTTCGGTTTGTAAACGGATGGCTTTAGTTTCCGGATGCTGTGACATAATAATATTTTATTTTAGGGGCCAAAGGTATGCCTGGTGCAGACTCGATGGAACCTTTTTAATTATGAAAAATAGTTTTATAGAGGGAGATCAGGCTGACAAGTATCACCATAACCCCGACAAGAAAAAACATTTTTTTGACGGTCAACTTTGCCGCAAGCATGGCAGAAAAAGGAGCAGCCACGATCCCGCCAATAAGCAAACCCGAAACAATATTCCAATGATGGATGCCGATAGTACATATAAACGTAACCGCACTGGCAACAGTCAATAAGAACTTGGCAACAGTTGAACTGCCGATAACATAACGGGGTGTCCTTCCGTTTTTGATAAATGTGCCGGTCACCAAAGGTCCCCACCCGCCTCCGCCAAATGAATCAATAAACCCACCCACAAATCCTAACACAGGAATATTGATCTTTTTTTTAAATGAGGAAACCTTTTTTCTTGCAAAAGCATTCTTTAAGATCTGGATCCCCAGGTACATGGAGTACATCGCAATGACAGGTTTGACCATTTCTGCATATCGCACTCCCAGATAAGTAAGCAATACCGCTCCTGTTATGGCGCCCAGCACGGCGGGCATCGCCAGCATACGGATAAGCTTTTTATTTATATTGCCAATTTTATAATGACTGATACTTCCCGCAGCAGTAGTAAACGATTCAGCAGAATGAATGCTGGCGCTGATAACAGGCGGCGGGATGTTCAGGATCAGTAAAACGGTGGTACAGATCACACCATATCCCATCCCCATTGATCCTGCCACCATTTCTGCCAAAAATCCTGCAAACAACATCCAATAAAAAATGCGATTAGCCGGATTGAATAGCTGGCCTCGGAGGGCAATATACCCGGGATCTAAAATTGCATAAATAACAGCAATCAGTAGTGCAACCACACCGATCAATAAAAAAAGCCTGTATTTCCCTTTTTTTACCGCCGGAGCCTTTAGTGCTTTTTCCGCAACAAGTACAGGTATCGCTTCCTCTGGATCAATCATTGTCTTTGAGTTTTTCCGAGATCAGTTCTTTAGTTATTTCATTCAGTCGTTTTACTTTAGCGGCGAAGTCACCGCTAAGATCATTCCTTATCCATTGCATGTTATCCAGCAATTCATCTATTTCCGCCGGGATCATATCATGGAGTTGCTCCTTTAACCGCTTCGCAATGGTCGGAGATTTCCCATTGGTTGAAATAGCAATCTTAAGATTTCCCTTTTGAACAATGCTTCCCAAATATGCGTCACAAAGAGCAGGTGTATCAGCGACGTTCACAATAATATTTTTTTTAGCTGCTTTATTTTTTACATATTCATTCAATCTTTTATTTCCTGTTGCACAGATAACGAAATGTTTGCCATCAAGATCTTTATCCTCAAATTCCCGTTCATGAATGATACAGTTCGAACGATCTTTAACCATTGCCCTTATAGCATTTAAAATATCCGGTGCGACAATAGATATATTCGCATTTGGCGAATTATTCAACAATGATGATAACTTTTCAAAACCAATGGCTCCGGCGCCAACCAGCAACGTCTGTAACTGATCCAGCTTTAAAAAAACAGGGAAGAGAGTATTTACATCACTTTCTTTACTATTTTCTACCCTATCTGAATTTTTGAAAAAGTCCATATGATTTAACCCGTGGTGTATTAATTCAACTATCCGACAAAAATAGTAGACTAATGCCGGCTTATCAAAAGATTGTGCTATTACTAACATTTGTTCTAAATATTTTTTACACAAATCTGATAGATAAATTCATTAATAGGTTATTTTCGTAAAGTCTACCAAATATGTAGGTTTTTAGTATTGTTGGCATTTCGTTTTAAGCGCTTTTAAATAAAATACAATGCAGAGTTTCAGAACTGAGCTGGAAAATCCTGTTGTGGAAAAAGACATTATTGAACTGGAACAAAAAATAAAGGCTTTTAAAGAAGGGAAAATTGCAGAAGAAAAATTTCGCAGTTTACGATTGGCTCGGGGAGTATATGGTCAACGTCAGCCCGGTGTACAAATGGTTCGTATCAAATTACCATACGGCAAAATGACCTTTGCCCAATGGAAGCGCATCGCTGATGTTTCAGACGAATATTCAACCGGTAATTTGCATTTGACCACAAGACAGGATATTCAAATTCATTTTGTCAGCCTGGACCGGACACCTGAATTGTGGGCGGAATTGGAAAAAGATAATATAACTATCCGGGAAGCTTGCGGCAATACCGTAAGAAATATTACCGCATCAGATATGGCCGGCATCGATCCGGATGAACCTTTTGATGTTACTCCTTATGCGCACAAAGTGTTCGGGTATTTTCTTCGCAAGCCGGTATGCCAGGAAATGGGAAGAAAATTCAAAATTGCTTTCAGCAGCAGCGAAAAGGATTCAGCATTTACTTTCATGCATGATGTTGGTGCCATTCCCGGAGTGAAGATCATTGACGGAAAAGAAGTACGCGGTTTTAAAATACTGATCGGAGGCGGATTGGGCGCACAACCTCATCTTGCAGTCGTCACCCATGAATTTTTAGAAGAAGATCGGCTGATACCCTATATTGAATCAGTGCTCAGGGTATTTGACCGATACGGCGAAAGGAACAGCCGCCATAAGGCAAGGCTGAAATTCTTTATTCAAAAGATCGGAATAGATGCGTTTAATGAACTGGTAGCACAGGAACAGGTAGCAGTAACGCATCAACGATATAACATTGCGGTCAGCGAACCGGAATACGCATCAAATCATGGGTCAGCAACACCTCCACTTGCACCCATCAGTAATTCATCGCTTAATCCGTACCGGTTTGAAATTTGGAAAAAAACCAATATTGTAAAACAAAAACAAGAAGGCTTCTTTGCAGTATATGTTCGGGTGCCCAATGGAAATATTAGTTCACATACCAGTCGTAGATTGATGGAGAAGCTGAAAAATGTAATGGCGGACGAGGTAAGGGTGACCATCAACCAGGGTCTGCAATTTCGGTTCGTCAAACCGGAACATTTTGAATATATCTATAGTGTGTTAGTGGAAGAAGGTGTTGCAGCAGCAGGATTTGGAAGTTCGGCAGACACTACAAGTTGTCCCGGCACTGATACGTGCAACCTCGGCATCAGCAACAGTACGGGCACCGCAATGGTAGTATCAGCAGTTGTGGAAGAAGAGTTTCCTGAATTACTCTTCAACAAAGAACTAACCATTAAGATCAGCGGCTGCATGAATAGTTGTGGCCAACATGGAATAGCATCGATCGGATTTCACGGAAGCTCATTAAAAACAAACGGGAAGGTGCTCCCGGCATTGCAAGTGTTGATCGGCGGCGGAATATTGGGAAGTGGCAATGGGCGGATAGCTGATAAAGTGATCAAAGTGCCCAGCAAGAAAGCGCCTGATGTTGTCAGGACTGTCTTGAAAGATTATTTATCCAATGCCGGACCCGGCGAATCATTTCTTGATTACAGCCATCGCAACGGAGAAAGATATTATTATGAATTACTGAAACCATTGGCTGATCTGGAACATCTGAAAGCGGATGACTTTATCGATTGGGGACAGGAGGAAAAATTTGCTACGGCTATTGGTGTGGGAGAATGCGCTGGTGTAATGATAGATCTCGTGGCAACTTTGATCTTGGAAGCCGAAGAAAAGATCAGCAACAGCGAAGAATGCATGGAACGCAATGCATGGGCTGACGGAATTTACAATGCGTACGCTGCTCAGATACATGCGGCCAAAGCGTTGTTGTTGCAACAGGGAATACAGTGCAACACGCAACATGGCATTCTCAATGACTTCGACAAACATTTTACGGAAAAAGGATTGTATAGTGCTGCGACTGGTTTTAAAGCCCTGGTGATGACAATGAATGATAATGCACCTTCAGCTGAATTTGCACAACAATATCTTCAGCAGGCAAAAGATTTTGTTCAGTTCAGTAAAACGCTGAGAGCAAAAGAAGGGGCAACAGCAGTCACCGTATCATGAACTTTTTAGGTCA
>DASZXQ010000074.1:0-3035 GCA_035545755.1 Chitinophagaceae bacterium | reverse complement strand
CAATGAAGGATCTTTGATGAATGAGCCATCACTTAATACTACAAGCGGCAGATCGGCATGAGTAACATTGGCGCTGGTCAAAAATTTTTCAGCGCCTTCATCAGTTTCCACATCCATCCATAGATAAGGAACAAGATTTCCAGAAAGAAATTCTTTGAGTCGATGTGATTTCGGCGACCATTGAAAACCGATGATGCGGATTCCTTCATAAACAGGTTTGTACAAAGCCTGCCATTCATCTAACAGGTCATTCACGATGGGAAATAATTTTTCTTCCGGCGGATTCCAGGGTTTTAGTAAATAGTGATCGAGCTTGATGGTATTGATAGCGCTGATCGCTGCTTCAATATCAGAATAAGCGGTCAATAAAATAGATTTGGCATCGGGATAGATCACTTTAGCTTTTTCCAAAAATTCAATGCCTTCCATTTCCGGCATGCGTTGATCGGAAATGAATAATGCCACCGTTTCATTTTTCAGTTTTAATTCTTTGATCAGTTCCAATGCTTCTTTTGCGGAATCAGCGGCGCTCACCCGGTAAGTTTCTCTGTATTCATTCCGGATGTCACGATTGATGGCACGCAATACCTGCTCATCGTCGTCAACCAATATGATAAAAGGAAGTTTCATTCATTACTTTTTTTTGTTTCGGTCAGCGGCAGGCAAATGGTAAACTCGGTGCGCCCCGGTTGTGAATTTACTTTGATGTCGCCGTTATGATGTTTGATCACCGTCTTTACCAGGTCAAGCCCGATGCCCGTACCTTCTCCCATTTTTTTAGTAGTGAAAAAAGGATCAAATATCCTGTTAATGATCTCTGGCGGAATGCCCATGCCGTTGTCAATTATTTTTATCCGAGCATCTTTAGCATCGCAACTTGTTTCAATGGTCAGCTCACCATCTTTCGGCATGGCATAGATGGCATTGTCAATAAGATTCGTCCACACCTGGTTCAGTTCACCGACATACGCAGGTACATGCGGAAGATCGTCACAGAAATTCATTTTTACCGTAATGTTTTTCTCCCTCAGTTTATATCCAAGCAGCGTCAGTGTGTTCTCAATATCTTTATGAAGATCGGTGGGCTGCAGGTCGCTGGTCTGGTCCATGTGTACATGACTTTTGATGGCGCCAACCAGGTGCGATATTCTTGTTGAAGCTTCTTCAAGGTCTTTGATCACTCTTTGAGAGCTCAATAAATTTTCTATCCACAACAATACCTGCGTGAAGGCTTCTTTTCCTGCGTCATTGCGGATTGCTTCAAGGTCTTCGCCGTTAAAACCTGCTTCCACAAATGTTTCTCCTGCTATATTATTTTCATGAAGCCCATTTTGTTCCAGCCAGTCATTCAGTTCATCTTCTTTTTCTATCCGCTGCATCGGGCTCAGTTTCTTCCGGGTGGCATATTCTTTTTCTTTTTGCTCCACCATTTCCTGTATGCTGTGCAAGTGTTCGCCGCTGATATTGTTTTGCAAGAGTTTTTCGGTGAGCTTATAATTATTATTCAATCGTTTCGTCAGCTCTTCAGAAATGCGGTTGATGGCAGCAGCGGGATTGTTCAGTTCATGCGCAATGCCGGCAGCCAGCCTTCCTAATGCATTTACTTTTTCCTGTTGCAGTTGTGTGGTGGCAAATGATCTTGCTCTTTCCGTCATGTAACCGATGAGCCGTTGTATCAGTTCAGGATTCAGTCGCTCCAGTTCCTGGAAATATTGCTTATGCATCCGGTAGCCCCGCAACTTGCCGACGGCAAAAGAAGTGCCCGGCATTTTTTTCATTCTTGAGTAGGGGAGCAGACCCGAAGCGCCGCCGCTGATATTATCATTCAGGAAATCGAAATAGTGAACCAGCTTCCCGTTCTTGTCCATGTAAAATGAAATAGAACCTTCTGCCATGAACATCATGTACAAGGCTTCTTCGCCTGTTTTTGCTACAATATCTCCATCCTCATATTCATGATATTCCGAATGGTCTGCGATCCATTGCAGGTGTTCCTCCGGCAGATCACGAAGGGCTAATACATTTCTCAGGTCGTGAATGACGTCCGTTGGCATCATGATTAAAATTACAGGATTTGAACG
This sequence comes from Chitinophagaceae bacterium, assembly GCA_035545755.1. Taxonomy (GTDB): domain Bacteria; phylum Bacteroidota; class Bacteroidia; order Chitinophagales; family Chitinophagaceae; genus UTBCD1. The sequence continues at coordinate 954 of DASZXQ010000074.1, read as the reverse complement.
GATAGCTGCAGGGTATTATCTACCGTTATTTTATTCTCAACGTAATTGTGATCCCATACCGATAGCTATCGGGACGCAGAGCGAAAGAATTATTAATTCCTAATTCTTAATTATTAATTTTTTAAGTCCTTCCTATTCCACTTCTATTGCTGCCGTCCATTTGAAAGTACCCCATTCCAGCACCAGCGTTCCATGATGCGCATCGGCGCCCGGTACAATGGAAATAGTGAATTCTTCTACCGGTGTGGAAACTGTTTCCGATTTTAGTCTTACAGTTCCCAGGTCTTGTGAGCCGTTGTATTCAGTGCCCCATTGTCCTGTTTGTTTGTTTATGATGAGGTCAACACCGATGGTATGTGGCGCTGTCCACAGTGTATATTTTCCGGCAGGCACCGCCAGGCCGCCAATTTTTATTGGAGCTGATGTTGTAAACTGCGTAGCCGCATTGGCGCCCGTTCGCCAGACACGATCATAAGGGATCACATCTCCCAACAGTGTACGTCCACGCAACAATGGCCTGCCATAGTCAACAGTAAATTGTGCCATACCAATTTGCGCCGTCACCGTATCACGAACACTCAACGATCTTACTTTACCGTTCTTGGCTTCCTGCATTTCAAACCGGTCTGCTATGTTTTTTACATCAGGAATAGACGTAAGGCGGCTCACATTTACTTTATACGTAGTTCGGGCGCCTGAATAACTGAGCATATGAAAGGCGGAGTCCATCCTGGCTTCCCCAATGCCGGAAAGCCAATCGTGATAAATTTCTGCTTTGCCTTCTCCGAGTGGCGTCACCGTTGCATGGCCCAATGGAAACTGATCAAATTCACGGTCGATATAAAATTGTCGCATTGGCACCGGCGTTCCCGCTGCAAGCTTTGATGCCGCTGCTTTTTTTAATGCCGCAGCAAAATACAATTCATAGAGGCTGTACATCTGAGGCACATGCGC
>DASZXQ010000073.1:0-28581 GCA_035545755.1 Chitinophagaceae bacterium | reverse complement strand
GCCGCTATCGGTAAATTTTCTCATGCACAGGAGGAGGATAAAATCGGAAAGAAAAAAGGATTTGACAAAAGCAAATTATTTATCGGTGGCAATTTCGGAATGACCTTCGGTGATTATACCTTGATCAATGTGTCACCCCAGCTAGGCTATCGTTTTAATCAATACTTAGCAGCCGGGGCCGGCATTAATTTTCAATATGTGAGTTTGAAGGAAAGAGATTATTATACTGGGGATCCTATAGACAGAATCTCTCAGGAAGTTATTGGCATGAATATTTTTGGAAGAGTATATCCTTTTCGTCAACTGATGCTGCAGGCTCAGCCGGAATTAAATTATATTTTTGGAAAGATCAAATATTATAACCCTCCATCCAAGACTAACCTTGATGCGGCCATTGTCCCAAGCTTATTATTAGGTGGAGGTGTAGTATTTCCCGCAGGAAACGGTGGTTTTATTGTTTCCATTTTTTATGATGTTTTGCAAAAGCCGAACTCGCCTTATTCCGATAAACCTTTTTTCAATTTTGGTTATAATGTTGGATTTTGATCCTGGGTATTCAGATATGCTTCGAATTCTGAAGGATCGTTGAGAAATTTAACCCTTTTCTCTGCTGGCTCGTATAAAAAGCCATTTTTTTCCAATGACGTTATATGCCGGATCAGGTGATCAAAAAATCCGCCCGAGTTCATGATGAAGATCTTTTTATCATGAATAGAAAGTTGATTCCAGGTCAGCATTTCAAACATTTCATCCAATGTGCCCAGCCCGCCTGGCAATACTAATGCAGCATCGCACATGCCGTATATTGTTTTTTTTCGGGAATGCATATCATCAGTGATGATCAGCTGGCTGATATTGTTGTGCTGATGTTCCCATTCAATAAGGATTTTTGGGATCACACCGATCACCGTTCCTCCGTTTTCCATAGTATGATCGGCTATTGTTTTCATAATTCCTTTTCCACCGCCGCCATAAACAAGTGTGATATTATGCTTTGCCAACAATTGTCCCATCTGTGCTGCATGGGTTGTGTAGATTTTATCGGCTCCATTTTTTGAACCACAGAATACTGCAAGAGATCGGATAGACATTTTAAATAAATTCATCGCAAAAGGAAAGCAATTTTGTTTATCTTCAAAATTCAATAATGCACATATATTACGATTTTTGATTAAAGACATAATATTATGACGCCCGGCTTATTATTTTCCTTTGTGATTGGCTATTTCTTGTTGTTATTATTGGTGGCCTGGATCACTTCCAGAAATTCGAACAATGAATCCTTTTTCATAGGTAACCGTAATTCCAACTGGATGCTTGTTGCATTTGGGATGGTGGGCACTACGCTTTCCGGTGTAACGTTCGTGAGTGTGCCCGGCGATGTAGGTAAAGAAGCATTTGCTTACTTACAGATCACAATTGGGTATCTGATCGGTTATGTCGTCATCGCATTTGTACTTTTGCCGCTTTATTACCGTCTTAATCTTACATCTATTTATAATTACCTAAGTACACGGCTCGGTTTTTATTCGTATAAAACAGGAGCATCTTTTTTTATTTTGTCCCGTACGTTAGGTGCTACTGCCCGCTTATATCTTGTTGTTAAAATTCTACAGGATGCGATATTATCGAGTTTTGGAGTTCCTTTTTGGGCAACTACACTTATCATACTCGTAATGATCCTGATCTATACCTATGAAGGCGGCGTAAAAACGATCGTATTTACTGATACATTGCAGACTACTTTCATGCTCACCGGTCTCATAGTTTGTGTGGTGTATATTTTGCAGGCAATGCATATCAATTTTTCTTCGGCTCTTTCTGTCATGTCTGAAAAAGGCTATTCAAAAATATTTTTTACTGATCCTGATAGCAAACTGTATTTCCTCAAACAGATCATTGCGGGAGCATTTATCACTATCACTATGACCGGGATGGACCAGGAAATGATGCAAAAAAATATTTCCGTTAAGACGCTGAAAGGGGCTCAAAAAAACATGATGACATTATCCGTCATTATGTTTGTGGTTATTATGTTGTTTTTATTTTTGGGGGGATTATTATACCTGTTCGGAGCACAACATGGTGTTGCGGCTACAGGTGACAAACTTTTTCCTGTCATCGCATTGCAATATATGCCACCGATCGTATCTATTATTTTCATTATTGCTTTGATATCGGCATTGTTTCCCAGTGCTGATGGCGCCATTACTGCACTTACCTCATCATTCTGTATTGATATTATAGGAATGCAGCGCAAAACAGAATGGACTGATCAGCAAAAGAAAAAGATCCGTCAACGAATTCACCTTGCCATGGCTGGTATATTCTTATTATTTGTCCTGGTTTTTTATGAAGTGAACAATCCGAATATGATCGGTGTGATCCTGAAAGTAGCGAGTTATACTTATGGCCCACTATTGGGATTATTTGCTTTTGGGATACTTACGAAACGTCATGTCAAAGATTCAATTGTCCCGGTAATTTGTGTTGCGGCACCGGCCATTTGTTATGTGCTGGACAAATTTCAGGGATCAATATTCGGTTCTTTCCAGATCGGATATGAGATGCTCATCTATAATGGCCTGCTTACTTACATCGGCTTATTGATTTTTTCCAGAAAACAATCTCTACCGGTTTAACGGTTGCAAATTATCTTTGCAAAATGAACCGTGTGGAACTGATTAATCCTGAAGTGCAGGAATATGCCGAAGCTTATTCTTCTGAGGCAGATCCGCTATTGCAAAAAATAGATGCCTTTACTGCCCAGCAGAATCTGGATTACCAGATGCTGAGTGGACATTTACAGGGGAAAGTGCTGGAAATGATCAGTTGCATGTTGCGGCCGAAAAGAATTCTTGAAATTGGCACATTTACAGGTTATAGCGCATTATGCCTGGCCAAAGGATTGACAGACGATGGACAACTACATACTATTGAAGGAGTTGAAAAAGTGGCCGTGAGAGCACAGGAATTTTTTAAACAATCAATTTACAGCAATAAAATAATTTTGCATACCGGAAATGCGTTAACAATCATTCCCACTCTTAATGAAATGTGGGATCTTGTTTTTATAGATGCACACAAACCGGAATATATCGACTATTTTAATCTTATTTTTCCACGCTTGAGAAAAAGCGGTTTTATATTAGCCGATAATATTTTTTTTCATGGTGAAGCATTGGATGAACAAGCGACGGGAAAAAATGCAAAAGGTATCAGAGCATTTAACGAGTTTATCAAACAAAAAAAGGATATAGAAAAAGTAATTCTTACCATCCGGGATGGTTTGTACCTGATCCGGAAAATTTAATACAAGTCCCATGCAAAACAGGAAATTTTTATTAGTGATCCTTGCGAGTTTTATCTGCCGGCTGGCGCTAGCGCAGGATCCTGCTGTTATTGAGCAATACATCAATACGTACAAAGACATTGCTATAGAGGAGATGCAACGAACCGGTGTGCCTGCGGCTATCAAATTAGCACAGGGAATTCATGAAACACTGGCAGGCACCAGCGATCTTGTAAAAATGTCAAACAATCATTTTGGAATTAAATGTAAGGATACCTGGACCGGCCCTTCTGTCAAACATGACGATGATCTTAGGAATGAGTGTTTCAGGAAATATAATTCTGCAGCAGAATCTTACCGTGATCACTCTGATTTTTTGAAAAGCAGCCCCCGCTATTCTTTCTTATTCAATTTAGATCCCACCGACTATAAAGGATGGGCTTATGGTTTGAAGAAGGCGGGTTATGCTACTAATCCAAAATATCCGCAAATCATCATCAAGTTGATCGAGGATTATCATTTGGAAGACTACACACTGATTGCAATGGGAAAAATGAAACCGAAAGAAGAAGGGATCGCAAAAACTGAACCGGATAACTCTGAGCAACAGACACGGACGGTAGCTGCTGCTTCAAAAAATGTGGAGCCGGTTCTCATAGACCAACAAAAAAGCGGACCGATAAAAACCGATATTAAATCCCCTGATCTGAAAGCACAAACGAAGATCGTGGAAGAAAAACCGCTTTATCCTTCGGGCGAATTCAGGATCAATGAAACTAGAGTGATCTATGCAAAAAAAGGAACGCCATTGTTAGCGATCGCTCAACAATATAATATTCCGCTTGCCTGGATATTTGATTTTAACGATATGGCTCAATCTGAAACCCTCGAAAAAGATCAACTGATCTATTTGCAACGTAAACGTAAGATCGGCCTTAATGAAACGCATATCGTAAAGCCCGGAGAAAGTTTATACGACATTGCACAGGCAGAGGCCATTCGCCTTGAAAGCCTGCTTGGATATAATATGCTGAAAGGCGATATGCAACCCGCTATTGGCGAATCATTGTACCTGAAAACAAAGGCTCCTTCAATGCCAAAACTGGCCCTTAAGGAAAATTATTCTCTTAATGAAATGCCGGATGCAGTAGCAATAAATGCCAGTACCGTAAATACTTCCAGTCAGCAACCTGTTTCTATCGATAATATTCGTACTGATAAGCAGAGTGCCGATCCTATTATTTACACGGTGCAATTAAAAGAAACTATTTGGGCGATAGCTCAAAAATATAAAGTGAGCATTAATGATCTTGTAAAATGGAACCAATTGCAAGGTGAGGACCTGAAGGCAGGACAACGAATAAAAATTTATAAATAAGAATTAATGTCGGTTATCAAAGTACATGATAAGGAATTTGAAACGTATCTCTCCAGCGAATCTATAAAACAGCGGGTGAAGGAAATGGCGGACGCCATTAATAAGGATTATTCAGGTAAACGACCTCTTTTCATTGCTATTCTCAACGGCTCCTTCATGTTTGCGGCTGATCTGTTTCGCTATCTAAGCATTGAAGCAGAATTATGTTTTATCAAACTGGCATCCTATAAAGGAATGAAATCATCCGGCAAAGTAGTTACGTCTATCGGGCTGGAAGAAGACATTTTCGGCAAAGATGTGGTGATCGTCGAGGATATTGTTGATACCGGAAAAACGCTACATGGCTTTTTGCCAAAATTGTTGCATCAGCAACCCAACAGTCTAAAAATAGCAACATTGCTTCATAAACCCGATGCTACAGAATATCCACTCCGACTGGATTATGTAGGGTTTGCAATCCCCAACAAATTTGTCGTTGGTTACGGTCTGGATTATGACGGCCTGGGAAGGAATTTTAAAGAAATTTACCAACTGAAATCATAGTGAATCATTCCGGCGATTGGTTAATTTTTGTATCTTATCCTTCCAAAATATCCATTTGAAGGCCGCTTGCTACATATCTCTGTTCTTCTTTGTGTATTCATCCTTGTATAGCCAGCAATATTACATACGTGGAGAAGTAAAGGATGAAAAAGGCAATCCATTACAAAATGTAAAAATAGTTGAACTGCGAACCGGTTATATCTACCGGTCGGGTGTATATGGTTCATTCGGTATTGTTACCAATTTTCAAACAGATACTTTGAATTTTTCATTGGATGGTTATGAAAAGCAGGATGTGGTAGTAAATGCTGATAAATATGTAGAAGTAAAACTCAAATTATTTTCTGCTTCATCTGCCAGTATGCACAGAGAGCGGCTGGCATCTCTTACCAAAGATCTTCAGAGGGATGAACAGAAAAAATGGTTTACCGGTGATGAAACGTATGCAAGCCTGGTGGAAAATCATTTTATCAATGCCAGGAAATTTCCAGTAACCGGTATGTCATTGGATATTGATAAAGCCTCTTATAGCAATGTCCGGCGATTCATTAATTTTAATTCGATAGTACCGCCGGATGCTGTGCGTATCGAAGAGATGCTGAATTATTTCAATTTTAATTATAGTAAACCTTCGGGGAAAAATGTGTTCAATATAAAAACAACTTTAACTTCCTGTCCATGGAGTACCGATAATGAATTGTTTTATATTGATCTTTCTGCCCGCAAACTCAATCTCGATTCTTTGCCACCCAGTAATCTCGTTTTCCTGATCGATATATCCGGCTCTATGGATATGCCTAATCGTTTGCCGCTGTTGAAATCTGCATTTCATATGTTGGTTAATAACCTTCGTGCAAAAGATACCGTTTCAATCGTTGTATATGGCGGCACAGTTGGAGTTATGTTGCAACCAACCAGCGGCGCCGAAAAAGAAAAAATTCAGAAAGCTATTGATGAATTAACGCCAGGAGGATCTACGCCCGGTGAATCCGGCATTCGTATGGCCTATGGACTGGCCAGGCATCATTTTATAAAAGGCGGTAATAACCGGGTGATACTCGCAACTGACGGAGATTTTAATGTAGGGTCAAAAACAGAAGAAGAGCTAGATGATCTTATTTCACGTCAACGGGAATCCGGTGTTTATCTAACCTGTCTAGGAGTGGGTATGGGAAATTATAAAGATTCAAAAATTCAAACTTTATCGAGGAAAGGGAATGGCAACTTTGCTTATTTGGATAGTTACCAGGAAGCAGAAAAAGTATTGCTTACAGAATTTACTCAAACTTTATATGCGGTGGCTGATGATGTATACATGAATGTTGAATTCAATCCTGATTATGTGAAAGAATACCGGTTGATCGGGTTTGATAATAAGGTAAGTGCCCTAAATGATTCCCTCACGGAAGTGGAGGGAGGGGAAATCGGATCCGGAAATTCCACTGAAGCAGTGTTTGAAATTGTTCCTACGGAAACAAACAGAGATGCTTTGAAGGATAATTTTGCAGGCAGCAATTTTGCGAATATGACTGTGAAATATAAATTGCCAAAAGATACTGCCGAACAGAATGCTGTCTTCAAAAGCAGGTTTGAGTTTTTGCCCTTTAATGAGATTGACTCTTCCTATCGTTTTGCCGCTTCAGTAATAATGTTTGGTTCATTACTCCGGGAATCACCTTTTATAAAAACGATACGATGGAATGATGTATTGGCTCTTGCTTCTCAATCGGCCAATCAAAACGATATTTCACAAAAAGAGTTTGTCGATTTAGTACAAAGGGTAAAAAGTCTTTATTCAAAAATGAAAAAGAAAAAAGGGCATCATTCTTTTATGGACCGTTAAGAGAACATTTCTCTTACTTTGTCGAAAAAGCTTTTTTCATTTTTATCAGGCTGCGGTTTAAAGTTGGGTGAATGACTCAGCTTTTCCAGTGCAGCTTTTTCTTCAGGAGTAAGGTGTTGTGGTGTCCAGACATTTACATGGATGAGCTGATCTCCTTTTTCATAAGAATTTACAGCAGGGAATCCTTTGCCCTTTAAGCGGAAAATCTTTCCGCTTTGTGTACCGGCAGGTATTTTAATTTTTGCTCTTCCATCTATGGTAGGCACTTCGATCTGAGATCCAAAAACAGCATCGGTAAATGAAATATGCAGGTCATAAGCAACATTCAGCCCTTCCCGATGCAGTTCTTTATGTGGTTCTTCTTCTATCACAATGATCAGGTCGCCGGGTATGCCGCCTCTTTCACCGGCATTTCCTTTACCGCCTATATTTAATTGCATTCCTTCCTGTACGCCGGCAGGTATATCAATGCTGATCGCTTCTTCTCCATACACTCTTCCTTCTCCACGGCAGGCTGAACATTTAGCTGCAATTGTAACGCCTTCGCCATTGCAGGTGGGGCAGGTAGTTACTGTTTGCATCTGACCCAAAAAAGTATTTTGTACTCTTCTTATTTGCCCGCTGCCACCGCAGGTGCTGCAGGTATGAACACTGCCTTTGTCTTTGGCACCACTGCCGCCACAAGTATGGCAAACAGTATATTTTTTTACTTTGATGTTTTTTGTTATGCCTTTGGCAATTTCTTCGTAAGTAAGTTTGAGTTTGATACGCAGGTTACTTCCTCTCACTCCGCGGCTGCGTTGTGTCCTGCTTCGGCCACCACCTCCGCCAAAAAAGCTACCAAAAAGGTCATCTCCGAAAATATCACCAAACTGGCTGAAGATATCATCCATGTTCATGCCGCCAGTTCCCGGGCGCCCGTTTCCGCTAATGCCGGCATGTCCATATCGGTCATATTGAGCTTTTTTATCTGCATCACTTAATATCTCGTATGCTTCTGCTGCTTCTTTGAATTTTTCTTCAGCGGATTTATCACCGGGGTTACGGTCAGGATGATATTGCATTGCCACCTTGCGATATGATTTTTTGATTTCATCCGCAGTTGCATTTTTGCCAACACCTAACACTTCGTAATAATCTCTTTTTGCCATGTAACCTTAACCTGATTAATTTTATTTTCCAACTACTACTTTAGCATGACGGATGATCTTATCATTCAGGTAATAGCCTTTTGAAATTTCATCCAGTACTTTACTTTTTTGTTTTTCTGAAGGTGCAGTGATCTCTGTTACTGCTTCATGCAGATCGGGATTGAATTCTTCATTAATTGTTTTCATGGATTTCAGGCCTCTTGACTGTAATGTATTCCTGAGCTTATTGAATACCAGTAAAACACCTTCCCGGATCTCTTTTACATCGCTGCTATTTTCCATTTGTTTTTGAGCCCGGTCACAGTCATCCAGCACGTCCAGCAGGTCCACGATCACTTCCCGTCCGGCAGTTTGGATCAGTTCCATTCTTTCTTTCGCATTCCTTCTTTTGAAGTTTTCAAATTCCGCCACTTTTCTTAAATACTTATCCTTCATTTCTTCCAGTTCTGCCTTTAATTTATCAAGCTCGGAATCATCAGCTACGGGTTCATTGAGATGGGTCACACCGTTCAGATTCTCATCGGTATTGATGCCCATATCGTTGTTACTATCAGGCATGTTTTTTTCCTCTTGGTTCATATCCTTTTGCGACATATCATTATAAATTGAGTGCAAAGGTAAGGTAGTCAAGAATACTGCCAATAAGGGCTGAAGGGACAAATTGTCTCTTATACACTAAATGAATATAGCCAGAAAAGTATCGCTGTCAGTACTATCCGAATTATTGACAACTGGCCAAGAACTCGCTTTTGTTTCTGTAATTTGCGGGTTTTTATGGCAACGATATATCTGAAGAGAAAAATATCACCCCGTGTGGCCAATGGGCATCCATGGATATTCAATAATGAAGTGGAAAATTATGACACTACTATTCCAGCCGGCGAGATTGTTGACGTTTTTTCTCATGATAAAAAATTCGTTGGCAAAGGATATTTTAACCCTGTTTCAAGAATATTGATCAGGCTGCTGACTCGTAACAAAAATGAAGAGATTACTGAAGCTTTTTTTCTCGACCGCATCCGCCAATGCTGGGAATACAGAAAAAAGTTAGGTTATATTGAAAACTGCCGGCTGGTATTTGGCGAAGCCGATTCGCTGCCTCAGTTGATCATTGATAAATTCAATGATTATTTTGTCATTCAAACTCTTGCCTTAGGAATAGATATCTGGAAGCCTGCCATTGTAAGGGCACTGAATACCTTATTTCAGCCTAAAGGAATTTATGAACGCAATGACGTACCGGTTCGGGAACTTGAAGGTCTTCCGCAACAAAAAGGATTTTTATCTCCGCCATTTAATACTCAGATCGTCATTCAGGAAAATGGGCTAAAGTTCAATGTTGATATAGAAAACGGACAAAAAACAGGCTACTTCCTTGATCAGCAAGATAACCGCAGACACATTCAACATATTGTGAAAGGAGCTGAAGTGCTGGGTGCGTTTACTTACACAGGCACTTTTGAAATTCATGCGGCACATTACGGAGCCAAATCTGTTTTGGGAATTGATATTTCTGAGAATGCAATACAGCAAGCCCAAAAAAATGCGGAATTGAACGGTCTGCAAAATATTTGTCGCTTTGAAGTAGCTAATGCATTTGATGTTTTGAAGCAATGGTCAAAAGAAGGAAAGTCATATGATGTGGTGATGCTGGATCCGCCGGCATTTACCAAGAGCCGTAATACCATACAAAAAGCGATCACCGGTTACAAAGAGATCAATCTTCGGGGAATGAAATTGGTGAAACCTGGCGGATTTCTTGTCACCTCGTCCTGTACCAATCTTGTTGATCCAGAATTATTTCTTCAGATCATTGATATGGCTGCAAAAGATGCAAGGAAAAATATCAGGCAAGTGACATTCCAGACACAATCAGCCGATCACCCGGTGATAAGAGGAATTGAAAGTACCTGGTATTTGAAGTTTCTTATCGTTGAAGTACGTTAAAGACTTTGAAGAAAATCAAATGATGAGTAAACACTTTATTTGGAGACCTGGAATTTTCCGGAGTCAATGACCTTTCCGCCACGGTCCAGTAAATGATAAATATAAACTCCACGATTAAAGTCGGAAAGATTCAAAGTTGTTCTTTCAGAAAGATCTTGTGATTCATACATTTTTTTTCCAAGAAAATTATACACCTGGATCAGGAATCCTTTTTCAAAACCTTTCTGAAAATCAAATGTGATATACGAAGTGGCTGGGTTAGGATAAATCTTTAATATAACTACTGCACCATCAGGTATAGGATTGTTTCGAGACACCTGTGCCCTGGAGTGGGTAGCTGCAAATAGAATAATGGACAGTATTAGTAAAATTCTCTTCAAGGCGACAAATTTACTTTTAAATTACAATAATATTTTGTTTTTTTTGACTATAAAAGTCATTTGCCTCAAAAATCGTAATTGTACTAAGTATTTAATCCATAAATCTCAGATTAAAAGGTCATACCGGATTTTATTTTAACTGTGTCAAAATTTTGTCAATAGAAGTAAAATCCGGGATTTCGGAGGCATTGTCCAAAACTTCAGCATATCGAATGATGCCTTGTTTATCAATGACAAAAGCAGATCTCTTGGAAACTCCTTTCATATTATATCCAAACATCTCATATAATGAACCATACGCTTTAGACACCTCTTTATTGAAATCGCTTAGTAATGTAAAATTGAGATGCTGCTCAGCTTTGTATTTTGCCAGAGTGTGAAGGGAGTCAACGGAAATGCCCAAAACCTTTGCATTAACATTATTATAAAAACCAATATTATCACGAACCGAACATAGTTCGGTCGTACAGGTACTTGTAAATGCTAATGGAAAAAACAAGAGTACAATATTTTCTCCTTTCAAACTTGAAAGGGTAATTTTTTCCTTCTCGCTACTGTATAAAGTAAAGTCAGGTGCAATTTGTCCGGGTTCGATTTTCATGCTTTGGTTTTTAATATTTATAAAATAATAATTGTGCTTTGACAATTTCTGTTAAAATAAACAATAACAGTTTCAAATTTCATTTGTTCATTCAAAGGCACAAAAGGTCTTTAGAACCGGGGGCAAAGAGTAGAATTTTGAGTTGATTTGTATTTGTTCAAAAAGCCGATATAAGAGACAGACATTTCAAATCCTCCACGTCCATAACTGGATGTTTTAAGAGGAGAAATATTTACATCGTAGCTTAATACAATCGAAAAGGGAGAATAGTCCAGTTTTATCACCGGGATCAATGCATCATTCCAGCGCAAAAAGGTTCCTGCATGAACAGTATAGTCAGGGTGATCAGGATCAGCACCCAGCTTTACTCCATACATAGCGCCGGCCACGGTTTCTGTAGATCCATTTTGGATGGAATGATCGGCCTGTATGGTCAGGTAACTGTAATCTGTTACTTCAAATTTGAAACCGCCTGAGAAAACCCATTTGGATGGTAATTGAATTTTAGCACTCCGGTAAAAAGAATTGCTGGGATGGTTAAAATGATGATAGGCAGCGCCGATAAAAAAATTACTATTGGGGTTGTCATTTAATGATGAATTATAACTCATCCCGACGCTTCCGTCAACAAAAGTATAGCTGGTTTGCTGAAGAGATTCACCATCACCAAGTCCGTCATAAGTGCTGTTAGTCGTGATCTTTGATCTGTCAAAATATTGTTGCACCAATCCGCCCATAAAGCCTAGGGACAAATAACGATTCCGCTCATTGCTGAGCGATTTGTGATAATTAAAAGCGGGTAGGAGTTGGGTTGTTGTCCATCCAATAGTTCCGGCACGGTCATATAAAATTTCCATGCCAGCAGTCATAAAATCGTTGGACTTGCCAACAGGCATTTTATATTCTGCATTTACCGAACCGGTTCGATAGGCATTCGTCACACTATTCCATTGATCTCTGTAAACTGCCTGTACTCTTATGTCGCCGGTGTAGATCCCGGCAAGTGATGGATTTCTTAACAACGGAGTTTCGAAAAATTGCGAGAAATGAATGTCCTGTGCAGGCGCTATTTCCCATAATACCTGCATAAGGAACAAAAAGCAAACGATTTTTATTTTTTTCAAAAATGCCATTTCATTTCTATTAAAGTATCAGCGCTACATTGCCATCCAGTTTTATTATGTCGCCATTATCGCAAAAGACCTCTACCTGGTAAACATAAACCCCGGCTTGCGGTTTTTTACCTTTAAAAGTTCCATCCCATCCATATAAAGGATCATTCACCGGAAAATTATTTTGTTCAAATACTATTTCACCCCACCGATCAAAGATCCGAAGAGACTTCACCCTGTCCAGGCCTTTTCCTCTTGGATAAAAAACATCATTGCTGCCATCTCCATTTGGAGAAAAAGTATTCGGCATAAACAAATTGGCGTTTTTGCAGATCACAATGACATGGATCAACCCGGTATTTACACATCCATTCTGATCCGTGAAAGTGACAGTATAATCTGTATTGAATTTCGGGCCGGCTGTAGGTTGCGGACAATCCGTACAACTCAAGCCCTGGGTTGGTGACCACATCCACTTTATAGTGTTGGGAGAATAAATGGCCGGAATAGTTACAGGAAATCCATTTTGGATGGTCATCGTGCCCGGCATTGCAACAGTTGGCAATGGGTAAATGATAATATTTTGAAGAGTTGTGTCTTTACATCCACTACTGTTGGTAGCGATGGCTGATACAGTGAAATTTCCAGCTACAGTATAAGTTTGTGCTGGAGGGTTTTGTTGGGCGGAACTATTTCCATTCGGAAAATTCCATAACCAGGTTACAACTGATGTATCCGGGAAATTAAAAATTCCTGAATGTAGTAAAGACGAATTAATACATGCATCAGTATCACCTGTTATAGCGATGGAAGGACTTTGTACCACTTTTATTGCGTTGGGCAATGTGATGATATCGCTGCAGCCGCTTTGAGTTTGCACAGACAAGGTCACTGAATAATTTCCGGGAGCAGTATATTGATGAATGGGATTTTGCTGGGAAGAGGTTCCTCCGTCACCAAAATTCCAGCTGTAATTTATTACCGGATCGTTGAAGGTAGTGGAATCCATAAAACTGATCGGTCCATTATCGCACAAAAGATTTTTATCGAATCCAAATTTTGTATTTGCTCCGATTATGTGAATCGTGTCCATGCCTGTGACAGGAATTAAACAACCTGCCGGGTCCTGAAGAATTACTTTGGGCAAAAAGTCGCCAAATGAGTTATAGGTATGATTTGTTGTAGGCAAGGTTGTGGTCTGCGAAGTGCCGTCACCAAAATCCCACAGATATGTGGCTGGACCATTATTAACAGCAGTAAAGTTTACAGGCAATGGCTTACACCCAGTCAATGGTAAATAATCGATTCTTGAACCCGAAGTATCATAAACCGTGATGTTTTTATAAGTTGTATCCATACAGCCTCCATGACTTGTTGCGATCAACATTACAGAATATGTTCCTGGTAAAGAATAGTAATGAACCGGGTTGGCAATGGTTGAATTACCGGGATTGAAATTCCAGAACAACGATGTAAAATAAGTTGAGGTATTGGTGAACTGTACTTGTAAAGGTACACATGAACTAACCGAATCACTTGCTGTAAAACTTGCAAGGGGGTTTTCAACATGAACATACAGGTTTTTGATCAGTGAATCGGCGCAGCCAACCGAATCAATTATTTTCAATGTAACAGTATAATCTCCAGGGGTATTATAAATATGAGTAACAGCAGTAGCGCCTACCGTGTTTGTGGTTGAACCATCTCCAAAGTCCCAAAAACAGTTTGTGGGAAAAACAGATGTGGAATTATTTTGAAAATGTGCTGTAGCTCCTGGACAAGTAAGTGAATCAATGGAGGTGAACAATGCATGCGGAGATGTGGCGATTATCTGATCGGATTTGGTTAAACTATCAGTACATCCTGCCGCATCAGTTACCTTAAGGTTTACAGAATATGTTCCCGCTGTATTGTAGGTGTGTTGAAAAGGCGGGCTATTGAATGTTTGAACAGTCCCATCACCAAAATCCCATTCCCAGTTTACTATGTTATTAACGCCGTCGTTTGTAGAAAGATCATTAAAAACGGTCGTTAACCCGACGCATCCTGACGTGTCTATTGCTTTAAAATTTGCTATTGGCCCATTGACACGGAAATAATTTGTTTTGATCATTGTATCCTGGCATCCATTGATGTCTTTTGTTATCAACGTAACGGTATATGTACCGGAAGCATGATAGATCTGGTTTATTGAAGGAAGTGTAGTAGTGGTTGTAGTGCCGTCACCAAAATTCCAGAAGTAAGTCGAAATATTGGAAGTAGTAATATTTGTAGCAGTAAAAGTGGCAAAGGCGGGTTTGCATCCTGATGTTGCTGTTGAACTGAAATCAGGATTCTCATTTATAACATGAACGGTATGTGTTATGGAATTGGAGCAAGTCCCGTTTATCACAGTTAGAGTTACGGAATAAATTCCTAGCGCAGGAAAACTATGAATAGGATTTTGCAGATTTGAAGTCGGGCTGCCATCACCAAAATCCCACAACCATGATACAGGGCCGGTAGATTGATCCGTAAATGTGAATTGTGTACGATCAGCACAGTTTGCTGCAAAACTGAAATTAGCAACCGGCGGAAGCACTGTGATGTAATTATTTTTGATCATAGTTCCGGGGCAACCATTGTTACTTGCTATCAAAGTCACAGAATAATTGCCCGGCATTGCATAGGCATGACTGGGGTTTTGCAAAATGGAAGTCATACCATCTCCGAAATTCCATTGCCATTGATCGACCGGAGCGGATAAGTCTGTAAACTGTACCAATTGAGTAGCACATTGAGTAGTTGGTGATGCTGTAAAATTTACGACCGGGTTGGTGCCTACTCTTACTGCACTGTTTATTTTCAAAGTATCCATGCAACCGGTGCTGGTTGTTATGATCAGCGATACGTCATAAGTTCCCTGCGTATTATACGTATGGGTGGGTGTTGCAGAATTGGAGGTAGTGCCATCACCAAAATCCCATAAATAAGAAGTTACAAGATCCAGCGCATTTATTGTAGCAACCGGCGAGATTGTGAATGGCACACAGCCATGAGCAGGCAAAGAAGGTATGCTGATTGTTGCTCTTCTGATTTTGATAAAATTATTTTTCACAATAGTTTCTGTACATCCGGACGCACTTGTAACTATTAGTGTCACGTTATAATTCCCATAATTGGTATAAGTATGCACAGGGTTTTGTTGCGTAGAAGTGCTGCCATCGCCAAAATCCCATTGCCAGCTTGCAGCGCCTGTTGATTGATCCTGGAAATTTACTGTTAAAGGTGGCTGACAACTTATGGTATCAGAGGATTTAAAATCAGGAACGGGTAAAGGATTTATAATGATATTTTGCGAAGCGGAATCGGTGCAATGGGCATAATTATTATAAAGTTTTATGGTATAAGTTCCCGTTGTTGTATAGGTGTGCGATGGATTTATCAACGTTGAAGTTCCTCCGTCACCAAAATCCCAATTGGAACTGGCAGGAGCCGGAACCGAAGTGTTAGTAAGCGTTGCAGATGAATTGGCACAAACACCGGCAGGGGCATTAAAGGAGGTTGTGATCCCACCAATAACAACAGGCACTGCTGAGCGAAGTGTGTCACTACAACCACTGGAACTTGTTGTTACCAATGTAACTGTATAATTACCGGCGGCAGTATAAGTATAAACCGGATTTTGAAGGATGGAAGTATTTCCATCGCCAAAATCCCAAAACCAGGTTAGCGCCCCAGGTCCGGTTGAGGTATTGGTAAAGCTAATATCAGCAGGAGGGCGGCAAACAGTTGCAAAAGTGTTTGTAAAACTTGAATGAACACCCGGAGTAACGGAAATGTAATTGGGAATGCTCAGCACTTTGCTGCAGCCCTTATCATTTGTTACTTTTAATGTAACAGAAAAAGATCCTGCTGTGGTATAGATCACTGTAGGATTTTGAAGTGTGGAAGTTTGCCCGTTTCCAAAATCCCATTGCCAACTCACATCGGTATTTCCCGTTCCTGCAGTGGATTGATCGGTGAACTGCACATGCAACGGAAAACATCCCGCAGTATTGTTAGCAGAAAAATTTACTGTAGGTGCTTCGTACACTGTAATGTATTGCGTTCGGGTGAGTGTGTTGCTTCCGTTTGCATTAGTTACTGTGAGCTTAACGGTATATTGGCCAGGAGTAAAATATGCGGCTGACGGATTTTGAAGTGTTGAGGTATTTCCATTTCCAAAATCCCATTGCCATGAAGTAGGATTACCATTGGATTGATCCTGAAAATTTACAAACAACGGTGAACATCCGGCTAAAGGAGTTGCAGTGAAATTTGCTGAAGGTGCCTGACTGTAAGCCGGGGAATAAAAATTCAGCAATACAGTTGCGAATGCGGCGATCAGTTTTAAAAGGGTATGATGATTTTTTTTCTTCAAAAAAGCAATTGGTTTAATGTTCTTAATTAAAGCAGCCCAAGCAATAAAACATTCTTAGGCAAGATCGGATATTTGCCCGGGAAATTATTGCAATCTGCTACATAGGGTTAAGACAAGTTCAGGGTAGGAATGTTTAATACGAATTCGGATCAAATTTTATTGTTTATCAAGTCGCATTGTTTTCGTTTCACTTCCGTTTGTTTGCGAAGCAACTACAAAGGTCCAGCTATTATTTTCAATATGCCAGGTTCCATTTATAAGGTCCAGCGGTGAAGAGGCACTGGGAAAATTTGCCCATGTCGTCATAGTAGTGGCGCTTCCATCCCAGCTACCTGTTCTTTCGACGGCTCCGTTTTTGATAGCGTCCACAGTTTTGTTGCTGTAATATTGAAATTTATAACCCGAAAAGCTGGAGGTAATATTATTCCCATTGTCAGTAAAACTGGTGATCACCCACTGGCCGTTGGTCATTGCAGAAATGACGGCATCCTGTAGAATATTCTCAACAGCTTTTTTGCACGAAGAAATTATAAATAAGGCAGTTGATAGGATTAAGATTTTCTTCATATCGGTGGTAATGCTACACAAATTATGATTATCGTGGTGTTTATCCAATAGTTGTTTTACTAATCATTACCCCGTATTTCCGGGGTAAATTGTTTTAGAAAAATGATTGATTTTTGCGAAAATCAGTTTACATGAATAATGAGTACTACATCTCTGCAGATAAATCAAAAATTGATATACCCCTGGTTCATGATTATTTGTGCAATCAATCATACTGGGCAGCAGGGATCACAATTGACATCGTTCGGAAAAGTATTGAAAACTCTCTTTGTTTTGGCATTTATAAAGGCGATCAGCAAGTTGGCTTTGCAAGAGTGATAAGTGATTTCGCTACCTATGCATACCTGGCTGATGTGTTTGTGCTGGAACCGGAAAGAGGCAAAGGTCTTTCCCTTTTTTTAATGCAATGTATCATTGATCACCCCGATCTGCAGGGACTCAGGCGATTTACACTTGCCACAAGAGATGCCCATACTTTATATTCAAAATTTGGATTTACCCCATTAGCAAAACCTGACAGGTGGATGGAGCGGCATCAACCTGATGTTTACAAAAAGCAAGCTCTTAAATGAAAAGCCCCTCATCCTTACGGGGATTTCGGGGCTTAGGTTTTTCAACCTTGAGTTCATTTGCAAGCCCGGTTTTACCGGGAAGGAAATTTTGGATTTGATCTCAATTCTTCGATCTGTATTATATGCCGTATGCTATGTGAACCGATCATTAGACAAAGCTGGTAACAGTCTATCCATCCAAAAGGCATCTGAACCACATGGTCTCTCAGATCTTCAGTACTTAGTTTCAAGTATTTTATAAGCTCAGCGCTTTGTAACCTATATGAATCCAACGCTTCATTTATCGATTTGAAGGAAATATTTTTTGTATCAGCAGATTCTGTCGCAATGAAATTAGAAGAGGGATTTTCCATCATTGCGATCAATTGTTCATCTGTAAGTGTGATTAATGACCTTTTTTCAGGGTTAGGCGCAGCTTTCATAATAGCAGCCAGAAGATTCCAGGAATTTTTTTCTGAAGAAGCAATATGGTAAATGCATTGTTTTATCGACCAGCTATCCGAAGTCGTTTTGAAATTCAGTTGAGCATCAGATAAACCCCCAACTGCATCAGTCAGTTCTTTCCGGCCATCTTTCACCAGATTTATTGCATTTTTTCTCTCTTGGAAAGAAAGGGACGTATTATTTAATGTTCCTGCCAGCCCTGTTATCACCAATAAGGTGAGCAGCAAGCGACCTTGAGTTCTTTTTAGCATAGCAAGATTTTTAGAGAAGATTCCTGGATAAGTCGTTATCCAAAGGGTGGGAATGCGAGGAAAAGGTACAAAAGGATTTTCTTTTTTTAAAGAAAGATTTCGCCAAGCCTTTAATTATTTCAGAGGTCTTTTTTTTACCATACCTCCATGCGTGTCTTTAATGCTTTGCATGACCATAAATGCGTTCGGGTCAATACGCTCCACTTCATTGGTCAGACGGCTGATTTCCAGCCTGGTTATGACGGTAAAAATAATGTCGGTGCTATCATGTTTTTCGCCTCTTTTCCCATACCCTTTTTTGCCTGAATAGATAGTAAGGCCACGACCCAGCTTTTCTTTTATCATATCAGCTATTTCAATACTATGCGGCGAAATAATCGTTACACCGGTAAACTCTTCAATGCCTTCCAGCACAAAATCCACTGTTTTAGATGCAGCCATATAAGTAAGTATAGAATAGAGTGCTACTTCCGGAGAAAGTAAATATGCTGCAACAGAAAAAATGATAATGTTGAATATCAAAATAAAATCACCCACCGATAAACTGCGTTTTCTGCTCAGGTAAATGGCAAGAATTTCTGTTCCGTCAATGACGCCACCGCCCCGGATAGTAAGCCCGATACCCGCACCTAAAAAAAAGCCCCCGAAAACTGCCACTAATAATTTATCATTAGTAACCACCGGAAAATGAATAAATGCTAAGGCAATCGCCAGTAGTGAAATGGCCAGTATACTTTTGATACCGAATATGGCGCCGATTTGTCGCCATCCCAAAACAATAAACGGAAGATTGATAACTACTATCAAGACTGATAAAGAAATTCCTGTTTCCCGCCTCGTCAATAATGAAATACCGGTAACACCACCGTCAATAAAACCTGTTGGTATCAGGAAACTTTCTAAACCAAAAGCAGCTGAAGCAATGCCGGCAACCATTAAAATAATATTCCGCACTTCATTCCAGGCACTGCGGCGAAGCATTTTTGCCCCTTTAGCATATTCATATCGGGTCAGGATCGCATTCTTGTCTTTGCCAAGAACCTTCCTGATCTGATATGCAAGCAATTGGTGAATTTTCGGAGCAGATGCCATTCTTTCAAAGATAAAAAAACAATTATGAGCAACGGCAAAACTGATTCTATCAAATACTTAACTTTCCTCTATGAAAATAAAAGAGATCATTTCTTTTCTGGAATCTGTTGCTCCACCTTCTTTGCAGGAGCATTATGATAATGCCGGGTTAATAACAGGGGATGCCAATTGGGAATGTCATGGAATTATTTGCTCATTGGACGCTACAGAAAATGTGGTGATGGAAGCAATAGAAAAAAAATGTAACCTCATCGTGGCACATCATCCAATTGTATTCGGTGGTTTAAAAAAGATCAATGGAAAAAATTATGTGGAAAAAACAGTGATCGCTGCCATTAAGAATGATATTGCCATTTATGCTATTCATACCAACCTTGACAATGTAGTATCCGGGGTAAATGGAAAAATTGCCGGGCTGTTGGGTTTAA
The DNA here is from genome assembly GCA_035545755.1 of Chitinophagaceae bacterium. Classification (GTDB taxonomy): domain Bacteria; phylum Bacteroidota; class Bacteroidia; order Chitinophagales; family Chitinophagaceae; genus UTBCD1. The sequence continues at coordinate 8,578 of DASZXQ010000073.1, read as the reverse complement.
CAAATATCTCCGTCCTTTCACCCAAAGAAAATACACTAAAAAAACTTTTCACTTTTGTGCCTGCTGATAAAGCCGAACAGGTTCGCAATTCCATTTTTGCCGCGGGTGGCGGGCATATTGGTAATTATAGTGAATGCAGTTTTAATGCAGAAGGCGTTGGCACATTCAAAGCTGGCGATGGAGCCCATCCTTATGTTGGTAAGATCGGCGAACGGCATCATGAAAATGAGATCAGAATCGAAGTGATTTTTCCTGCCTGGCTCGAATTCACTGTTTTGGAAGCTATGAAAGCTTCTCATCCTTACGAAGAAGTGGCTTATGATGTAGTCAGCCTTGCCAATGATCATCCGGGGATTGGCAGCGGAATAATGGGTGACCTGCCAAATCCTATGAACGAAACAGATTTTCTGGCTGAGATCAAAAAGATCTTTGATGTTCCCGTGATCCGTCATACCCGGCTTTTGAACAAACCGATTCAAAAGGTGGCTGTTTGCGGAGGAGCAGGAAGTTTTTTGGTTTTCAAAGCATTAGCGGAGGGTGCAGACATTTATATTACTGCCGATATAAAATATCATGAATTTTTTGATTCAAATGACAAGCTTGTAATCGCTGATATCGGGCATTTTGAAAGCGAGCAGTTTACTATGGACCTTTTGAAAGAGGTTTTAGAGCAAAAATTCCCTACCTTTGCCGTCCTTAAAACCGGTGTGAAAACCAACCCTGTAAAGTATTTTTTCTGAATACTGAAAAAGGGCGACAACCTGAACAAAAAACTACAAACAATACATGGCAAACGTTAAAGAATTTTCCGTTGAAGAGAAACTCACCTCACTGGTAACTCTTCAGAAAATCGAAAGCAAACTGGACGAGATTCATATTTTAAAAGGGGAACTGCCGATGGAAGTGGCAGACCTGGAAGATGAGATCCAGGGATTGCATGCCCGTCAGATGCGTATAGAAGAAGAGATCAATGGCGTTACTGAATTCATTGAACAAAAGAAAGAAGCGATCAAAGAAGCACAGGCATTGATCAAAAAATATGAGAAACAGAGCACTAACGTAAAAAATAATCGTGAGTTTGAAGCCATCAACAAAGAGATCGAGATGCAGCAACTGGAAGTGAAACTGGCTGAAAAACACATCAAAGATGCTAACGAGGAGATCGCCGAAAAAGCTGTGACATTGGAAAAAGCTAAAAAGACCATTGCTGCCAAAGAAACCGTTTTAAATACCAAGAAAGGCGAACTGGAAAAGATCATTGCAGCTAATGAAAAAGAAGAAAAACATTTCAATAAACTGGCTGCTGAGGCAAGAGAGCATGTGGACAATCGCCTGCTGGCCAGCTACGATAAAATCCGCAAAAGTTACCGCAATGGTTTAGCAGTTGTTCCCGTGGAAAGAGACGCCTGCGGTGGCTGTTTTTATGCTATTCCCCCTCAAAAGCAAAGTGAGATCCGCCAGCGAAAAAAAGTAATGGTATGCGAAAACTGCGGCCGGATTCTGGTGGATGACGATCTGAACAAAAACATCACCATTCAATAAGAGATTTTCTTTTTTTGTTTTCCTCCCGCCACAAGCGGGAGGTTTTTTATTTTAAATTGCAGACACAGATGCTGCAACAACTTTCCATACAGAATTATGCTATCATTGATGAGTTGGAAATTGATTTTTCACCGAAACTAAATATCATCACCGGCGAAACAGGCGCCGGTAAATCCATTATCGTCGGAGCATTAGGCTTGATATTGGGAGAGCGGGCCGATACTTCTGCATTAGTGAATAAAGACAAGAAATGTGTCGTAGAAGGAATATTCGATATAAAAAGCAAAAAAGAGATCAAAAAGTTCCTGGAAGAAAATGATCCCGATAGCTATCGGGATGACAACAGTGATGAACTGATCATTCGCCGTGAGATCGGTACTAACGGCAAATCACGGGCTTTTATTAATGATACACCGGTAACGCTTGATCAATTACAGCGATTAAGCGCTATGTTAGTAGATCTTCATCAGCAATTTGATTCTTTACAATTAGGTGAATCAGGTTTTCAAAGAGAAGTATTGGACGCATTGGCCGGGCACTCAGAAATATTAAATGAATACCAGTTTATTTTTCAGCGATGGCAGCTGGCAAAAAAGGAATGGGAGGATCTGAAAGTCCAAAAACAGCAATTTGACAAAGAGGCTGATTACAATCGTTTTCAATTTAAGGAATTGGAAGAAGCGGGCTTCAGAGAAAATGAATTAGAAGAAATTGAATCAAACCTGAAGTTGCTCAATAATGCAGAAGGAATAAAAACTGTTTTATCCAAAGTATATTTTGATCTGAAGGAAAGTGAAACTCCTTTGGTGCAGCAATTAAAAGTTTTAAGCAACCAGTTATCCACTTATGCATCTTTTCATCCGGATATGGCTGCGCTCATTCAGCGGCTTCAATCCGCACAGATCGAATTACAGGATATTGCTGACGAGGTAGATCGCATCAGCAGCCATGTCAATTATGATCCGGAGAAAATTCAGCAATTGAACGACCGGCTTTCGGTTGGCTATAAATTATTGAAAAAACACGGTGTGAAGACAACGAATGAATTGATTGCAATACAAAAACAGCTGGAAGAAAAACTACAGGCAGTCTTGAATATTGATGAAGCTATTTTGCAGAAGGAAAAAGAGACCAATAAATATTATAGCGAAGCTGCAAAACAAGCCGGAAAAATTTCCGAAGGAAGAAAGAAACAAATAAAGCCACTGGAGGATAAAGTAAATAAATTGCTGGCACAGGTGGGAATGCCCAATGCCCGTTTAAAAGTGGAAATAAGATCTGGAGACCTGAATTGGTATGGCTGTGATGCAATAGAATTCTTATTTGATGCTAACCTGCCTGCCGGCGAGGCAGGTAAAAGCGGGCAATTTCAACCTGTGAGAAAAGTGGCCAGTGGTGGCGAACTCAGCCGATTGATGCTTTGTATAAAATCACTCGTAGCAAAGTCTATCGATCTGCCCACATTGATCTTTGATGAAATTGATTCCGGTATTTCCGGCGAAGCAGCAAGACAAGTGGGAATTATCATGAAAGACCTGGCTGCGAAAAGACAGGTGGTTTGCATCACGCATCAACCACAGATCGCAGGCAAGGCTGATGCCCACTACCTGGTTTATAAAGAGATCGTAAAAAATTCTGTAAAAACTAATATTCGGTTATTGACAACAGAAGAAAGAATTACTGCTATCGCTAAAATGCTGAGTGGAGAAAAACCTACTGCCGCAGCTATGGAAAATGCCAGGGAAATGGTGAGGAATTAAGCCCCCTTTAACCTCCCCCCGAAAGGGGAGACTTTGCATGCGCACAATGCCTGGTGATTGAAATGTGTTATTGATTTGAAATAGTAATTTAATGAAATGGAAAGCATTTTTGATATTGTTTATCATTCTTATTTCTCTTTTCCCGGTTTATCTTTTAAATAAATATTTCCAGAAAATCCTTCAGCCCAGAAAGTCTTTTGGAAGATTGATGTTGTATCTTTTTTCTGGATTCGCATTGGTGTTTATCTATACATTTTTAATAGTGTTTGTTATCAAAAAGATTTTTCCGGGTGCGTAATAAGGCAGGCCAAGGTGTTAAACCTTGGCATGCCTGGCGCCTTAGGCTTAGAAATAACTTCTTATTTTTACCGGAATAAAATCAATGTTTATGGGAAATAATTTACTGAAAGGAAAAAAAGGGATCATTTTCGGCGCATTGGATGAAAAATCCATCGCCTGGAAGACAGCTTTGAAATGTTATGATGAAGGAGCTCAGTTGGTATTGACCAATGCCCCTGTTGCGTTGCGAATGGGAGAGATCAACAAATTGGCTGAAGCAGTAAAAGCACCTGTTATCGGAGCTGATGTGACCAATATGGAAGACTTGAAAAATTTGTTTGAAGGATCCATGAAACACTTTGGCGGCAGTTTTGATTTTATTCTTCATTCAATCGGCATGAGCCTGAACGTACGTAAAGGCAAACATTATACGGAAATGAATTATGAATGGAATCAGAAAACACTGGACATTTCTTCTATGAGTTTGCATAAAGTGCTCCGCACCGCATGGGATATGGATGCGCTGAACGAGTGGGGCAGTGTGGTAGCGTTGACATATATCGCTGCACAACGGGTTTTTCCTGACTATAATGAAATGGCGGATGCCAAAGCATTATTGGAAAGTGTGACAAGAATGTTTGGTTATTATTATGGCATAAAAAAGAAAGTAAGAGTAAACACTATTTCACAATCGCCTACAAGAACGACAGCTGGTAGCGGAGTGAAAGGATTCGATGGTTTTATTTCTTATGCGGAAAAGATGAGTCCTTTGGGAAATGCCAGCGCTGAAGATTGCGCTAACTACATCGCACTTATGTTTAGTGACTATACCAGGATGGTAACAATGCAGAATCTCTTTCATGATGGTGGCTTTTCATTTACCGGAGTGACGGGTGCAGTGATCGAGCAGATGGAGAAATAAGAAAGGCGGTAGAAAATGGTGAGTAGCGAGTGGGACCCTGAAGTGTGCGACGCAACGAAGTTGATAGTAGTACAATTGCTGGTTACAAAAAAATTAAAAAGCCTCTGATAACAGAGGCTTTAATTTTTTCGAGCTTGCGTCTTTTATCAATATTCATCTTCATTGAAGAGAAAATCGTCCTGGGTAGGATAGTCGGGCCAGATGTCTTCGATGGTTTCATACACATCTCCTTCATCTTCGAGCTCCTGCAGGTTTTCTACCACCTCAAGCGGGGCGCCACTACGAATGGAATAATCGATCAACTCGTCTTTAGTCGCTGGCCATGGGGCATCTTCCAGATATGAGGCTAATTCTAATGTCCAAAACATCTTTCGAAGGGTTTTATTTAAGGAATTAAGGTCTTTTCTTGGGTACTGATACCCCAAATTTTCCGCAAATGTAGTTGTATTAACGAATTTTCCAAATCTGAAGTTATACGGCCGGAAGCGAATAAATTCTTAATTATTTTCAGTAGTTCGTACTTAATTTTTGATTAAGGGTTAGGTTTGTACATATTTCAGGGTAAAACGCAGCTGTCTGGAATAGAAATAGTAACCCAAATATGTTATCTGGTAAAAATATTTATAAAAGATATGGGCCTGTTGAGGTCCTGAAAGGCGTCAACATCGATATTCAAAAAGGAGAAGTAGTTGCAATTGCCGGGCCTTCGGGTTCGGGCAAAAGTACATTGCTTCATATCCTGGGCACATTGGACAAAGCAGATATGGGCACCATTTCTATGAATGGCACTATGCTGAATACGCTGGAAGGTAAAAAGCTGGCTGCTTTCCGGAATCAGCATATTGGCTTCGTTTTCCAGTTCCATCATTTATTGCCTGAATTCAGTGCAGTAGAAAATGTTTGCATTCCGGGATGGCTGGCGGGCAAAAAAAAGAAAGAAGTGGAAGATCGGGCAAAAGTATTGTTGAATCTGCTTGGCCTGAGTCAACGCCTGGAAAATAAACCGAACCAATTGAGCGGTGGCGAGCAGCAACGGGTGGCTGTGGCAAGGGCATTAATAAATAATCCTGATATAATATTTGCTGATGAACCTACCGGAAACCTTGATTCAGCTAATGCAAAAGAATTGCATCAATTGTTTTTTGATCTTCGCAAAAAATTCAATCAAACGTTCTTGATCGTTACTCACAATGAAGAATTGGCAACCTTGAGCGATCGGGTATTGCATATGAAAGATGGCAAGATCGCATAGCGAATCTTACCTGGGTTGAAAAAATTCATTGTTACACGGTGATTGCCTTTCCTGCTGATGGTAACATGATATTCCACATTTGACGTCACTTTATGTACTGCTCCTAAAATATCAGTATAACTGGTGTCTTTTTTTTCGACATAATCTATCGTGAAGCCGTTGCTTGTTTTTTTGAGGACATCTTTGTCGTGCCCCAATAAAATATTGGTTCTAAAAGGACCATTGTTTTCATCTTTTTTTACAAGTCGATTGTTATCATCCAACGAGTAAAATTCCTCCTTCCCGTCACCGGAATAATCCAGCCCGGCACCGGCAAGTCCTTTAATGCCGCCCGGAGAAGGGTCGTATTCAAACTCGATCCCGTTTTTATCTTTTGTTACGGTGCCTTCATGATTACGGATGGTCTTTTCGGTTATGGCTCCTGTCAAGTCTCTTGATATTTCAAGAATTTTTTCTGACCACTGACCGGATGAAGAATATGATACAATGCTGTCCCCTTCTGATGTATTTATTGTTACATGCCCGTCTTTGTCGGGCGGAGTTCCATTGATCAACATTGAAGCGGATCCTGTGACCTGGCTGCTATTTGTTCTTTCTTCTGACGCAGATTTATCAGAACTAAAACTGGTGCCTGAATAGGTGAATGATATATACCATTTATTTCCGGGGTCAATAATTTTTAGGTTACAAATGAGTGTGACCATTTCTTTACTTGTGTCTGAAGCATGAAATCTTACTGCAATTACCACGGGATTTATAGCCGGAACTTTTGAAGGGGCTGTATAAGTGGCTTTTTCAAAACCGAGATCAACTGATAATTTCCCATTGGCAGGATTTTGACTGGTCCAGGTTTGGCCATTGATGGTCCATTCGGGCAATTGATTTTTAGAAAATGAGTTTACTCCTTCGTGAAGTATGCCATCATCACTGTACCAATAGATACTAAATTTCATTTGTTCATCCACCGGTAAAAGGGATGTAGATCCCGGTATTAACACATAATTGTTAACACTTTGGCCATAGCTATGGCTTCTTATTGTTACCAAGATTAGAATAAATAGCAACTGACAAACTATTTGTATTGATTGAGATCTGTTCATAATAAGTTTTTACAATAGGTTTTAATGGTTTGTTGTGATTGCAACATTTAACTTATTGAAATTGTGTATAGCAAAGTCACAACTAAACTCAATTAACAGTGGTCATATTGTCCAATGATAAAATATCAATGAACGGTAATATTTTCTGAATATTTTTCTCACTTCCCATTATATAAACAGTAATAGTTTGAATTTTATCGCTTTTGATTTTTTTGAGTGTATGCTCATCATTTTGCCCTGGTAAATCAGCGAACTGTGAATTATAACCATTGTATTGATTCATTTTTTTACTCCATTTGCCCAGCAGAATCGTTAAGAAATGTTTATATCTTCCGGGGTCATCCGGATTATTTGATATTATGGGAGAAGCGACTGTAACAAATTTGGAGAAAAAGGATCCGGGCACAGGAAAGTTCTGTACTTTGTCGTTATCGCTGGATTTAATATTTGCTGCACTATAGTTTACATAAAACTCTATGTGTAGAGTGGCGCCTTCTCTAAAACGTGCTGTCTGTAATATCCGTTCGGTGTCAGGATTTGCATAACTTTTTTCCGCAGGCTGCATAAGTTTGGTTCTTTTGTCGATAAAATCATTAATCTTGCTTTGAAGGGACTTGTAACCTTTACTTTCCATAACGGTCAACCCTTCTGACTGGTGATTTTGGATGTATTCGGTACTTTTATTCATGTAGTAATCAATAGAGTCCGAATAAGCCTTATACAATGGCGAGTTGGCAATTTCATTTGTTTTATCAGTATAACTGTTCAGGTTGTTTAGTGAGCGGTTTCCAAAGTCCTCTAACCAATTTTTCCATGCCGTTATAGAATCCTTATCAACGATAAACTGCCATTCGTCAAATATCATTCGTGGGCTCCTGTATTCATATGGAGTAGCACCAGCCTGGAGCGGACCGGACCCGGCTACGGCACCCAGTTCCATACCTTGCCAATGAAGCTGTTTGGCAGCTTTAAGCATCATATCGGTTATCTTATTCATGAACTGGTTTTTAATTTCGATTTCTTGCGGAATTAATCCTTCCGTTAAATATTGAGCAGTGTTAATTCCGGTTTCATCGGGGCAGTCAGCAGGAGCATACTCACATAGTTGCGCTGAAGAGTTAACAGAAAGAAACAAAGCGAAGCCGATAATAAATATTGTTTTCATTTGCCGTTTTTTAAAACAGTTTTGTCAGTCAAATGATTTGTATAATCAATCATCAATTTTCTCTACGGTGATTTTTACACTAACCTTCATTGGCCCCAGTGAGCTTTCGAGATTGCCGGTAAATGCTTCCATACTATTTGGCTCAAAGCTTCCTTCAATTCTTACCTTGGCGGTTCCCGGGGTTACCTGCGCTATGGCATCTTTTTGATAAATACCTTTATCAGCGGCCCGGCTCATTTCGGATGTGCCAATATCCTTTTGGAATTGAGCAGAACCGGCATAACCCGGATTATCTTTTAATTTTTTTGCAATATCTGCATCTATATTCTTTGTGGTACTGCTGCTGTTCACAATATTGCCGCCACTCTGCTGATTGAATGATTGCATACGTTGCAGATCGGCTTTGCCCTGGGCTGTTTTAAAATAAGCAGGGTCATTCATATGCGCCTGCAGTCTTTTTGCAAATGCCATCTGATCTTGTTCATTCGAAATATTCTGATTGATATTTTGCGTAGCAATATTTTGATCAGCCATCAGGTTCGACAAAATATCCAAACC
>DASZXQ010000072.1:0-1990 GCA_035545755.1 Chitinophagaceae bacterium | reverse complement strand
GTTTTCAGGAAACTTTCCGTTGACATCATATATATATGCAACGCCTCCGCTCATGCCTGCAGCGAAATTTCTTCCTGTATCTCCCAAGACTACTACCGTACCACCAGTCATGTATTCACAGCCGTGATCACCTACACTTTCTACAACAGCATTTACTCCGGAATTGCGGACACAAAAACGTTCGCCGGCCTTTCCACGAATAAACGCTTGCCCTGATGTGGCTCCATAAAAGGCAACATTACCAATGATGATATTTTCTTCAGGTACATATTGTACTTGTTTGGAAGGATAAATAATGAGCTTCGCTCCACTCAATCCTTTTCCGAAATAATCGTTCGCATCTCCTTCCAGTTCCAATGTAATGCCTTTGCTATTGAACGCACCAAAACTTTGTCCGGCCGTTCCGTTGAATTTGAAATGAATGGTATCATCAGGCAATCCTGCACTTCTGTATTTTTTTGTGATCTCATTGGACAAAATTGATCCTACTGTTCTGTCCGTATTTTGAATTGCTAATTCTGCAAAAACTTTTTCTTGTGTTTCGATTGCCGGAGTAGCTATTTTCAGAAGTTTCCAATCCAACACTCCGCCGATAACATGATCCTGATCTTCTGATTTATGCAAACCGGTATAAATAGATGCAGGCTCCTTATATAATATTGGTGAAAGATCCAGTTTGCTGTATTTCCAATGAGAAATATTTTCCCTTGCTTCAAGATTATTGACTTGCCCAATCATTTCATTAATTGTTCTGAAACCCATTTCAGCCATGATCTCTCTTAATTCCTGTGTAATGAATTTGAAAAAGTTTATTACATGATCAGGATTACCATTAAATCTTTTTCTTAATTCAGGATCTTGTGTTGCCACACCAACAGGGCAGGTATTTATATGGCATTTGCGCATCAATATGCAACCTTCTACTACAAGTGCGGCAGTGGCAATTCCCCATTCTTCCGCTCCCAATAATGCTGCAATTGCGATGTCTCTTCCGGTTCTCAATTGCCCATCTACTTGTACGGTGACACGACTTCTCAATTTATTTTTTACCAATGTCTGATGTGTTTCTGCCAATCCCAATTCCCAAGGTAATCCTGCATGTTTGATGGAAGAAACAGGAGAGGCTCCTGTGCCTCCGTCATGACCTGCGATCAGTACTACATCTGCTTTTGCTTTCGTTACACCGGCAGCAATAGTTCCTACACCGGCTTTGCTGACCAACTTCACACTGATCCGTGCTTTACGATTAGCATTTTTCAGATCAAAAATTAATTGAGCTAGGTCTTCAATAGAATAGATGTCATGATGCGGCGGCGGAGAGATCAATCCAACTCCGGGAATAGAATGACGCACTTTACCTATCCACTCATCTACTTTATGTCCCGGCAATTGGCCACCTTCACCAGGCTTTGCTCCCTGCGCCATTTTTATTTGCAGTTCATCTGCCTCGGTGAGATACAAACTGGTAACACCGAATCTTGCACTCGCCACTTGTTTGATAGCGCTGCGCATGGAATCTCCATTGGGCAGTTCTTCATATCTTTTTTCATCTTCTCCGCCTTCACCAGTATTGCTTTTGGCGCCGATGCGATTCATGGCAATGGCCAATGTTGTATGTGCTTCCCATGAAATGGAACCAAAGCTCATGGCGCCGGTGGCAAATCGTTTGTAAATATTTTCTGCCGGTTCCACTTCTTCTATTGGAATAGAAGGACGATTTTTTTTCAATTGAAGCAAGCTTCTCAATGTCGAAGTATTTTCGCTCGATTCGTTGATCAGCTTTGCATATTTTTTATAAATACTATAATCATTCATCCGGGTAGCATACTGCAAAAAATGAATGGTTTGAGGATTGAATAAATGAAATTCTCCTTTTCTTTTCCATTGATAAATGCCACCTGTCGGCAAAAGCCCGGATTCATAATTATTTTGACTGAACGAAGAAAAATGTTTCGCTAAAGTTTCCTTTGCAATTTCATCCAGCCCCATT
>DASZXQ010000071.1:0-9156 GCA_035545755.1 Chitinophagaceae bacterium | reverse complement strand
TTTAATCCCTTTATCATTGCTCCTTTCATCCATTCATACCTGGTGACATTGTCTTCGGCAACAGCACTGGGTAAGCTTCCTGTCATAAAAGATTTTGCTTTAACAAGACTTGTTTTTTCAAGAGTAAATGGTTGAACATAGGCAGGAGATGATTCAGTTGGTTCGCTTCCGTCAGTTGTGTAACGAATCGTCTCATTAGTATTTGCCGACAAAGTGATCATTGGTTGTAAACCATTATTTGGATATTCCACTTTTATCTGAGGCTTTTTTGAGAACGCACCAAAGTTCGAAATCTTCAGTACATATGCATATGGAGCTTTTATTTTGTTGGGATCATATTCCGGTAAATTCACAACAACATTTTCTCCGACTTGTTGCCATGATACATTTTCTCTGGTTGATAAAAAGCTGATCACTGTGTTTGCGGGTAAAACCACGTCTTTTAAAATTAATTTTCTATCCGATGGGTATTTTGGAAAAATGGCGTAGAGTGAATTTGTATTTGCATTATAGGTATAAAAGATCTCTTTGGTTGCATAACCCGGATCGGGATCAAGAGTTAATTTAAGCATCACATCTCCGCCCTTGGCATGATAATCCCTTCTTCCTTCGCTCCATTGAGCCGGAACTTTCCACCGAACTGTATTATAAATTGCTTCCCCGTTTATTTTCAGCCACTCCCCTATTTGTAACAACCGCTCCTGCATAATTGGAGGAATTTTTCCATGACCATCAGGCCCGATATCCAATAAAAAATTTCCACCACGGCTTACTTTATCAATTAAATGCAGTACCAATGACTGAGTAGAATTATAATCCCAGGCATCTTCTGCACGATTGTACCCATAACTATATCCCATTCCCCGGCTTTCTTCCCAATAATGATCTTCGAAATCTACATCGGGTTGATATTCCGGAGTAAAAACTGCGCCATGATGAAAACGAACATCGCTACCCCATCGGTCATAGGTTACCACTTTATCTTTCACAGGACTTTCGTTATACATCCATGCTAAAAATTCTTTACTCTTCCATACAGAATCGCTGGCTTCCCAATCTCCATCTGTCCAGAATACATCCGGTTTGTATGTATTGATCAGATCTTTCATTTGCGGCCATGCATGTTCAATGGCATATTTACTTTTATCAACTTTCCAGATCGGGTTATACCATTCGTAGAGTGAATAATACATTCCTGCATGAACAGAAGTTTTTCGAACTGCTTTGAACAGATCGCCCAACAGATCTCTTTTCGGGCCGACATCAACAGCATTCCACGCAAAACCCCAATCACGATTAGCTTCTTTGCTGGGCCATAAACAAAAACCATCATGATGTTTGGACGTAAGCACAATATATTTTGCACCTGATGCTTCAAATAATTTTGCCCATTCATCTGGGTTGAACAATTCGGCTTTAAAATCATTGGCAAGATCATAATATGTTCTGTTGCCGAATTTTTCTTTGTGAAATTTTATTCGTGCTGAATCACCATTTACCAAGCCATTTTGATACCATTCCGCATAATTTCCCACTGTGGAATACGCCGGTACAGAATACACGCCCCAGTGAATGAAGATCCCAAATTTGGCATCTTTGAACCATTGCGGCACCGGCCTTGAATCGAGCGATTCCCATGTGGGCTGATACGTTTGAGCAAAAGAAGAAATGGCAACGAATAAAATGGCAATGCAAAAAAACTTTTTCATAAAATGATGTATTTATTCCAATGAAGCTTTCCCGTCAATTGTTGCTGCCTGCAACTGGTGCAGATCAAAAACGATAATATGATTCGTTCCTTTTTTCAACCAGGTGGCAGGACAATATAAACGATGTTGCGGGCCAATGTTCCAATACCTGCCGAGATTATGGCCGTTTACATAAACAATTCCTTTCGAATAATGGCTCATATCAAAATAGGTATCTCCTGTTTTATCAATATCAAAATATCCATCAAAGAAAATTCCGGGTTTGCTTTCTACCAAACTTCGCTGCGAGCCGGTAACATTTTGCTGAATGAATTTCTCATCCATCGGTAACAAATAAGTTTCCCACTCCATCAACGTCATCCCATTTAAAGTAACCCGGTCTGTGATCCCTTTTCGATCTATTATATATTGACCAAAGTTAACATGACCCATTGCTTCCACTAAAATATCCAACTCCGGATTTTCAACTTCTGTTTTTGGTAGGTTCACTGTCCATTTCCCGCCATCTCGTTTTATAGTGTCAATAAATTTTCCATTTAAAAAAATCAAAGCATAATCATGCGGTTCTGTGATTGTCAATTTTCCACTTTTGTGACCGATCAGTTTTGTTCTATATAAAATCAATCCCTGGTTCTGATCAAATGCTTCCATAGGTTGCGGTTGAGGCGTAACAATTGGCTGCATTGATCTTATTAACGTCCAGACAGAAAGCATTGGCTTCATTTCAATCGCAGGTATCTCAATTGCCGGAATCGTTTTTGGAAGATCGGGAATTTTATAATCAACATATTTTGAGATCAAATTCCTGAGCATGAAAAACTTTTCAGTGGGTTGTCCCTGTTCGTTAATGGGTGCGTCATAATCATAGCTGGTAACAGCCGGTTGATATTGTGTCGGCGAAAATGAATTGGCTCCTGCAGTAAAACCAAAATTGGTTCCTCCATGCACCACATACAAATTGAACGATTTTTTATGCTGCAATAAATATTCTATCTCCTTTTTCAGATCATTGGTATCGGGCCGTTGCCATTTTTCTCCCCAATGCGTCAACCAACCCGGATAGGTTTCACTGCTGAATGAAGGAACGTTCGGATTTTTTTTCTTTGCCTGGTCAAAATCATTGTCACTGGTGCCGCTATCCAATCCGATTGCAGCTCCATTAACATACCCTGCATCCAGCATATATTGAGTAGGGCCATCTGCAGTATAAAAAGGAACATCGATACCGTTTTTGACCCAGATATTTTTCAATGCCTCTAAATATTTTTTGTCATTGCCATAGCTCCCATATTCATTTTCGATTTGCAACATCAGTATCGGGCCGCCATTAGTACACAGCAACGGTTTGATCTCTTGCGCCAGGCGATTAAAATATTTTGTGACAGCATCCATATATCGGCCGTCCATACATCGAACTTTTATGTCCGGAATTTTCAGAAGATAAGATGGCAAACCGCCAAAATCCCATTCAGCACATACATAAGGCCCGGGGCGCAGCAATACCCACATTCCTTCCTGCTGACAAATTCTAATGAATTCTGCAATATTGTGATTGCCGGTTTCTAAATCAAAAACACCTTCTTTTGGTTCCAGGTAATTCCAGAAAACATATACAGCAATAGTATTACAACCCATTGCCTTTGCCATTTGAATACGATTGCGCCAATATTCTTCAGGAATTCGTGCTGGGTGCATTTCTCCGCTGACGATCTGGAAAGGTTTTCCATCCAGTAAAAAATCAGAAGGAGTGAAAGTGAACCGATGCCGTTGTTGTGCTATTGAAACAAATGCGGAAAAAAGAAATAAAGCAGTGAAAAGTTTTTTCATGTGTCCTGTTAGCTTCGAAATTAAATAAAATAACCTGACATTGATCAGGGAAAGAATTCTTCTTTTGCCTGTACCTTTGTGCCGCTAAAAAAATTTTATGGAATACAGAATTGAAAAAGACACGTTAGGCGAAGTAAAAGTTCCGGCTGATGTTTATTATGGCGCCCAAACTCAGCGGAGCATTGATAATTTCAAGATCGCACAGGATATTAATAAAATGCCGAAAGAGATCATTCGTGCTTTTGCTTACCTGAAAAAAGCTGCAGCCATCACAAATTTGGAAGCGGGCGTTTTACCAAAAGAGAAATGTGATCTGATTGCACAGGTATGTGATGAAATACTCGAAGGAAAATTAGACAATTATTTTCCGTTGGTCGTATGGCAAACAGGCAGCGGCACTCAAAGTAATATGAATGTAAATGAAGTCATTGCTTACCGTGGCCACGTGATCAAAGGCGGTAAACTGACTGATAAAGAAAAATTTTTGCACCCAAACGATGATGTCAATAAATCACAATCGAGTAATGACACTTTTCCTACTGCTATGCACATTGCTGCATATATGATGCTGATGAAAACAACTATTCCAGGAATCGAAAAACTCCGGAATACTTTAGCTGAAAAGAGCAAAGAATTCATGAAAGTGGTAAAGATCGGCAGAACGCATTTTATGGATGCAACGCCTTTGACTGTCGGGCAGGAATTCAGCGGATATGTTTCCCAGTTGGATCATGGATTGAGAGCCATTAAAAATACATTAGCCCATTTATCAGAATTAGCTTTGGGTGGAACCGCTGTTGGAACAGGAATTAATACTCCTCCCGGTTACTCCGAAAATGTGGCTAAACATATTGCAGCTTTGACCGGCCTCCCTTTTAAAACTGCAGAAAATAAATTTGAATCATTGGCCGCACACGATGCAATTGTTGAAGCGCATGGAGCTTTGAAAACAGTTGCAGTTAGTTTAATGAAAATCGCCAATGATATACGGATGCTTTCATCAGGACCGAGAAGCGGCATTGGTGAAATTTTTATTCCTGATAACGAGCCCGGTTCTTCCATTATGCCCGGCAAGGTAAATCCAACTCAATGTGAAGCGCTGACGATGATCGCTGCACAGGTATTGGGAAATGATGTAGCAATAAATATAGGTGGCGCCACTGGTCATTTTGAATTGAATGTTTTCAAACCGGTGATGATCTATAATTTCCTGCACAGTGCAAGACTGATCGGCGATGGTTGCGTTTCTTTTAATGATAAATGTGCTGTTGGGTTAGCTCCGATTGAAGCAAATATCAAAAAACATGTGGACAATTCCCTGATGCTGGTAACAGCATTGAACACCAAGATCGGTTATTACAAAGCAGCAGAGATCGCACAAAAAGCACATAAAGAAGGCACCACATTAAAAGAAATGGCAGTGAAACTGGGCTATGTTACTCCCGAACAATTTGATGAATGGGTGGACCCGGCGAAGATGGTAGGTAAGATCGAATGAACGATATTATAGTAAATTCCCTATAGTAAAAAAGGAAAAAATTGCAAGCTCTCCTCTTTTTTATTTCCTAAGGCTTGCAGCACTATTTTTTTTCCTCTACTTTAATGTTTCAAATAAAATCCGTCCATAAAAAATCACAACTATGAAAATGAGTGATCATCCTGCCCTGTACTTTTCGGCCTATCCGCTGAAAGCAATTCTCCAGTCATCATCATCAGAAGAAGAAAGATCTCCTTTTTTAAAAGCACTTCTTTCAGGAAAGACAAGAACATTAAGCCGTGTTCGGGTTTCGCCCATGCTGAATCCCTATAAAAAAGATGCAGCTAAACCTGATAAAGAAAAAAAAGATAAAAAGACAACAGATGTTGAACCAACCGGAGAAGAGTGGTATAAAAATTACGAATAACCTTGAGCCATAACCCTAAAAACAAATGCCCCGGCGAGTGTCGGGGCTTTGTCTTTTTAAAGTTCTTCCAAAATTTATTTTCATTTACTGCTTGATCACCTTATAGACCTGCTCTTGTATATCGGATCCGTTATACATTTTCAAAATATAAACCCCTGGTTTAAGAGAAGTGACATCTATAGAAAAGTCATTTTTAAATTCCTGTTCTTTCCTAAGAATTTTTCCACTCAAATCATACAACTCAGCCTGTAATGGTTTATGAAAATCCTTCTTTCCATGTATATACAATATTTGCTGAACCGGGTTGGGACGAACCAGGAAAGTTGTAGTATAAGTAAAGGTCACAGATACGATCTGACTGTAACTAAATGAGCCATTAACATCAACAATTTTCAACCGATAATAAACTACAGATGCGTTTTGATTCGCAGCGTCGTAATCAATATAGGAATAGTTGTTGGTGTTGTTATTATTTCCTTTAGCCGTTTCTGATCCGATCTTTGTGAAATCAGATCCATTGATACTTCGTTCAATATCAAAATAAGACATATTTATTTCGTTCGCCGTTTTCCATTGCAGTAAAGCTGCGTTATCCTGCAAAGAACCGGTAAACGATAATAGATGCATTGGAAGAATTACATTGGAGCTACTGAAATAAAAACTGGAAAATGAATTAATGTCACCCTGCAACACATAACCATTGGAACCATGTGCTTCAGCAAAAGTCGGATTTATCAATGTAGTGCTGGAAGCAATGGACGAACCGCAGGCATCTTCGTTTTTAATTATTTTCAGATCAGTGATGGCACTAACGCCACCTAATGGATCCGCATCCAATGCATCAAACTCTGCCTTGGAAATATACAGCCTGATCTTCACGGTACTGGATGGTTGATTTTGCGGAGTGATGGTAATATTTCTATCAAGATAATGAACACCATTTTTTACTCTTATAGATCCTGAATTGGTATAGAATGATGAAGTAACTGTTCCAAGATTATTGCCATTGGGATAAATTTCTGCCATGATATTTCCGTCGGGTCCGGTAATGGGCACCCAAAGATTATTATTTGTGTTGTCAATTGTTATCGTTGTACCGGTAGCACAACTATTTGCAGTGCCCGCAGTAACATCAATGGCATCGGGTATTGAACTTTTTCCACCTGCGTCAGCATATCCCAGAAAAGTATATTTTATTATGCAGTTAGTGCAGTTAGGAACAGTGACAGGAGGAGAAATTCCACCAGGTCCGGTTGCACTTGTACCTTCATCGCTTACATATAAAGTTTTGCCATTGGGATCAATTGCAAGATCCCTGTACCTGTTTAGAGATTGAAAATAGGCAATAGTATCGGCGCCATTTGTGTTAACAATAGTGTTACCGGCGGGACCAAGCTTTAGCCGTAACACTCTTCCCCATTTTAATCCGCAAATCACCAAAGAATTTTTCCAACCTGGTATAAGAGTGTTATTATAAAAATCGATTCCCGACCAGGCTTCAGAAGGCCAGGTCTGGTTACTAGGATTAGTAGTCCAGATGTTAGAAATTGTAGCTTGAGTTCCGGCGTATCCGGAAAATAATGGGTCTTTATAATTGGGAATAGCAGCCGCGGCAGCCGCTTCGTCGGTAATTTTAGCAAGGCTTGAGGTCCCGTTATTAGGAACGCCGGCGCTGGAGCCATTATAGTTTCCGTCTGCTGCGTAACCGATTACTAAAGGATGCCCATAATTCTTTCCGCTTTCAATAATATTTATTTCATCATCGCTATAGGGTCCGTGTTGTGAACCGTATAAAATGTTAAGCGTAGTGTCGTATGCAAAGCCCTGGTTATTGCGGATACCCATCGCCCATACTGCACTTTGTTTGCCAAGCGTGGCATTATAAGGATTGTCGTCCGGTATCCATTTATCATAAGTTCCGGCATCTGCATCTGGCTCAAGATTGAAGCGAAGAATTTTTCCTTCATAAGAATCCATATTCTGGGCTTTGTTAGGTCTTGTTGCATTGGTTAATTGACCCGCTCCCATATCACCTTGCCCGTAAAACAAATAATAGGTTCCCCCAACCGGGGCAATGATCATTCTTTGAGAATTATGGTCGGTGCTACCCGGCAATGTATCACAAACTGCCACCGGGCTTCCTAATTTTCCTGTTGAAGAATTATATGTAAAACGGACTATGCTATTTGTAAAAAAATATCCGGGTCCGCTTGAACCCCCGATATATTTTTGAACGTAAGAAATATACACATAAGGCTTGCCAGAATTGAATTGAGGATGGATGGCTAATCCGGCAAAACCGCCCTGTGGCCATGGGTTTTGAGATGTATTATCAAATTGAACATTAAAAGTTGGGAAATCTGTTGCTGTTTGACTTAGGTCAAGTATTGTTCTTTTAGCTCCTGTATTAATATTCATTTTATAGACTTTATAGCCATGTGAATCTGTGACCCATAAAGAATCATCCGGACCATAAGTTACTTCCCAGGGAGTATTAATTGCATTATTTGACAAAACAGTTCTTTGAAATACTTCATTCATTCTGCTTATGCCAGAATAATAAAGCGGAACTTCAGCGAATGCCATAATAGTTCTGAGAGCGGTTGTACTGGCTGATTGAACCTGTGAAACATTACCAGTTGCTCCGACTGAAGAAGATTGAATAAAATAAGCAGCGGTATGGGACTGATTTGATGTTGTATTTCTGATTTGGTTTTGAGAATTAGGAAATGTTGGCCTCACCCAACCAGTACCGCTTAAAGTCGTCCATGTATTTGTAGCACCCACACTCCAAAATGCCATTGTAACAGTATTTGGTGTTGTTGTAGTAATACCTGTGATCTGATTAGTTGTAGAACCAGAAGTGCTATTGGTCGGATTTATATGTACAGCCCATGAACTACTTGCCTGATTAGGTGCGAAAACATACATGACCGCTGTCAATCCATTCGTGCCGGCACCTACAGTTATAACAGGATCTGCAGCCCATGTTCCATTAAATGTACACCAAAACACAGCTATGGACTGACTCGATCCGCTATTGGTAGTCGCAGTGCTCCAAGTCTGACCGCCGGTCGTGCTTATTGATGGGGTTACTGTTGTTCCTCTATATTCTGCATAAATAATAACAAGATCATTGGCAACCATAGAAGCCGGTGGCGTTACTGTAACTGTAGGACCGGCATGAGAACTATTATCAACAGGGCTAGCTGATATTCCAAAGAATGTTTGTGAAAATAAATAACAGGGAAATAAAATAAATAATAAGAATACTAGGATTTTGGTTTGTACAGCAGCTCGTTGCATAGCTTTAAATGGATTTGGATAACTTGAAAAACTATAAAAAGTAAAAATAGTCAACACCATTAAAATTATTAATAGCAATTATCCTACTAAATATACAGGAAATACTAAGTATTATTAAGAGTAAGTTTTCTATTGTGCTACATATTTTTACCTAATATCTTTATTGCCTTACTATCCTGTTTTAGACACGAGTGAGAAAATATCTTATTTAGAAACTGAAAACCTTATGAAGCCAAAACATTCTCTATGAAATTCCATTCTGCTGTCCGTATTTTATTGATTGCTTTCTTACTATTTATATCTTCAAAATTTTCTTTTGCTCAAACTTTTGTTGGAGTTTCAAGTAGTCCGGCAGATAATGGATCAAATACTTCGTCAACAGTTACTGTAACACCACCAGCCGGTACCCA
>DASZXQ010000070.1:0-1809 GCA_035545755.1 Chitinophagaceae bacterium | reverse complement strand
AATTCTCCGATCAGCATGATTGAAACCATCATATTACTGAAACCCCGGTCGGAATGGAGAAAAGGCATGAGCAAGAACGATATTATCAACGAACTCAATGCCAAATTACAAATACCGGGTGTCACCAATGGATGGACTCAGCCCATCATTAACCGTATCAATATGTTGTCCACAGGTATCCGCACCGATGTGGGTGTAAAAGTGTATGGTCAAAATCTCGATACCATCTACGCTTTTGCCGAAAAAGTAAAAAAAGAACTGGAAGGTATTGATGGCGTAAAGGATTTGTATGTGGAACCTATTACCGGCGGAAAATACATTGACATCAGTGTAAAGCGGGATGAAATAAGCCGCTATGGATTAACGGTGGATGATGTAAACAGTGTGGTGGAAATAGCATTGGGCGGAATGCGGCTTACAACAACCGTTGAAGGGCGGCAGCGTTTTTCGGTCAATGCAAGGTTTGGCCAGGATTTCAGAAATAATATTGAGTCACTAAAAAGATTGCAGGTTCAAACCATGAAGTATGGCCCCGTTCCGCTGGAAGCGGTTGCGGATGTAAAAATCACCGAAGGCCCGCCGATGATCAATTCAGAAAATGCAATGCTCAGGGGTACAGTGTTGTTCAATGTAAGAGAAAGAGATTTGGGAAGTACAGTAAACGAGGCCAGGGAAAAGCTGGACAAAATGATTACCCAAATGCCCAAAGGATACTTTATGGAGTGGAGCGGTCAGTATGAGAACCTTATTCGCAGCGAAAGAACGCTAAAGTTGATTTTGCCGGTGGTACTCGTCATCATTTTTCTGTCTATGTATTTCGCATTCCGCAATGCAAGGGAAGCATTTCTGAGTTTGATATCTATTCCTTTTGCCCTGATAGGTGGGGCCTTTATGATTTATTTCTGGGGAGTGAATTTATCCGTGGCGGTAGCGGTGGGCTTTATTGCCTTGTTCGGCCTGGCTGTGGAAACAGGTATCGTTATGGTAATATACCTGAATGATGCAATGGAACAACTCGTAACATTAAAAGGTAATTCTAAAGAAACGATTACCCGGGCTGATTTAAGGGAATATGTGATTGCCGGTGCAGCTAAAAGATTGCGGCCCAAATTAATGACGGTAAGCGTATCACTGTTTGCATTGATACCCATTTTATGGAGTCACGGTGTGGGCAGTGATGTAATGAAGCCGATTGTATTGCCAATGGTTGGCGGAGTGTTAACATCAGCAACGCATATACTGCTGGTAACGCCATTGATATTTTTAATGGCAAAGGAATATGAATTAAGAAAGCATGGAAAAATTGAAGTGCTTGAAACAAAACATTAAGAAGCTAATAAAATCACTATGAAACATTTAAAAATACTCATCGGCTTATTACTGGCAACTTCTTTTGCCATGTCGCAGCAGGTGTTGACGATGCAGCAGATAGAATCTGCAATAAAAGCCAACCATCCTGCTTTGAAGATGCTGGATGCAGAAGCCCGTTCCATGAACGAGGAGGCTAAAGGGGCTTATAGCTGGATGCCGCCTGAATTGGGTGCAGGTTTTTTTCAAACGCCGTATGACCCCGGCAGGTGGAAATCCATGAACGGACAACCCGGTATGGGAGCCTTCATGATCTCGGCGCAGCAGATGTTTCCCAATAAAAAAAGACAGAATGCTGAGTTTGCCTACATGAATGCACAGTCATCAGTATCAATTCAGAAAAAAGATGTGATAGTAAATGAACTGCTGTTTACGGCAAGAAAAAACTACTATGACTGGATTGTACTGGAAAAGAAACTGAAAGTGCTTGATGAAAATAAC
>DASZXQ010000069.1:0-52049 GCA_035545755.1 Chitinophagaceae bacterium | reverse complement strand
TTCAGAAATTTTAAATGAACCGTACAATGACAGTCTTGCTTACAAAAGAAGTTCACCGTACTATTTTGCAAGCGGGTTAAAAAATCATTTGTTGATCTGTCATGGAATGATGGACCTAAATGTGCATTTCCAGGATGCTGTTAAACTAACTGAACGATTGATCGAGTTAGGAAAAGATAACTGGCAATTGGCAGTGTACCCGATGGAAAATCATGGTTTCGTGGATCCAAGTAGCTGGACAGACGAATACAAACGGATATTTAAATTGTTTGAAACGGAATTGAAGAAGTGAGTAGTGAATAGGCAATAGTGAATGTTTTTTTAATCACCGACATTAACACAAGTCATCGTTCCTTGCAGTTTGTCACGCATATATGGGAATGTACACTTGTACTTTCTGTAGTCCAGTTCGGCATAATTAGAGAGATTGTCATGCCGAGGAACGAGGCATCTCAATCTCTTCGAAAATTTTTAAAATTGAAATCGCTGAGATGCCTCCTATGTCGGCATAGCAACAGTCTTTATGTACTGCATCCCTCCCTAAGAAAGGAAATACGGCAAAAAAAACTTCGTAATTGTTGAATAGAATTCCCGAACGCTGAAAAGTGCGACGCAACGGAAGATGATAGTAGTAATGCAGTTGATGACCATAAGTAATAAACCCCAAAACCATAAACTATAACAATCACTATATTTGTGATTCAACAATAGCTTATGGCTAAACAATTTGAAGATTTTGATGCGAACCTGGCAGGTGAAGAAGGAAAGACCGAAGAAACGAGAGCCAGTTGGTTCAAGCGCATCAAAAAAGGCATCAGCACCAAAACTTCAGAAAAAAAAGAAACACCTGAAGGGCTCTGGACCAAATGCCCTGAATGTAACTATATCTGCACCGTCACAGAATTACGGGAGAATTTATTTGTTTGCCCCAAATGCGGCTATCATCACCGGATCAACAGCAGCGACTACTATGAGATTCTTTTTGATGATAACCTCTTCATAGAATTATTTGATAATATCCGCAGCAAGGATTTTCTCGGCTTCACCGATCTGAAACCCTATCAAAAAAGGTTGGAAGAAATATGGAGCAAAACCGACCTGAAAGATTCTATGCGGGTGGCTGTCGGAAAACTCAGCGGCAACAATATTGTGATCGCCTGCATGGATTTTGAATTCATTGGCGGTTCATTGGGAAGTGTGATGGGAGAAAAATTTTCAAGAGCTGTGGATTATTGTATTCAGCATAAATATCCTTTCCTGGTGATCAGTAAGAGCGGTGGAGCCCGGATGATGGAAAGCGCTTTTTCACTGATGCAATTGGCAAAGACCAGTGGCAAACTATCTCAGCTCAGCGATGCAAAAATTCCTTATATCTCTTTATTGACCGATCCGACATTCGGCGGCATCTCCGCTTCTTTCGGCATGTTGGGAGATCTGAATATTGCCGAGCCAGGAGCATTGATCGGTTTTGCAGGGCCAAGAGTGATCAAAGAAACTATTAAAAAAGATCTGCCCGAAGGTTTTCAAAGAAGTGAATTCATCCTCGAGCATGGCTTTCTGGATTTTATTGTTCCCAGGAAAGAATTGAAAGAAAAGATGGCGACAGTATTAACTTTATTCAAGAACTAATCCAACCACAATAAATTAAATAGTAAGAGGTAATTTGCCTCTTATTTTTATTAATGGCAGAGCTAAAGAACAGATCGGCGTATTTTGAATACCTCATCGACAGTAAATATGAGGCGGGAATGGTCTTGCTCGGAACTGAAGTCAAATCCCTCAGGGAAGGCAAAGCCAGTTTCGTGGACAGTTATTGTATCATTCACAAAGGTGAACTGTGGTTAAAGAATTTTCATATCGCTGAATACATCCATGGCTCTGCCAACAATCACGATCCGCTTCGTGACAGAAAATTACTGCTTCAAAAAAGAGAGATCCGCAAAATAGAAGCAAAATTGAAAGAAAAAGGATACACACTGATCCCTTTGCGTGTTTTTTTCAATGAAAAGAACCTTGCCAAGATCGAGATCGGGCTGGCAAAAGGGAAAAAATTGCACGACAAAAGAGAAAGTATACGGCAGAAAGAAATGGAAAGAGAAATGAAGCGGCACCTGAAATAATCAAGGCAGATCATTCGTTTTTATCTCACAGATTACAAGGATGAACACAAAAAAAACCCTGTGCAAATCAGTGAAATCAGTGAGAGATTAATTTTACATAAATGAAGGCATTTCTGTTCTGCATATTATTTTCAATATCTGTTTCCGATTATTCACAATCTGTCTTTGGATATTGGTATGGCTATGCCAATGTGAAAACAACCGGTTCTGCCAACAATTATCTCATTGAACTGATATTGAATCCGGAAAAAGGCTATGTAAAAGGAGTCCTTAATTATTATTTTAAAAACACCTATCGCAGTATCGAGGTCAAAGGAAATTACAGTCCGACTTCAAGACAATTGAGCCTCTACGAAATTCCGATCCCTTATCATGCTTCGCTGGAAGGCATGGAAGTATTTTGCACTATGAACCTGGAAGCAACATTGCGTGTCGCCAAAGCCGGATCAAACCTGGTGGGTGCTTTTGTCAGCTTACCGCAATATAAATATACCTGTGCCGATATCAATTTCAACCTGAAATTAAATGCGGATATCAGCAAAGAAGATTCGGTATTGCAAGCAATAAAGGAATATAAAGAAACATACCAGGTATGGGAACCTTCTTATACAGATACAGCCGTTGCAGTCAACATCATCCCGCGAAAAGTAATAAACTATGTGATCGAAAAACAATACACGGAACGGGAAAATGTAATAGCCAATGACATTGAAGTAACTTCCGATTCCCTGAAAGTGGATTTTTATGATAATGGAGAAGTAGATGGAGATTCCATTTCTATTTTTTACAACGATAAACTGATCGCTTTTCATCAAATGTTAAGCACAAAAGCAGTTCATTTTGACCTGGTACTGGATTCAACAAAACAAGTCAACGAACTGACGATGTTTGCAGATAACCTTGGTTCCATTCCTCCTAACACAGCGTTGATGATCATTGACGACGGAAAAAAAAGATACGAAGCAAGGCTATCCAGCAACCTGGAAAAGAATGCCACGGTGCGGATCAAAAGAAAAAAAGACACACCCAAACTCAAGCAATAGGATTCAGTCAGAAATTTCATTCCGCCACTCTTTCCCCACCTGTGGAAAATTTTAACGAATTTCTTTCAGTGCTACGACTGATATTTACCAAACCCATTCGCCACCATGGAAACAAACAAAGAGTTAACGGCCCTGTTTCATCTCATCGATGATCCTGATGAAGAGGTTTTTGATGCTGTATCACAAAAAATCGTTGATTACGGAAAGCTTGTCATTCCCAACCTGGAAAATCTATGGGAAACCACACCTGATCATGACGTGCAGCAGCGTATTGAATTGCTCATTCATAAACTGCACTATCGGGATCTGACAGAAGAATTTCGCCAATGGAGCATATCAGGGCATCATGATCTGATGCTCGGTGCATTGCTGGCTTCTAAATTCCAGTATCCTGACCTGACCATTACTGCCAGCATGCAGGAAATTGAAAAAGTGCGGCGTAATATATGGTTAGAATTAAACAACTACCTCACTCCATTAGAACAGATCAATATTGTCACCAGTATTTTATACAGTTATTACGGTTTGAAAGGAAATGAAACGAATTACCAGGAGCCAAATGATTTTATGATCAATAAAGTGCTGGAAGCAAAACGTGGCAACCAGATCAGCAATGGCATCCTGTATTTAGTATTGTGCGAAATGCTCGATATTCCGGTAAAAGCGATCAATGTGCCGAAACAATTTGTACTGGCTTATTTCAAACCCGGTTATTCAGACGAAAATCTTCCTAACCCGATAAATAAGATTGAGTTTTTCATTGATTCCACCTCGGGGCAGGTATTCACCCACCAGGATGTGGAGAATTATTTCAAACGTATTGCTGTGCCGCCGGTAGGCTCTTACTTCAAACCACAGAATAATAAAAAAATAATACAGCAACTACTGGAAGAATTCAGCAAATGTTTTGATAATGAAAAGGAAATCTATAAAAAAAATGAATTGATCGGATTAGGCCGCATGCTCGATTAAATCTTCGTTCTTTTTTTCTCTTCCCTTAATTTTGTAAAAAAAATTATGAAAGCAAGTATTGGAATTACAGACAAAAACAAAGAAGCCGTTGCAGCAATTCTGAATGAATTGCTGGCTGACGAACATGTGCTGTATATCAAAACAAGAAATTATCACTGGAATTATGAAGGTGATAATTTCATGGAAATGCATAAATTTTACGAAGGGCAATACCAGGAGCTGGAAGAAATAGTTGATGAAGTAGCTGAACGGATAAGGGCTTTAGGCCACTATGCAGAGGGCCGTTTGAAAGACTATCTTCGTCTTACCCATTTACAGGAGCAGGATTACACCGCAGAACAGGCAGAGCAATTAAAAAATCTCCTGGCAGATCATGAAAGTATCATTATCAATATCAGAAAAGTAGCCGATAAAATTGACAGCACATATAAAGACGCCGGCTCATCTGATTTCGTAACCGGGCTGATGAAACAACATGAAAAAATGGCCTGGATGATCCGTAGTTATCTCAAATAATTGGGCTCACATAGTCAAACTCCATCCATCACGATAATCCCTTTTGACAAACTGGTTGGCTTCGTCAAAATTCGTGATCTTCATATTTTTTGCATCCCACAGTAACTTTTTGCGGCCTAAATATTTTTCTGCTTTATTGTTTTTTCCGATTTCGGGGTTCACCATCATGAAACTCCTGATCGCAAGATTGCCCATCAAAATACTTTCCGCAAAAGGCCCCGCATAATGAAATGGCGAACTGGTCTCTCCTTTTCCATATCCTGCCATGCAGGCATTCACCCATTGTATGTAATGCCCCTCGGGCACTCTCTTGATCGTTTCCGGAGGCATCGTCACCTCGTTCATCAATTTGGTAGGTAATAGTCTTGGGTTAGCGCCGTAGCAATCGAGTAATAATTTCCCTTTGCTGCCAATGAATAACAGCCCTCCATCCCAATTTCCAAATGGTTCGCCGGGCAATAATTCATCAGGACGTTCGGGCAACAATCCGCCGTCATACCAGGAAACTTTGATATTCCCTTTGCCATCAGTTCTTGGATAGTTGAGATGAATGATAGAAGAAGGCGGGCAACTATCCGGATTCATAGTATCATCCCACATGGCTCTCCAGATGGTGGCGATGCTGCATTCTACTTCATTCGGATAATCGATCGGCAAACAACGAAATGCAGGATCCATGATATGGCATGCCATGTCTCCTAATGCGCCAGTTCCAAAAGCCCACCATCCACGCCAGTTGAAAGGCAAATAAGCCGGATTATAATCGATCATCTTTGCAGGCCCGATCCACAGATCCCAATCTAATTCCTTTGGAATATCATAGTGGCCGGTTGGCGTTGGAATGCCCTGAGGCCAGACAGGCCTGTTCGTCCAACATTGCACAGCACTTACATCTCCGATCATTCCTGCATCAATAATTTCTTTGGCTTTCCGGACACCATCACCGGAACCACCCTGGTTGCCCATTTGGGTAATCACTTTATATTTCTTGGCCGCCTGTGCCAGGATTCTTGATTCATAAATATCATGCGTCAACGGCTTTTGAGTATAAACATGTTTACCTAATTGCATCGCAGCCAGTGTCGCTACGGCATGGCAATTATCCGGAGTAGAAATAGAACAGGCGTCTATATTATTCTTCTCTTTTTCCAGCATGATCCGGAAATCCTTATAGTAAGTGGCTTTAGGAAACCGTTCTCTTGATTTTGCAGATTGCCTGTCATCCACATCACATAACGCCACGATATTTACATTCGGGCTTTTTGAAAAATTATTAATATCATCTGCTCCTTTTCCTCCGGCGCCTATGGCGGCAATATTTAATCTATCACTTGGTGCAATGAATCCCCGGCCTAATACATGCCTGGGTACTATAAAAAAACTTCCGCCCAGAATAGCAGCATTTCGTACAAACTTTCGGCGGCTGATGTTGTCTTTTTTCTTATGGCTCATGAGATCAATTTTGCTTCAAGTTAAATGTAACTGATTTAATCATCAAAAATTTATTCAAACAAAACAGGTTTGCGCATGTATCTTTAGATTATATAAAAAAATTCAGCCATGAATATTACCTGGGATGATTTTGAAAAAGTTGATATCCGCAGCGGAACGATCGTTGAAGTGAAAGATTTCCCGAAAGCAAAAAAAGCGGCGTATCAATTGTGGATCGATTTCGGGGCTTTGGGACAAAAAAGATCATCGGCGCAGATCACGGTGCATTACAAAAAGGAAGACCTGCTGAACCGACAGGTGATCGCCGTAGTGAATTTTCCGCCCAAACAGATCGCTGACTTTATCAGCGAGTGCCTTGTGCTGGGTGTTTATGATGAAAACAAAAATGTAATTTTATTACAACCTGAACGATCAGTAAGCAATGGTTTGAAGATCGGATGAAGATGAACGAAACGTACACTACATATTATCAATCACCCGTAGGTTTGCTGAAGATAGTCGGCACAGAAAATTATATCTGTGAAGTTTCCTTTCATGATAAGACCACAAAAACCACTGGAAAGAAAAAACATTTACCGCCATTGCTCATTCAATGCGTGGAACAATTGATCCAATATTTCAATGGAGAAAGAAGACAGTTTGAGTTGCCGATCCATCAGCCCGGCACTGCATTTCAGCAAGAAGTATGGAATGAACTGGTGACGATCCCCTTTGCAAAAACTATAAATTACCTGGAACTTGCCCGGAGGACAGGTGACACAAAAGCAACAAGAGCAGTCGCCAATGCCAACGGGAAAAATAATGTTGCGATCATCGTACCCTGCCACCGTGTGATCGGTTCCAACCGGGAATTGATCGGCTATAGCGGGGGATTATGGAGAAAAAAATGGTTATTGGAACACGAAGCGAAAGTGGCGTATGGAGTGCAGACTCTCTTTTAAATTAAAAATGCAAAAGTTAAAAATGGTGACTTAAAGTATAAATTTTTACTTTTCCCTTTTGAATTTTTACTTTTTAATTTTTTATCCCAACTCTTTATTGGTAAATGCAAATGGCAGCAACAGACTTGCTGTTTTGATCACAAACACTTTTCCTTCCTGGCCACTTAGTATTAGACGAATTGGTTTGTGGAGCCTGGTTTCATATTCCATTAATGACTGACGGCACATGCCACAGGGAGATATAGGGTGATCACTTTTCATGCTATCGCTGCTATAACTGATCGCAATAGTTTCGACAGGAACATTTGGATGCATTGTGGCAACAGTTCCCAATAACACTCTTTCAGCGCAGATGCCAACCGGATACGACGCATTTTCCTGGTTGGTTCCGGCCACTACTTCCCCATTCGCAAGAATCGCTACCGCTCCGACCTGGAAATTAGAATATGGAGCATAAGCATCTTTCGTAACATTCCTCGCCTCTGACAACAGCCATGCATCTTTTTCATTCAACTCGCTGATATCATCATATACTTGGTAACTGAACTCGTATTTGTTTTCCTTCATAAACAAAAGTTATTGTGAAAACACGAACCAAAAGTGAATGTTCCCCATAGGGAAAAAATCATTTTCATTTTACAACCTTAAACAAACGGTTCCATCTCGGTCCGTTTTTCCAACTAAACCAAATGATAGATGCTTCACCAACGATCCTGTCTTCGGGAACAAATCCCCAAAACCTGGAATCCTGCGAACCCTGGCGATTGTCTCCCATCATCCAGTAATAATTCATTTTAAAAGTGTAATCAGTCGCTTCTTTTCCGTTCAGGATAAACTTGCCATCTTTTTTCTCCAGGCTATTTTTTTCATACACCCGGATTGCTCTTTCATAAATAGGATATGTAGAATCATTCAAAACTATTTTTGCGCCCTTCTTGGGAATCCAAATCGGACCGTATTCATCAACAGACCATTTGTGAATCGTGTCATAAGGAAAATATTCTGTGGGATTAGGTGTATTGATAAAATACGGCTGCACACTTTTCACAATAGGAGATTTTTCCAATGCACTTTTTTCTTTTTCAGTCATGTTTATGAGGTATGTCGAATTGCCCATCATATTTAGATCAGATGAATTGTCGGTCTCATTGATCATGATACCAAGATCTTTCAAATAGTCGGGATCTAATGAACGGTTGTCTTTCAGTTCCACCTGGTAATTTCTTTCAGAGTTCGGGGGAATTGGTTGCTTCACTCCGTCTATGTATACATCTCCATGAATTACCTGCAACGTATCTCCTGCAATGCCTATGCATCTTTTAATATAATTATCCGTCTTGTCCGGGGGATGAACAACGATCGGAAAATTCACCGGATCGTTAAGGATCATTTGATCACTCGTTGATCCGGCAGCGGCTCGGCGTTTCACGTCATAATACGGATTGGCAGATTCAAAACCGGTTTTATGGATCACCGTATCGCCGGCAGGAAAATTAAACACCACTACATCTCCTCTTTTCACCGGCGAAGCAAACCAGCGGATATATGGCAATTCGATGGCGGTAGAATACGATTTCCAGTTAAGGCCGGGAATATAATTATGGATAAAAGGGATTGACAATGGTGTATTAGGAATGCGTGGACCATAACTGAACTTGCTTACAAATAAAAAATCATTGATCAGCAATGTTTTTTCCATTGAACCGGAAGGGATCGTATAGGCTTCGAAAACAAAAGTGCGGATCAATGTTGCAGCGACCACAGCAAAGATGGCGGCATCCACCCATTCTCTCCATCCGCTTTTTTTATATTTTTTTACGACATCGGGGCCGATGAATTTCGGATCTTCTTTGTAAGCGATATAAGGGAAATAGATGAATGGAACCAATGATGCCAGTGTGTGCTGACCTATGGTGAACTTTCCAAACAGTTTTACAAATTCAATAAAAATTCCCGGCGTGATGAACCAACCAACAACTGGGATCGCCTGCCAGAATACCCAATGTTTTGGCCGCTTTGCAAGATCCTGCATCACCCATGTATTATAAAAAGGGATATATGCTTTCCATGGTGCTACGCCGGCTTTTGCAAACAGTTTAGCAAACCCAAATGAAGGCAGCCATACATACAATAGAGAAATAAAATAAATAACTAAGAGTTGGGATGAAGGCATGACGATATTTTATTAACGGGCAAAATTATTATAATAATCTGCCTTTCAAAATTTTACTATCGAAAGTTTTGCTAAAGAAAAGCCTATTTGGGCAGCACATAGCTCTTTACATCTTCAGCTGTGATGCTTTTACCGGATAAAATTACGAGACGCTCCACCACATTCCGCAGTTCTCTGATATTTCCAGTCCAGTTGTATTGTTGTAATAGCTTTATGGCTTCTGCATCAATTTGTTTTTTAGCAGAGCCATAATCGGTGCAAATATCTTCGAGAAACTGGTCAACAAGCAATGGGATATCATCTCTCCGGTCATTGAGAGAAGGCACATGGATCAGGATGACACTTAAGCGATGATATAGGTCCAGGCGGAACGTTTTCGCATCCACTTCTTTTAATAAGTCTTTATTGGTAGCAGCGATCACCCGCACATCTACATTGATGTCTTTGTCTGCTCCCACTCTTGTGATCTTTCCTTCCTGTAATGCCCGGAGCACTTTTGCCTGCGCATTCAGGCTCATGTCACCGATCTCATCTAAAAATAATGTACCGCCGTTGGCTTGTTCAAATTTCCCGATCCTTTGTTTGATAGCTGAAGTAAACGATCCTTTCTCATGACCGAATAATTCACTTTCGATCAATTCGGATGGAATAGCTGCGCAATTCACTTCTACTAATGGGCCGTTTGCCCGGTTACTTTTTTCATGGATCCACCTTGCCACCAATTCTTTTCCGACACCGTTTTCACCGGTTATCAATATTCTTGCATCGGTTGGTGCTACTTTTTCAATTGTGTCACGGATCTTTTTCATCGGGCTGGAATCACCGATCATTTCCTGCACTTTACTTACTCTGCGCTTTAATACTTTCGTCTCTGTCACCAGGCTGCTACGATCCATTGCATTGCGGATGGTGATCAGCAGGCGATTCAGGTCAGGCGGTTTTGAAATATAATCGTAGGCTCCTTTCTTCACAGCTTCCACAGCTGTTTCAATATTTCCATGACCGGATATCATAATAATGGGAACATCAGGATTGAACTCGCCGGCTTTCTGTAAAAATTCAATTCCATCGATCTTTGGCATCTTGATATCACAAAGCACCACATCGTAAGTTTTGTCTTTGAATTTTTTCAAACCATCTTCTCCGTCCGGCGCTTCATCGATCTTATATCCTTCAAAAGACAAGATCTCCGTCAGCGTTTTACGGATCGCTTTTTCATCATCAATGATCAATATATCGGCCATTGCTTATTATTTAGAATATAAAAATAGAGCAAAGATTCAATGCAAAGCAGTACAAATTAATCGGAATATGCAAACAGCTAAATGCTATCAGCTAATAGTTTTTATTTATTCAAATACATCACTTCTTTTACCAGCTTCACCGTTCTTGAAACATCTGGCAAAGCAGCTGCTACCAAATTAGGAGCGTAATGCAGCGGAGCATCAGCAGCAGTGATGCGGCGTATCGGTGCATCGAGATAATCGAAACCTTCTTTTTGTATGCGATACGATAATTCAGATGATACAGAACCAAATGGCCATTGTTCTTCAACGATCACCAATCGATTCGTTTTTTTAACGCTATCTAACACCGTCATCCAATCCAGCGGGCGAATGCTTCGAAGATCGATGACTTCAGCGCTGATATCTTCTTTCTCCAATTCTGCAGCGGCACCCAGCGCCACCTTCATCATTTTATTAAAGGAAACAATGGTTATATCTCTTCCCTGCTTTTTAATATCAGCTTTTCCGAGAGGAATGTAATATTCTTCTTCCGGCACATCTGATTTATCACCGTACATCACTTCGCTTTCCATAAATACTACCGGATCTTCCTCATAACGGATGGCTTGTTTCAATAAACCTTTTGCATCATATCCGTTGCTTGGAGAAACTACTTTGATACCGGGAATATTTGCATAGAGACTTTCGAATGCCGTGGAATGTTGTGCGCCCAACTGTCCGGCAGATCCGTTAGGTCCACGAAAAACAATCGGACAAGAAATTTGCCCGCCACTCATTGCCAGCATTTTGGAAGCAGTGTTGAGAATTTGATCTAAAGCCAAAACAGCAAAATTCCATGTCATGAACTCAACGATAGGGCGCAATCCATTCTGAGCAGCACCAACACCAACAGCAGCAAAACCTAATTCTGAGATAGGAGTATCGATCACTCTTTTAGGCCCGAATTCTGCCAACATTCCCTGGCTTACTTTATAAGCACCATTGTATTCAGCTACTTCTTCACCCATCAGGAAAACACGGTCATCTCTCCTCATTTCTTCGGTCATTGCTTCACGCAAAGCTTCGCGGAACGGAATTGATCTTGACATTTTGCTCTTCGATTTTTAAGAGGAGCAAAATTAGGTCACATGAGGGATAAAACCTAAAACAGAATTCCGTAGGAATAAAATATCAAAACTTATATTATACGTCAGGTATTATTGATTGTTGTTTGCATTACATTCTTGCTCCATGGCTGAAACTTCTTGCGGAGTCATCTTAGTATTTGCCTCATCATAACTGTGATATTTCGCTTCGATCTTTTTCAAAGTGCAATTGCAATGATCAGTAGAAGTTTGCCTGTCAGCTCCGCTATTCATGGCGTTTTGGAGGCAAGTATTCATAAATTTTTGCTCGTCATCAGTTGACCAAGCGCCGCCTATGCCGCCAGTATTATTAAAGCCATTTCCGTTTAGTTCTTCTTTGCATTGCAATCCCAACTGCTGCCCCTCCTCTGATGTTCCTTTTGTATTCATTTCATCATAACTGGCATATTTTTTTTCAAGCTTCTGCAATACACAAGAACACAATTCCCTGTTGTTTGGATTAGTAGCGCATATATTCATCCATTTATCTTCATCTGCCTTACTCCAGGCTCCGGTGCCACCAATATTATTATTGTTATTATTATTATTAACGCCACCTAAAACTCCTCCGCCATTACCATTATTGTTGGTATTAACATTTGCATTACCTCCACTCAAACAGCTTTGCACCATAACTGTCATTTCAGGCGTTTGCATAGCCCCGGGAGCTGACAGCACCTTATTTGCTTCCTGAGAATTGGGATATTTTGCTTCCAGCTTCTGTTGCATACAGGTGCAGTAAGCTTTGGCTTTGTCTTGACCCATATTTGCTGCTGCTGCGTTGGTGCAGGTATTGATGAAATCATTACGTTCCGCAACAGACCAACCGTTTTTACAGGCTGTAATAATTAGCATCGATGCTACGAATGACAAGATTGTTTTCATAAAAAAATTTGTTTCGACAATGTACCTATTCTTTTGATATAGAAAAAATTTATCAATGATGATTTCTCAACAGCCGGTTAGTCGCGGGGTCGTCAACGGCTTATTTTGTTTAAAATGAGCCCCTATTCCAATACAGCCCCTCGAATAATCGGTGGTGACTATTTAACGGCTTCAATTATCAGAGGCTTCATGAATTAAACTAAAATTCTGTAATGAACGAGAAACCAAACTGGAAAAAATCTATATCCTGACAAATGGGTCACTGTCGTCGGATTCCGCAATTAAATTAACAGGTGGGTATAATTATTTTTTTCCTTTAACTTAGCTATACCATAACTTTCAATCATTATTTAAGATAACTTCAAAACTGCTATGAAAAAAATTTTACTCTTACTTGCTCTTATCCTGTCAGCTCAATTATTTTCTTACTCCCAAATAGCCGGCCCATCCAACGGCGGCAGTTTTACGGTTGTCACCATTCCAGGCTCCAGTCAAACATGGGTAAACCCCGGTAATGTTGCAGCGAGTGATAATACTTATGCAACATTCGGAAGCATTGCCTCTGCAAATGCCTATACCGATTATCTTGTCGTTACCAACTTTGGGTTTGCCATCCCGGGTGGCTCAACTATTTCCGGGATCATGGTGGAAGTGGAACGCTCCGACGCCAACTTTGAAACGATAGACAACAGTGTTAAAATAGTAAAGGGTGGTGTTATCAGTGGTGATGAAAAAGCTATAAGTGCTGGTTACCCGACGACAGATACCTATCAGCAATATGGAAATGCCGGTGACCTCTGGGGATTGGCATGGACAGACGCTGATATCAATGCCTCCGACTTCGGCGTGGCTATTTCAGCAAAAAAAATTAATAATCCTGCCGGCACTGCAGCAGGGAAAATTGATAATATCAGGATCACCGTATATTATAATAATGTAGTGCTGCCGGTTGATCTCATTAGCTTTTCCGCAACAAAAAATAATAAAACAGTTACGCTGAACTGGAAAACCGCCAGTGAAAAAGATATGACTGCTTACGAAGTACAACGCTCCAACGACGGAAATACTTTTTCGACGATAATTTCCATTCCAAGTCATAATAATATCTCGGTCACACAATACAGCTACAACGATGTTGATCCTTCCGGAACTGTTTTATATTATCGTTTAAAGATGGACGGACTGTCCGGTTATTCCAAATATTCAAAGATCGTTTCGGTGAATTTGGGCAGTGAAAACAGAATCTCTTTATATCCGAATCCTGTCAGCGCTAGCCAATCACTACATATTGCCAATCGAAACAACCGGGTACTGACTATTCGTTTTTATGACATGGCGGGAAGGATGTTATTAAATAACTCTTTCAATTCAGATGATATTTCACTTTCGCCCCTTCGTACTCAAAAAGGAATGATTGTTTACCAGGTAATAGACAATCAAGGGCAGTTCATCGGGAAAGGACAATTGATGATACAGTAGTCAGGATAACTTTTTCTTCATTAGCCAATCTGTCTGCACATCATTGCCGAGGATAAATTCTGTTTCATCAAATTTTTCAAAGCCCCAGTTTTGATAAAAAGTAATGGCCCGATAATTTCTTTCCCAAACGCCGAGCCATATAAGTTCTTTTTGCAGCTCCTTTGAAATATCAATACAGCGTTGCATCAGTGCTGCCCCAACTCCTGTGCCGATAAATTCTTTGACGACATAGATCCTTGCGATTTCCATTGCAACCACATCCCCCAACGATGGAGGATTATTGAATTCTCTCATTCGAACATAGCCTGCTGGTTGTTCATCCACATAAGCCAGCAGAAAAATATTATTCTTCGCTCCCACTTCTTTAATCAATTCCTTTTTCGTAAACACTTCATCCAGGAATTGATCCATATCTTCTTCCCTGTTATCAGCTGCAAACGTATCATAAAAGGTTTGCCGGCTCATATCAGCGATCAGCTCTGCATCTTTCCTTGTTGCTTCTTTAATGGTAAGTATTGGCATAAATCAAAATTACCAGTAAATATTTCAAACCTCTTTTACTCTCATTGGCTTTACATTTGCAAAAAAAGATCGTTTGAGCAATCAGCATTATCCCATAATCATCATTGGCGGAGGGCCAATCGGGTTGGCTTGTGGCATTGAAGCAAAAAATGCAGGCATCGATTATCTCATACTGGAAAAAGGATGTCTTGTCAATTCACTTTATAATTACCCGGCGAACATGACCTTCTTTTCTACTTCGGAAAGATTAGAGATCGGCGGCATTCCCTTTGTATCCAATAATGCCAAGCCAACAAGAACTGAAGCGCTGGAGTATTATCGCCGTGTGGCGCAGGCTGAACAACTCAACATTCGTTTGTTTGAAAAAGTAATAGAGGTACGAAAACAAGAATCAAATTTCAAAAATCAAATTTTAAATAGTAAGAATTCTGTATCCAATTTTATTGTGATTACTGATAAAACAAATTTTTCTGCAGACCATATCATCATCGCTACCGGTTTTTATGATATACCTTATTTATTAAATGTGCCGGGAGAAGATCTGCCGAAGGTGACTCATTATTACAAGGAGCCTCATTTTTATGCATTTCAAAAAGTCATCGTCGTTGGCGCCAATAATTCTGCAGTAGATGCAGCATTGGAAACCTGGCGCAAAGGTGCTGATGTTACAATGGTCATCAGGGGTAACTCCATTGGGGAAAGAGTGAAATATTGGGTGAAGCCCGATATTGAGAATCGCATCAAAGAAGGTTCAATCAAAGCCTATTTCAATTCCACCATAAAAGAAATAAGGGAGAAAGAAGTATTGATACAAACTCCGGAAGGATTAAAAATATTGGAAAATGATTGGGTAATTGCCATGACAGGCTATCAACCCAATCTTGACTTCCTCAGGAAGATCGGCATCCGTTTGTCTGATGATGACGTGATGAAGCCTGAAGTTGATGAAACGACTTATCAAACAAACATTCCCAACGTCTACCTTGCCGGCGTCATTTGCGGCGGCATGAATACGCACCGGCTGTTCATTGAAAATTCGAGAGAACATGCTGAGAAGATCATAAAAACGATTCGTCAAAAACTATGAACAATTAAAACAAAGTATACTCTCACTCTCTCAATTTCACTCGTCGCAGTTCCAGCAAATTCAAAGCATTTGGTTCAAATCCTTTGACGTAAGGCTGAACAAACCGCACCACTTCATCATACCACAACGGAACTACCGGCGCATCACGGATCATCAATTGATCCGCCTGCCGATAGAGGTCGTAGCGGATCGAATCATTATTTTCGGTCAAAGCTTTTTCAAACAATTGATCGAATTGCGGATTTTTATAACGGGTATAATTGGGCGGAGCCGGGTTTTTAGAATAAAAAACAGACAAATAGTTTTCTGCATCAGGATAATCTGCGATCCAGCTTCCACGGAAAAACAATGCTTTTGAATTAGCCGTCATATCCAGCAATAATGATTTCTGGATCACTTCGACCTGCACGGGGATGCCAACTTCTCCCAATTGTTTGGCAATAAAATCTGCCATATCTGAATAGATCGGTATCGTCAACAATTTGACGACCGGTAATCCTTTTCCATCGGGAAAACCAGCTTCTGTCAACAATTCCTTACTCTTTGCCGGATCGTATGAATATCCTTTTACAATAGAAGAATCAAATGAAGGCAATCCCAAAGGCACAAAGCCTGATTCTGCCGGAGTGCCTAATGAATTGCGCAAATAGAGGATCATTTTTCTTCGATCAAATCCATAGTTGATCGCCTGGCGGATCTTTTTGAACCGCATCGGAGAATTTTTCACCAGTGCATTAGTGGAATCAACAAGGATCCCTAAATATTCAATATTGAGATACGGATGAGTTTGCAATATGATCTTTCCCTCCCACTCCTTTCGCAGCGTTCCCATCTTGGTCAGCACTTCATCTTTGAATGAAGCTTCAATGTCGTTGATAAATTCTAATTGTTTTTCCCGGAACAATAAAAATTCAGTCGCCTTGCTATCGTATAAAGAAATTTTTATTCCATTAATGTAAGGAAGCCGATGACCGGAACTGTCTTTTTCAAAATAGTTTGGATTTTTTTTCATTACCACTGCCTGTCCTTCTTCCCATGCTACCAATTGAAATGGCCCGGTTCCAACAGGATGCCGGCGAAAATCCTTGCCATATTTTTCGACTGCTTCCTTCGGAACAATAGAACAATATTGCATAGATAAAATTCCCAGGATCGGATTGTAAGGCCGCATCAACCGAAGTTGAAAAGTGGAATCATCAATGGCGTAGAAAGGTTGCAATGAATCCACTTTTCGATTGAATATCCATGAACCTGGGCTTGCAGTTTCTTTATCCATGATCCTGTAAAAACTGTAAGCCACATCAGCCGCAGTCAATTTTCTTCCCTTTCCATTAACAAATACCGCGTCGTCATGAAAAAAAACATCGTTGCGCAAATGAAAAGTCCAGGTTAGGCGATCAGCAGAAACATCCCAACTTTTTGCCAGGGAAGGAACGATATTCAGATGCTGATCTACTTCCACCAGCGTATTATATAACTGGTGAATGACCCACATGATGGATTGATTTTTGGCGAAAGCCGGATCAAGCGAAGCAATGCCTGTGGTTTCATTATAATGAAAAATATTACGTTCCTTTCGATTTTTATTATAACACGAAACCAGTAATCCGCAACTGATGATAAGCAGCCAATATTTACCTTTAACACTCATTATTTATATTGAACGACTAAATTTACATCTTCAAACCAGATTATGGCAAAATATATCCTTCACTCGCTTAGTATTTTTATTTTTACTTTTTGTTTTTACGGGAACTCGACAGCGCAATTGCTTCAACCGAAAAATAAATTCACCCACCAGGATACGCTGCGGGGAACAATCGGCCCTGAAAGATCGTGGTGGAATGTATTGCATTACGATATCACGATCGATCCTGATTATAACGCAAAATCCATTTCAGGAAGAACCATTATTGAATATAAGGTTGTGCAGGAAAATCACTCCGATTATATGCAGATCGACCTGCAGCAGCCATTAAAGATCGATGAGCTTTTTTACGACGGCAAAATGTATATCAATTATCCGGCAAAACCTTATTATAACGAAGGAAACGTCTGGCATATCCCCTTACCCAAAGCACCATTAAATTCAATCCATACTATTGGTATTGTTTACCAAGGCGATCCACGTATCGCAGTGAATCCGCCCTGGGATGGTGGCTGGATATTCACCAAAGATCAATTGGGTCGTCCGTGGATGACAGTGGCCTGCCAGGGTCTTGGCGCCAGTGTTTGGTATCCATGCAAGGATCATCAGAGTGATGAACCTGATAGCGGAGCAACACTTCACATTATTGCAGCAGATACGCTGATAGCTGTTGGTAATGGAAGATTGACGGATAAGAAAAATAATAATAACGGAACCACGACATGGACATGGAAAGTGGTAAATCCAATAAATAATTATGATATCATCCCCTATATCGGCAAGTATGTAAATTTTACAGACACGATGATGGGAGAAAAAGGGAAACTCGATCTTAGTTACTGGGTGTTGGATTATAATTTGGAAAAAGCCAAAGAACAATTCGGGAAAAATGTAAAAGCGATGTTGCATTGTTTTGAATATTGGTTGGGCCCCTATCCGTTTTATGAAGACAGTTACAAGTTGGTTGAATCGTCTCATCTTGGTATGGAACATCAAAGTGCTGTGGCCTATGGAAATCATTATATGAATGGTTATTTGGGAAGAGATCTGTCCGGAAGCGGTTGGGGATTGAAATGGGATTACATTATCGTTCATGAAAGCGGACATGAATGGTTCGGCAATAATATCACGAGCAATGACCTTGCTGACATGTGGGTACATGAAGGCATCACCGATTACACCG
The DNA here is from genome assembly GCA_035545755.1 of Chitinophagaceae bacterium. Classification (GTDB taxonomy): domain Bacteria; phylum Bacteroidota; class Bacteroidia; order Chitinophagales; family Chitinophagaceae; genus UTBCD1. Next base: position 33,657 of record DASZXQ010000069.1, on the reverse strand, counting down.
AAACTCTTTTTGTAGAATGTCAATATGGAAAAGAAGCTGCAGATGCCTATACACAAGGTTTACGAAGAACCATTCGCAACGACCGTCCAATCATCGGCCCTTATGGAGTAAATAAAGAAGGTAGCGGAGATATGTATAATAAAGGGAACAACCTGATGCACACTATCCGGCAAGTGATCAACGATGATGAACTGTTCCGCAAAATTTTAAGAGGATTGACACAAACCTTTTATCACAAGACTGTGGATTCAAAAGATATTGAAGCATATATCAGCAACGAATCCGGAAAAGATCTTTCCAAAATTTTTGATCAATATTTAAGAACTACAAAAATTCCGGTATTGGAATATAAGATCAGCGGACATACACTTTCTTATCATTGGACAAACTGCGTAGAAGGATTCAATATGCCGGTACGGCTTGCCAATGATCCAAAAGTTTGGCTGAACCCGGTAACAGAATGGAGAGATACACCGCTTACTGATGATATCAAAGATGGATTGCAAGTAGATAAAAATTTCTACATCACTGTTAAAAAAGTAGAATAGTAATAATCTTCTGACTATCTGCCATTCATTATCTTTACCTCATGAGCAATATCCGAAGGCAAAGCATAATTTCCTCTGTGGTGATATATTTTGGCTTTGCAATTGGTTTGCTGAATACTTATTTATTTACCAAGCAGGGACTTTTCACTGAAGAACAATATGGTCTCACAGGAATTTTTATCGCCATTGCTATTATGATGACGGCATTGGCTGGTTTGGCAATGCCTTCCTACATCTTCAAATTCTACCATTATTATAACGATAATCTTCCACCAAAGAAAAATGATATGATCACCTGGTCGTTGCTCATCAGTACCATTGGGTTTGTATTGGTCCTGATCGCAGGAATTGTATTCAAACATCTCGTGGTTCGGAAATTCGGAGGTAATTCACAGTTGCTGGTCACTTATTATTATTGGCTTTTCCCGATGGGTTTCGGGCTCACTGTATTTACTGTGCTGGAAGCCTATGCCTGGAATCTTGGTAAATCTGTGCTAACCAATTTCTTGAAAGAAGTACAATGGAGAATTTTCACTACCATCTTTATTGTGCTCTTTGCCATGAACATCATCAAAGATTATTCTTTGTTCATAAAATGTTTTGCATTTACCTATCCGGGCATCGCAATTATTCTTTTCATTTACCTTGTAGTTACCAAAAAAATCCATTTTACTTTCAATATCAGCAAGGTCACCAGAAGGTTTCGAAAAAAGATCTTCGCACTCTGCCTATTCATTTATTCAGGCACTTTTATTTTCACTTTATCGCAGGTCTTTGACACGTTTGTTATCGCTTCTTTGAAAGGATTGGATAAAGCCGGTATTTATACATTGGCCGCTGTAATGAGTAATGTGGTGCAGGCGCCTCAACGGGGCATTATCGCTGCATCCATTCCGCATTTAGCTAAGGGATGGAAAGAAAAAGATATTCCCTTGCTGCAACGGGTGTATCAACGCTCCTCACTAAACCTGCTTATTTTTTCCTGCGGAATTTTTTTATTGATCTGGATGAATTTCGCCGACGGTATAGCGGCATTCGGATTGAAGCCAGATTATCTCGATGCATTGAATGTTCTTTTCTTACTTGGCTTGACAAGGATCGTTGACCTTGGCACCGGTGTAAATGCTCAGATCATCGTTACTTCCAATTACTGGAAATTTGAATTGTTCAGCGGCCTGGTACTACTCAGCCTGATGCTCCCGCTTACATATATTCTTACAAAGGAGTATGGAATTATCGGGCCGGCAATTGCCAATTTAATTTCCATCAGTGTATACAATTTGATCCGTATTATTTTTCTTTGGATAAAATTTAAACTTTTCCCTTTTACACTACCCAGTATTTATACATTGATACTTGCTGTCGGCAGCTACGGGATCTGCTATTTTGCATTGCATTCCATGCACGGATTAACCGCTATTGTTTTGCGCAGCATTCTTTTTATAATGTTCTACGCCGGCGGAGTATTTTATTTCAATTTATCTCCGGATGTGAAACCGGTACTGGAAACGATCAGAAAAAGATTGAGGATTTAAAACAACACAGCTCTTTAATTTTCTGCAACGGCCCGTCCTGCTCCAATAAGATGATGAACGTAATAAGGATCGTACATGTCGCTGATCGTTACACCACCTGAACTGGACGCCTGAACGAATTTATTATTCTGCAGATAAATGCCCACATGCGTTACTCCTCTATGGTTGCGGCGGGTATGAAAGAAAAGCAAATCACCTTCTTTTAACTGCGTGGTAGAGATACGCTTTGTTGAAGTATACTGATAGCCTGAAGTGCGTGGTAATGAAATCCCATATACTGTTGCAAAAAGTGATTGCACGAACGCAGAACAATCAATCCCGTTTTTAGTGGTACCGCCTAATTTATATGGAGTACCATACCATTCGTCGATGTACTCATAAAGTTTGATATTCTGAATATGCGACGGATCTGTGTTCATCATGTTCGCATATTTTGTTTGCAGGGCAAATGTTGACCCGGAGTTTTCTGCATCAGATTTATTTTCACTGTTAGCCTCATCATTAGATGGCCCGGGTTGTTCCACTGGTTTGGGGATAATCACTTCATCCCGCTGAGGTCCTTTTGCCTGCTTTGTCGTTATTGAAGCCGGTTCTGTCTGCGATGAACTTGCCGAAATATTGTCAATAAATTTTACATCTTTATTTTTTTGAGGTGACGCATCCTGAACAGTTGTTACTGAGGCAGTAGGAATAACCTGTTTATTACCGGAAAAATCAATTTGTTTCAAGGCGCTGCAGCTACCCAGAAGCATTACAAGTGATATGGCCGGAAGGAATTTCTTAACCATATTGGTCTCTTTTAGGTGGATTCAAGGGGTAACTGTCGGAATCGTGCAAAACTAATCCCAATTTTCCAGAATGTGAATATTATTTAAACGAAATTTGAGGCTGGATATTGCCAGTTTCTTTTATTTGCTTTTAAACGAAGGAATTAGATTCTGCGAGTTATGAAATTTTCACATTTACATGTACATACCCAGTTCTCGCTGCTCGATGGAGCTGCTTCAATTCAAAGCCTCTACAAAAAAGCGATCGAAGACGGAATGCCCGCATTAGCAATCAGCGACCATGGCAACATGTTCGGCGTATTTGAATTTGTAGCGGAAGCTTACAAACACAAAGACGAAAACGGAAAACCGAAAGTAAAACCCATTGTTGGTTGTGAATTTTACATTACTTACAACCGCCACATCAAAACATTTACAAAAGATCAGAAAGATCCCAGGCATCACCAGATATTATTGGCGAAAAATGAAACGGGCTATCGCAATTTGGTAAAATTGACCTCGCTTGGTTTCATTGAAGGTATGTACAGCAAATATCCCCGCATTGACAAAGAATTAATTCTCCGTTATCATGAAGGGTTGATCGCCACTACCTGCTGTTTGGGCGCCAGCGTACCGCAGGCCATTTTAAAAAAAGGAGAAGAAGAAGGAGAAAATGAATTCAAATGGTGGCTGAATATTTTCCAGGATGATTATTATGTGGAATTGCAACGGCATGGATTACCCGAACAGGAGAAAGTGAATAAAGTGTTGCTGAAATTTGCAAAGAAGTACAATGTAAAAGTTATTGCCAGCAACGACTCTCATTATGTGGATCAAAGTGATTTTACTGCCCACGACATTCTTCTTTGCATCAACACCGGGGAAAAACTGGCTACTCCTGCCATTCGTGAATTTGCAGATGATGATGTGCATATGAAAGATAAACGCTTCGCCTTTCCCAACGATCAGTTCTATTTCAAGACCACGGCGGAAATGAGTAAAAACTTCAGCGACCTCCCAGAAGCTATTGACAACACCAATGAAGTAGTTTCAAAAATTGATCTGCTGGATCTTAAACGAAATATTTTATTACCGGCGTTCCCCATACCGGATGAATTTAAAATTCACCGCAAAGAAGAAAAGATCGGGAAAGATGTTGTGACTCCTGAATCCCTAAATCAATGGGAATACCTGAAACATCTAACATACGAAGGAGCAAAAAAGCGTTACAGCGAGATCACTGATGAATTGCGGGATCGAATCGAATTTGAATTGTTCACCATCAAAACGATGGGTTTTGCCGGATACTTTCTTATAGTAAGTGATTTCATCAGGGCCGGAAGAAGCCAGGGTGTATATATCGGCCCCGGTCGTGGTTCAGCAGCCGGCTCTGTTGTAGCGTATTGCATCGGAATTACAAACATCGATCCCATCAAATACAACCTGCTCTTTGAAAGATTCTTGAATCCCGATCGTAAATCGATGCCTGATATCGATACTGATTTTGATGATGAAGGAAGACAGAAAGTGATCGACTATGTTGTAGAAAAATATGGAAAGAACCAGGTGGCACAGATCATCACTTATGGTACTATGGCAGCGAAGATGAGTATTAAGGACGTGGCCCGTGTCATGGATCTTCCATTACCGGAATCAAATGCATTGGCAAAGTTGGTTCCCGAACGTCCCGGTGTTGAATTAAGAAGACTATTACATGCTCCAATGAAAACAAAGGATGGTGAAAAGTCATTGGAAGAAAAAGAAGGATTGGGAAATGATGATGCAGAAAATATCAAAAAGCTCAGAGATATCTATAATAAAAAAGATACCATTGAAAGCAAAGTGCTTCATGAAGCAGAACGACTGGAAGGTTCTGTGAGAAATACCGGTATCCACGCAGCAGGCATCATCATCGCTCCGAAAGATCTGACAGAATTAATTCCTGTTTGTACGGCAAAAGATTCTTCATTGTGGGTAACGCAGATCGAAGGAAACATCATTGAAGATGCCGGTGTGATCAAAATGGACTTTTTAGGATTAAAAACGTTGACGATCATCAAAAATGCATTGGACCTTATCAAACAAAATCACGGAGTAGATATTGACATTGACAAAATCCCATTGGATGATAAAAAAACCTTTGAACTATATCAACATGCTGCTACAATAGGTACATTCCAGTTTGAAAGTCCCGGCATGCAAAAATATTTGCGTGAATTGAAGCCCGATAAGTTGGATGATCTTATTGCGATGAATGCATTATATCGCCCGGGCCCGTTAGCATATATTCCCAATTTCATTGAGCGCAAAAATGGACGGGAGCCCATCACTTATGATCTTCCCGAAATGGAGGAAATACTCAAAGAGACTTATGGTATTACTGTGTACCAGGAACAGGTAATGTTGCTGGCGCAAAAATTGGCCGGCTTCAGCAAGGGAGATGCAGATGTGCTGCGCAAAGCCATGGGCAAAAAACAAAAATCGGTGCTGGATAAAATGAAAGCGCAGTTTATTGAAGGCGCTACTGAAAAATTATATCCACCGGAAAAATTAGAAAAGATCTGGACGGACTGGGAAGCGTTTGCTCAATATGCGTTCAATAAATCTCACTCCACCTGCTATGCATATGTGGCCTATCAAACCACTTATCTGAAAGCACATTATCCTTCAGAATATATGGCGGCGGTATTAAATCATGCCGGAAGCATTGAGAAGATCACTTTCTTCATGGAAGAATGTAAACGGATGGGATTAAAAGTGCTGGGGCCTGACATTAATGAATCACACAAAGGTTTTGCCGTGAATAAAGCCGGTGAAATTCGTTTTGGTCTCGGAGGTTTGAAAGGTGTGGGCGAAGCGGCGGTGGAATCGATCATCGAGGAAAGAAATAAAAACGGACATTTTAAAACCATTTTTGATCTTATCAAACGAATCAACCAGAGAACAGTCAATAAAAAAACATTGGAAAGTTTGGCGTATGCGGGAGCCTTTGATTGTTTCCCTGAATTGCACCGGGCACAATATTTTTATACGCCTCCGGATGAAACTGCAAGTGGCCTGGAACGCATCATTCGTTTCGGACAGGTATATCAAACGCAATATGCTTCATCAACCAATACCTTATTCGGAGATCTGCCGATGATGGATGATATTACTCCACCCAGGATACCCGACTGTGCACCCTGGCCATTGACGATACAATTAGATCATGAAAAAGAAGTGACGGGAATGTTCATCAGCGGCCATCCGCTCGATCATTATAAATTTGAGATAAAACATTATGGTGTTACTACCATTGCAGATTTTAATGAATTCAAAGAAGCGATCACCATGAACCCGAACCCCGGAAGAATGTTCCGCCTGATCGGGTTGGTGTCCGAAGCGCAGCATAGAATTTCCCGTCAGGGAAATAAATATGGCAATTTCATTATTGAAGATTATTCGGGAAAAACAACGCTCTTGTTATTCAGCGAAGATTATATGAAGTTCACCCCGATGTTGCAACAGGGCAATACGGTCTTCATCATCGGCTTTTTCAAACAACGTTATAACCGGGATGAATTTGAATTCAAGGTGCTGAATGTATCGTTGGTTGAAACCATGAAACGACACCTGACCAAACAATTGAATATTGAAGTGCATCCCAAAAACATCAACGAGGAAATGATCCGGTTCGTAGAAAAGAACATGAAGGAATTTCCCGGCGGCGCTACATTAAAATTTACCGTAACAGAACCCAAGAACAACTGGAAGATCAGCCTCGTATCGCTGAGCAACGGCTTTGAAATGAACAATGAAATGATCGATTTCCTTCAACGGAAACCAGAATTAGAGGTGCAGGTAATCACGGCTTAACAAAAACTCTGAGCCGCTTTGTCAGCAACCTGACCGAAACAATGACAAGTTTTACACAACTTTGTGCCAGCGTTGCTTGTTAACAGGGCAGGACTTAAATTTGCAGTCCTCATCTATAAAAATTTAAAATATATACTAATGGCAAAAGAATTTAATGATGCAAACTTTCAAACTGAAGTGCTGGCTTCAGACAAACTGAGCGTAGTGGACTTTTGGGCAGAATGGTGCGGTCCCTGCCGTGCTATAGGACCCATTATCGAAGACCTTTCCAAGGAATACAATGGGAAAGTGAACGTAGGTAAAGTAAATGTGGATGTTAATCCGCAGGTATCCATGAATTATGGTATTACGTCAATCCCTGCTATCCTGTTTTTCAAAAACGGGCAGCTCGTAGATAAATTGATCGGGGCACAACCGAAAGGGAATTTTGTAAAAAAGATCGAAACGCATTTGAGCTAAAAGAACTTTTTCCAAATGACAAATGCCACGGTCTGAGATCGTGGCACTTTTTTTATTGGCAGTGATCAATGTGCAATTTGTGCATCAACTCCCAGATTGTGTTTATGCTTGAAAAGTATGCTGAAGAAAACTGCCACCACCAGGGCATAGACCGAAAAACTCAGCCAGATGCCATGCCAGTTGCTGCTGCCATCCGGCAGGATGAAATATTTTCCGATCACATATCCGCTGATCTTGCTTCCAAGAAAAGCGCCTACTCCATTTGTCATCATCATGAAAAGTCCCTGTGCGCTGGAACGAATCGTAGTATCAGTTGTAGTTTCAACAAACAATGAACCGGAAATATTGAAAAAGTCAAAAGCCATCCCATAAACAATGCAGGAAACAATGATCATGGCAGTACCTGCAAACGATGGGTCGCCATAGGCAAACAAGCCGAACCGGAATACCCATGCCAGCATTGACATCAGCATTACTTTTTTGATACCAAATCTTTTCAGGAAAAAAGGAATGGTGAGAATAAACAAGGTTTCTGACATCTGCGAGATCGAAAGAATGATAGTAGAATATTTTACTACAAAAGAATCTTTATAAACCGGGTTTGCTCCAAACCCACTTAAGAAAGAATCTCCATACATGTTGGTCAATTGCAATGCCGCACCCAACATCATTGAAAAAATAAAGAACAAAGCCATTTTATAAGTTCCAAAAAGTTTGAATGCTTTCAATCCTAACTGCTCGACGATGCCCGCATCTTTTGAAATTGATTTTGGCGGGGGACATTTAGGTAACGTAAATGCAAAAATTCCGATCAGAATGGCAGCAACCGCTCCAATTATAAATTGATCAGCGTTTGCCTTGCTGCCGGATAAATTGGTGGTCCACATCGCAACGATAAACCCGATAGTGCCCCAAACTCTTATTGGCGGAAATACTTTCACCACATCAAAGCCATCTCTTTTTAAAATGGTATAGGCAATGGAATTGGATAAAGAAATAGTGGGCATGTAGCAGATCATGGCGCCGAGAATCACATAATACAAAGTATCCGGATCGTTTACTTTCGGGACATATAAAAGTATCAACCCATAAACGATCTGAAGAATGCCGTAAAGTTTTTCTGCATTCATCCATTTATCTGCAATAATGCCGGTAAGCGGCGGCATAAAAATGGATGAAATTGCCAGCGTAGAAAAAATAGCACCGAATTGAGGAAAGGTCCATCCTTTAGCATTCAAGCAATAAGTGCCGATCGTGATCAGCCAGGCTCCCCATACAAAAAATTGGAAAAAACTAAGAATGGTAAGCCGAAATTTTATACCCATCATGCAGATTTTTGGTTATAAACAGGGAAGATAAGGATTTTTTGAAGTTGAAAATTTTAGTCACCAAGCAACCCGCTATGACGTAAATTTGCAGGCACGTTAAACGTTGAGACATGAATGAAATTTTGGATCGGCAGCTTGTTGCCGACAGCAGCATGGCAAAAGAACTGAACCCTATCGCCGAAAAAGTAAAAGCGGGCGAACGCATCACCGATGAAGAGGGCTTGTTATTATTTGAGAAAGGAAGTTTATCCTTCGTAGGCAGCCTCGCCAATTATGTAAGAGAAAGACTGCATGGCGATAAAACCTATTTCAACCGTAATTTTCATATCGAGCCCACCAATGTCTGTGTTTTCTCCTGTAATTTTTGTTCTTACTCCCGCTTGTATGCCCATCGTGACGAAGGCTGGGAACTGAGCCTGGAACAAATGATGGACATGGTGAAAAAATATGATGGCAAACCGATCACCGAAGTGCATATTGTCGGCGGTGTGCATCCGAAAATGAATTTAGAATTCTTTGCTGAATTGCTTCGCAACATAAAAGCTTACCGGCCCGAATTACATATCAAAGGTTTTACGGCAGTGGAACTGGATTATATGTTTCGCAAGGCAAAAATGAATATTGAAGAAGGATTGAAATTTTTACATGATGCCGGTTTGGATTCGTTGCCCGGTGGCGGTGCTGAAATATTTCATCCAGAGATCAGGGAACAGATCTGTGCAGATAAAGTAGATGCTGAAGGATGGCTGAATATTCATGAAACAGCTCACCGTTTGGGAATGCATACCAATGCTACGATGTTGTACGGTCACATTGAAAAATACCGGCATCGTATCGATCACATGAAACGGCTGAGAGAATTGCAGGACAAAACCAATGGCTTCAACACTTTCATTCCGCTGAAGTTTCGCAATAAGGATAATGACATGAGCAATGTGCCGGAAGTTTCTTTAGTGGAAGACATGAAGATGTATGCCGTTGCACGAATTTATTTAGACAATTTCCCTCATCTGAAAGCATACTGGCCGATGCTCGGCCGTCAGAATGCGCAACTCTCGCTTGCTTTCGGAGTTAATGATATTGACGGCACTATTGATGACAGTACAAAAATCTACTCGATGGCCGGAGCGGAAGAACAAAATCCTTCCATGAATACTGCAGAATTGGTAACGCTGATCCGCCAGGCAAAAAGGCAACCGGTGGAAAGAGATACACTTTACAATGAGATCAGGGATTACAGCAGCATTGACATCAAAGAGATTGAGACGAATCCGTTGTTGAATTAATAGTCACGCTTTAAAGAATAATATATTTAGCTCGTGCGATGAGAGCCTGAGTCAAAGTTTTTTTTTATTGTCCCTACTACCAGGGATGGCCTTATAAATAAAAGATGAATAGCTTGCTGCAGTTCCTTTTTTACAGCATATACAGTTTTCTGATCTTTAAAACTAAAATATAGAGTCCGTTCTTTATTGCAACACTACCCTGTCCTTTTTTAGGAGAATTTTCTTGCTATTTATTCAATGAAGGCGCCTTTCACTTCATTTTTTTTTGCAATAGTTTAAATGTACTTGACTAATTTCAAAATGCATTTTGCAATTGTTTAGATACATTTGACTATTATTTCAATTTTATTTGCTATTGACAAAGTGCATTTGACTATAATTGAAATTTTCCTTGCAATTGTTGAAATATATTTTGCCGATGTTTAAAATGACATGCCTTTTGCGGGGCTGTAAATGGGCTTTGCAGAGGTGATTTTAGGGTTTTTTAGAGGTAAAAGTTTGACAGACAGAACTCCATCCGGTAATATTGGATCCCAAGTAATATAGGCCTTTAAAGAAAGACAATATTTTTATCTCCTATTTCTTTTAACAGCAAGAGATAAACGAATGGTTCAATTATCCCCCGCCTTCGTAAATACCAAAACCGTTCCTTCCCGGCTTTCTATTACAAAAATAGTTACCGCTATCCTGCAATCGCATCAAAATCATAACCGGCTCTTGCCAGCGTCCGTTTGCTTACTTCCAACACTGAGGGCGAACTGTTGAGCGGATGCACCGGCACTTCAGTAATACCTGCAAGCTGATCTAAAAGATCTTGTGTTTGATTTTGCGTCAATGACTCACAGAGATCATACATGCCACCCGGCTCTTCTTCAGCAAGATCATGTTTATCCAAAATATGACGCAGTACTTTTATCACAGCTGTATTGGGAGGAATAGCCATCAATGCTGTCAGCGCTCCGTGATCCAGTTTCAGTTTTGCAGCAACGGGCAGCGGTGTATTTCCATTCGCTTTTTGCGCAGCCGGAAAAAGAATTTTTTCTTCCATTTTAATATGCGTCAGTAATCCCGTTCGAAACCGCTGATAATAATCCATATTGATCTCCCGCAGATCTTCGGTTGCTTTATCGAGCAGGCTTTCGAGCCGGCGATGATCTTTTGTAAAAAATTGGTATAACTGCTTGTTCATGGGTATTCCAATATTGAATGTATATTTTCAATTATTCAGGAAAATATTTCTACATAATACCGGGCATCAATACAATCGGGTAGTTGAAAAATAATATGCTGTTGTAAAAATATCAAAAACTGAGTATTCGTAAGAGTCATTACAGTGCTTAATCAATTTAACTGACAATAAAAAACTGTTAGATTTTGCTATAACAATCAAAAGCGTAAATTAGCCGGTTTAACCCCGGCAATGAAACGTAACATCAATGACTCATTACAGTCATGGACAAGGATCGCTGTCTGTTTTATAATTACGGTTTGCTCCGTCAGGCTGTATGAATACTTTACTGTTGCTTCGAAGTATTTTATAAATAACTCGTATCGCTACGAAGTAACAGGACTGCTTTATGATGTTTGGGCATGCCTGATCTATTGTTTTATTTTCTTTCTTTTGTATTTATTATTATCGCTGCTCAGTAAAAAGGTCGCTGGCTTTTCATTTCACGTGCTGAATGTATTGCTGCTTATCATTTACATTTCTCTGATCATTGTTTTTTCTGAAAGAACACATCCTTTCGATCATGAATTCTTCACCAGGAAGGCAGCCGATTCATGGACCACCACCAAACAAATGATTGCTTCAGGATTTCCGGCGTTCATTCCTTTCCTTATTTATATCGGCATTTATTTTTTACTCTATTATTCTATTTTCAGAAAATTACGTTTCAGAAAATGGCAATCAGCCGCTCTCCTGTTGCTTTCGCTGCTGGCAGTTTGTTTTTATAAATTTTCTATGCCTTCGGCAAATAATTTTCGCCAGACCGGTGCTTATTATCTCGAATGCAACAAGGTCAGTTATTGGGTTGATGACAGTTACAATTATTTGCGGACAAAAGATCAATTCAATGCCGGCAAACTGAATGATAAACAATTGGCAGATGCCATTACATTTTACCAGCAAAATCACCCGTTTGATTATACGAGCACCGAATATCCCTTATTACATAAGAACAACAGCAAAGATGTGCTGGGCTCTTTCTTTAATTTGCAGCAAACGCCGCCTAATATTGTGATCCTTGTGGTAGAAGGTTTGTCCCGTGATTTCAGCGGTGATAAAGCCTATGCCACCAGTTTCACTCCTTTCCTTGATTCATTATCCACCAAAAGCCTGGTATGGGATAATTTTCTGAGCACAGCGCCGGGAACATTTGCAGCGCATCCTGCTATCTCCGGCTCTTTACCGTATGGTAAAACAGGTTTTTCATTAATGGGTGTGATGCCGGATCATTTATCGCTGATAAAAATTTTACGGTTAAATGGATACTGGACCAATTTTATGATTGGCTTCAATCCTGATTTTGATAACATGGGCGGTTATATCCGTTTGCAGGGAACTGATTTTATATTGTCGCATTACGGGCCTAAATACAAAGAAATGGGAGTTGGTGAAGAAGGTTGGTCCATGGGCTATCCCGATGATGCATTGTACAACCGCAGTTTTGAAGTGATGGATTCTTTGAAAAAAATGCCTTACCTGAATATTTATCATACTGGCACCACGCACATGCCATACCTGTTTGATCAATCACCGATCTACAGCAAGCTCTTTGATGAAAAGATGAAAACGATCAATGTTTCCCCTGAAGTAAAAAGAACATTGAAAGCATGTAAAAAAGTTTTAATCACTTACATGTTCTCTGATGATTGCATCAAACATTTTTTTTCTGAATATGCCAAACGCCCGGAATATTCCAATACGATTTTCTTTATCACCGGCGATCATCATATCGGCTCCTTCCCTTCTACCGGAAACATTGACGATTACCATGTGCCGCTGATCATTTATTCTCCCATGCTGAAAGCGCCGCATAAATTTTATTCGGTCAATTCTCATAACAATTTGGCGCCGACCATCACGGCTCTTGTCCTGAACAATTACAAAATGCCTTATATCCCTGAAGAAGTGAACTGGATGGGTGATGTAATAGATACCTGCACCGCATTTCGCAATACCCAATCCATGCCCTTTATGGCGTGGAGCCGGGAGATCAACGATTATATCTACAAAGAATATATGCTTTCCGAAGGAAAACTATATAAACTCACTCCTGACCTGCTGATGGAACCTTATCGAAACGATTCGATACAGGAACACATTAATCTGTTGCTGGAAAATTTTAAGGTCATCAATTCTTATGTCTGCGATAAGAATAAAATTTTTCCAAAAGAAAATATCCTGATGCCTGGAGAAAAAAAATTATTATCCAGCTTCAATGATTCTTTGCTGCAAACTATTTTCACAGAGAAGCCGGACACGAATGTAATGCCCAGTTTCACTATTCCGAAAGATTACCGCTATCTCTATGTGGATGTTTCGGCGTATATCAATCTCGCTCTGCCCGATTCGGAAGATCAGCCTTCATTCCGGCTTGCATTGATCAACAAAAAGAATGCATCAAAAGAATATTTGTATTGGACAAAAAGAGACCTGGTGCTAATGACCAAAGGCGGATACCAGCGGCTGCAATGGAATCCTGTTTCCACCAACGACATGTTTGAATTAGATGATTACAAACGTTACGACAACCTGAGTTTTGAACTTTCCATATATAGACAAGGTTTGCCGATCAATTTAAAAATAAAAAACCTGAAAGTAGATATTTACGGAGTCAGGTGAAATCGATACCGGCAAAGATTATAAATTAAAAAGATTTCCCCGACGGGCTTCTGTCTCCCGATTGTTTTTTAAGTAATTTAAAACTCGAGAATAGTGGATTTAAAAAGAATTAGTTTTACTCATGCAACAAGAAAATCCTGAAAAAATATATCAGCGCCGGGTCGAACAGCTGGAAGCGGAAGAAAAAAAATTACTGAAACAAAAAAGCCTGTTCTCTTTAATACGACTAACGTTTGCAGTGTTTGCTATTGCGGCACTATGGAAATTATGGGCTTTCTCGATCATTGTAGCTTTTGTAGTTTTCTTTCTCTTAAGCGGAATTTTCATAGCCATTGTAGCCCGGGATCTTCAAACCAAAGAAGCTCTTGAAAATATTCGCTTATTAAAAACTATATGCGGGAAAGAGATCCGCATCCTGAATCATGATTTCCTACATTTGCCCGACGGAAAGGAATTATGCCCGGCTCATCATGCCTATGCACAAGATCTTGACCTGTTTGGAAAAGCTTCATTGTATCAATATATCAATCGCACCTGTTCCGAACAAGGTCAGCAACGATTTGCCAACTGGCTGCTGAATCCAAGTTCTGCAGAAACTATTTTGCAAAGACAGGAAGCCGCCGCTTCTCTCATTCAAAAACCTGAATGGGGACAACAATTCCGGGCTTATGGCTTCAGCCATCCAGTAACAGTAATGGGTGAACAAAAGATCAATGAATGGCGGCACGATAAAGATCCTTTGCAAACAAGATCTTGGCTCCGAATCTTCCGCATAGTATTTCCACTCATCACCATAAGTAGTTTGGTTCTTTTTATTTTTAGTATTATTCCAGGTTCTTTGTTTACTTTTTTCCTGATCTTATTTTTTGCGGTGGCTGCCTCTATCAGCAAAACATTTCAGCAACAATATACAAGGCTGAATAAAATTGTCCCAGAGTTGGAAACGCTGGAACAAAGTATCCGGATGATCGAGAACAATTCATTCGAAAGTGTTTTATTCAAAGATTTAAAAAATAAACTCGGTGATCCAACCGGAACCGCATCCAATTGTATTGAACAACTAAAGAAAATATTAGCCCGTCTCGATTATCGCTACAACCCGATCGTCTATATTCCGCTTAACAGTTTTTTTCTGTGGGACCTGCAGCAAATTTTTGCGTTGGAACAATGGAGAACAAAATACCAACATCAAATTCCTTCCTGGTTTGACGCTCTTGCAGAAACAGAGGCGCTGATAAGCCTTGGCACTGCTGCGTTTAATCATCCTGATTGGTGTTTTCCAAAATTCAGCTCAGACAAATATGTTTTTGTCGCAAATGAAATGGGACATCCCTTGATCCCAAAATTCAAAAGAGTAAATAATTCATTTTCTACTTTAGGAGCCAAACAGGTCAACCTTATTACGGGGTCCAATATGGCTGGTAAGAGCACCTTCCTCCGAAGTGTTGGCGTGAATATAGTTCTGGCAATGATGGGAGCACCGATTTGCTGCAAAGAGTTAACACTTTCGGCAATGAAAGTGATGAGCTCAATGCGGGTGAGTGATAATCTTGAAGAAAATACTTCTACATTCTATGCGGAATTAAAAAAACTGAAAGAGATCATTGAAGCAGTCAGGAGACAGGACACTGTTTTTATCCTGCTGGATGAAATCCTAAGAGGAACGAATTCTGCAGATCGTCATGCTGGTTCTATAGCGCTGCTGAAACAACTTCTTCGGGAAAATGCTTCCTGCATTGTAGCCACGCATGACCTGGAACTTGCAAAACTTTCTGATGAATACCCGGGTAACTTTCACAATTTCCATTTTGATGTGCAGGTACAAAATGAAGAATTGTATTTTGATTACAAAATAAAAGAAGGCATTTGCCAAAGCATGAACGCTTCTCTGCTGATGAAAAAGATAGGAATAGAGTTATAAATTTATTTACCCCAGCCAAACCAATCATTGCCATTGGCATAAAGCATCAATGCGATCAGGATGATCATGCCGGCGATCTGCGCATATTCCAGGAATTTTTCGCTGGGCTTTCTGCCGGTGACGATCTCATACAATGTGAAAAGTACATGGCCACCATCGAGCGCAGGGATCGGCAACAGGTTCATGAAGGCAAGTATGATGGAAAGAAATGCAGTGATCCTCCAGAATGCTTCCCAATCCCATTCGTATTTCGGGAAAATAGAACCAATGGCTTTAAAACCTCCTACTCCTTTGTATCCACCTGTTTTTGGATTTACGATCTTTTTGAACTGAGCAATGTAATACGATAACTCATCTCCTGTCTTTTTTATACCTGCTGGAAATGCCGCAAAAAAACCATACTTCTTCACATTGAGTTTTACCCAACCCAAACTGTCCATCTGTTCGTAATTGCCATATCCATAAGGAATGAAGCCAATTTTACCTTCGCTGTCTACCGGAGCTTTGAACGAAATTTCATTACCATCTCTTAACACCCGAAGATCCACGGTCTGATTCTTATGATCCTGCAATTCATTTTTTAGCTCATCATAGAAATTAATGCTATCCGAATCTACACCCACTATCTTATCATTTTTCCTAAGACCGGCTTTATAAGCACTTCCGGTGTCGGGAACATATAGTGCCATCACCGGTATTCTCGGTTCAAGGAAAAAGCTGACATCTTTTTTCCGGTTTACAATCAATTGTCCAAGAAGGTCAACAGGTAATTTTAAATTAATGGACTCACCGTTTCGTTCCACCGTTATATTATCGGCAAGGATAACGGCACGGAACATTTTTTCAAAATCCTCTACCGGTTTGCCATTCACGGCAACTATTTTATCGCCGTTGCGAATGCCCATTTTATACAAAGTGCTGTCCACTACATGCACACCATACTTAAGTGAACTGGCGGGAATTTTTTTATCGCCCCAGATCATCAAGATAAATGCGTAGATCACAAAGGCCGTCAACACGTTCATCGTGATACCGCCGAGCATTATGATAAGTCGCTGCCAGGCCGGTTTGCTTCGGAATTCCCATTCTTTAGGTGATTGTTTCATCGATTCTTTATCCATGCTTTCATCAATCATTCCCGAAATTTTTACATAACCACCCAACGGCAACCAGCCAATACCATAAACGGTGTCATGCACTTTCTTTTTTACCAATGCAAACCATGGATCGAAGAATAAAAAGAATTTTTCTACCCGGCATTTAAACCAACGGGCAGTAATATAATGCCCAAATTCATGAAGAATGATGAGTATAGATAAAGCCAGCAACAACTGACCGGCTTGCAAACCTACATTTGACCAATTGATCGCTAAAAAATAATTCATACAACGGGTTTCTGAACTAAAACCGAATTTTTATTTTAAAATGAATCTGCAAATATCAGTGAAATCAGGCATTTTTCTAAGCCGGCGGTCAATAATTTGAAAATCCTTAAGAAGTTGGTTCAAAGATGAATTATATCGGCAGCGTAAGTACGGGCTTCGCCATCGCTTTCAAAATATTCTTCCAGGGAAGGCTTGCTGATGAATGGAACTTTCTGCATGGTTTTTTCAATGACGTCGGTCATTTCTAAAAAACCGATACGATTTCTCAGGAATGCATACACGGCGATCTCATTGGCAGCATTCATAATGCAGGGCAAATTGCCGCCTCTATGCAATGAATCAATTGCCAATGCCAGGTTGCGGAAGGTTTTTATGTCGGGTTCTTCAAAAGTCAATGTATTGATCTTTTTAAAATCATAACGGGGAAAATCGTTTGGTATTCTTTTGGGAAACGCCAATGCATATTGAATGGGCAATCGCATGTCGGGTAATCCAAGTTGGGCTTTGATACTTCCGTCTTCAAACTGCACCATGCTATGAATGATACTTTGCGGGTGAATAAGCACATGGATCTGTTCGGGTTTTAAATTAAATAACCATTTTGCTTCGATCATTTCCAAACCTTTATTCATCAGCGTTGCCGAATCAATGGTGACCTTGGCGCCCATACTCCAATTCGGATGCTGCAGCGCATGTTCCCTTTTTACATTTACAAGAAAATTCGGCTTGCGGCCAAGGAATGGCCCGCCGGATGCCGTAAGGATCACTTTCTCTATCGGATTTCTTGTTTCACCCACAAGACATTGAAAGATGGCAGAATGTTCGGAATCCACGGGAATGATGGGAACTCTTTTCTCCACCGCTTTTTTCATTACAATATCACCGGCCACCACAAGTGTTTCTTTATTGGCCAATGCCACTACTTTCCCATTATTGATGGCATTCAACGTTGGCTTCAATCCTGCATAGCCAACAATCGCTGCCAGCATCAGATCATAACAATCCATGGCTGCCACATCTTCCAATGCTTTTTCACCGGTAAAAACTTTTGTATTCGTAGAAGCCAATGCTTCTTTTACTTTCAAATATTTTTTTTCATCGCCGATAACTACAATATTGGGAGAAAATTTCAACGCCTGCCCGATCAGTAATTCATCATTGTGTTGTGCCGTGAGTATTTCTGCACAAAATTTATCCGGGTTGGCAGCAATGACATCTAAGGCCTGCGTACCGATAGAACCGGTAGAACCAAAAATGGCAATTCGTTTAATGTGTTGGTCAGTGGTCATTTAATGCAGCAATCAAAATAATCAAATTGAACAAATTTGTCAAATATGTGAACAATCAATTACAGGAAGCACCGAGAATGAGCTTTAATTGTCTTTCCACTTCAACAATTCATCGGCGATCTTTCGATCATTACTTAACCTCGGCACTTTGTTTTGCCCGCCCAATTTACCGATCGATTTCATGTAATCTATAAATCCGTTCTTTCGAATTGATACGATCTTCAACCGGGCAAGGATATTTCCTCTTCGCAAATCGCCGTAGTAAGAATTTTTATCCTGAAGCGTTTCATCCAGTTTGGATTCAAATTCCTCCATGTCAGCCGGTTTTTTTTCAAATTCCACAAACCATTCGTGGTAAGACTTGTCTTCGCCATTGCTGACATAAGGTGCCACGGTAAATTCTGTGATCGGCACTTGTTCTTCTGCCGCTGTTTTCAACATGCTGTATTCTACCTCTTCTCCAATTACATGCTCGCCGAAAGCAGATATGAAATGTTTTGTTCTGCCTGTCACCACCAAACGGTATGGATCAGCAGAAACAAATTTCACGGTATCACCAATGTTATAACCCCAAAGCCCGGCATTGCTGTTGATAATAAGAGCGTAGTTCTCTCCTACTTTTACATCTTTCAATGATAGACGCGATGGGTTTTCTTTAAAAATTTCTGCAGCAGGAATGAATTCAAAAAAGATGCCGCTATTGCTGTTCAATAATAATCCTTCTGCTTCTCTTGAATCCTGAAATGCGATAAATCCTTCTGAGGCGGGAAACGTTTCAATGCCATCTACTTTTCTACCGATGCTTTCCAGCAATTTTGCTTTATATGGTTCAAAATTCACACCACCATACACCATGACAGAAAAATTTGGAAAAACATCTTTGATCTTTTTTCCGGTACGCTCTATCAAAAGATCGAAATACATCTGCATCCATGGCGGAATACCGCTGATCAGCGTCATATTTTGCCCCAGCGTTTCATCAGCTATCTTACCAAGTTTGGTTTCCCAATCTTCAATGCAGTTGGTCTCATATGATGGCAATTGATTGGTGCGTAAATATCGTGGTACATGATGATTGACAATTCCACTCAATCTTCCGGTTGGAACGCCTCCCACTCTTTCCAATTCCGGCGACCCGGAAAGAAATATCATTTTACCATCGGCAAACTGAGTGTTGCCCGTTTCAGCCATATAACATAGCAAGGCATTTCGGGCTGTATTGATGTGGTTCGGAATGGAATCCTTTGTGATGGGAATGTATTTAGTGCCGCTGGTAGTGCCGGATGTTTTGGCAAGATAAATGGGTCGGCCTTTCCACAACACATTATGTTTTCCTTCTTTAATACGGTCAATATAAGGTCGCATCTGTTCGTAGTCCCGGATGGAAACTGCTTGCCGGAACTCCTCATAGGTGTTGACTTCAGCCAAACGGGCTTCTTTCCCAAATTCGGTCATCCGCCCGGTTTTAAGGAGCGAACGGAGGGTAGTTTCCTGGTCAGCAACAGCCGACCCTATACTTTTACGGATACCTTTATATATATAAGAAGCGAATGGCCTGGCTAAGAATGACTTGATTTTCATGATCTCATTGATAACAAATGGCAACAAAAATATAAAGGATAGCAGCAGAAACCATATTAATTTGCAGGCATAAAACTTTGATTTTCCGTTTGCCAGTTAAAGTTTTCCCCTTACCTTTGCCCTCCTAATTTTCAGACTATGTTAGCAGTAGTAAAAATAGCCGGACAGCAATTCACCGTAGAAAAAGACCAGACCCTTTTTGTTCCTCACCTTGAAGGTAAAGCAGGTGATAAAGTGGAATTGGAAGTTTTATTGGCGGAAAATGACGGCAAATTATCTGTAGGTACCTCCGTTAAAACAAAAGTGAAAGCGGAGATCGTGGACCAGGTAAAAGGTGATACAGTGATCGCTTACAAACAAAAAAGAAGAAAAGGTTTTCATAAAAAAAGAGGACATCGTACCGCTTATACCAAGATCAAAGTAACCAGTATTGCATAATCGGGTTTGAAAATCTGGAATCTTAAATAGTAAATTTTAAAATCTTTTTGTATGGCACATAAAAAAGGCGAAGGCAGTGTAAAGAACGGTCGCGACTCACAGAGCAAACGCCTCGGTGTAAAAATTTTCGGCGGTCAACCAGCTATTTCCGGTAATATCATCGTTCGTCAACGTGGTACTGTCTATCATCCGGGGAAAAATGTTGGCGTTGGAAAAGATTATACATTATTTGCATTGACTGATGGTGTTGTTGAATTCAGGAAAGGAAAAAACAACAGAACTTATGTTTCAGTAACAGAAGTTCAGGCTTGATTCTTGTTTTCCATTTTCCACATTTTGAAAAAAAAACTTTTGATAGTATAAAATAATTATTATTTTTACTATCGTTAACCCATTTTTACTAACAATTAAATTCTAAACAATGGCTACTAAAGCAAAGAAAAAAGCAGCTCCGAAGAAAAAAGCTACAAAGAAAAAAGCTGCTAAAAAGAAAAAGTAAGTTTTAATTTTTCTAAAATGCAATACAAGTCCTCCGAATCACGGAGGACTTTTTTTGTCCCAACTTTGATTCGAGTCGTGGAATTCGTTGCATTCGTGCAATTCGCAGCTAAACCATAAATTGCACATATGGACAACGCCGCTATTGCCGATAATTTCTCCCTGCTTGCCAAACTGATGGACATACATGGCGAAAATTCTTTCAAGACAAAGACCTACTCGGTTGCTGCTTTCAATATTGAAAAATTGCCGGTACCATTAAAAGATACGCCGAGAGAAAAAATATTTTCCATCAAAGGCATTGGTGAAAGCGTAGGAAAGAAGATCATCGAAATACTGGACACCGGCAAATTAGCTGCGCTGGATGAATGGCTGCACAAAACCCCACCGGGTGTTGTAGAAATGCTAAACATCAAAGGCATCGGGCCCAAAAAAATCCATACCATATGGAAAGAAATGGGTATCGAGTCAATCGGTGAATTGTTGTACGCCTGCAACGAGAACCGGCTTACTCTTTACAAAGGTTTTGGAGAAAAAACACAAAAGAATGTCCAGGAAGCAATTGAATTTTATAATCAGCACCATGGGCATTTTTTATATGCAGAAGCAGAAGCTGTTTTTCCTCAGATCAAATCCTATTTGGAAAAACTATTCTCGTCGCAGGCAGTTCATGTCACCGGTGCTTACCGTAGACAATATCCTATCATCGAAGAAATGGAATTTGTGGTTCTTGAAAACAATGATACCATAAAACCAAAATTCATTACGGCTCAACCACCGGAACTGCTGGAAGAAAAAGATACCAGTCTGCTGTATCAGCTAAAAAATGGATTTAAACTGCGTCTTTATACCGGGAAAGGTTCTATGGAAGAAAAATTATTTCTGACTACCGGTTCAACAGAATTTACAGAAGCATTCCTGAAATCTTTTCCATCTGCGAAGTTTGGGAAAGAATCAAGAACGGATGAAACAGTTTTTGCGAATGCAAAGATCCCATTCATTCTTCCGTGCCTGAGAGAATCGGCCGATATAATTCAAAAAGCAAAGGAGAATTCATTACCACAACTAATCCAGCCTGAAGATGTGAAAGGATTGATCCACTCACACAGTAACTGGAGTGATGGTGTGAATACCATTGAAGAAATGGCAAACGAGTTGATCAAAAGACGTTTTGAATACCTCGTGATCTCCGATCACTCTAAATCAGCTTTCTATGCAAATGGCCTGACCGAAGAACGGATCAAAGAACAGCATCGTTATGTAGATGAATTGAATTCAAAACTGAAACCATTTAAAATTTTCAAAAGCATCGAGTGCGACATTCTCAACGATGGCAGTATGGATTATTCGGATAAAATTCTTTCGACATTTGATCTTGTCATTGCATCAGTACACAGCAATCTGAAGATGACAGAGGAAAAAGCGATGTCGAGGCTGATCAAAGCCATTGAAAATCCTTATACCACTATTCTCGGTCACATGACAGGACGACTATTGTTAAGCCGCAATGGATACCCGGTGAACCATAAAAAGATCATTGAAGCCTGCGCTAAAAATCAGGTAGTGATAGAATTGAATGCTCACCCGAGAAGACTCGACATGGACTGGAGACATATTGAGTATGCTACTGAAAAAGGAGTTCTGATTTCAATTGATCCTGATGCCCATGCATTAGAAGGATTTGATGATGTGCGATATGGAGTCTTAGCTGCACAAAAAGGCGGTTTGACCAAAGAACAAAATCTCAGTAGCTTCTCATTGAAGCAATTTGAAGACTGGTTGAATAAAAGCAAAAAACAAAAAGGCATACTCTAGTCCATAGAGTAAAGCTCATTTTAATTAAATAGCCCCACATCATGAGATACCGTCTGTTAATTATTGCTATATCTTTTTCTTCGATTGCATTTTCTCAAAACGACAAAACAGAAATTCTGATTCGTTGCGATGATATCGGCATGTGCCATTCTGTGAATATGGCCATACAAAAAGTTCTGGAAACAGGAATACCCGTTTCCACTTCTGTAATGGTTCCTTGTCCCTGGTTCAGCGAAGCCGTTGAAATTTTAAAAAAATATCCCAATGCTTCGATCGGGATTCACCTGACGTTGAATTCCGAGTGGAAACAATATCGCTGGGGGCCTGTAGCAGGCGCAAAAGTCGTTCCGTCATTAGTTGATTCAGTTGGATTATTTTTCCCTTCACGGGCATTGCTTTTTGGAAATAACCCAAAACTTTCAGAGATAGAAACGGAGTTACGGGCACAAATTGAAAAAGCGATCCATGCTGGTTTAAAAATTGACTATCTCGATTATCACATGAGTGCGGCGGTTCAGACTCCGGAGACAAGAGCCATCGTTGAAAAACTGGCTGCCGAATATCATCTTGCCATTTCCCGTTATTATAATGAAAACGAAGTGGAAGGATGGTACTTCACTCCTCCTGCACAAAAAGGAGATACGATGTTGTATAAATTAAAAACAGCTAAGCCCGGAGGAATTAAATTACTGGTGATCCATGTAGGCCTTGATACGCCTGAAATGAGCGCCATGACAGATCTGAATACTTTCGGTCCGAAAGAAATGAGCAAACACCGAAATGCTGAACTGAATGGTTTATTATCCCCGCAATTTCAGCAACTTTTACATGATCCTGAATATCGTTTGGTGAATTATGGAATGCTTAATACAGAAAAAGGATTAAGCGCCATGAAGCGGCCACTGACAGATTAACTTATATGTACAAATCCGACAGAGCCTTAATTCCATACGTTGAACCCTGTCCGCACAAACAAGAAAATCACCTTTTATTTATTTTGAATAATTGATTTGTACTGTTATCTTATTTTCGAATAAAAAATGAAAAGCGCTACTGCACTGCTCTGCATTTTGTTTTTGCAAGTCGCAACACAGGCTCAAACAAAAATTTTTCCCATCATCAAATCTTATGGCGGGGTTTATGAGTTGCCGGATGCTACTCAAAAACCTGATCCGAAGATCAATTACAAATTGTTGGTCGAACTGACTGAAAATGCTTCAAAACCGGATTCATTGAATGAATGGCTGGAAGCGATTGCTACGCTGATCAACCTTCATGCAGCCGAAGGAGTGCCCAAAGAAAATATTCATGTGGTGGTAGTGCTTCGCAAAATGGCAACCTATGGTGTTTTTGGAAATGAATTGTATCAAAAAAAATTCAAGGTTGACAATCCAAATCTTGAACTGATCAAAGAACTGCATGATGCAGGAACAGAATTTTATGTTTGCGGTCAAACGATGACGAAAGCCAAAATTGCATGGGACAAATTGGTACCAGAAGCCAAAGTGGCAAGTTCAGGACTTACTGCCATAACAACTTTCCTAGAACAGGGATATATACTTATTCAGTTTTAGAAACAGATGCTTATGGATGAGGGTGTACAATCGTAGAGCCGATCAACTTTTAGCTATACATCTCTTCCCGCAATGCTTTCACTCTTTCATCAGCTAGGTATTCATCAAATTCCATCAGCCGGTCAATAGTGCCATTTGGCGTAAGTTCAATGATACGATTTGCAACTGTTTGCATAAATGTATGGTCATGACTGGTCAATAAAACAATCCCTTTGAATGCCGTGCATTGTTCATTGAAACTTTGAATGCTTTCCAGGTCTAGATGGTTGGTTGGCTGATCCAGCAAGATCACATTGGGGTTTTGCAGCATCATGCGGCTGATCATGCATCTCACTTTTTCTCCTCCACTCAAAACATTTGTTTTCTTCATCACATCGTCGCCGCTGAATAACATCTTTCCCAAAAAACCACGAAGAAAGGGTTCATCTGCATCTGTCACATGCGAAGGAACATACTGACGAAGCCAATCCATCAGGTTCATCGATCCGTTAAAGTATTGACTGTTTTCCTGCGGAAGATATGCATGAGTAACGGTCGATCCCCATTCATATGAACCGCTATCGGCCATCGTTTCTGCCGTTATGATATTAAAGAAAGCTGTTACTGCCAGCGGATCCTGGCTCAAGAATGCAATCTTATCTCCTTTGTTCACAGTGAACGTAACATTGCTGAAAAGTTTTCTTCCATCAACCGACTTGCTCAATTTCTCCACGTTCAAAATTTGATTTCCCACTTCACGCAATGGTTGAAAAATAATGCCGGGATATTTCCGGTAACTCGGTTCTATTTCTTCAATGCTTAATTTTTCCAGTGCCTTTTTTCTCGAGGTAGCCTGCTTGCTCTTCGATGCGTTAGCGCTAAACCGTGCAATGAAATCGAGTAAAGCCTGCCGTTTCTCTTCGATCTTTTTATTCTTGTCATTGATCTGGCGAGCCATTAGTTGTGAACTCTCATACCAAAACGTATAGTTGCCGGTAAAGATTTTAATTTTCTGGCGATCGACATCTGCCACGTGTGTACAAACTGCGTCGAGGAAGTGACGATCATGGCTGACTACCAAAACAATGTTCTCATAATCGGCCAGGAAATTTTCCAGCCAACTGATTGTTTCAATATCCAATCCGTTGGTCGGCTCATCCAACAACAAAATATCGGGATTTCCGAAAAGAGCCTGAGCCAGCAACACCCGCACTTTTAAATTAGAAGGAATATCTTTCATCAACGAATTATGATATCCTTCTTTCACACCTAATTCACTTAATAAAGTAGCCGCATCACTATCGGCCGTATACCCTCCCATTTCACCAAACTCGCTTTCCAACTCTGCAGCCTTCATTCCATGTTCTTCAGTAAAATCTGCCAACGCATAAATATGTTCCCGCTCCTTCATGATAGACCACAATTTGCTATGACCCATCATCACCGTATTCAAAACAGTTTGCTCATCGAATTCAAATTGGTTTTGTTTCAAAACCGCTAATCGTTCACCGGGAGTAATGGTCACTGTTCCCTTGTTCGGTTCTATTTCGCTACTCAATATCTTCAAAAAAGTACTTTTGCCGGCACCGTTGGCGCCAATGACGCCATAACAATTTCCTTTGGTGAAATTGAGATTCACTTCTTCAAACAAAACCCGTTTTCCGTAAGCCAGTTTTAAATCCTTTACGCTGATCATTAATAGCTATTTTTTAGGGCTGCAAAGATACGCCAAGATCAGTTCTTTTCAGCAGCGAATATGGTATAAATTGAGATGAAATTTATCCATGCCGTAGTCTAGAATTGTGGCACAGATTATAATTTTATTCGGTTTTATCTTTTAGCAAAAATTCGCCTTTTGTGAGCCATGAAAATGTTACAAATACGGTAGATGAGGTTTCTTTCTTTTTTCTGCTTTGTTTTATGACCACTGCTTTTGGTAAAAAGAAAAACAGGCATATACGATAACAGAGCGAAAAAGATACTGTTACTGTCATGGAGCCAATACGGTAATAAAAATCAAAACTTATTTGACATCAATATAGCGCCGGGTAAGTATCCAAATATTGTGTATTTAAAATGGATAGAGGATATGAATGGGATATTTTGTATTCTATCGTAGTAGAAATTGATCCTAATAATTTTAGTTATTCAGAATAATTTTCCAGCTGTATTTGATTTTTTCTTCGACGTCTGGCCATGTCAATGCGAATAAGCTAACAACTATGCAGAATATTTCTCCTTTATCGGATCAACAACACAATTAATCATATTGTTCCTCCATTTAATCGATAAACGCAATCATTAATGGAATCAAGTTCTTTGCTTACTTCAGATTAAAGAATTTTATATCTATTACAATGTCTCTTTTTTTTTAAACCTTGGTTTAATAGTCCCTTCCAATGCCATCACCTATTTTCTTAATCCAAAAATTCACATTATGAAAAATTTGAAGATCCTTCTCTTAGTTACTGTGATCGCAACAATTGCTGTAATGAGTTGTCAAAAAGGCGCTACCGGCGCAACAGGTCCCGTGGGCCCGGCCGGCCCGGATAGTGTTATCCATTCCGGATGGATCGTATTGAACACTCCATTGAACAACTCCGATTCGTTGTATGAAGAAACACTCAATGCATCTTCCCTCACGGCACCAATACTGGATAGCGGACTTGTTTTATCATATATAGGTGTTCCTAATGGGAGCGACACCTCTGTGTTGACCGTGTCTGAAGCTGCAACGCTGTATGGTCCTATCTCACAGGAACTGCATGTAGGCAGTATCAATTTGTATTCCCTTTTTGACTACACCGGATTTTTATATCGCTATGTGATCATCAAAGGAACTACTCTTGTTGGCCGTGCAAACGGACAAGTTTATACTAAGGATGAATTGGAAGCAATGAGCTATAAGGATGTTCAGAAGCTTGTGAATTAAAATTCGAAGCCGTATAGTTTGTTTCAAAATAATTGTGCCACGGTTTTAAAGCCGTGGCACAATTGAAAAACAGTAGTGAATTCATTTTTTTCCCCAGCAATGTATCTCCGTGTCGATGTGTGTTGCCAGAGGACGTTACGTCAATCTAAGTAATGCTGCAATTCATATTTTCCCAACGCCCCTTTCGGAACCGTTGCTAAGAACACTAACCAAAGCCAGCACAATCAGATGTTCCCTTATCTTGCTGCCGAACTTAGTTGAAAGGCCATGGTGTAGGAAATTCAATATACACTGATTCTTTTTTCTGAGAATGCTGCTTTTCTTGCTGCACACGTATATGCTTATTACCGGGTTTATCCGCTCTGCTCAACTCTCCAACCATGAATAAAGGAATGAATAACAGCAGCACGATAACAAGTATGGTGAACCGGAAATGTTTCATATAATAAATCCTTTTTTAATGGTTAATGACTTTTATAACTTACTATTATTTATTTGCATAAAAAGAAACTCGCTTTGCAAATGATGCATGACCTCTGTAAGCCTGAAGGGCTACAGAGCATTTGCAATTGTTTCTTTTAGCCCCTTTCAAGAAACTATGGCTGGAAAAAGGACAAAAAAGGCGAGTTTATACTCAATTGAGAAATTTGAGTTGACCTGCAAATGTTTGCTGATGGATCTTACCATTCTTTATGATAAAAGTATCCGTTGCAAACGGCACCTCTAAGCTTGGTGTCACTGCATGCCAGGTTATATACACCAGATCATCATTGACAACCATTTTATCCAATTCAAAATTTGATTGGTGCTTTGGGAAATGAATGAACAGATCGGTAAAGAAGGATTTAATTTCCTCAGGCCCTTTATAGCTGGCATCCGGAGTGATCAGCACTGATTCGTTCGTGTAATCGGCTATCAACGCATCAAGATTGTTGTTCTGAAAAGAACTCAGATGATGCTGCAGGAGATCCCCGGAAATATCGCTTTGTGTGATTTTTTTTACCTTACCGTTACTTTCTAAATTTTTCATGCCTATACTTTTAAATTGTTGATTTGAATTTTTATTTCAGATAATTGATCTCGGTTCATCATTATGGCCGGCAATGATCCTCTCGGCCATAATGATAAATCCATTTTGTCTCAGGCTAACAGTACATCGTTTAACACTATCGCCATTTCATACAGTTCTACACGGAATGATTCCGGTATTCCTCCATACCTCGTGGGGATATTTTTTGCTAATTCCGACTTCCAAAACGCAGCCCTGTCTTGTTTAGTTTCGAACATATAGAAACCGCTAATGGCTCCTGTCGTTTCTTCAGCGATATAATATTTCTGAAGAAGGCCGGGTACGTTTCTGAAAATTTCCAGGTCTTCTTCACATGTCTTCATCAATTCCTCCGGGCTGAGGGTGGACATGAATTTTACTAATAAAACTGCTTCTGCATTTTTCATTTGTTACAATTTTTTGGTTAATAATTATGCTGCAAATGTAGATGCGGAAGAATGTAAAAGAATGGTCTGAAAAGTCAGATAAATCGACTCTGCGGTTTAAATTTCATCATTGACCTTCTTCAAATGTGTTTGCCTGAATTGTAGTGGAGTAAGATAGTATTTTTGTTTGAATACTCTTATAAAATGAGAGGGATCCTCGAAACCGCATTCAAGAGAAACCTGGCTGATCGTTACATCCGTGTTCAGTATACGCCGATAGGCAAGTTCCAGTTTCTTTTGTTGCAGCCAGGCTGCCGGAGTAGTATGGTAATATTGTTTGAAGGTTTTTTTAAAAGTTGAAAGACTCATATGACATAACTGAGCATAATCTTCAAGTTTGAGATTATAAGCAAAATTTTCTTCCATTACCCTGCTCATATGATAGGTCTGGTCCTGGCACAACGAAATAAAATAATCAGTCAGGTCCCGATGCTTTTCGTTGCTGAATAGGCTGAAAAGCAATTCTTCGAATTTAAGGATCAAAAGATTTTCATTAGGCTTTTGTGACAATGATAAATAGGACCGGATCGAGTGGTAATAGTTTTCCAGCAATTCATCCTGCTCTACCCGCAACACTGCGTCCTGGCCGGAAAGATCTTTTTGAGAAGCGTTGAGAAATGAAGGATTTTTTTTCAGAAAGGTTTTTATAAAATCATCCGGAATGAAAACAAAGACAGCGCAGAATGTATCATCAAAAAACTGGTGTGTGAGATTGGCTCCTTTTTTTATAAATAGAATATCGCCTTCGTTCACTTCATAAGTATTGTAAATGGTTTTCCAGGCTTTCTTGCCTGAAGATATAAATGCGAAGTAGTTATTGTTTGACCAGATACCTAATTTATTTTCTTCCTGCATGCAGGTATATTCCACAAACAAGAGTTCGCTTACCTCTATTTTAGAGAATAAATTGCTGTTTTTTATTGTGGAATAAAGATTGATCATTTTTTAAAAAAGCGAAGATATAAAAGTTTCAAGTCACATGTGTTCTTCACTGTACGCCTTGTGTAGCCAAGAAGTCCTATGTGATATCAACAATTGCTCTCACTATACATTCCTCCGTTTCGTCGTAGTGCGTGCCTTCATGAACCATAGATCAGGATCGTTACAAACTGCCTGTAATTAAAATAATCATGCCACGGTTTTAGAACCGTGGCACGATTGAAAAAAGCGCTGAATTATTTTTTTACATTCCAAATCTTCCGCCACCCGGATTTCTCGGGTCGGTATTGCTATGCATCTCGTATTCCTTTGGCGGCTCAGCGCCCAATAGATTTTTTACAAAATAATCCCAACGGCGACGCATCATATACGGAGCATAAGCGCCATAACCATGAGGACTATTGGGGAAAATAACCAAATCATAATCTTTATTGGCTTTTTCCAAAGCTTCGATCACGAGCATGGTATTAGTTGGCGGCACATTATTATCCATCATGCCATGAGCCAGCATCAATTTCCCTTTCAGATTTTTTGCATAGGTTTCATTGGCCTGTGCAGTATAATTATCAGTGCCATCAGCATTTTTGGTAAGCAGGCCGATATAACGTTCACCCCAGTCATCTTCATAATTGCGGTTGTCATGATTACCGGATTCTGAAATTCCCACTTTAAAAAAATCAGGATAACGAAACATGGCTGCTGCCGTTGCAAAGCCTCCGCCTGAATGTCCCCAAATTCCTATACGGCTTGTATCGATGTAAGAATATCTTGCTGCTAATTGACGAATGCCGGTGACCTGGTCAGGCAATGTATTCTCGCTCATGTTGGGATAATACATGTCATGAAAACTCTTGGAACGATTTGGATTGCCGGTGCCTTCGATCGCCACTACAACAAATCCCAATTCTGCCAATGCCTGGTTGTCTCCTCTTGATGCACTGAATCCCCAGTTGCCGCCGATACTTCCACCCTGCGGGCCGGGATAGATATAATCGATGATAGGATATTTTTTATTTGGATCAAGATTAGTGGGAACAAACATCAACCCGTAAATGTCAGTTTTGCCATCATGAGCTTTCACGGTGATCGGAACGGGAGGTTTCCACCCGGCGGCTTTCAGCCGTGATACATCTGTTTTTTCTAATTCTGCAATTTGCTTTCCATTCATATCACGAAGCACTATTGTGTTCGGCACATCAGGTTTGGAATAATTGTCGATAAAATAATTATCAGAAGGAGATAAAGTGATTTGATGTGTCCCGCCATCAGGTGTCAGAACTTTAAAATTTTTTCCGTCAAAATCAACTTTGCAAAACGAACTGAAGTATGGATTCTCTGCCTGCAAACCATCTGCAATAAAATAGATCACCCGGTTTTTTTCATCCACTTTGATCATACGGGTCACTACCCAATTCCCTTTGGTGATCTGGTTCTTTAATTTTCCTGTTGTTGCATCATATAAATATAAATGCCCCCAATCATCTCTTTCAGAATACCAGATGATCTCGTGAGTCTTTGATAAATATCTCCAGTTGATGGCACCCTGGCCGGATTCATATTGTGTGGGAACATCTTCTTCAAATACATCTCTTATTTCACCAGTGGCAGTATTGGCAATGCGGAATTTTTCCTGCTTATGATCTCTTGAAGTGGAAACGAAAGCGAGTTCCGATTCATCATCACTCCAATCCACATCATCAAAAGTGCCGCTGCTGGAAATATTATCGCTGAGTGTAGCACGGTGCGGATCCATCGGCATTTTGAAAAAGATCACTTTCGGTTCATCCACATTGATCACACAACGCTGTATCATCGGTATGTCTTTATCACCCGGAAAAGGATATTTCCATTCACGCAATGTAGGATGGCCTACATTGGTACTGACAAGATACATGTTACCAACATTGCGTTGATCCTGCTTGTAGGTAGCAATTTTTTTTGAATCAGGTGACCAGCGAATAGTAGGACGATCACTGGTGGTCCATCCGGCATTATCAGTAGCGTAACCAAAATCTTTGACGCCATCAGTGGTCAGTTGCGTTTGTTGATTCGTTTTTGTATCACGAACCCATAAATTATAATCTTTGATGAATGCAGCTTTGCTTCCATCCGGCGACATTACTTCATTACCTCTTCCACCACGACCGAAGCCGCCTCTTTGTCCAAATCCGCGACGGTCTCCTTCAGCATTTCCGTCATCAGCAATTGCTTTAGTAACAGCATACGTTTTAAGATCGCAGTTCCAAGTTTGTCCATCAGCACGGAAGTTGATCGATTTTCCATCAGAAGCATAATTGAAAAACTGGAAGGGCAACATCCATGCAGAATAATTTTTTCCGCTGGCGGCTGACAATGCAGTTGCTAATTTTTGCTGATCGAAAGCAGGAGTTCGAGTTCCCTTCACCGGATCAACCAAAATAAATTCGCTACCCTGAGCTGTCAATACCCGGTACCAGAATTTATCACCAGGTAACCAGTTAGGTTGCACACTACCTCTGTCAATATAAGGTTGAGTGTTGTAAGACATAAAACTTTCTGCATGTTCATAATCTTTAGTAGTGAGCACATTTTGTTGTGCAGTAGCCATTACTACCAATAAGCAAAATGCGAACGACAAAAAAAACTTGTTCATAAAAATTTGTTGAAGTAATGAAGATTTTAATATGTAATAAAAAAGGTCGCACAAATTAAGGTCTTTTCTATAAATCTGTATTTTACCCAAAGTATAATTACAGGCGGGAAAGATGCTTATCATTATTCAAATCCGTAATGCCTTACCTTTGCAGCGCAAGATTTGAAACGAAAACAATATTCCGCACTACGGGACAGCTTCCCCGGGGATATATTGTATTGAAGACCACACTTACATCATGACACACAAATTAACTCAAAGGAAAATTCCTATTTCTATTGCATTAGATCCCACTTTAGAAGCAGAAGAAATTAAACCGGCATCTGTTTCCAATAAGAACCGGTTGTTGCTTATTGCTGCATTGGCAGTGCTGATCGCTGCGGTGGTAAGTTTTATCGCAAAAGGATTGGTTTACCTGATCAACCTCTTTACTCACATTTCATTCTACGGTAATTTTTCTTTTTCAGCCGTAAGTCCTGCAGATAATTATTTAGGTATTTGGGTGATCGTGATCCCGGTAATTGGTGGCCTCATTGTAGGATTGATGGCCTTGTATGGTTCCAAAGCCATTCGTGGACATGGCATTCCGGAAGCGATGGAACAAATCCTGACCAACCAAAGTAAGATCAAACCTACGATCACTTATTTAAAACCCATATCATCTGCTATCTCCATTGGAACCGGCGGGCCATTCGGTGCCGAAGGACCAATCATCGCAACCGGAGGAGCATTGGGTTCCACAATTGGTCAATTATTAAAGATCACTGCACACGAAAGAAAAATATTATTAACTGCGGGAGCTGCTGCAGGCATGTCAGCGATTTTCGGAAGCCCTATTGCTGCTATTTTTTTAGCCATTGAATTATTGTTGTTTGAGTTCTCTCCAAGATCTATCATCCCGGTAAGTCTCGCCTGCATCACAGGCGCAGCAGGGCATTACTTATTGTTTGGACAAGCGCCTGTTTTTGGAACAGGTCATGTGATCGAAACACCGTCGAATATTGCGATTGCAGGTTACAGTGGAATAGGAATTATTATTGGCTTGATCTCCGTGTTCGTTACAAGGATTGTTTATTTCATTGAAGATAGTTTTGAAAAACTTCCCATTCATTGGATGTGGTGGCCCGCCATTGGCGGATTAGCCGTTGGTATCATCGGGTATTTTGCACCACGAACATTAGGTGTAGGATATAATAATATCACTGATGTTCTTGCCGGGAGCTTGTCCATGCAGATCGTACTTTCATTATGCCTCTCCAAATTTTTATCATGGGCCATTGCATTGGGTAGCGGTACATCGGGAGGAACATTAGCACCATTATTGACAATCGGTGGCGCCACCGGAGCTTTATTGGGACAATTAGCGATCAATTTATTTCCATCCGCCGGTATCACTATCCCATTGGCGGCTTTGGTTGGAATGTCAGCGATGTTTGCAGGAGCATCAAGGGCATTTATTACTTCTATTATTTTTGCATTGGAAACAACAGGCCAATCAAATGCCTTGCTTCCCTTGCTGGCAACCTGCAGCGCTTCTTATATCATTTCTTTTTTC
>DASZXQ010000068.1:0-2070 GCA_035545755.1 Chitinophagaceae bacterium | reverse complement strand
ATATTGTTAATGTACCTATTGGTAAAAGAGGTATAGAACATACCGGAGTTATTAAATGGATGGATGCTGGTTTTATTATTGATTTATATGGATCTGATTGGTATGATATATTAAGGGATATTGAGGTAATCGGAAACCTATACGAAACCCCTGAGCTACTTCAACAACTAACTAAATAAATATTGTTTATGCTTAAAGCAAAAATTTTAAAATGCAGCGACCCAGAAGCATGGTATTCTGACAGGATCGGTGAAATATTTGAAGTGTTCGAACAATCAAAATTTTTACCATTTTCATCGGTTTTTGATTTAGACCATAAGGCAAAAATTATTTCAAATGATGACGCTTCCTTTTTTCAAGAATTAACCCAAAGTGAATTAGAGGCACGGGCATCGGTTGCCGCTGATTTATTTCGTGAGGGCGAAGTAACGAGAGTAGAAGTGTTTAGGACAGAAGTGGATGCTGTTCTTGGTAGAAACTCTGGTGATTTGAAGTTTGAAAAAAACACAGACTTTAAAGACGGTACAATGTGAAAACTTCAACAACTAAATAAATAAATATTGTTTATGGAAAATTCAAAGATGTTTTTACTTAGACGAATGGTTGGAAATGAAAAATATGGTTATAATTCTTTGGGAGAATTGCACGCAAAGCACGTTGATGATATAGCAATGGTGATGAATGAATTTTTACGAGAAACCATTAAGGAATTATTGCCATTGTTAAATAGCGGGAAATCCATTCAGATATTTGATGATTTCTCAGTACAATTAAAGCCGGTGAAAAGAAAAAAATCAACTTCAACAACTAAATAAATAGTATGGAAAAATGGATAAACGTTGAACAATTATTACCAGATTATGATGTGCCTGTTTTGATTTATTGGAAACTTGAAAAAGATAAAAAAGAAGGTGGCTATTGGGATATGATTGAAATAGCGCATCTCGCATCAATTACTATCGGCAAATCATATAAACAAACAGAATGGAAAGATGCAGACTATAATTTAAAAAAACCCACTCATTGGATGCCATTACCCCAACCACCAAAACAATAACCCATGACACAAGACTTAAAGGTTGAAGATATTGACGGTAAAATGTCTTGGCTGGAAGTAATGAAAACTTACAAACCTGATATTACCGAAGAAGAAGCTGAATATATCTTATGGGAAGAAACCTGTTATCCTTTTGATGATGAAACAACCCTTGAACGAATAAAAACATTTTTTACAAAAGATAATTTATGACACAGGAAGTAAAAGCAAAAATTGAAAAGAAATATCCGGCTAATGATGATCTAACCGAGGCGGCTGAATTTGGTTATTTTCTTCGTGATGAAGAAGTGGAAAAATTAAAAACAGTAATGATTGCAGCAGCAGAGGAAATTCAATCTCATTGGGATGCCCATTGCGATGAAGATGGTTATGGCCCGTCAAGTCTATTAAGAAGATTAGAAAATGGAATACCGGTTGAATATGGTTATACGGCAGGCAATTTTGAACAACTCCGACAACAGCTTTCAGAAAAAGAAGCTATCATTAAAAGGCTTGAAGAAGTGGGTAAAGAAATGTTATCCATTTTAGAATCGGGTAATAGCATTTTTCCACAATCCAAAATTCATAAACAATTACTTAACTCTATAAAACGTTCCGGCGGCTTTGGGCAGGTGGGGAATAGCATTCCTTCCGCTCGAAACGTCAGCCAAAAAGAATTACAAATGCTCAAATTAAAACCAAAAAGATGAATAAAGAATTCCAAGCCCGAACCACTGATGATAGCAGTACAAATGCTGACGGTAATTCCGTCAGCCCCACTTGCCCAAAACCGAATGTTAGCGGATGGGTTTCCGTTGACGACCGTTTGCCAGAAACTTTAGAGACAGTTTGGGTTAGCGATGGTAAGGGTTGGACTACATTAGGCTGTCGCTCTGATTATTATGAAGGCGATGATGGCAAGTTACACTGGTGCTGGGCTGCTTTATTATCCGGAAATATTGAAGAAGAAGGAGGTGTTATAGTTGGCGACTTTATAGAAGATGATTGGAATGTTAGGTTTTGGCATACAGTAC
>DASZXQ010000067.1:0-3835 GCA_035545755.1 Chitinophagaceae bacterium | reverse complement strand
TGCAATTTTTCCTGCTTCAATACTTCCTAACTGATCTTTGATGCCAAGCAATTCTGCGGCGCTGATAGTGGCAGCTTTGATAGCATCCATAGGAGTCATGCCTGCTTCGATCATGTAAGTAAACTCCATCCAGTTTTTTCCATGCTGATACACACCGGCGTCAGTTCCAAATGCAATCTTCACTCCGGTTTTGTATGCTTTTGCAAAAGTGGCTTGTATTTTTGGCCCAACTTCTATCGCTTTTTTTGCTACAACCGGCGGATAGTAATTCGGGATCTTAGCAGAATCAGCTACTGACTTGCCGGCAATAATAGTAGGTACATACCAGGCCCCGGTTTTTTTGAATAACTCAATGCATTCATCATCCATAAAAGTTCCATGTTCGATGGAGATCACTCCGGCACGTAAAGCTCTTTTGATCCCTTCAGCGCCGTGGGCATGGGCCATTACTTTTAATCCATAATCAGCCGCGGTTTGCACTATCGCTTTCATTTCTTCCTCCGTGAATTGGACTCCGCTGCTGTTAGTGGATACATCCAATACGCCGCCCGTTGCCATGATCTTTATAACATCGGAACCTTCTTTGTATCGTTGACGAACTGCTTTCATACATTCATCTACACCATTAGCGATACCAACTTTAGGTCCCGGATCGCCCATCAGGTCGCTTCGGTATCCATTTGTCGGATCGGTGTGAGAACCAGTAGAACCGATCGGAGTGCCTGCTGCATAAATACGTGGGCCTTCTATCAAACCCTGGTTGATCGCTTTTTTTAATGATATTACAACAGAACCTCCGGCATCCCTCACTGTAGTAAACCCGGCCATCAGCGTCCGTTTAGCATACACAACACTTCTGTATGCATAATCAACATCATTCAACTGAAACCGTTCGAGATAATTATTAGGATTAGTTTCATGGGATAAATGCACATGGGCATCAATCCAGCCTGGAGTAACGGTTTTTGTTTTCAGATCAATGGTTTTATCGCCAGCACCGGCAATAGCAAAACCGTTTTGCACTGCAGTTATCTTATTTTTCTCAATAACGATCGTCATGTTCTTTTTTGGCTCGTTAGAAATGCCGTCGATCAAAGTGCCGCACCAGATATATGTTTTTTGGGCAGAAGCCTGAAGACCAATGGCCAGAAACAGCAGGAAATAATTCAATCTTTTCATTTTTGGTTGTTTTGGAAGTTCTAATGTAAAAGCTTTTTTCCACAATGCCGGCTTAGAATTTTCTGATAACAGAAATTGCCGTAGCTTTGTATGACCTCCCGGAAATTATTTATTTTCCTTTCCGCTGGTCAAATGGCTGGGTAATTTTTCAGTTATTTTATTGTTGAGTAGTACCGATAACTATCGGTAGGCACAGTACAAGTGAGTGACTACAGAAGTTGAGTTATGTTATGAAGCTTGTACCAAAAATATTTTTTAAAAATTACAACTCCTGATGGAGTAAAGGAAAGACATGGCGAAGTATATTTTTGTTACAGGTGGTGTGACCTCTTCATTAGGTAAAGGCATCATTGCTGCATCATTGGCAAAATTGCTGCAGGCAAGAGGCTTGCGGGTAACTATTCAAAAATTTGACCCGTATATCAATGTTGATCCGGGAACATTGAATCCTTATGAGCACGGCGAATGTTATGTAACGGAAGACGGCGCTGAAACGGATCTTGATCTCGGTCACTATGAACGTTTCCTTAATATTTACACTTCGCAAGCCAACAATGTTACAACAGGACGCATTTATCAAACTGTAATCAATAAAGAAAGAGAAGGCGCATACTTAGGAAAAACAGTGCAGGTGGTTCCGCATATTACCGACGAGATAAAAAGAAGGATGCTGGAATTAGGACAAACCGGGCAATATGATGTAGTGATCACCGAGATCGGCGGAACGGTTGGTGATATTGAAAGTTTGCCATTTGTAGAAGCGGTTCGTCAATTGCAATGGGAATTGCCGGAAGAAGATACAGTTATTGTGCATCTGACATTGATTCCGTATTTAAAAGCTGCTAAAGAATTAAAAACAAAACCTACTCAGCATAGCGTCAAAATGCTGAGCCAGGAAGGCGTGCATCCCGATGTTATTGTTTGTCGCACGGAAAAACCATTGACGCCTGACCTGCGTAGAAAAATTGCTTTGTTCTGCAACGTAAAACAGGAAGCGGTTATCGAGGCTGCAGATGCGCCTACCATTTATGAAGTTCCGCTGGCGATGATGAGAGAAAAGTTGGATCTCATTTGTTTGAAGAAACTGGACATTGCTGATTATAACGAACCAGAACTGACTAAATGGAAAGAATTTCTCGATAAATTGAATTATCCGAAAGGCAAAGTGACCATTGGGTTGATCGGTAAGTATCTTGAATTGCAGGATGCTTACAAATCTATTCTCGAATCTTTCATTCATGCCGGCGCTGTAAACGAATGCCAGGTACAGGTAATGAATGTGCATAGTGAATTTATTACCGAAGATAATGTTGCTGAAAAACTGGACGGCCTCGATGGATTACTGGTAGCACCCGGTTTTGGCCATCGTGGTGTGGAAGGAAAAATAACTGCTGTGAAATACGCAAGGGAAAACGGGTTGCCCTTTTTTGGTATTTGTCTCGGAATGCAGATGGCAGTCATTGAATATGCAAGAGATATTTTAGGATTGAAAAATGCTCATTCTACGGAAATGAATCCCGATACTCCCGATCCGGTGATTGACCTGATGGAAGAACAGAAGAAGATCACTGCAAAAGGAGGCACCATGCGGTTGGGATCTTACACCTGTGATATAAAGCCCGGTACACTTGCCTATAGAATTTATGAGAAAGATTCTATCAGCGAACGCCATCGTCACCGCTGGGAATTCAATAATAAATATCTTGATCAGTTTGAAAAAGCAGGTATGGTGGCGAGTGGAAAAAATCCGGGTTCCAACCTTGTCGAGATAATTGAATTGCCGGATCATCCATTTTTCATTGGTGTGCAATATCACCCCGAACTGAAAAGTACGGTAGAAAAGCCGGCACCTTTGTTTGTTCATTTTATTGAAGCGGCAAAAAAGTATAATGAAGAAAAGAGCGCCGCTAAATCTTCTTTGTCCGGCGCACTGATCTGAGAATTGAAATCATTCCATTTTATTTTAGCTGTTACCGATCATCGGTAACAGTTTTATTTTTACCTTGTTGTTGGAATCAACACTTCCTCGTCTAATAAAAGAATGAAACATATTTTTTATTGCATAGATGCTCACACCTGCGGGAATCCTGTCAGACTGGTAAAAGAAGGTGGCCCGGCACTACAGGGAAAAAACATGAGCGAAAAGCGACAACATTTTATCAGGGAATTTGATTGGATAAGAACGGGTTTAATGTTTGAACCTCGTGGACACGACATGATGAGCGGAAGCATCCTCTATCCTCCGCATGATGAGAACAATGATATCGCTGTTTTGTTCATCGAGACGAGCGGCTGTCTGCCCATGTGCGGACATGGAACTATTGGAACGATCACCATTGCAATTGAAGAAGAATTACTCAAACCGAAAACTCCAGGTGTGGTAAAAATGGAAGCTCCTGCCGGGTTAGTCAATATTGAATATGCAATGGAGAATGGTAAGTGTAAAAGTGTGAAGCTTACCAATGTAAAATCATTTCTTCATTCTACTGAATTGACTGCTGATTGTCCTGAGCTTGGCGAATTGGTTATTGATGTTGCATATGGTGGAAATTTTTATGCCATCGTTGATGTACAAAAAAATTTTAAAGGTCTGGAACATTATACAGCTGACAAATTGATTGCATGGGCAAGACAACTCCGGAAGAACATCAATTCG
>DASZXQ010000066.1:0-4186 GCA_035545755.1 Chitinophagaceae bacterium | reverse complement strand
CAGATCAGTTCTGAAAGGCAGGATCGTGCCGCCGCTCAATTCCAATTTGAAATCTGTAGCTACCAGCGGCGCTACATCCTGAACAAACGATTGGGATCTCAGATCAGCAATATCGGATTCGGTGAAAAGATTTTTTTCCGTTTGTCCCATGGTTTCATTAGTCACTTTCCTGGTTACTGCGATGTAGTCAAAACCGTTTTTGGGTGCGGATTTTTCTTTCAGCAATTGCCGGATGTTGATGAACATTTGAATGGAACAAAGCAAGAGCAAAACGCCTATTCCCATCCCGATAAAAGAAAACCAGCGGGAAAATTTTCCGCTCCCGGCTTGCAATAAGGGCTTTATGATCTTAAATGATACGCTCATGCGTTTATAAATGAAGCAACCTGGTAAAAGGAAAATAGTCTACCCGTTCCAGGTTTGCAAAAATGATCGCTGCTTCTCTGTTCCGGCTTTCTTCCAGGATCAACTCCATCGCTTTTTGTGAATTAGAATCATCCAGGTGACTGAATGGTTCATCCATTAATAAAAAATCAAAAGGTTGCATCAATGAGCGAATGATGCTGACCCGCTGCTGTTCACCATAGGAACAAGTCTCACATTTTGATTGGAGTTTATCGCCGATGCCCAACCGTTCTGCCATTTCACCAATTTTTTCTACAGGATGAAACGGGTTCAACTGCCTTTTGATCTCGATATTTTCCCAAACGGATCGTTTGGAGAAAAGACGCATGTCCTGGAAAATGATACTCATTTGGTTCTTTCTGCATTCTGCAAATTCTTCCGAAGTGTAGCTGCTGATATTTTTCCCATTAAATAAAATAGCTCCGGAATGATCTTTTCTCATTCCATATAAAAAGTGAATGAAAGAAGTTTTGCCGCTGCCTGAAGGAGCCAGGATCTTTATGTATTCACCTTTTTGAAAGACCAGTTCCTTACCCCATATTTCAGAAAGCTTTTTTTTACTTTCATCAAAATACTGTGGTAATAGGTTGTGAATTTCCAATTGCATGATCAGTAAAATAGATCCGGAAAATTTCAATAACTGTTTCGATGCCGAGTTTACTTTTTATTTTATATCCTCAATCTTGATTTTTATCGAATCCGGCATCTCTTTATTAAAAGCGAAACGATCTTTATATGCTGCAGCAACCTGGTCCATGTACGTATTCAGTTGTTTCAGGCTATTTGTATTTTTATTTACGAGGTTCACTTCCATGGAAAATGTTACCGCACCACCAGTGAAATCTCCTCCGGTCAGTACCATATCCTGCCACATATTTTTTGAAGCGCTAAGAACTGCAGCCCTGCTGCTGTCTGCGTTTTTTTCTTCAAGGTGACCAATGATTTTTTGAAAGTCAATATAGCCACCGAACGGATGTCCGCTTATACGATCGGCAAATGGCACTGCATTGGAAGTGCCGGATAAAAATGCGGAAACATTAACTGAATCGCCGGCAGCAAACCAATCATCTTTCACACGAAACGTATAACCTGAAGTTGAGCTTCCAAGTTTATCGGTATTTTCTTTTAAAAGGTCCAACAATTTATCAAATGCTTCTTTATTATTGATAGCATCGGCAAAAATGAATTTTGGTAACCTGCTGGCATGAGTAAAGGTCAT
Source organism: Chitinophagaceae bacterium (assembly GCA_035545755.1). Classification (GTDB taxonomy): domain Bacteria; phylum Bacteroidota; class Bacteroidia; order Chitinophagales; family Chitinophagaceae; genus UTBCD1. The sequence continues at coordinate 2,562 of DASZXQ010000066.1, read as the reverse complement.
CGGTTTTTTATTAGCTCCTGCACTTACTGTATCAACTACATTTTTTGTATCAACACCGGTAAATGCGAAAAGCATTTGGCCTCTATTGGCTTTTATAACATCATCCAAAGTCAGATTCGCTTTTCCTAATAAAAGATTGATCATTCCATCCATGCCGATAGTTTTCAATGTTTCATTAATTGCTTCCGGCTGAAAGTTCATTACAAAGGCAGCCATCACATTCTCTGCGGGTAAACGTCTGATCAATGAAGCATCCATCGCTTTTGGCGGATATTTTTTCAGCAGCTTAGTCATTTCTTCACCCTGGTAATGTTTTCCTTTCACCGTTATTTTTCCATTGTCAAAATTCAGCGTCATTGCATATTTATTTCCTTCAAAAAATGTACTCACCTTCATCATTGACAACATTTGGCCCATCATGTTATTGCCGGCATACATTTTTTCCAGGTCCATCCAAAGATGAACATCGCCCGGTTCGCTTATTAATGATGCAAAACGATCATCTGTGCCCAATGTTTGTGTGTTGGAAAGACTCAACACATCCTTGCCATAGTTTTTCAGGCTGTCTGCATTGATTGTTTTTTGATCTTCAACGGGGTTTTGGTTTTCCAGGCTGCGGTTCCACATCATTACAGGAGTGTTTACCACAAAGGCAAACCGCTCTTTATTCCATGTTACAGCGCTGTTATTATTTCTACTGATAGAAGAAAATGCACCTTTCTGCGATTGTGCTCCTCCGGGAAATATTTTTTTACAGTAGGCAGCAAATGCAGCATCATCTTTCAGTTTGCCGTCAATTACGAAGTATGCGCCATTCGTTCTCATTTTTATGAAATACACGACATCTGATTTCAGGTCCATCCCACTGACGGAAGGGTCTGCCAGGAATTGTTGAGCTAAACTATCATGATTTTCAGATTGCATTTTCTGAAACCAGCTTGTGGATTTTATATCGTCCCAGCTTAATTTAGAAGAAAAGGATGCGGCATTAAAATGCACCGCCAGTGCAGCGTCTTTTGGTATCAGCAAACCGGTTGTATCTTTTTTCTTGCAGGAGCTGATGATTGCTGTAAGCGATGTGATGACTGCGATGCTTAATAAGATTTTTTTCATCTGAGATTTTATTTAAATGTCATGTAAAAGAAAATTCTGAAAGATCATTCCAGGATAGCTCCTGCTGTTTTCCCGTTGCAAGATTTTTGATCTTGCAATTTTTATTCTTTATTTCTTCTTCACCGATAATGATGATATACGGTATGTTTTTTTTCTCCGCATATTTGAATTGCTTATCAAATTTCGCTTTTTCATGGTAGAGTTCACAGCGAATATTTTTCTGGCGCAACTGCTGCATCAGGGCAAATGAATCATTACTTTCTTTTTCTCCAAGATTAAAAAACAATACCTGCGTGCTGATCTGCAGGCTTGCGGGAAAAAGATCCAACTCTTCCATGACGTCATAGATACGATCTACGCCGAATGAAATGCCGACACCCGGAATGCCCGGTACGCCAAACAAACCGGTGAGATCATCATAACGTCCGCCACCGCCGATGCTGCCAATGTTTACTTCTTTTGCTTTGGCTTCGAAAATAATTCCGGTGTAATAATTCAATCCGCGGGCCAGGGTGAAATCAATTGTGAGTGATGAGTGATGAGTAATGAGAGGTGAGTCGTGAGTCGTGAGCCTGCCTGCCCCCAAGGCAGGTCGTGAGTTGGCGACCAGGTATTCAAGTTCTGTAATTCCTTTTTCCCCGGTGTCATTCTTATTTAAAAGCGATTTTATTTTGGAAAGCTTTTCTTCATTTGTCCCGGAAACAGAAAGATAATTTTCAATAATAGTTGTTTGTTGTTGAGTAAATCCTTTCTTATTTAATTCTTCTTTTACTTTTTCCAAACCGATCTTATCCAATTTATCAATTGCAATAGCGATGTCGTTCATTCTTTCTGCGCCGCCGCATAATTCCGCTAATGCCGTCAGGATTTTCCTGTGATTAATCCGTAATTCATAATTTGTAATTCCTAATTGAATAAATACCTCAAGATAGATATCAGCCAATTCCATTTCATTCAACAAGGAATCACTTCCCACCACATCGGCGTCGCATTGGTAAAACTCCCGGTATCTTCCTTTTTGCGGACGATCCGCTCTCCACACCGGCTGGATCTGGTAACGCTTGAATGGAAAAGTAAGTTGCTTGTGATTCATTGCCACATAACGGGCAAAGGGAATGGTGAGATCGTATCTTAATGCTCTTTCAGTAATTCCGGGTACATTCTTCCCTTCCAGAATTTTTTCAAAATCTTTTCTTGCCTGATCATGTTTGGAAGGATTTTCCAATCCGTTATTCAGAATTCTAAAGATCAGTTTATCTCCTTCCTCGCCGTATTTTCCCATCAACGTTTCAATGTTTTCCATTGCCGGAGTTTCCAAAGGTTGAAATCCGTATCGTTCAACAACATTTCTGATAGTGTTGAAAATAAAATTCCGCTTGCGGACAACATCCGGCCCGAAATCCCTGGTGCCCTGAGGTAGAGAAGGTCTGGTCATAACAGTTAAATGGT
>DASZXQ010000065.1:0-10126 GCA_035545755.1 Chitinophagaceae bacterium | reverse complement strand
GCTGCCGATGGTTTTATTTTTGGCTTGATCCACTTTGTAATAAAATAGATGAAACATACAACAGCAATGAATAGGAGTGTTGAAAGAATTTCCCATTTTCCTAAACTGGCTAATAGCCAGACAATCGATGCAACTCCGATCAGAGGAGTGATCCATCCGCCGGGGGCTTTGAACATTTTTTTATTTGCTTCAATATTATTCGTTCTCAATTTCATTGTTGCTAAAATAACAGCAAGGTAAACGATCAGGATGGTGGCGCTGGCCAAAATAGCTAATTGTTTGAAGCCTCCGGAAATTGAAAAAATAAAGATCAGCGTGCCGTAAGTTATCACTGCCAGGTATGGTGTAGCAAACTTCGGATGCACCTTTCCAAGATATTTTGGGAACAAACCATCATTAGCGCCTGCAAACAAAGACCTCGGCGTACAAAGCAGATCCAATGTTACATTTCCAAAACTGGAAATGGCGGCGCAAATCAACAGGATGGTTGCGCCCACCGGCCCAATGATCTTTTCAGCTACTGCTGCTAAAGGAGCATTTTTGAATAAGGGAATTTGCTGACCTAATGCACCCTGTGTGACTGTCTGCAACAACATATATATAATCAAAACCATTAAACCTCCTATACAAATGCTAAGTGGCACTGTACGTTTAGGGTTTTTAATTTCCCCGCTGGCTCCCAGTGATGTTTCAAATCCTGCAAATGCAAAAAACAAAATGAGTAAAGTGTTGCTGAATGTACCAAGAGAAGGTAAATGCTCCCAATGCAGGTTAGATGATCTCACATATGTGAAACCGAATATGATGATGCCAAGCAAGGGAAGTAATTTGATGATCGTGATCGCTTTTACAACACCAACAGTCTGTTTGGCGCCAACAATATTTATCAGGATCATGAAACCCATCAGTGAAAAAAAAAGAATACCACGTATCAGCGGATCAGCGAACGATGGGAACAGGACCGCTAATGAATCAGCTATGATGTTCATCAGCGCCGCACTGCCAATAACACCCCATCCAAAAAAATATAACCAGTTGACAATGTACCCGGGAAAATTGCCGAATGCTTCCTCCACATAGGCGTAGGAACCACCACTTGTTGTAACACGGCTTCCTATTTCTGCGTAGCAAAGCATGATAGCAGCGAGCATGATGCTGCAAAATATATAACCGAATACGCCAAATGCCCCCAACGCAGTACCAACTATCGCCGGAAGTACAAAAATACCGGCACCTATAACACCTGATATAATAGTAAGTGTTAGTCCCGGCACACCAATCACACGTTTTAAGCCTTCTTCAGTATTTTGTGTTGCCACGTTGCTTGAATTAAATAAGAAAGATAACTAAGCGACGGCATAAATAAAATTTCATTTCCATTTAAATCAGGTTGAACCGGTTTTGGGTTTTGTCCACATGAAAAGATAATTGGGCAGATCAGAAGTGCTGAAGCGATCGATTTAGCCATGCAACAAATATCCGGGTGCATAGTTTTTTTCTATAAAGAAGAAAATGGTATTTCTTTCTGATTTCTTCGTCTCTTCTCTGACATTTCGTCGTACCATATTCGGAGTTTTGGCCTGGTGGCTCAACCTTCATTCAGAAATCTTTAGGAAGTTTTCCGAAGCTGACCCGAACATGATCCGAACAAAACCTCTTTCATGAAACAAGGATTTCACAATAAACCCCAGCAATTAGAGGCCAATGACTGCCATTTGCGGCCATTTACAACCTTGCCCGAAAATTAATATTTTCACTGTCTATGCAACAAAAACAGTACAGCATATTTTCTCTACCTGTCATAGTAGGAGCTTTAGGGTTTTTTGTTGATATCTACGACCTGCTGCTTTTTAATATTGTCAGAAAGACAAGTTTCAGCGACCTGGGTGTTGCTGATCAGGCTATGAAAGATATCGGCGAGCATATCATCAGTTGGCAAATGATCGGGCTTACGATTGGCGGTATTATCTGGGGCATATTGGGAGATAAGAGAGGAAGAAAGAGTGTATTGTTCGGTTCCATTCTCCTGTATTCATTTGCCACCATTGCCAACGGGTTGGTAAAAAATGTGGATCAATATCTATGGCTTCGTTTTATTGCCGGCCTTGGTTTAGCAGGCGAATTAGGCGCCAGCATTACACTGACCGGTGAATTGCTGCCAAAAGAAAAACGAGGACTGGCCGCTGCTATCATTGCTACCAGCGGAGTGATGGGAACTATTACAGCTTATATCGTATATAAACTCAGTGGAAACGATTGGAGACTTTGTTATTTCATCGGCGGCGGAATGGGAATTGCTTTGTTATTTCTTCGGGTGAGTGTGCTGGAGAGCGGTATGTATGATACCGTAAGACAAAGCAACGTGCAGCTTGGAAATTTCTGGATGCTGCTGAATGATCGTAGCCGTTTGCTTCGTTATGTCCGTGGTATTTTGATCGGTTTGCCAGTATGGTATATCATTGGCGTGCTGATCACTTTTGCCGACGAATTTGCAACACGGTTTGGCATTAAAGATTTTGATCAGCCAACAGCATTGATGTTGCAATATGCAGCGCTGGCAGTGGGCGATATGGGCGCAGGATTTATCAGTAATTATATTAAGAGCAGGAAGAAAACATTGCTGATCTTTTATGTGATCACTTCCGTTTTTATTCTTTTATTTTTTGTACTGAAAGGCGGCGGCACTGCGTTTAATATGTACCTGCTTTGTATGGGATTGGGTTTCGGTTCGGGCATTTCTGTTTTATATATTACGATGAGTGCAGAGCAATTCGGCACCAACCTGAGAGCCACAGCGGCGATCTCCATTCCTAATTTTGTAAGAGGTTGCCTTCCGCTGATACTTTTATTGTTCCAGTTCTTGCGGAGTCCGCATATTTTTTCCAATTACATTACCGGCGCATGGGTCACAGGTGTCATTATCATGTTGATCGGATTTGTTGCGGTGCTATATACCAACGAGACTTTTGGAAAAGATCTCAATTTCCTGGAAGAATAATTCATATAATGCATTGGTCGTTATGATATCTCCCGACAAGTAGTTTTCACCCGGAAAAGATAAATTGCTTCTGGTTTTATTGGAGTAAACCAGTATTGCGGTCTGTATTTTTTTTCATTAGCAACATACTATTGGAAGAGAAGAAATGAACAACCGATGAACAATTCATGATACCACATGCAGTAAATTGCAGCCTTCTTTAAATCATTATTTATGTCGATGCTTTTTGCTCCGCTGACCATCAAAGACATTACGTTTAAAAACAGGATCGTTGTTTCTCCGATGTGCCAATATAGCTCCGTAGATGGCTTTGCTAATGATTGGCACCTGGTTCATCTGGGCAGTCGTGCCGTAGGTGGCGCAGGATTGATTATCCAGGAAGCTACAGCTGTATCCCCTGAAGGGCGCATTACTCCCGGCTGTGCGGGATTATACTCGGATGCGCATATAGAAAAATGGAAGGCGATAACAAATTTTATCAAAGAACACGGCGCTATTGCCGGAATCCAATTAGCACATGCGGGCAGAAAGGCAAGTTGTAGCTGTCCGTGGGAAGGTGGTAAACAAATCAGGAAAGCTGATGGGGGATGGCAAACTGTGGCTCCTTCCGCGATTCCTTTTCATGAAACTGATGATCCTCCAATGGCTTTGGATAAGTTGGGTATACAAAAAGTGATCGCTGATTTTAAAAAAGCTGCTGAAAGAGCGGTCATTGCCGGTTATCAGCTGATCGAGATACATGCGGCACATGGTTACCTGGTACATGAATTTTTATCTCCGCTTTCCAATCATCGTACTGATGAATATGGCGGCAGTTTTGAGAACAGGATTCGATTGTTGCTCGAAATTATCCAGGCAATACAAACAGTGTGGCCCGGTCATTTGCCTTTGTGGGTACGTATATCCGCCACTGACTGGAAAGAAGAGGGATGGAATGATAATGATTCAGTGCAACTGGCTGCTGTGCTAAAAGAGAAAGGTGTTGATCTGATCGATTGCTCCAGCGGTGGCCTCGTTCCACATGTGAAAATTTCTGTTGAACCCGGCTACCAGGTTCGGTTTGCCGGAAAAATAAAAAACAGTTCGGCTATATTGACCGGCGCTGTAGGCATTATCACAACTGCCCAGCAGGCAGAAGAGATATTGCAAAAGCGGCAAGCTGATATGATCATCATGGCAAGACAATTATTAAGAGATCCCTATTTCCCATTGCACGCTGCACATCTCTTGGGAGAAGAGGTGGAGTGGCCTGCACAATACAGGCGGGCGAAACTATAAAATACATTTGTCCTTATTCCTGCACTGCCGAAAATGAAAGTGCTGATCCTCTGCTACCATCGGTCTTGTTTGTAGACAATTCATACCAAAATCTGACAGATCATACTATTTTTAAAAATAGTTAGCAACTTCCCTTATCATATTTGCAGTAAATATTTAACCATGCGAAATGCTCTGGTACTGTTAGCAGTGCTTGGGGTTATCACTGCCTGCAAGAAAGCAAAACCGATAAATCCTGGTCCGCCTCCCGGTTCTCATCCTGCAATGAGTTATGTTGATCTCGAAGGGGATGCCGTTTCATTTAATAATTATAAGATCCTTGATCTTGATAAAAACGGGCAGTACGATATTGTGTTTTCCACCATGCTTGTCGGTGATCCGATCTACCAGGTAGATAAAAGGCAGTGGCTGGTCAATAGTTCTTTTAATACCAGTTTACCGGTTAAGAATGAAAATATTCCGGTTATGAATTACGGGGACAGTATTCCGGTAAAAAAATTTTCCGGCTATGAGTGGTATAATGCATCGGGCATCGTGCTGGCTCAGCAAATTATCAGCTTCACACAAAATCCTTATTGGGTGGGAGAATGGAAAGCGGCATCACATCAATATTTACCTATTCAACTAAAAATAAATAATAATTTATTCAATGGATGGATTGAAATTAGTTTCAGCAGTGCAGATGAAAAGGTACTCCTACACAAAGCTGCTGTATGTTTAGAGGCGAATATGGGAATTATAGCAGGACGATGAATGAAAGATTGGGATTACTGTTTTTTCCCAACAAACCTGACTACAGGTAATATTTCTTTCAGGTTGATTGCTGTTGCATAAATAAGACAGCTATTCTTATATGCTTTTGAATGGTGAAGTAAGTCCAGGTGGCGGCGATGGTGTTGGGACATCAGCCGTGACATTAAGCATAGCAATATCAACTCCTTTCTTCTTGCCCATAACGTAGTTGAAGTATTCGTAATGTTGTACTACGGGTTAGCAATTTAATTTATTGCATTTCTAAAATTGCAGGTGTGAACGAATGAATTAAATTATGAGGATAGTTTATTTCTTTCTCCCTACAAACCTGACAACAGTTCCCAGTCCTTTATGATAAGTTCCTTCATCTAAGTTGATCTCCAATTCTTTGAGCTCAATGATGTCATAATTTTTAAAATCATTTTTGATCTCGACTATAGAAAATAATGATTCAAGATCTTTCGGTCCGCCAACATTCGGATTCCTTGTCACATAGTCAATATGCTTTTTGCTGAACGCTTCTAAGATTATCACCCCGTTTTTTCGTAAGAAGGTATCAAATTTTTTATGATAATCAGATCTGATCTCAGGTGGAAAATGAGCATAGATTAAAGCTATGGCATCAAACTCCTCTTGTTTAAAATTTAATTGCTGCAGATCTCCAACCTGGTAATCGATGCTTACATTATTTTTTTGTGCCAACTGCATAGCTTTGTTTCTTCCTTCGGTGCTGATGTCAAATGCAAACACTGTCCATCCAAGTTTAGCTGCAAAGACAGCGTTGCGACCTTCACCTTCTGCGGGAAAAAGTATTTTCCCGGGTTCTAATTTTTCTAATTGCTCTTTTAAATACAGGTTAGGCGATTCGCCATAGGCGTATTCTTTTTGGCGATACCGTTCATCCCATCTTTCTGTCCATTTGTTCGTCATAAATAAATTTAATAATTGATCTCTACTATTTTTTTATTCTGCAATTTCTGCATTTGCTTTGGTACAATGTTCAGTATTTCTTCTTTCAGGGTTTTTATCGACCTGGTTTTAATATGATCCCGATGAGTGACCAGGCTCACTTCTCTTGCAGGGCTGGGTTGTTTTAATTGTTTTACCAGTTTACGTTGTGATTGACTAAACTCCATCACCGCCAGCTCGGGTAAGATAGTGATGCCATCGCTTTTATCCACCATACGTTTCAGCGTTTCTATGTTGCCTGTTTCGTACTTGAAATGCAGGTCATTGCTTTTTCTTAATTCGCATAAGTTCAGTATTTGTGAACGAAAGCAATGCCCTTCTTCCAGCAGCCAGAGTTGGTTGGGGTCAATTTCTTTTGCCAACACGTACTTTTTTTCAAACAATGAATTTTTTTTGGAGACATAAACAAAAAGTTCTTCATAAAATAGCACATCCTCTTTTATGGAGGGATCGTTAAGTGGCGTAACAACAATACCACAATCAAGGCGATTATTCTTCAGGTTATGGATCACTTCTTCAGTAATAGATTCCTTGATGATCAGGTTTAGTTTTGGATATTTCTCATTCATATGTTTATAAAGAGGAGGTAGCAGGTAAGGAGCCAGGGTCGGAATAATTCCGATGCGCAGATCGCCGGAAAGAGAATCTTTCTGGTCATTGATGATCTGTTGGATCATTTGTGCCTCACGTAAAATTTTCCGGGCCTGCGCTATAATGTCCGCTCCGATCTCAGTGGGAATAACCGGCTGTTTGGTGCGGTCAAAGATCTTTACCCCTAATTCTTCCTCCAGCTTTTGAATTTGCATACTGAGAGTTGGTTGGGTGACAAAACTTTTTTCTGCCGCCAAAGCAAAATGGCGGTAGGTGTCCAGGGCTACGATGTATTCCAGCTGTATTAAAGTCATAGACAAAAGCTATAAGATCATAAAAATAATCAATTAGATTTATTATCATTGCCGCCTTAGTTTTGAGATTCGGGAAATAGTAGGTAAACTGTCAGGGATCATATTTGCAAACACTTCAATAAACATTTTAACATGGAACCTAAAACAACACAGAGTACATCAGCTAATGGTAATGGTGCGGCTAAATGCCCGGTTATCGACGGTGTTCACAAGCAAGTTGCCGGCAGCGGTACCGGCATTCGGGATTGGTGGCCTAATCATTTAAACTTAAACATTCTTCGACAGCATTCTTCACTATCCGATCCGATGGATAAGAATTTTAATTATGCCGAAGAGTTTAAGAGCCTCGATCTGGATGCCGTGAAAAAAGACCTTGAAGCGTTGATGACCGATTCACAGGATTGGTGGCCGGCCGATTTTGGCCATTATGGCCCATTGTTTATACGTATGGCATGGCATAGTGCCGGTACATACCGAATTGCTGATGGTCGCGGAGGAGCCGGAGCGGGTCAACAGCGTTTTGCGCCATTGAACAGCTGGCCTGATAATACTAATCTTGATAAGGCCCGCAGATTGCTTTGGCCCATCAAACAAAAGTATGGCCGCAAAATATCCTGGGCCGACCTGATGATCCTTGCTGGTAATGTGGCATTGGAATCAATGGGATTTAAAACCTTTGGTTTTGCAGGCGGACGTGAAGATGTATGGGAACCTCAGCAAGAAGTTTATTGGGGCGCTGAAACAAAATGGTTGGATGATAAACGTTATTCTGGGGAAAGAGATCTGGAAAATCCATTAGCTGCCGTGCAAATGGGATTGATCTATGTAAATCCTGAAGGGCCGAATGGAAATCCTGATCCGGTCGCCGCAGCAAAAGATATTCGTGAAACGTTCAGGCGTATGGCTATGAACGATTATGAAACTGTAGCACTGATCGCCGGTGGTCATAGCTTTGGAAAAACGCACGGTGCCGGTGATGCATCTTTGGTTGGACCGGAACCGGAAGCTGCTCCTATTGAAGCACAAGGTTTGGGTTGGATTAGCAAATATGGTTCCGGGAAAGGTGCTGACGCTATTACCGGCGGACCAGAAGTTACCTGGACTGAAACACCAACTAAATGGAGCAATAACTTTTTTGAAAATTTATTTGGTTATGAATGGGAACTCAGCAAGAGTCCTGCAGGAGCCAAGCAATGGGTAGCAAAAACATCGGATAAGACTATTCCGCTTGCTTTTGATAGTTCTAAAAAGCAATTGCCCACCATGCTTACCACTGATCTTTCATTACGCTTCGATCCTGAGTATGAAAAAATATCCAGACATTTCTTAGAGAATCCTGATGAATTCGCAGATGCGTTTGCACGGGCATGGTTCAAACTCACACATCGTGATATGGGTCCACGTTCCCGCTATTTGGGAAAAGAAGTTCCGGCAGAAGAATTGATCTGGCAGGATCCTATTCCGGCTGTTGATCATAAGTTGATCGATGAAAAAGATATTGCAGCATTGAAAGAAAAAATATTGGCTTCAGGACTTAGCATTGCTCAATTGGTGAGCACAGCATGGGCATCAGCATCTACGTTTCGCGGCTCTGATAAGAGAGGCGGCGCTAATGGTGCCCGCATTCGCTTAGCTCCGCAAAAAGATTGGAAGGTGAATAACCCTGCACAATTGTCCAAAGTGTTAAGTGTATTAGAAGGAATACAAAAAGAATTCAATAAATCTCAAACAGGAGGAAAGAAAGTTTCATTGGCCGACCTGGTCGTTCTGGCTGGATGTGCAGGAGTGGAGAAAGCTGCAAAGAATGCCGGGTATAATATTACAGTTCCCTTTATTCCGGGCCGTGCCGATGCGTCGCAGGAACAAACCGATGTGGAATCATTTGAAGTGCTGGAACCTATTGCTGACGGGTTCCGCAATTACCTGAGCGGCCGTTCTACCGCAACAGCAGAAGAACTCCTGGTTGATAAAGCGCAACTGCTGACATTGACCGCACCAGAGATGACGGTGCTTGTTGGCGGTATGCGGGTGTTGAATACCAATTTTGATAACAGCAAACATGGTGTGTTCACCGATAAACCGGAAACGCTGACCAATGATTTCTTTGTGAACTTACTTGATATGAGTACAAGTTGGAAAGCAGCAGATCCGGTGCAACAAGGATTTATCGGAACAGATCGTGCAACAGGTAAAATGAAATGGACAGCTACCCGTGTTGATCTCATCTTTGGTTCCAACTCTGAGCTTCGTGCAGTCGCTGAAGTATATGCCAGCGCAGATGCAAAAGAAAAATTTGTGAAAGATTTTGTGGCTGCATGGAACAAAGTGATGAACCTGGATCGGTTTGATATGGCTTGATTAAAAATTTGGATTAATTAGTAAAAAGAGGTGGCTTGTTAAAAAGCTACCTCTTTTGTTTTAAGTCGAGCTAATACAAAGTAAAGATCACAACGTGGCAAAGTCAGTCCTGATTGCTATTACCGGAAAGTGGTATTGTTGGATTCGTTCCAAATCCCGTAAATTGCCGGCTTAACAATATTTACGCACTTTAAAATTTGAGCACTATGATCAAAATGCAAATCATCGGAAACCTCGGCAAAGATTGCGTGGTTAACACAGTCAATGGAAAAAATGTGATCAACTTCACTGTAGCACATACAGAGAAGTACAGGGACAGCCAGGGTAATAACCAGGAAAAAACAACCTGGGTGGATTGTGCCTGGTGGACTGACCGCACAACCATTGCCCAATACCTTACCAAAGGCAAACAGGTTTATGTAGAAGGACAACCTGAAGCAAGATCTTTTCAAAGAAATGATGGCACACCCGGCGCTTCGCTCTCACTTCGTGTAAGAGAAGTACAATTATTAGGCGGCCGTGGTGATAATAGTGGCGGCAATTATTCCAATAATGCTGCTTCTAATACTGCATCATCATCTTCAACTACACCCATTCCATCGCCCAGTGATATCACTGAGCCAATCGACGATCTCCCGTTTTAAGACTTACCCCATTATGAAAAATATGACCCCGGTTATTTGACCGGGGTTTTTTTATTGGATCATTGAATAAATATTTTACCGTTTCTTTGCTTCATGCCTGAACAAATTTTTTCTTATCATCAATTACTGGCTTTTGCCGAAGCGGTATTCAGAAAAATCGGATGTCCTGCGAAAGATGCAGCTACTGCAGCAGCAGCATTATTGTCTGCCGATCTTCGGGG
>DASZXQ010000064.1:0-15978 GCA_035545755.1 Chitinophagaceae bacterium | reverse complement strand
TGGTTCATCGCTTCTTGTAGTTTTAGCTTAAAGGCATTAGTAACTTCTTGTTCCGGCTCCTCGTAAAGATTGGTAAAGAGATCATCAGAAGGGGTCTCAGAAAGATTTAGTGAATCAAAATCAACTGTATCATTCACTTTTTTTGATAAAGCTCTACGAAACTCATTATTTGCTATTTTACCTAGCCAAGCCTTAGTTAAGTTAGTACAGTCCGAATCTTCAGATTCTACCGGAAAATCAAACCTGCTGATATTCCTATAAGCATTAATGAATGTTAGCTGTAAAATTTCTCGGGATAGAAAATCGGCATCATTAAAATTTCTACAACATAATAAGGCCACCTTATAGATGTATGGCGCAAACCTGTTGTAAAACTCGTATTGAAAGAACTTTAAATCTTTTTCGCTATCGGCCTTTTTAATGCCTTCAATGATTTCCCTATCAGTGGAAGTCCTGAAGGGTGTTTTAATGGGTAAGGTGACCTGCATGATATATCATTTGTAACATAAACACCTAAGCGTGACAAAGCCATGCTGTCACGCTTCAATCTTTTTGGTTAAACAAATTTCGCAATTATGAGTACACAAAACAATCCAGAAATTGATGTTGAGCTTTTTGCTAAGGAAGGCAAAGAAGTCCCAAAAGGTCATGTTTACATTATTACTATTGACAGACAGAAGTTTAAGGTACAAGAAGAATGTATGACTGGGCGACAAATTCTGGTATTAGCAGGAAAAAGACCCCCTGAAAGATTTCAGCTAAACTTACGGTTGAAGGGTGGTAAGGTTGTAAAAGTGGGATATGATGAAAAGGTATGCTTTACAACACCAGGTGTTGAAAAGTTTATGACTATCCCACTGGACCAAACTGAAGGAGGTAGGTAAATGAAAAGGCAATTTCAACTCCCAGAACAGGATATTGTTTTTCTGGAAGGTCTGGGATTATCCTGGGAAACAGTTATTAGCGGAGGGATGCATTGGGTTTTAATCCACAATTATCCTTTACCACTGGGATATAACTGTAAAGAAACATCTGTTGCTATAAAAATTGAATCTGGGTATCCAAGGTCGCAGCTTGATATGGCTTATTTTTTCCCAGCACTCTCACGATTAGATGGAAAACCTATCAATGCTGTAACCTTCCAAGTGATAGAAGGGAAGCAATATCAACGATGGTCAAGACACAGAACCGGACAGAATCCGTGGAGAGAAGGTGTAGACGATTTGTCTACACACATGGCCTTAGTAAATTTTTGGTTTGAACAAGAATTTATAAAACGACCCAATGGAATTGCAGCTTAGAATATCAGGATTGCATCATGAAGTTTTAAAACATCACCTATTGCCGCAAGATGGCAGGGAGGCTGTTGCAGTCGCATTATGCGGACGACATAATAGTGAGAGCGGAAAAATATTGATGGTGCATGATCTTACTTTGATACCGCATAATGAATGTTATACTCGTGAATGGGATTTATTGTGTTGGCCAACTCAAAGAATCATTTCTTATTTTGAACGCATTGCAAAGAATGACTTAGCAATTTTAAAAATTCATAGCCATCCCGGAGGATATGAAAAGTTCTCAAACGTTGATGATGCCTCGGACTATGAATTTTTTGATTCTGTATTTGGATGGGCTACCACTAATGAACCTCATGCAAGTGCTGTAATGCTTCCAGAAGGAAAAATATTTGGAAGATTTTTTTTCGATGATCTTCATCATGAGCCTATAAACAATGTGTCAGTTTCAGGCGATATCATTCATCATTACAAAAAGAGGAATAATTATACAATTGATGAATTTGCTTTGCGAACGATACAAGCATTTGGAGAAAAAACTTATCAGTCGGTAAAAGGGATGAGTGTCGGTATAGTGGGATGTTCTGGTACCGGTAGTCCTTTGATTGAGCAATTGGTACGATTAGGTGTGGGTAAGATTGTTTTGATTGATCCGGACACAGTTGAATTAAAGAATCTTAATCGAATTTTTCACACAACTGTTGAAAGCGCAAAGAAGCACCAACCAAAGGTTGAGGTAATTGCAAAAGCAATAAAAACGATTGGGCTTGGCACTGAAGTGGTTTCTTTTCAAATGAATCTCTATGATAGTATCGCTGCTTTAAAATCTCTCATTGAATGCGATACGGTTTTTGGATGCATGGATAGTGTAGATGGCAGGCATTTGCTAAATCAGTTATGTTCATTCTATCTCATTCCTTATGTTGATCTGGGAGTTAAATTAGAAGCAGATGGAAACGGTGGAATAGAAAAAATAGTCGGAACAGTGCATTACATTCAACCAGGAAAATCGTCACTACTTTCAAGAGGACAATACACAACTGAGGATGTCAGAGCTGCCGGTCAGTATAGAAAAAACCCTGCTGAATATAAAAAGCTTAAAAAAGAAGCTTACATCAAAAAGATCAGTGTAAATAATCCTGCTGTAATTAGTGTGAATATGCAAATAGCCAGTCACGCCGTCAATGAGTTTTTGAATAGAATTCATCCATACAAAGCTGAGCATCCGAAACAATATGCGGCAAGTACTATTGATGTTACTGAGGGATATATTGTAAATGTACCTGAATCAGATTTTCGAACTGATTCTTATCTCCTGAAAAGAATTGGCCGTGGCGATACAGTACCATTCCTAGAAATGCCGGAGTTATCATGAAAAACTGGTTCAGAAAAATAGTTAGTACATTAGTCAAGTGGTTTGAACCCAGACATAAAATTGAGCAAGTTGAGGAAGCTCCAACAATTCTCCATGATCGAACTATTTATTTGGTTGGAAACATTGATGAGCCATGGGTAATTGCTTTCAAATGTCCATGCGGATGTAATAGTATTATACATCTCAATCTGCTGGAAGATGCAGAGCCCCGATGGAAATATAGCTTAACTTCAAAAAAAAGAGTAACCATCTCCCCTTCGATTTGGAGAACAAAGGGCTGCAAAAGTCATTTCTTCATAAGAAAAAGCAGGGTTAATTGGGTATGGGCAAATCAGAGAGATTTCGGTTAGTGTCAAATCCGCAATATCCTCTTCAATGTGTCCTGCATTGCCTGCTTGAAGGCATCGTCTTTGGATATTAACCGATAAAGATCGAGTTTCGTTTTGCGTTGCTTCGCCATTACTTCATCAAAGATTCTCATAAAAGCATAATCCCTGTTTTGCTGATCTGGATTCTCTGAGTACTTTTCTTTGAAATCCGGATGTGCTTTCATGCTCTCAGCAATGTTCACAAACTTTACTCTTTGTTCTTCCGGTGTAGCATTCCATCCCTGAAACCACCGCTCATTAAAACTTTTGATGATTATATCAAGAGGGTCTTGTTGTTCATCACCATCATGAGCACCACGAGGGTTTGGATTTTGAGGTTCCAATTCAGTTTCAGATGCATCAAGGCCGATTGCAACATTGAGTTTTACTCTCTCTAATCCATAAGTGGAAAGGTCAACGGAGTTCAATAATTCATCAAGTGCATCCTGGTTGGGATCGGTAATTATGAGTTTTGGTATCAGGAATTTCAAAAACCAAAACAACTTCTCCCATTTCACTACTTCATACGGCATGATGGAAGCCATCTGTCCGTAAATTTTTACAAATTGTTTTGCTTTTATTTTGAAGTCCGCTTTTTGTTTATCATCAAATCCCAATTGTGAATTAAACCTGTCAGCTGCCACATCAATTATGGGACTTAAGAGTTGCGCATCTACGCCGCTGAAATATTTTTCTACAAAATCTTCAACTTCCGACCACTCATAAACTCCTGCTTCGTCCAAATGTCCCTTCAGCTCATGCAGCACATTTACATCCGTCGCTTTGCTTAATGTGGTAGAAGTATAAAAAGGATCGAAAGAATTTTTTATGTCTTCTGTTGAGTTAAAAAAGTCTAACACAAACAAATCTTCTGTTTTCTTTCCATATTTATCTGCTGATCGGTTCAGCCTTGACAATGCCTGTACTGCCATTACTCCCTGCAATTTTTTATCTATATACATTGAAGTAAGCTTGGGCTGATCAAAGCCTGTCAGATATTTGTTGGCGACGACAAGGAGACGGTACTCATCCATATCGAAATACCTGGCAATTTTATCCGTGATATATCCCGGATCAGCAGGTTTGGCAGTATCTAAGGCAGTAGGGAAATTGTTAATGCTTTCTTCTGTGTACTCAATGCCTTTAATTTTCTTTTTGCCGGAAAAAGCTACAGCAATACGAAACGGGTTTCCTCTTTCCTCCAATAACTTTTGTAAAGCAAAGTAATAATGAATGGCAGAATCTATACTTTGAGTTACTACCATACCCTTTGCTTTTCCCTTCAACTTTTTTGTATTGACTACCTTATTGATGAAATGATCGAGCATGATATCCGCCTTGGTAGCAATGGTCTGTGCATGTCTTTCTACATAAGTTCTTAATTTCTTTTGCGCCTTTACTGTCTCAAACAGCGGATTTTCTTCGATGGATTTTTCAATCTCGTAATAGCTTTTGTAGGTTGTATAGTTAGCCAATACATCAAGAATGAATCCTTCTTCGATTGCCTGTTTCATCGAGTACAAATGGAAGGGTTCAAATTTTCCATCTTCTCTTTTATGCCCAAATTTTTCAAGCGTACTGTTTTTAGGAGTTGCAGTAAAAGCCATGTAAGAAGCATTCCCTCTCATTTTCCGGGAACGCATTGCTTCGAGAATTTTGTCCTGCGGATCGGGATCTTCTTCCTCATCTTCATTATTGCCCATGGCCCGGTTCATGTTATCTGCAGCAGTACCGCTTTGTGAACTATGGGCTTCGTCAATGATAACGGCAAAACGTTTATCACTCAGGTCTGCAATTCCATCAACTATAAATGGAAATTTCTGAATAGTTGTAATGATGATTCTCTTTCCTCCTTCCAGATTTTCTTTCAGCTCTTTTGATGAGAATGCCGGCGCTACAATATTTTTAACTTCCGAAAACTCTTTGATATTATCCCGAAGCTGTTTATCCAATAGTCTTCTATCAGTGACAACTATAACAGAATCAAAAAGTGGATTGGAAATGCCTTTACCCCCGGGTGTGGTATTACTCTCGGGATATGTTTCTATCAGTTGATAAGCAGCCCACGTAATTGAATTGGATTTACCAGAACCCGCGGAATGTTGTATTAAATATGTTTGCCCCACTCCTTTCTTACTTGCATCGGCTATTAACTTTCTTACTACATCCATTTGATGATAGCGTGGAAAATACAATGTCTTCTTATTTAAAGAATCAGTGTCTTTTCCATCAAAGCGTACAAAGTGCTGTATTATGTTGGCGACACTCTGTCTGGTTAAAACTTCTTCCCACAAATAAGAAGTTTTATGCCCAAATGGATTTGGTGGATTGCCTTTGCCGTGATTATGTCCCAGGTTAAATGGCAAAAAGAATGTATTGCCTCCGTTTAATTTTGTAGTCATATATACCTCGTCAGTATCGACGGCAAAATGAACGATGCAACGACCAAAATTTAACAATGGCTGCCCAATATCTCTTTTATACTTGTACTGATTCTGACCATGAACTTTTGCTGTCTGGCCTGTCCAGTGATTTTTTAGTTCCATGGTACTGATGGGTAGTCCATTTATAAAAAGCACCATGTCTATCTCTTCCCGTGGATTATCCAATGAATAGCGTAACTGGCGGGTTACACTAAATTCATTGCTCTCAAAATTCTTTTTAATTGTGTCACTGCTTGAAGCAAGTGGCAGTACATATAATAAAGTGAAATGCACATCTTCCACATCAAGACCTTTGCGCAGTATCCGAAGAACACCATACTTGCGGATCATCCTCTCGAGACGTTCGAGTATTTTGAGTTTCCAATCGCTTTGTTTCTGCAGTTTTGCGAGTTCGTCTTTCTGAGTAGTTTCTAAAAAATGCCAGAACCTTTTTTCATCTATAGCATACTTAATATTGAAATCCTCCGGGAAACCCATGTAATAGCCGTTGCCTGCCCGATATAATTCTGACCGTTCGGCGATATTGCCGGGAGGTTGCTGCGCTCTCAATTCTTCGAGGCTGGTGCCAGTTAACCTTTTTTCAATGGTTGCTTCTAATGCTTGTTCATCAGTTTGGCTTGTACTCATTTATTTTCTAAAATTTTTTTTAGTGCCAGTCCTTTTTCGGTCAGTCTGTAGCGTTGCCTTGAACTAGTCGGTTTACCAGGAATTGTCATTTCAACAAAACCTTCATTGATTGCAGGCTGCAGGTAGTTCTCCATGAAGCTGTCCCTGTGTTTTAAGTCCAAGGCTTCTTGTATATCCGCTCGTTTCACTTCCCCATTCATTACAAGAACCACCCGATCCACCTCCCGACTTGCCCGGTACTTGCCCGGTACTTGCCCGGTACTTGCCCGGTGCTTGTCCGGCGGCGGCGGACGGCCTCCATAAAACTACTTTAAAACCCTCATCAATATTGAAATCGGGATCATTCAAATGCGCTTCTTCCGCAAGGCGGATAATCTCCAATGTACCTGTACCATATCGTTCAATATAGGCGGTTTGGAACATACATTCTGCCAGGAGTGGGTTAGTGGGATAAGAGCCATGGGGCACTCTTAATTTGGTAAGATCAAGTTCCGGTGTAAGCCTTCCGGGGTTACTTACTTCTAACCGATCAGCAAACAACATTACCTGTACGCTGCCATTACTGGTATAGTCACGATGGGCCACTGCGTTTACGATGGCCTCAGTAACAGCAGCCCTTGGAATTTCATATTGTATAGGAGCTTGTACGGTTTTATTTCGGGTACCTACTGATACATTGATTTTGGATAAAACAAAATCCACGCCCTGATCCACCTGTTCAAATACATCACCCTGAAAAACTCTATGATCAGGGATTGGCTTCGCAACTTCAGTTCCATGGAAATGGGCACATTTAACAATAGCGGTTGGAAAAAATTGTTGAGGTCTTTTACCAAATACCAATAAGGCACTGTTAGTTAATTGTCCCTCCTTCAACATATTCAAATGTGCCAAGACTTGTTCAGTAGTTGAACCTTCTCTTAACGGAAAGCCTCTTTTGATACGAGCTGTCCGAATAAAAGCCTGGATCTTTTCACCATCAATATCATTAATGGATGCAGTAGCATGTAACGATGCGTCGAAGGGAGTAAATGCAATGAGGCCCTTGTATCGCAAGAATGCGACACAAGCTTTACTTACTTCCTGTTTTAATTCTTCTGTGGTATTAAATCGTTTTCGGGAAACTTCTTCACCAACTTTACCAATGAAGGCACTCTCCTTATCATGACGTTTCAATTCACTTCCACCCTTAATAAATATCCATCTTTCCAATTGCAAATTAGTAGCATGATTGTATTCAAGTTCTGTCGGAGAAACGCCGTTCGCATCTTCATAACCATAATCTGCACCAAGCAATCCAAGATAAATCTGCGACTGTCCAACTTCATCAATATAAACTTTATTGGGCGCCTGGCTGGCTGCTGGTAGTCTTTCGAATATTGCCGGCTCGAAAAATTGGCTGAGTAATGCATCCGTCTTAAAATGCTGAAACAAAGTTTCCCGTTCTACGACAAATTCTTTTTGCACACTTGATATAAATACCTTGAATTTCGGCATGCTAAAACACTTTTATTTTACCAGTAACTGCGCTATCAATTAAACTGGATTTGTATTCTTTGAGCTTTTCAATTTCTAGATATTTTAATTTGATCGGATCTTCAAATTTTTGTTTGACAGCATTTATATGTTTTATTATTGAAACTATCTCTGTATCAGGAGGTATAGAGACTTTAAATTTCAAAATTTTATTTTCTGAAATAGTAGGAATGGTACTCCCGGTAATCCCCCTTGCAACTTGCAATTGCACAATATTTGACTTTAAAAGTTCATAGAAATAATCTGTATTAATTTGAACTTCTTTAAGAACCAATAATTGAGGATTTATTGTTGACTTTTGTGGAATGTTTTTTACTAACCCAACTTTACCATACGAGGATCCAGTTTTAACCATTAAAATGTCATTTTCAAATATTTTAATTTCAGGAGATTCTTCATACTTTGTCCAACTAAGATAGCTGCATCTTTCGAAATTCATTTCGTCATCTTTAATATTTGATGGACTTATAGTAATAGCGCCTTCTCCTTCGTTAACCAAATCACTGGTTGAATATCCGCGAAATCCAATTCTACCATATGCTTTGCATAATTCTTTCAGTCGCTTTATCTCCCAATGTTCTGGTATCTCACCAATCCATTCCACACCGCTATCCTTCATTCTGACATTGGGGTTTAACCCTCGGGTAACTGCATTATGAATGAGTATCTGCCTGCGTTCATTCAGGAGTTCAATTTGTTTTTCCTTAATAGCAATAGCTTTATTTATTAAAGTAGTCTTACGGTCGAGGAATTGAGCAATGGCGGTTTGCTCTTCAATAGGAGGAACAAGAAAGGGTATTTCTTTCATTCTACTTTTTGATAAATCCCACTGTCCAACCCTAACACCATCTGACGCAGAACCAAAGAAAGAAACATATAACCTACTTCTTATTGCCAAATGAAAAAAAGCAGGATCAAAATTTCCAAACAAATCAAATACATAATATGCGGGACTAACGATACCAGTATGTTTTGAAATACCATATGAGCCCTGCCATGCTTTCATTTTATTCATTCCGAATTGACCTGCTTCTAAAACTTTATAATTGGATAAATCGTCCGGGATGAAATTGTGATTTTCTTCCTCGTCGTCAAGATTTCTTAAAATAACTCCTTTTTCTCTGGTGATTGATAGTAATTGTAGCTCAGAATGATTCTTCTTTGAAACTGGATTTAATATCGTTCCCAATTTCGTTAAGTTCCAATGATCAGGTATTTCGCCAAGCCATTCCACTCCCGAATCCTTATAAGCTGGGTATTTTTCAATTTTTATTTCATCTAACACTGTTTCCATCAGGCAAGGTTTAAGATTTCACGGATCAATCCATCGCTTTCTTTTTCCAGGTGCAGAATATCTTTTGTTACTTCTTCAATGCTGCGTAAAGGTTTGTGGCGATAGAAGTATTTATTAAAACTTATTTCATAACCAATCCTCGTCGCTTCCATGTTTATCCATGCTTCCGGCACATGAGGCTTTACTTCTTTCAGAAAATACCCGTAAATATTTTCTTTTAAAGGAATGTTCTCTGTATCCCTTATGTCGCTTTCGGATTCATATTGAAGGTATTCCCCTTTTTTTTCAGAGGGATAATAACCATGATCAGAAAGTTGAGCTTCTGTACAATCCTGCAGTTTCAATACTTCTTCTAATTTCTCACCAGTCAATTTCAGTTTTCCTTTTATTACTTTCTCCGCATTCGCATCATACCAACTCACTGCATTCAGGATGGTATTTTTTTCAGGGCCCGATAATTTTATACCCATTGTTTTCAACACTTCGTCAACCTTATCCCTGAAAATATTAAAGTCATTATATTCATTCGTACCAATGATCTTCATTAATTCAGTTGCAGTATTCAGCAAATCTAACTGCTTCTGCCATGCAGCAGGGTTTACCAGCGCCTTGCTTTGTTTTGCATTAAGATTGAGTTCTTGTTTTTCTGCCCATTCCAAAATGGCTTTCTTGTGTTTGGCAATATCAGTATATACTTCTTCTCCAAACTGCTCCCATGCCCATACCATCGGTTCTCTCAAAGCTTTGTCAAAGCGCAATTCCTGAATTCGTTCTTTACTGAACTGTGCTTTCAATCGTTTGGGTCTTTCAATTGCTACTTTATAATAACCAAAATCCGTATTGTCAAAAATTTGTGAAGCTATTCCTTCCTCTTCTTTGGTTTCAGGATTTATTTTTCTTTCTACCTGTTTCATCCCGGTATAAACAGAAACAATTTCCCTTATGTGCTCCGGCGCAAATTCACAGTTTTTATTTCCCAGGTTCTTGCGGAGTTTCCGGAAAAGCAATGCCGCATCAATCAACTGTACTTTTCCCTTTCTATGTGCAGGCTTGTTGTTGCTCAGTATCCAGATATAGGTAGTGATGCCGGTATTATAAAAAAGATTGTTAGGCAATTGGACAATGGCTTCGAGCCAGTCGTTTTCTATAATATAACGGCGGATATTACTTTCGCCGCCGCCGGCATCGCCGGTAAACAAACTGCTGCCATTATGTACAGAAGCTATTCGGGAGCCCAGCGGGCTTTGTTTCAGCGGCTTCATTTTATTAACCATCTCCATCAGAAACAGTAACTGCCCGTCGGATGAACGTGGCGTGGCGTCTGCTTCTTCTTCATTCTCCCAATAATCTTTGAGCTTTATTTTGAAGCGGGGATCAATGATGTCTTTTCCGTCTTTGATATACTTCTGTTCGCTAGCCCATGATTTTCCATAAGGAGGATTGGAAAGCATGTAATCGAAATGAGTACCGGCAAATTCATCGGTGCTTAATGTAGAGCCAACTTTGATATTCTCCGGATTATTGCCTTTGATCATCATATCCGATTTGCAGATAGCATAGGTTTCATCGTTTATCTCTTTTCCAAACAAATACACATCTCCCTTTGCCCTGATCTCTCCATCTTCATCCTTGATAAAATTTTGTGATTCGGTCAACATACCTCCTGAACCACAGGCGGGATCATAAATGGTAATCACCGGAGGCAGTTTATCTTTTACAGGGTCAAAGATGATATGCGTCATGAGGTCTATCACTTCACGTGGAGTAAAGTGTTCACCTGCTTCTTCATTATTTTCTTCATTGAATTTGCGGATCAGTTCTTCAAACACATAACCCATACCGAGATTTGATAGCGACGGCAGTTTACGACCATCTGGGTCATTTTTTTCAAATGGTGTGAGATTAATATAAGGTGAAGTGAATTTTTCAAGCACACTCAATAGTACATCTTTATTAGCCATGTGCTTTACCTGGTCCTTCAGCTTAAATTTTTCAATGATCTCTTTTACATTATTACTATAGCCATTCAGGTAATCTTCAAAATTGGCTTGCAGTATTTGCTGACTATTGGTTGCTGTATTGTAAAGCCGTTGCAGTGTCCATTCACTGATATTGTAAAAAACATAGCCGGATGCCTGACGCAAACCGTTTTCGTCCCATTCGGTGAATTTAGCTTCGTCTTTCTGAAAAGCCAATTCTTCCATTACTTTCTCTTTAGTTGGCTCCAACAAGGCATCCAACCTACGGAGTACAACCATTGGTAGGATTACATCACGGTATTTGCCTCTAACGTATACGTCACGCAAACAATCATCGGCAATGGACCAGATAAAAGAAACAAGTTTATTATGGACTGCTGTATTCATGGAAAGTTATTGGTTTCTACGGGAATAATATTATGCAGTGGTATTATGCTAATATAATATAACTTATTGTTTTATAGCTCGAAAAGGAACGTTTTTTGAGCCTTCAATTAAAGCAATGTATCACAATCTGTTGTTCTTTAAAAAAAAGCATAAGCTTAGATTTACCCAGGGAGCAGCTTCACTTTACCAGTTGTGATTTTGTCGAATAGGGTTTCGGAGGTTTTCATATCATACATGAAAGGCAAGAACATCTGCAAGGGTTTGGCCTGTCCTAAAAGGATCATGGTGCATTGTACTTCGGTCCAGTCACAGAGAATCTTCCAGGCTGTGCGACTGGCTTGCTGCTGAATAGCGGATCTTGTATCTAGCCGGGGCCGCTTAACATACTGCCAAAGCACAGTGAAACATTCTTCAACCTGAGCCTTCAAATGGAAAGGCAATGTTTGCTGCAGCTGCGGATCGAATAAAAGAAAAGTGATGCCGGTACAAATCTTTTCATTGTATTGTTTATTGATGTTCGTTGCTCCAATTTCGACAAGTAGTTCTTCGATTTTCGCCATGCTCCTTGATGCATCAACTGTGGATGTGTAGTTTTTGATGTTCATGTATTTTGAGTTTAGAGTTAAGAATTAAGAGTTATGCCCTTCTACAAGCTCAGGGTGACAAAATTTATTTTCCAAGGTATTTGTTTGCAATATGTAATAAGCTCCAGGTTTCGGAATCTGTTTTGCCTTCGAAGGCTTCGCTGAAGTAAACGGCTGCCTCCTGATTGAAGCGGATCATTGAATCATCATTGGTGTCATAGCTTGTAATAATGAAAGCCAGAACTGCGGCTAATCTATGTATGTCCGGCACTTCTACTTCAAAGCGAAATGGATTTTTCTTTTCAGGACAAGGTATATAAGAAGCGAAGCTTGTTGAGATATTGAATAACTTCTGCCCTGCATAGGCTGCGGTATAGTATTGCCAGAAAATGGAAAAGTTAATATCCTCATCATCGTACTGATCTCTCGGAATGACAATTTCAAATGCATTATCATTTTGCTGAAAAAGATACTCTGCAATAAGTTTAGCATTGTAGTTTTTGAGATCGTGGATGTTAATTGAGGTCATGAGCAGAGTTTAAGAGGTTTAACCTTCCCCGAAAATGTCGGGGCTGGCTCCGGGGGATAAAGGATTTCCGGATTGTTTGAGAAAATAAAAATGTTTTAGCACTGCAATTCGATTTGCCAGGGCAATGAGATTGGGTTTGTCTTTTAATACAAGTTCATGGTTAGAATTACCGGTGAGGTAGGCTTTCCATAATTGAATAATGGAATGTTGATTGGTGCCGGTGAGCTGACTGACCCTTTCTTGCCAAGCTTGTTGCATGATTTCGTCGGTAAGCGATAATTTCAGTTGATCGAAATGCCCGGGTGTGATCTGTTTGAAGACTTTTTTTCCTTCGAGGAAGGAATTATAGAGCTGTTGAATATCTGCTGTTTCTTTTGAGATCGCTTCGTCGTTCCTCCCCGCAATGACGGACTGACTCCGTTCCCACTTCTTAGCATTCTGCATCCATTTTTCAGCAAGAGCTTTCCAATCTTCAATCGGTGTGATGCCCTGTATTTTCCAGCCGATGGCTTTGTAATGATTGTAAAATTTTTTGGCTTCTGCGGCCGGATAATTTTTTTCTTTAAAAAATAATTCTATTTCCGAGAGAGGGGGAATTGTTTGCCTCTCTTTTTCTTTGTTTAATATGTTTGAATCGTTTAAAGAAGGTGCTATTGCTTGTTCAACACCTGATTGCTTCTTGTTCAAAACCTGTCTGCGATTTGGCCTGCTTTTTCCGTTTTCAAAATTTACAAGGTGAACGAGACTGCCACGAAAAGGATTGTACGAGGGATTGTAACGGACGTATCCAAACTGGTGTAGGTCTTTCATGCATTTATGGTATGTTGCTTTTGCACTGATCTTGCTTATCCGCATTACTTCGCTCCTTGAAATGCTTATAGGATTTTTGAAGCGATTTACATTCCAGTATTGAAACAATGCGATATATAGACTGATATGTGTTGGGTTCAATCGTTCGTCTTGTACGACCAGGTCAAAGAAGCCGGTGAGATGTTTTATATAATTCAATGGGTGTGGTGATTTAAGAATTTAGAATTATTGGTTATGAATAGGTTGCTTCGTCGCAGATTCGCTGCTTCGCAGCCCTGCTCCTCGCAATGACATCATTTTTTTTGTTTGGGTTTTGAATTATCGATTTTGTTTTCTTCAATCATGGCCATGATGTCGTCGTAGTCATAAAGAATGAGGCCATCAAGCTGGGTATAGGAAAGTGTGCCGTTGATACGAAGGTTCTGGAGTTTGCCCGGCGATATTTTCAGCAGCCGGCGGACCTCGGATGACTTGAGCCATTGCTTTTGTTTTTGCGGTTTGGTGTGAATGAGTTTTTGTAAATCGTCAAGCAAAAGATTGCGGAATTCATGCAAATCCTCTTTGGTGATGATTTCGATTGCCATACGAAATGATTGATTTTGGTTGATGCAAATAGAGGGGGAAATGACGAGATTATATAACTGCAAGGCTTGCGCAAGAAGGCTGAAATGCAGATTACGTAAGCGTTTTAGAATTGAAAATTGCTTGCAACTCGTAATTTTGAGCTGCCAAAGAATTTGGTGTACTTACTGAAGTATGGCAAAAGAAGTTACAAAAAGACCAATTATAGCACCTTTTTATCTTGAAGGGATTTGCAAAGTTATAGCTGATACTACTTCAGGATTAACAGGTACAGAAATTGGGAAAATATTAGCCGATTGCGGAATCAAAGATGTTGATCCATTAATAACTAAATGGAAACGACTTTATAATGCTTTTGTAGAAATTCAAAATAGACAGAAATGCTCTAATGCAGTTCTAAATTTTTTGCATCAAGCTATGCACCCTTCGAGATACATTGGAAAGAACGCAATATTTCAGAGCCGAAGGCATGACCTCAATAAGCAACTAAGCTTTATCGGCACAGAAATCACAGAACGTGGTACTTTTCGTGAGGTAGAAAAAACAACAACAATTTCTGAAGCTGAAGAAAGAGCTAGTCACTTCAAATATAAATTGACAAATAGAATTGTACATGAGGAGATATTTAAGTATTGTAATTCTGAACTGTTGGTAGAAAATTATTTTCATTCAGTATTTGAAGCAGTTAAAAGTGTAGCAGACCGGATTCGAAATATGACCGGTTATCAAGCTGATGGAAATGTATTAATTGATGCTGTATTTTCTACTTCAAATCCACAAATCCGGATCAATCAATTGAGAAATGACACAGAGCGAAGCGAGCATCTTGGTTTGGCTAATATGATTAAAGGTCTGTTTGGAATAATCAGAAACCCGACTGCACACGAACCGAAGATTAAGTTTGTAATAGAAGAAGAAGAGGCATTAGATTTAATGACTACGGTGTCCTATATACATAAAAGGTTGGACAAAGCATTATAGTTTTTTGAAAGATTCTCGCTTTGCTCGGATTGACAGATAAAAGAGTTAGTAGTCCATCAATTCCGATGGTGTGATATTGAGACCTTTTGCAATGCGAATGATCGTATAAAGAGTGAGATTGACCTGACCGGTTTCTGTTTTTTGAAGCTGGCCATATTCCAATTCAGAAAGAGCAGCTAATTCGTGAATGCTGATCTTTTTGGCTTCTCTTATCTTACGCAAGTGAGCCCCAAATTTTTGCTGTTCTTTTTCCCGGGCTGTCATTTACGGGCAAGATGGTGCGGATTATAAGATTTATTGGAGCAGAATACTACTCCAAATCCATGTTTTACCTATTTTTGTTGTTTAATAGTTATGAACGGCGAACAAAAAACCTTATTAACAAAACCAATCGCTGATTTACCTCTGAATAAAGATCTGGTTGAACTACTCCAGTTCCATGGTTACGATAGTTTGGAAAAAGTATTAAAAAGGGGAATCGCTTTTCACCGAAAAAATAGCGGGCTGACTATTCATGACGAGTTGGAGCTTTTCCGATTTGTGAAAGAAAATGGATTATATGAGTTTTGGAAAAGCGGATTGTGAAAGGTTAATGCAGTATATGGGGGGAATGCGTTAAACCGTCGGGATAGCGTTGGATTTTGTAGCTTTATGAAAACCGATTTTATGGCTTTTACTTTTACCTACAATTATCCTGACAATAATATGCCTCAAATTACTGTTGAATCAATTGAGGAAGGATATAAATTTCGTCTATGCAAAGAAGATGGCACAGAAACAAATACTTTTTCAATCTCGAAGGATATAATTCATAATCTTCAAGCCGCAACAGGTTATGATGGAAAAGAAGCAGATGCAATAGAAAAATTTAGAAAGTTTGGTAAAGAACATTACCCGGATTTTTTTAAAAATTCTATGTAAAGATAATCGTTGACAAAATCTGCATATGCTTATCGAAACATTTAATACTTCATTTCTTATAAATGGATCGCTTTTCCTTTTTCTTTTTAATAATTCCTGCTTTAAGGTTTTGGAGCTTGCGGATCAGGATGAGCAATTTTTCATGCAGTGAATCTATTGTATCAAGGTCTATGTTGTAAAAAAGGTTCTTCAAGTTTTTGTATGAAATGTTGTGTTGGGTTGCGGTGTGTGCAATCTTTGAAAGATCTTCCATCAGCGCAATT
>DASZXQ010000063.1:0-2476 GCA_035545755.1 Chitinophagaceae bacterium | reverse complement strand
TTTTTCACAGCGCTAACAAAAATGAATCGTTTTGAAGTAAAAAATAAAAAGCTGCTACTGTACCAGGATAAATTGTTGTTGCTGGAATTGGAATCGGATTGATGTCACAATTCCACAGTCTCATACTGCTCGATCGGTGGCATCTCATCATAGGTTCTACCTTTAAGTATTCTGCCAGTTTTCTTTTTATTGGTTCCTCCCCATTGCTTAAAGAAAAAAGGCACCATACTTTTTTCACATTGCTGCTGTATATTTAATACCCAATCAACATCCATCGGCCTGGGTTTTCTGCCGCTTTCGCCACCAACTATCACCCAATCAATTTTTCTTAAGTTCATTTTATACAACGGACCTATCAATGGTTCACATGAAAGAAATTTTATTTTAGCATTTGTCTTACGGAGATCATCTATACGGTGTTTTACCCTGGCATCCTCCACAGAAACTCCCATCCAGATATTATGTGTCCAGTTAAGTTCTTTATGATATTTCAGTAAAATATCTGAGCGTTTTGTCAATACCTGGAAAGTATGCTGAGGATTCTCATTCATAGTTGTAAAAACGTTTTGAATAAATGAGAGTGGAACATCTTTATGAAACAAATCGCTCATAGAATTGACAAAAACTATCTTCGGCGATTTCCATTCATATGGAATAGATAAAGCATCCGGATGTAATCGCAGTTCAAAACCATCTTTATATTTCCCTATTCCCATTGCTTGTAAACGACGAGCCATTACCTCAGCATAACAATATTTGCAACCCGCAGAAATTTTGTTGCAGCCTGTAGTTGGGTTCCAGGTCATTTCGGTCCATTCGATTGAGGATTGAGCCATAGTTATTTGTTATAGTGAATTAGTCTTTTGAGTTTATATACATTTTCATACGTTACTAGAGGGGAATTGCCAGTGTAATCTATTTCCCTATTTCTTTTCATTTCTTTCAAACAATCAGCTGCGTGGCTACCAATATGTCCTTCCTGATAAGCATAGTTAAGCATTCCAAAGTTGTTGTCAATCTCACCCGATAATAATTTTTCTTTCGCATTTTGTTTAAACTTTTCAATTTTTGTTAATCGCTTACCTTCAAACATTGACATTTGCAACTTACCTTTGTCATCATCTATATCAAAATTTGCTTCACCATTTACTTCATTTCTTTTCCATGCAATTGCTAAAAACTTATCTACTGCTCTAGGATGTGAAGCTCCAAAAATGATTCCGTGAATATTGGCTCCTTTTTTTAAAGTATATGGATACAATTTCAATTCTGTTTTTTGGGGTAACCTTTTTCGAATTTGATCGATAATATTACGATGGATAAACTTATAAGGGTCCCTTTTAGCTGCATCCATGTCAATATCCAAATGAACTTTAAATTCCTCACTCTTCCCAAAACGCCAGAAATAAGACGCAGATAGAAAGTATAAGAAATCAGTTTGTCTTGTATTTTCCAATTCCAAAAAATATTTGTCCGATAAAAATTTTATACCATTCTGATCTAAATAAACTAAGCTTGGATTCTGTTTAATCTCCGGTAATAATTTTGGGAATAGAATCTCAAAATCCTCATTATACAGATTCAATTTAATAGCTCTTTTTACATCTTGGTTTTTATCCAAATAATCGTTGCAGGCTTCTTTGAGAATTTCAAACTTATATCTATTTTTTTTCTGCGGGTTCCATTCATTAAAATGAACATTAATTTCCACTCGTCTTTGAAAAATATTTGATAATTGCTCTTTAATCTTATTTAAGATTCTTATTGGACTACCTTCAGTCCCTTTTTTATCATATCCAGTGCCGGCAAAAAAATCAAAAATGCTTATTGAAGCAGCATTACTCATTACGAATGTAGGTATCCAAGCCTGTGCATAATCTTCAAAAATCTCAAGCTTTGCGATAGTTGTTTCGTCAAATGGTTCTTCGTGTAAATCTTTGTATGCCATGATAAGGTCTGTTGCCTAAAGCTATAAATAAATCTATTTTTCTCAAAACAACCTTCCCTGCTGCCCCGGCCTTCTGAATAAACTCCTATCCAAACTCCACTCCTCCGCATTCATGCCATACAGCTTTCCATATTTTTTATACTGATCAGCCACCAGTTTTGCAATAGGGCCTTCGCCTCTCATTCGCACTCCCCATCGGCTGTCATTTACTTTGCCGTCGTGTGAATGTTCAATATGATGCCAAACCTTATCGGCTCTGTCAGGGAAATTTTTATAGAGCCAGTCGTGAAATAAAAATTTGATAGCGCCATTCAGGCGGATAAATGTGTAAGCTGTGAAAGTGGCGCCGTTATCCCTCGCTTCTTTCATGATGCGTTGCATCTCGTGTTCATTCAACCCCGGTATCATCGGCCCCATCATAATGCCCATGCGGACACCAGCACTGCTTAGTTCATTAATGACTTTTAATTTTTGCTTAGCTGTTGTAGTTCTTGGCTCCATCACCCGTCGAAGATCTTCGTTAAATGA
>DASZXQ010000062.1:0-4427 GCA_035545755.1 Chitinophagaceae bacterium | reverse complement strand
TCCTATTTTAATCTTTGCATGTGCCAACATACTTGCCATTGGCATGCCAACAATACCGGGTCCGATAACTCCGATCTTTTCAACTTTCCAGGTTTCAAGGTTAATAGGTGATGATTGTGATTGCATTTCGATTGTGTTTATTTGAAAAATTATTTGTCGATAAATTGATTAAACCATAACTCCAAGCATAAGAACCCCCATAAGGATCTGCTGAACGGTTGTTCGGAGTTTATAAGTTTTTCTACAGATTGAACATTTATTATGCCCCGTTCACGGGATTTTTGAGACAATAAAACGTCCGAAACGAACTTTTTGGTCTTTCCTTTTAACCAAATATGTAAAGGCACGGGGAAACCCATCTTATCTTTCCGGTTCATTATTTTTTCCGGCATTACATCTTTGATCGCTTTTTTCAATAAATATTTCATCTCACCGCCTTTAAATTTCATTCCTGCAGGCATCCTCGATACTAAATCAACAATCCGCCTGTCCAAAAGTGGGACCCGTGACTCAATTGACACTGACATGCTCACACGATCCTCCACTTGTAATAATCCCGGCAAACTGCCGAACATATCAAAGTGCGTCATTTTATTAAAGTAACTTTTCGTATCAGGATTATTAAAATACCCGGAAAACTTACTGAAGATTGACTCATCATTTATTGAATATTCAAATTCGGGATGTAAAAATTCACTTGCCGCCCCTATCCTATTGATCAGGTTATAATACCTTCTATCCATTGGATCAAAAGCGCCATTACCCCAAAACGTTTTCATCATAGGGAGGTATTGCTTCAAAGTGGGAAGGTTGGGCAGAATTGAAACAAGCGATACTATATGTTCACCTTCTTCATTGCTCTCATAAATGCCTCCTTTAATAGCCTGTTCAAAATAAGCCACAAGATATCTCGCATATCCTCCAAAAATTTCATCGCCTCCTTGTCCGCCTAAAATAACTTTTACATATTTTGAGGCAAACCGGGATACAATATACTGGGGGAAAAGACCGGGACCAGCGACTGGTTCATCCAGGTGATAGATCAATTTTGGAAGCAGATCAATAAACTCTTGTTCTGTTGGAAATATTTCATACAGTTCTGAATGAGCCGCATCAGCAGCGATCCTTGCATATTCCAATTCATTAAATTCAGGGCCTTCATTAAATGCCCCGCTGAATGATTTGACCGGCTTCCCCAAAATCTTTGCAGCCATGATTGTTACAAGAGAAGAATCAATTCCTCCGCTTAAATATGTTCCCAGCTTAACATCGCTTCTTAACTGCTGCGTGATCGTTTCTGTAAGGATCTTTTGTAACTCATCAACAAAATATTCTTCTGTATGGTACTGATCAATTTTGAAATCAGGGCTCCAGTACCTGGTTGTATTGATCTCCCAGGATGCAAGATCAATTGTTGTATAATGACCCGGGAGAACTTTAAAAATATTCCTGAACATTGTTCCTTCACCCATCACAAACTGAAAAGTGAAGTATTCATATAAATTTTCAATCTCGGGCTCTGCAGAAATTTCAGGATGAGCCAGGATTGCTTTTATTTCACTGCCAAAAACAATTTTCTTTTCATCATGATACCAATAGAGGGGTTTGATACCAAAATGATCCCTTGAAATGAACAATTTATTTTTCCGGCGATCGAGAATGATAAATGCAAACATCCCATTAAGAAGACGCACACATTCATTTCCATATTCCGCATACAAGTGAAGAATTACTTCAGTGTCAGAAGTAGTGTGAAATTTATGGCCTTTGCCGATCAGATCATTCCTTAATTCAATGTAATTATATATTTCTCCGTTATAAACAATAGTGCAATCTTGAAAGTTCATGGGTTGTTGACCACTTGAAAGATCGATTACCGAAAGTCGTTTATGAAAAAAGCCAATCGGGCCTTCTGCCATCATTCCTTCCTCGTCAGGTCCACGATGATGAATGGTAGAGGCCATCTTTTTCAAAATGTCACTTTCTACTGTAAACCCAGTCTTATTGATCACGCCTATGATTCCACACATGTGTTTGGATAATTAAGGAACAAATTTGAAAGTTTGAAATTATACTTTGAATGATTTTGGTCAATCTAAATGAATGTTATAGGTGATTCTTCCTGATATAACATGTGATGGGGAGCACTTTGTCATCTGAAATGAAACAATTAATTTTTCCAGGCTGAAAATCGCCAATTCCATTTATACGTGGCTCACCGCCTGATCGTCATAAATAATTTTTACATTGCCCAGATCGTTAATGTTATTATCAGGAGTTTCAGCAATAAACATTTTATATAATAATTGGGTAGAAATAATTCCTGTGATCGCCATCTGGTCAACTTCCTGTATATCTTTCTGGTTATGCATTTTAGTGACCAGGTTGTTTACTTTTCCCGGGTCAAATAACCCGAATGATTTTAAAGAATCGTGGGATAATATATCGGTGGCACTTTGAGACCTTTTTAAATCAATAAAGTTGTCCGGAAGCGGCGCCCGATATGGTTGTTTTGATCTTTTTCGTATTGACTCAGGAATTATACTTTCACTCATTTTTTTGAGCAGGAATTTCTCATTTAAACAGTTAAGTTTAAAATTATCAGGCAGCTTATTACAAAATTCTATCACCCGGTGATCAAGAAAAGGGTATCTTCCTTCAACAGAATTCGCCATCATCATTCTGTCCCCTTGTGAAGAAAGCAGGTATCCTGACATAAAAATGGAGGATTCCAGGTATTGTGCTTTCCCCAAACCTGTCCAATTGTTAAATCCTGCAGGCAAACCAGGGTCTAATAATTCCCGTGAATTATAATCGTGTAATTGCGAGGTTATTTCTTCTGAAAAAAATGTTTTAATCCTTGACGTATTGTGCCAGCGCAGTAAGTGAGAATAAAACGGGTCGTCAATGTCAGTGAGCCGATATCCGAAAAAAAATCTGAGCGCTATATCATTTGCGCCTTTCATCATCGGCATATAGGGATAAAGTTTTGACAAAAGTTTCGGCCTTATTTTTGAATTCGGTTGTGCTGCCCAGAATTTTCTGACTTTCGCTTCTTTGAATATGCTATAGCCCGCCAGGAATTCGTCTGCTCCTTCGCCAGTAAGCACTACTTTAATATTTTTTTCTCTCACCTTGTTTGACAACAAGTACATGGGTGTGGGAGCCGTTCTAAGTATCGGAGACTCTGTATGCCACACAGTGTTTACAAAATATTTATCGATATCGGCTGTTGTGCATGTGAAAGCATGATGTTTAGTTTTTAAATACGTGGCAGCTTCCATCTGATAAGATGTTTCATCATACACAGCATCTTCAAATCCTATAGAAAAAGTATTTAAAATATTTGGATCAATTTCATGAATCAATGAAGTGATGGTGGTGGAATCCAACCCACCGCTTAAATAGGCGCCAACCGGAACATCGGCCCGCAACCTGATCCTCACTGCATCCTTCAATAATTCTTTAAACTCAGCAACCGTGTCCGATATGTTTCGGGAAGATGCATCATTTGAAACAGAAAAATTTGCTTCCCAATATTTTTCTATTTTGAGTCCTGCGTTATTTACGAGCATGTAATGTCCCGGCGGCAACTGGTAAATTTTTTCGAAAGGAGTATTGGGTGCAATAGTAGTCCAGTATGTAAAAATCTGTGCGAGACTTTCTGTGTTTAGTGTCTTCTTCATCGTTTCAAGTGATAACAGCCCTTTCATTTCAGAACAAAACGCAAATACATTATTTTGGAAAGAATAGAATAAAGGAAGGATGCCTACCCTATCACGTGCCAGGAAACATTCTTTCTTTTTTTTATCCCAGATACAGAAGGAGAATTGTCCATTGAAATACTGAAGGCATTGCGGACCATAGATGGCATACATCTGAACGACAACTTCCGTATCACTTTGAGTTTTCAGATGAACGCCTTTTTTCTGAAGATGTTCCCTAAGTTCCTTGTAATTGAAAACTTCCCCATTATAGACAATCCAATAGTTTCCGGATACATCTGACATAGGTTGATGTCCTGACTCCAGATCAATAATACTCAGGCGTACGTTTCCTATTGCGATATCATCACTTACATAAATACCGCTTTCGTCCGGCCCTCTGTGCCGGATCAAAGCAAGCATTTTCTTTACGTTATTTTCAACGGGAAAATTTGTATTTCGGGATAGGTTGTATATCCCGGCAATTCCGCACATTGCGTTTCTTTAACTAAGCTTCCTTGTTACATAATCTGCCATGGCATTGAGCGACTCGAAATTAGTTTCGAGTAATTCTGAGTCTTTGGCTTTTATTGAAAAGGTCTCTTCGATAAAACTAATAAGAAGAATAAATCCCATCGAATCAAAAAGGCCTTCTTCAAAGATCTTTGATTCGTCCTTTACCTGGCCAGGCGAAGCGTATGTCTCTTCAATAATGTATTGCCT
>DASZXQ010000061.1:0-9396 GCA_035545755.1 Chitinophagaceae bacterium | reverse complement strand
ATAGCCCTGGTGATCGTCTTTATATTCCATCGGATATGCATGTGCACCAAGAAAAGTAGCTTTGATTGAAAGATTCGATCTTTCTTTTAATTTTTTTATCACCCGTAACATTTTCAATTCACCTTTTACAGACAAGCCATAACCGCTTTTAATTTCAATGGCCCCTGTGCCAAGATAGCTTACTTCTTCCAGGCGTTTCCATGCCGCATTGAACAATTCATCTTCAGAAGCAGCATTTAATTTTTTTGCAGAATTTAAGATCCCTCCTCCCTTTGCTGCGATCTCTGCATAGCTCATCCCTTTTATCTTGTCAATAAATTCTTCTTCGCGGCTGGCTGCAAACACAAGATGTGTATGTGAATCGCACCAGCAAGGGAGCACAAATTGTCCTGAAGCATCTATTGAATTTTGGATGCTGCGTGCTGAGCTTTGAATGTTTTTCATCTCGCCAAATGAAGCGATCACGCCATCTTCAATTATAAGAAAAGCATTTTCGATAGAGTTTAATTCAGAAAGCTCTCTGCCACGAAGTAACTTATTTTCATTTCTGACTCCGGCAAGCTGTTTAATATTTGTAACAAGAGTAGCTGTCATGCCTGAAAGATAGTAATAATAAAAAAACCGCCCCGATCAGATCGGGACGGTGCTGATAAAATTTTATTTTGGGTTACAATTAGTAAGGCACGATCGCAGTACGTGTTACACCACCAGCGTCAGCCCAAACGATCTTCATGTAATAAGTTCCGGAACCAGGACAGGAAGTAGGGTTGCCCGCAGAATCCAAACCAAAAGTTGCGGTAGCGGTAACAGCCGGCCTTGTATTTACTACTGCGCCGCTTACTACCCTGAAATTACAATCCTGGCGTACCACTAACGCTTGGGTGATCTGCCAGGTAAATGCTTTGCCATATCGATTGGTGCCCCATATAGCAATTCCTGTAGTATTCCCATCCGTATGGGTGCCTGTTGTAGTTATAACAACTCCATTATCATAAGTGAAAGTTCTTTGTTTAGCAATTTGCCAAGAGCGCTGGCTACCGTCATCAAAAGTAATGCTCATACCACTGCTGGTAATCGTATGAGTGATCGTCCCCAATGAAGCGAGATTGATCAATAAACCACCGGTTACATTGGTATAAGTGATTGCTCCATTAAGAGTGACACTTTTATTATCACGTAAGCGAGTCACTTTATAATTCTGGAATGTAACTGTAACAGCAGCTCCAGCATTTTTCCAACGAATATTAGAAGGCATTGACACAACAATAACACCGGTACGGGTACGGTTGCCCAAACAATTGGTACCATTATAGGTGATGGTAAGTGTCCGGGTGCCGCTGCTTGTATCAGCTACTACAGTAGCATCACAAATGAGCGATTGAATATCATAACCGCGACCGGAAAAAGAAGCGCTGGCTTCCACCATTGCATCTGCATCGTTAGCTGCATCGTCAGCTTCATTTGAAACAGTGGACTGATCATCTGCTTCTGTTGATACCTGTGTGGTTTCGTCAGTTGAAGATGAGGAAGAATCTTTCTGGCAAGCGGTAAAAATAAGAGCCGTGAAAAAAGTTATTACGGCTAGTACTAGGATTTTAGTTTTCATGATTCGTGTTTTTGTGTTTTAAAATTGTCAGGGAAATAGACCATGCCCCGGCAATTAAGTTTAAAGGATGATGGATTATTTTTTAAAAAAATTACATAACAAAGAAACAAATTCAGCTCTGGTTTTTAAACGTATAAGTCCCTTTTTGGCATACGTAAAACCCCGAGTTAACGACCAGATAACATTTGAAAGAAGTTTACGTTATATAATCCTGACCGGACTATACATGAAAATCATTCTTACAGTTTGTTGGATCATCTTTCTTTTGCAGGCAAAGGCACAGCTAATTGATTCGCTGAATACAGCTAAGAATTGTTCTTATATGAAGAAAGAGGAAAAAGAAATGATCTATGAGATCAACCAACTGCGAAGCAATCCCGGCTCTTACCTCATTTATATCGTGCCGTTATTAAAAGAACAGGAAACTCTTGTAAAAAATTTTGGGAAAGGCTCCAGGGATTACAGCCTTTCTTTCAGAACTGAAACAGATAATGACAAACAAAAAACCTATATTGATACCAACTGGTATTATTCAAATGAAGAAAAACTGAATGCATTGAAAACCCTGGTTGATGATCTGAAGAAACTTAAACCACTTCGAATACTGCAACCTGATCGGGGCATTTATGCTGCTGCACAAAAACATGCAAAAGACGAAGAAGATCATCAATGGACATTGCTGCACACAGGAAGTGACGGATCTGAACCCTGGGACCGGATCAAAAAATTTTCTCCCCGCATGATGAGTACGGGAGAAAATATTGCCGGATCTTATCCGAAACCAACAGCAAGGGATATTTTGATCCAGCTGTTGATTGATGAAGGAATACCCGGTTATGGGCATCGCAGAAATTTATTGGATCCGCAATGGACACATATGGCCTGCCTGACTGATGGTTTGCAGGAAGGCATGTATCGCTGGATACAGGATTTTGGAGAAAAAAATTAGCACTATAATTATAAAATCTGTTTTTTCTCTCCGGTTGCATTCACCCTGTAAAATTTTTTATCTTCGACAAGAAGTGCTTCAGATTTTCCGCCGGCATGATGAACATCCGTATCAAATAGTCTGCCTTTTCTCCAAACACTTATTGTATCCGCAATAATAGTGTGGCCAGTCACAATATGTCTCACATAAAATTTATTCAGTGTACTGTCGATCTGTTCATCAGTAGCAATCCTGGTTCCCATATAATAGCCCCGATACCAAAATGGTCCATTCTCGCCGAGTATCAAATCTGTTTCTACAAAAGGATATTTATAACTGGTATCAGCATAAAAAGGTCTTGCAAGATCATTGATTTGAGCAATTGTAAGATTTACGTTATTCATTTCAGAAGAAATACCACCGTGAATAAATAACATATCTCCCACTCTTTCGATCACATTTTTTGTACGAAGCCATCTGCCCAATTCCGAATTTTCTCCGTACAAATTCATGTATTGTTCTTTTAATGCACTTATCGTTTTCAAATATTTTTCATTGAGATAACGAAGATCATTGCTCATATTCATTATTTCATGATTGCCTAACACGAAATGCACATAACCACCGGCAGTTTTCGCTTTATCTTCCAACGAATAGATGAGCCATAGCACTTCAGTGACCTGTGAGCCACGGTCAAAAAAATCGCCAACCAACACCAACTCTCCATTACCGAAGGTCCAGTCATAATTTTCATTGATCACTCCATTACCCTGCAATAGTTTTCTAAATGCGGTAAAATTCCCTTCAATATCTGAAAGAATAAATAAGCGGGAAGCTTTTTTATATTCTGCCTTTTCTTTTGAGAGTTTTGCTTTTAAAGCAACTGAAAAAGTCTTTTTAGCCTCATCTGTATTAATATGCAATACTACATTAGCTTTTTGAGAAAGTGAATACTCTTCTGTTTTTACAATATCTGTTCCATCATTTTCATATACATATTTTACCAGGATGGAATCATTACGATATAATACATAGGGTCCGTCAACTTGAGAAAAAGAATCATTAACGATTGCAGGCAAAGTATGATATTCTTTGCTTACGAAAATAGCCTGGATAAAAAACAAGGGAGCTAAAGTTATTGCAAGTTTTTTCATGTTAAACCGAAAAATTATTTTAAATGGATCAATAAAGAAGCTAACAGTTTTTCTTGTGATTTGAGATAATCAAATTTATCCAAAACTTTCCCATATTACAGGATAGTAATTTTACAATTTTCTGAGCCAATCATTTTTTTTCATTTCAAAACGTATTTCCCCATTCGGCCGAATTCCCGTCTGTGACCACCCGGCTTTTCGGTAAAAAACTGCTGCTCTGGTGCCGGGAGCAGTTCCCAGCCAGATCGTCTCAGATGTTTTTGAAAAATACCAATTCAGCATTGTATTATGAAGTTGTTTGCCGATACCTTTTCCTTCAAAGCCCGGCATTACAAATAATGCCCAAACATTTTTTTCTTTCAGATCAATGATCGCAAATCCGGTGATTTTATTGTTTGATTCGCATACCCAGCCTTTGCCTCTGATTATAATAAATTCTTTGTAATCTCCATATGTGATTAATCCCGGATCCGGCAACGGGTTTTCTTTTACCGATATTCTTACATTATGCATGGCAGGTATATCTGCTATCAAAGCTTCCCGAAATATCATGAATGCAGTTATTTATAAAAATGAGTTATTGATTTTCTGAAATTTTCGTACTAACAACTAAAGGTATTACTATTGATCATAACTAGGCAATAGCCTTCAGACAACCAAAGTCCTCCCATAATCGTTTTAATTTCTATCTTTAGTAAATCACGATGTTGACCTGTTCACAATATGGGAAACAATACTTAAAGAAACTGCTGCACGGTTTTTCATTTCACGTTGTATTGAAAATACTTTTTTTATTCGGAATCTGCTCAACCACATATTCGCAGAACTGTCCTTACAATATTGATTTCGAAAACGGCACTTTTGATGGCTGGACCTGCTATACAGGTTTTACTGAAGCTGTAGGCGACCAGAATGTAATTACACTTTATCCATCTGGTCCAGTCGCCAATCGTCATACTATGTATACTTCAAATACAGGAGCAGGACTTGATCCATATGGAGGATTTCCGGTGAACTGTCCGAACGGGAGTCATCATTCGATTAAATTGGGCAATAATCAGGGCGGTGCAGAAGCTGAAGGTGTTTCCTATGATTTTACAATTCCTGCAAATCAAAATATTTTTTCTCTTATTTATAATTATGCGGTTGTCTTCCAGGATCCCAATCACCTCGAATTTCAGCAGCCCAGGATGGAAATTGAAATCACCGACCTGACAGATAATGTATTGGTCAGTTGTTCTTCTTTTACCTTTCACCCATACGGCTCCCTGTTGCCCGGCTTTTTTTTATCCGATAACCCGCAAGGGGACACTCCGGTTTGGTGTAAAAATTGGTCGGCAGTAACTGTAAACCTGAACGGTCTGGCTGGAAAACAAATACGCTTGTTTTTTAAAACAGCCGATTGCACGTTTAGAAAACATTTCGGGTACGCCTACATCGATGTAAATTCTGAATGCAGTAATGAATTTGTAGGCGCTACATATTGCCCGGGAGACACTACGGTGCAAGTGACAGCACCTTACGGTTATCAAAACTACAGCTGGTACAATCAAAATTTTTCCCAAATGATCGGTTCTGGTCAATCCATTAATTTCACGCCTCCGCCTCCAGCCGGAACTACGATCGGTGTACAATTAGTGCCTTACGATGGATATGGATGCCTTGACACTTTATATGCACACCTGATAGATACGCTTACTGTAAAATCCAACGCTGGTCCTGATGTTGCTTCTTGTAATCGTGATTCTATTCAAATCGGAGAGATTCCAAAATCGGGGTTATTTTATAGCTGGAGCCCTTCGACTGGACTGAGTGATCCTAACATTTCAAATCCTTTAGCAGCACCCGATGTCACGACTTCCTATGTTCTTACAACACGAGATTACGGTGGAGGTTGCGTTAGCTACGATACTGTATTAGTTAAAGCATCGATAATAAATAATGATGTTGGATTGTTAGGCAAGGACATTTATTGTGAAGGGAGCAATGACAGTGCGGTTTTAGTAGTTCACCCGACAGATAGCAT
Source organism: Chitinophagaceae bacterium (assembly GCA_035545755.1). Lineage (GTDB taxonomy): Bacteria > Bacteroidota > Bacteroidia > Chitinophagales > Chitinophagaceae > UTBCD1. The sequence continues at coordinate 3,682 of DASZXQ010000061.1, read as the reverse complement.
TCAATGGTACAAAGATGATGTTCCTATCAGAGGAGCCAATCAAACTTCTTACAAGGTTATTCAGTCTGGGTCGTACTATGCAATGTTGTATAACAGTTCAGGTTGCAGTATTGCCACCGCTGTGCAAAAGATATTGATTGATCATCCAAGGCCCGGAATTACTTATCCCATTCAATACGCAGTCTATAATTTACCGGCTACTTTAGAAGCAAGAAATTTCGGCGAATCTTATTTATGGAATCCTGCCACCAACCTTGACGATCCCGCTATATATGACCCGGTCTTTAAAGGCTCAGAGGATCAGCTATACACTATACAAATCACCACCAGCACTGGATGTGTGACAATAGATACTTTGTTAGTAAAAGCAGTTCCAAAAGTGGAGATTTATGTCCCTTCAGCATTCACCCCAAATAATGATGGAAGAAATGATGTGCTGCGTCCAATTCTCATGGGCATAAAAGAGTTTCATTATTTCAGGATCTATAATCGGTGGGGGCAATTGTTGTTTGATACAAAAACTGATCAGAAAGGTTGGGATGGTACTTTTCAGGGAACTCCTCAAAACACCCAGGTCATTGTTTGGGAAGCAGAGGGATTGGGCGTAGATGGAACTATATACAAACGAAAGGGCACTGCTGTCCTGATCCGCTGATACTTCATCAAAAAAATAAAAAGGCCATTACTATATCAGCGCCGTTCTCATTTTCTTCTGAACCTGAAAAGTAATGGTATCAAAAAAAAGTCGGGCAGCACAAAGAACACAAAGAACCGGTTTTGAGCTTCGGAAACTTTGATTGTGCTGAAAAAATCGATGGCCTATTCCCGGAAATAAATAACCAGCAAAAATGGCAATGCCTATAAACCAATAATTCGGCAGAATAAAAGCGAGGATCAAAAAACTATAGAAAAAAATAGAGCCTATGAAATGAAATACCAGGTTACCCATGTTGCTATGAGCTCTCAGGTATTCCGGATAAAAAGCATTTAGTTCTTGAAAAAAACTCTTTAACATGGTTAAGGAAATTTGATCTAAAAATAAAAAAACCTCCCGAAGAATCAGGAGGTCTAAAGTATAGCCATGAAAAACAAAAAAATATTTCTATGCTAAAACTAAGTAATTATTTCTTCTTTTCATACTTCTTTTTAAACTTGTCGATACGGCCGGCTGTATCCACTAATACATTTTTCCCCGTAAAGAAAGGATGCGATGTATTCGATATCTCCAGTTTTACTAGTGGGTACTCGTTGCCATCTTCCCATTTTACGGTTTCCTTGGATGCCGCTGTGGATCTGCTTAAAAAAGAATAACCATTACTCATGTCTTTGAAGACTACCAAACGATAATTTTGGGGATGAATGCCCTTTTTCATAATTCTTTGATTTGAAGTCGGCAAAGGTAGGTTGGGAACGGGTTTTATCCAAATATAAATTGAAAGAATAAGACTCCCAATCCCGATGAAATGCACTGAATTAGAATGAAGTAATTGAGAAACAGCGCCTAAATAAAGAAGCATCCGGCGTTATATTTACAACAGCTTTCGCTATCATATTTACTTGCCCGATGCTTCCCGGAGTAGCTTCCATCTTTTTAGGAACTTCCGCTATCCTCATTGCATTTCATTTTGTTGCCAAAATTTGTGCAGTTGTATACCGAAGATATATTTATCAATCACCCCTTTCCAAATTTTTTAACCTCTTCTTATCCACCTGTTCTACCCGACTTTTCAACCTGTTTATACACAAATTTTCAATCAAAAAAAGGGGTTATTAATACAATCAGCTCCTCATATTCACAAATTGCAGCGGGAAGCCAAGATTGGATGTTTTGCAAAGTTGAATGACCGACTGCAGATCATCGATTTTTTTACCCGTAACCCGAACCAAGTCATCCATAATCTGTGCCTGAACCTTCAAACCGGAGTCTTTGATCAACTTCGTAACCTTTTTAGCATCTTCTTGAGCCAGGCCATTCTTTACAGATACTTCCTTTTTTATGACTTTGCCACTCTGAAATGCTTCTTTGGAAAAATCAAAAGCCTGCGGTTCTATTCCCTGCTTCATTGCCCTGCTCATCAATACGTCACAAAGCTGGCGCATTTTCATGTCGTCTTCTGTTTCAATATTTATTTTGAAATCTTTCTTATTAAGTTCAATCACCAAATGAGACCCTTTGAAGTCAAAACGATTTGCAAGTTCACGGCTTGTAACATTCACCGCATTATCCAGTGTTTGAGCGTCAACTTTGCTGACAATATCAAATGAAGGCATAGAATAAATATTTATACCGCAAATATAAAAGAAGCCGCCCCAAACTTAAAATTGGAACGGCTTTCAACTTCAAACAGAGAAAGACAGTGAATAACTATTTTTCATGGCTTTACTAATCACCTCCGGCTTTCACCCGGTTTTGTTCATCAGTAGCACTGCCTTCTCTCCTGCCTGCATTAGCTTTTAATTTTCCTTTGTTGAATCTCCAGGTAAAACTTACACTTACTGATTGATTATCGTTCACATTCCTGAATTGTGCATCTACATTACTGTATTTGCTATATCCTTTAAATATCATCCCCCTGAATATATCCCGGAAACCTAACCGAATACTTCCTTTATTTTTCAATACTTGCTTGCTGAACCCAGCATTTACCTGTGTAATAGATTTTATGTAAATCACTCCCTCCAAACCTTTACTTCTGTAAAAGCCGCTCAATTCTGCTCCCCAACCTTTGCCCCATTTGAATTGTTGTTGCACCTGCGCCATCATTCCGGTAACGCCAAGAGAAACATAATCATTATTCACAATACCCTTAAAGTGGTTGGTATAAGCATTTACATACACATTGCTGCTCCACCATTTTGTTATTTGTTCATTAGCGCTGACTGAAATACCAAACTGGCGCATGCTGGCGATATTCGCTTTTTTGATAAATGTTTCATTGGTGCTTTCATGTTGTTCGATCACTTGTTGAATGATATCCTTCGTTGTGCTGTAATTCAAAGTAGTTGTAAGAAAACCATTGTATGTGTGTGTCAACTCAATGTTGTGAGAAAATTGAGGAGCAAGATCCGGGTTGCCCTGTTCAAACGTATAACGATCGAGAAAATGAATAAATGGATTCAAATCCTCGTAATCCGGACGGTTGATCCTTCTGCCATAATTAATGACAAACTGGTTTTTTTCATTCGCGGCATACTGCAGGTATACTGTCGGAAAAAGTTGCGTATAGTTACGGGTGAATGTTTGATTAGTTGTAAGTTGGTTGCCTTTGGCATTGGTATTTTCCAAGCGTAATCCAAACTGGCCTGTCCATTTTTTGCTTAAAGGTTTGGAATAATTCAGATAGGCGGCGTTGATATTTTCTTCATACACAAAATGATTACTTCGATTATAATCGTGTACAATCTGTCCGTTTTGCAAACTATCGTAACTGGCGTTATTATCCGTTTTTACATAGCTGGATTTGATGCCTGCTTCCAATTTCGCCCCTTTTTTTAATGGAAGCGTATAATCAACTTTACCGCTGTAGATAGTGATATTTTGTGGCAGATTCCCCATTAATGTATCAGGTGTTTTTAAAAGATTTCCCATGTTATCATAATACCAACTGATCAATGGCTGTGTTGCAGTGGCCCTATATTTGATATAATCCAGATCTGCACTTATTTCCTGGCCGGTGGAATC
>DASZXQ010000060.1:0-2648 GCA_035545755.1 Chitinophagaceae bacterium | reverse complement strand
GGACCACCGGGATTTAATTCAGCATTTTTGTAAGCGCAGATAAAGAGCAAATTATCAATTAGATGGATATTTTATTTTCCTAAGTAAGTATAAATACTTCTTTAAAATAACAACGTGTTTCTTCAATATGCAACGTTGCTTGCTTGCTCACATTGTCATTGAAAACTTTGCTGAGAAATACTTCTTCAGTTCTCTGATGAGATTGCTGCCATGCAGATCCCCACTGGCTTCTCCGGCGATGATATAATATTTCATTGCAAGGCAAAATTAACTGGTAAAAAATCAATTTTTCATCACAGGCAATTCAATATATGTTGGATACTTTGATGAAAAATAAATTGTCTGTGTCGCTTTTATATAATCAGATTCTTTCGCCTCAAAAATATTGGGTACATATTTCTGCGGATTACGATCAATGACCGGAAACCAGGTACTCTGCACCTGTATCATGATTCGATGTCCTTTTTTGAATACATGATCAATGTCGTGCAGATCGATTACAAATTCTTCCGGTTTATTTGGTGTCAGCGGCGAAGGATTCGAAAAACTTTTTCTGAATCTTCCGCGGAATACTTCCATTGCAACCGGAAACTGGAAACCACTCATTGATAAATTCTCCTGGTCGAATGCAGGATATACATCGATCAGTTTCACGATCCAGTCTGCATCAGTTCCGGTGGTACTTGCAAAAAGATGCGCAACAATTTTTCCTGTCACTGTCAGGTCATCTGTCAATGAATCCATCACGAAGCTTACTACATCAGGTCTTGTATAAACAAAACGCTGATCTTCTATTTGCCAGGTTCTCCAGCGGCTGCCTCTTCCGTAGGTTGCTTCGATCGGCAATGTGCGATAGGGAACAGGATGTGCAGGATCACTTACATAACTTACAGATCCGGTAGTGGATGTTGGTTTATTAAATGAACAGGTGTTATTGGGTCCGGCATATAGTTTTTCGATATGCGCTTCTTTTGGCGGCCATGATGAATAGGTTTTCCATTCATTACTTCCGGTTTGAAAACAAGTGGCTTCATCAAATTTTCCATCACCATCCCGATTGCTATCGGGACCTTTCAGCCAATAGTCAAACCATTTCTTTTGCAACTCCCTGAAATCCTGGCTGGGTTTTTCATTTCCTCTTCCCCATTGTCCATGATTCCATGGGCCCAGTACAATAAAATTCCGGTTGAAGCTGTCTTTCTGTTCCATGTGATGGTACATCAGTTGCGGGCCATTAATATCTTCCTGGTCATAAAAGCCGCCTACATGCAATTGTGGTATCTGTGGATACTGAATGTAACTTAAAGGCGAATTTTTTTGCCAGAATGAATCATAATTCGGGTGTGCTACAAAATTGTTCCAGGTATCTACTTTGTTGTGAAAATATTTTTCATTCACGTTTTTCAATGAGCCTAATTTTAAATACCAATCGTAGAGATCATTCTGAGGAAAAGGAAAATCGCTGTCTGTGGTTTTATCGTATTCTACTTCATAAGTATATTCCATTCCATAACTCAGGCGGAAAGCGCCATTGTGATGGAAGTCATCTCCCAAAAAAAGATCGCCCATGCAGGCCTGCTCTGATGAAGCTTTCAATGCCGGATGCGGATCCACAGCGCCTACCAATGCCAGCCAGCCCGGATACGAAATTCCCAATATGCCGGCTTTGCCGTTATTGTTTTCAGTATTTTTTATCAGCCAATCAACGGTATCCCAGGTATCGGTGCTTTCATCTATTGCTCCTTTTTTAGTTTCATGAATCAACGGCTGATGGATCTGCATGGTGCCTTCACTTTTGTATTTGCCGCGGATATCCTGGAAAGCAAAAATGTAACCTTCTTTCGCCATATTGGCCGTGTAAGTAAAATTGAGAATATTAAAATTATCCGGCCGGCTGGCGCCATAAGGGGTACGGGTGATCAAAATGGGAACGGGTTGCGTAGCATTATCCGGAGTGAAAATGGTGGTGAACAGTTTGACACCATCCCGCATTGGTATCATCACTTCAGTTTTTGTATAAGAAGTGATCTCGTTTTGCTGTGCAAACAAATGAATGGTTGCAACAGCAATGCCTGCAAAAAGAAAAATAATTTTTTTCATAAAAGAAATATGTGTGAGACTTAAAGGTAGTGAAGCCTATTGAACCATTAATTCAGGATCTTGAGTACCAGGATTCCGATGCCGTAGATCAGTGTAATAAGAAAAATCCCTTTGGCAGTATTGTCACGGTGCGTATTGATGTAGATCGTAAACAATAATACGTTTGCCAATAATGATAAAGAACCGATGGAAGTGATCAGGCGATTGGTATTAATAAAGAGATCAAAGAAATCGCCAAATGAAAGTCCCGGGAATTTTATAAAATATATGATAAGCAATCCGGCTAATGGACCGATGAGGCCAAGGATCAATCCCAGTTTCAGGTTATCTTTTTTAAAGATCATTTCCAGATTTTTTCAAATTTCTTTTTCAAAGTATAATTCGTCAGATCAAATTGCACCGGCACCACACTGACATAATTATGTGCCAATGCCCACACATCTGTATCTCTTCCTTTGTCAAAATTTACAAACTCACCGGTAAGCCAGTAATAGCGTCGCCCATGCGGATCATTGCGTTCAATAAAATCTTCCACATATTTTGCATAA
>DASZXQ010000059.1:0-23899 GCA_035545755.1 Chitinophagaceae bacterium | reverse complement strand
ATTTTTTTCGGCAGCACTCTGAACAAGAACATTTATATGCTGCCACTCAACAGTTAATTCGGTGTACGATCCATCGTAGGCATGAGGCCCTGGAACAACATGCTCTTTTGTACCATAATCTTCCCTGCCAATTAAGGCTTCCTTGAGTGTATCATTTTGCTGATGATTTAGCAATTGCAGATCGATCGCAAAACCTGCGGGCAATAATACATGTGAGAGAACGCTATTAGTATACCAGGTATTCCATCCAGTTGCAAGGCGGTTATTTAATTCCGGTAATTCTTTTCCAGCACAGACCCTTTGATTTGATCTTTCCTGGCCATACAAAAAAGTATGCAAACTGAAAAAAAAGAGTAAATGATAAATCAGTAATTTAATTTTCATTTTGTTTATTGATTTACATAATGCTCAATTTATCATCATATTAATAACATTCTGAAAATCTCTTCTTTTTTTATTATATACACATTATTTAGTAATATCATTTAGTGAGTCAAATAGTTAAGATTCCCAATCCAGCCAGGGGCCCTGTAATTCACTCCCGCCGCTTCGTATCGCATATATTGTTTTTGCATCCTGAAATGAAAGTCTTTAAGATCTTTTGTGCCCCGGGGAACCCAATTGATTTCGGCAAGAGCAGACATTCGGGGATACAACATATAATCACGAAAGCTTGTTGATTTTATAAATTCTGTCCAGAGCGGTGCTTCAATTCCAAGAACTAATGCTTGCCTATCTGCTGATGAAGTATCCGGAAGCGGTTCCCAGTTGTAGATAAGCTCGAGGCTATTGGGGCCATTAATATTTCCATTCCACGGAGCCCCGGGCTCACCCGGCGCCTGAGCATAGTCAAGATAGACATACCAGTTCGGTGACATGATCACAGGATTTCCATTACTGAGGGCCTTGTTTAAATTTTTGGGTGGCATTAAATGACCAAGCCACCACTGGATCACAGTTTTTTTATTCACGTCTGAATTAATCACCTCTTCCCAACCTATAGGTCGCTTTCCTCTACTTACCAGCATATCTGTTACTTCTCTATCAAAATATCCTTCCACTTCAGCAGCTGTTTTATAACCTTTGGCCTTCATGAAACTTTGTACATCCGGCATATCCAACCAATTAGTGGCACCAGCCACTTCGTCTCCCCCGATATGAAAATAAGGAGAAGGAAAAAGTGCTACGATCTCATCCATGATTTTTCCAATAAAAGCGAACGTTCCCGGATTTGCAGGATTATAGGCATTTCCCCCATCAAAAAACTCGGGATAGGCTCTGCTCGCAGCATGGGCATGTCCGGGCATTTCAATTTCAGGAATAACCATCACATGACGAGTTGCAGCGAAGGCCACCACTTCCCGGATTTCATCCTGTGTCAGAAAATATTTTTCAGGTCCATCCGGATTGCTGAAATCACCTGTAGACCCAACCGAAGTAAGTTTCGGATAACTTTTAATTTCAATTCTCCAACCCTGATCGTCTGTAAGATGGAGATGCAAAACATTAAGCTTGTGCATCGCCATCATATCAATTATTTTCAGAAGGTCTTTTGAGCTTACAAAATGGCGTGAAATATCCACCATCAAACCTCGATACTTAAAACGAGGGTAATCGTTTATTCTAAGTCTAGGAAGTTGCAATGACCGAATCCCTAATGTAAGCTCTCCATAAACCTGGGGCGGCATGAGTTGCAGTAAACTTTGCACCCCATAAAAAAGGCCTGCATTATCTGAAGCAATAATTGAAATATTATCGTCAATAAGAAGTTTATAACCTTCTTTGCCAATATCTGTTTGTTGATCGATCTTAAGAATAAGTTTGTTGATACAATCTCCGGTACTGTCTTCTTTAAGCAATATTCCCAGTCCATCTTTAATACGAGACTGAAGATAGTCTGCAGTTTCATGAGCCCCGTTGCTGGCAACCAGGCAGGTTTTACCGCTTAGGGTAAAATCTCCATTTTGAATTACCATTTCAACTGGTTTGGGAATAATGGATATCTCCTGAGCGAATAAAGTATTGACGTAAAAAAAAACAGTCGTTATTGATGTAAGAACAATCAAATACTTTTTCACTTCAATAAATCTTTTATAATATACTTTTCCCATAAGCTCGTATAACAGCAGTTCTTATTAACTGATAAAATCCATACCATACCATTTAATATACCTGTTACCTTGTTTCATATATCAATCTCACAGTCCTCCTGTTATTTTTAATTCAAGACTTCCTGAAAATATTTACTACTAATTCTTTTCAAAATCCTCTTTACTAATAAATAATTCTGGGTATCGCTTTCTTATTATTGCTTGCTCATCAGGCTTCAATTGGCTTATATCAATTGGTTTATCCTGTGGACGAGTTCCTTTCTGATTTAAGGTATTCATCAAGCTCCAGTTTCGGACATGTTGTTCCGGCTTCGGATCATCGGGTTCCTTTGCTTTCAGATCGTAACGGGTTAAGTCGATAACCTTTGCCGGTGTATGATCTTTCAGATTTCGCAAGAATGCCAATCTGAAATCTTTATTCATATACCAGCTAACTTCCAAATTTGAATCAGAGCCACAAATCCCGGAGCCCTGTTGAACGAATCTGTAGTTGATGCTGTCATTATTTTTAAAATGGCTCCGCCATATCATTCCAAACTCGCCATGTGTGATGCATTTTGCATCGGGCCAGCGTTTATGCATCTCCGTTAGCCATATTTTCAGGCCTTCCATGCCATTCCGCCCGTTATACCCGTAGATTTTCCTTGCTTCTACAAGACTTAACTCCCAAATGCAGGTCACCCAGGCAAAGCCATTTAGCTTAAACCCGGTATCAAAATGTGCCGATGTGCAGGAAAGCATTTCTTTTGTGCCTATATCAGTACCGAGACGAATCACCGTTTCAATAGGACCTACACCCTGACGACTGCCACACCATTGTCCATTAATCATCTTTGCTCCGGGATAGATGGCGTTCACAAAATCCACCGTCCAGCCATCCAGATTGACGCAATCAATAAAATCTTTTTTATTCTGTGCCGGTTTACAAAAATGTTCAGTTGATGGATAATAAGGATAGGAAATCGATCCTTCTCCATCACCATTATCAACAGAATATTGACTCCAGATATTACCCTGACAAACATGAATACCTTCCTTTTCTGAAAGATATTTCATGTTATCAGCCGAAAGGAAACCTGCAATGACTGAAAGTGGCCGATATCCGTTACCTACCATTTCCGAAACCATTTTCAAACCATCATGCAAATCCCGATTAACCTGTTCACGGGTATTATACATATTTGCAAAATATCCACCGGGAACAAAAGTGATTTCATCGCCATACTTCTTATGATAAAAAACAATTAACTTTTTTATTTCACGATAATTGGGTCGATCATTTTTTAAAGCAAGCCAGCTGAATGCCCAGGTAATCCTGGCCCCGGGCCACGCCTTCTCAACTGTTTCACGGAAAAGACGGGCTTCTTCCGGAGTATGAATACTGGATTCATCAGGACCATAAGCTGAATCACGGGAAGTTTCAATCTGGCGAACTCTTATAATACTGCACAGTGTCAAAAAACGGTTACCCTCTAAAGTTAACCGTTGATTTTCCTGAGCAATTACTATTCCGTTCGATGACGACTGTGTAACACCAATCAAGAGTATTTTAAAAAATAAGTTTCGTAATCTTTTTACGCCTGGCAAATTAATATATCCCTTAAACCGGTGTATCCACATAGCTTTATCATTTTATTTGGAATAGGGGTCATATGAGCCATTCATTACCTTTTTTACTTTGTCCAGGTATTCAAAACCATACTTTCTGTCAGGTAATAAATATCCCCCTTCAATCCATTCATTCCATGAAAAAATTGTAATCAGTTTTATTTGTTCTGGATGCCTATCACAATACATTTTTGATTCCTGAAGAATTGCTGCAAAGCTCTCCGGCGATTTATTGTAACGTACAATTTCCTTTATATTCTGATTGGGGAATCTTGGCGAATCGTCCCAACCGATCGAAACATTTGTAAACACAGGTATTGATAGTTGAGAATGCCATTGATTACGTATGTCGATAGCTTTGGTTGCCCATTTAATATAATCCTGCTCATTCATAAACCCCCAATTATACTGGGTTATACTATTAAACTTCAGTACTTTGATAGTATTCAGTATTTCCTGAGTGGGTGCATCGTAAACAACCAACTGTAAATGAAGATCCGGGAACCCTGCCTTTTTAGTCATTTCCCGGAAATAATCTAATGCCTCTTTAGTTTTCTCCTGGCCCCCAAGCCCCTCAATTAATTTATGAAGGCTGAATATCGAAAAGACGGGCATCCCATCAATTTTAAAATAGTTGGGTTGTAAAAAATAATTTTTAATAACACGGTCCACAATTATTTTAAAATTTTTCAAATCAACGGCGCCATTCCACAGTAATGTATTATCATCCTTATATTTATAAACATTCCAGTAATTATGCGGCACATCATGATTTGCCCACATAAGATAAAATTTCATTCTCTTATTGTTTGGTGCTTTCAGGAATCCACTATCCAGTGAACTTTCCAGGAAAGGCCCCTGATCGAACCAATACCAATCGAAAATAAAAGTGTTTACTCCATGGTCCGTTGCTGCATCAATCCATTTTTTCATGACCTTAGGGTCATTATCCATTTCATAACCCCATAAAGGCACCTTGGGCTGATAATGACCTTCAAACCGGGCTGTTGCTTTTTTTATTACTTCCCATTCGCCAGTCTTTTCGGGCCAAAGCATATCTCCAAAACGTTCGTCATGATGACATGATGGCCAGATGTAAGCGGCAACATTGTATCCTGTGTCTTCAATAACATTATCATTTTTATTTTTTAAACTTTTATTGATATTGACGCAGGACAATTGCATATTACAAACAGCTATGAACAAAATCGAGGAAAATTTTATCGTTGAATGGATGTACATTCAATACCTTGTTTTCTGTTTTGGCCCCGCTTCAAAATTGTTTAATGGTTCCATAGCTTATTCCGCCTGTTTGAAAAAAATAATTTTTGCTTTCCCAATTAAACCAGATTTCAGCAAAGGATTCTCTGGCTTAAATTTGTATTTTATATTGGTTCTGGTGAACTGTTTTTTATCCGGGTTTCTTAAATCGCCAACTATCCTGTTATTCCATGTATTTATCACTTCAACAGTTATATGATTGGTTCCGGCCCTGAGGTATTTGGTAATATTGGCTTTATAAGGAAGGGTCCAAATGATTCCACAATCCATTCCATTTATGTAAACTTTTCCCGTTTCCTGAATATCATCAAAAACCACAAACGCCTCAGTTCCTTTTGCCAAAGCATTCTGAGGTACGACAAAGTCTTTCTCATACTTCGCTTCTCCGGAATAATACTTAATCCCATCGTTTGCAATACTGGTCCAGCTGACGAGACTATCCAGATGAAAAGATTCCGGGCCTCCCATAGCTGTATCAAACTTCACCGTCCAGTTATTGCTGATATTAATAGGTTCATGAATTACGGGTACATTATTTTTTTGATCAAAGCCAAATTGCAAATCGTAGGCCAGGTCAGGATCATTTTTGCCAATCGATTTTTTTTCGAACACCACAAATCTTGATGCAAGCGGATCTAAGATAAAATCAATGCTAATACCATTTTTGACTTTTGAGTAAAGCAGCTTACGCTGAATCAAACCGGTTTCGGCGTCCCACAATTCCGGAACCATATTTTGATCAACCCTGAATACACAGGTAACTTTTTCTTTTTCGGGTTTGCTGTTTGATACAAAATATATTTCCCTAGATTGGGTCCGGCGATGCAAATAATCAATATGCTCATCCGAATTATTCACACCGATTACCTCCATATCAGGGACAATATGCAGTTCATCCAAGACCTGCTTTACCGTCTTTCCCCAGTAAACAGTCCCTTTCCCGTATTTACTCGAAAGAATAATCTTTCCATCACAGTTTCCCCACATTTTATTAGCAATAGAAGTAACTTCTCTGTCACTGTCTGGATAATTCTTTAAACTGGTAGATCGTTGAGGTTTCCTCCCAATAATTATTGCGCCGTTATAAACAAGTGTATCTAGCTTTTTTAATACTTCGAGGGATATTTCATCCTTGTCAGGAATCAACATGATATTATATGTTTGGCCTGAGGGCAAGAGCAGTTTATTATTTTGAACTTTTAGCTGATTGACGATAACATCTGCATTCATATAATCATAATCATAACCGGGTAGCTTGCCTGGATTAACTGGTTTAGGCTGCCCGCAATGAAGGCAGTAATCATCACTGTATAATGGCTTAATATTCGGATCAATTCTGTCAGGTGGAACAAGATTGGGCGCCTGATCTCCGTAATAAAGACAAACATCTCCTACAAAATTTCCCTGGCGCAATAGATAAGAACACCTGCTGATATAATCCATAAAGGGTCTGGCCATCGGCCACCAAGTGGTATTCACGTTTATATGTTCACCGGCGTGATAAGCAAACCCTGGTTTACCCGCTCCACCGGGATTATGAGCAAAGTTGTGAAACACAACCTGATTGAGCCCCTCACAAAATGCAATATCTATTAATTGTTTAAAATCCGTTGGCCCCTGCTGCCAATTTTGCCAGCCGGTAAGCGATTCAGAGGCTACAACTTTTTTACTATATATATGTGCAGCGCTGGCTGCTTCCTTAGTAACCCAGAATTGTTTCCGGTTCCAGAATTCACCCATTGGTATATTCGAATTTCCAAGTCCCTTTAATGGATCAACCCTGGCACTTCCGCCATGACCAGCTTCTGCCAGCATTTGGATATTTTTTCTGCCAGCAATTTGTACAGACTGTGCAAAATGGTTTTCGATTATCAGATCGCTGATGAGACGATTATAATCTGCGATAAATCTGTTTCCGTTTATACTGTCTTTGCTTTTATATCCCAGCAATAACGGGAGTAAAGGAATCGGGTCATATCGGTAACGTCTTTTAAATTCCTGTATTAATCCGGGGGTCCAATCTTTTGCCGGCCAAACTTCATAACTGTCAACCTCAAGAAATTTCAAATTATTCTCAGATGCTGGTATGTTGTTTAACCGGGTAAGAATAGTGTCGAAATGTTTTCTGGTTGCAGCTTTGCTTAAATGATCAATTACTAAACCACTTGAATTAGGGCTTGGGCATTCCAGCTTTTGACCTGTATTACACATAAAAAATGAAACAACAACCCATTTGCCATCTGGCACTTTCCAATCTATGTACTTTTTATCCTTTGTAATAAATGAATCCAGCTTAATACATCCATTCCGTGAATAATCAATCTCGTTTGCATCAGAGTAAGGAAAAGAAACAGAAGTTATCAATGAATATGTTTTTACTTCACCTCTTTCATCGTGTGGTATTCCGATAAGAATAGTTTCCTTAGATGGCCCAGTTATGACCTGGCTAGTACTCAGTAACTGTTTGCTGGCATCCTCCTCGCTGATCCACGGACCGCCTGCATTCCAACTGCTCGAAGCTATCAAGCCAAGATCCAACCCAAGTTTTTTTCCGGTTTTCAAGGCTATCGAAATATATTTTAGCGATTCAGTCCCAAGAAATGCAGGACCGGCAGGAATGATTTTCCCCGGGTCGGCAAGTGCTCCAACATCCCATATCAATGCGCCACGCATTCCCTTATTTTTCATTTCATTCAATTCATAAACCATCTTGTTGGTATCGACATATCCATTTAACCATGGCCAGAATGCAAGAGGCCGATTCTCAATAGGTGGGTTTAAAAAATTACTTTCCAAACTACGCTGGCTAAATATTTTTGAATTGAGCCCCGTTAAAATAACTAGAGAGAAAGAAAATAAAATTGATTTTGCAAAATGAATTCGCTTTAGCATAACTTATCAAGATTTAGTAATCACAACATCGATGGCAGTTACATTTATAAATCTTGTTACCTTTTAAAAAAAACAGTTCAAGAATACTTGCTCATTACTTATTTCCCGATCGAGTATTTATTTCAACAACTTAAAGGCAATAGACACTTCATGAGTGTATTTAATATTTTTTATATACCAGCTGCAGTAGAATTCTCGTTTGGCATAAAGCTTATCTAGTTTCGTTCTTCATTAATTTTCTAAGAAATATCCCAAAAAATATTCGTAGCTAACGCTTTTATATGAAGAGCAGTTCCCGGTTATCAAAATATCAAATGAAGCAAAGCTTAAGTATTTTCATTTAACTTAAGCTTTGCCTCTAAAATCATTGGATATTGATAAAAAACTTTACAATGATACTTTTACCATCCCGGATTTTGTTTTAATGCTGTATTCAAGGTCAAATCATTAGTTGGTAGTGGTTTCAGATAATTTTTAGATGGATCAAAGCCCCATCCTCCATTTGTACCTTTGAGAACGTTTAAATAAGGATCAAGATAGTTGTTTGCATCGTGGGGTAAATTAGGATTAACTCCTTTTAGTTCGTTGGTATAGTAGGCACCCTTTGGTCTTACGCCAACGAAAAGTTTATCGGCCCGCCAACGCATAAGATCGTCATACCGGAATCCTTCATTTAATAATTCCACTTCTCTTTCTCGCCTGATTTCTTGAAGATAATCAGGAAGAGAATAACCGTAATCGGGCCAATTAGGATCTACAGCAATTGAACCCAAAATCATGTGAGGCATAGCAACCCGATCCCTTAATTTATTTATGCTGATATCAAGATCAGATTGAGTTAGCTGTCCCAATTCGGCTTGTGCTTCTGCATAATTCAATAAAGCTTCAGCGTAGCGAAATACGATGTAGGCCTGATCATTACTGTAAGTACCGGAGGCTGGGTCAACCTGAGGCCTGCGAAACTTCTGTGATTCATATCCCGTCGTACTATTCTGAACAGAACTTAAACCAGGTGTTGTAAAAAAAGTAGTATCATTTTTAACCCCGATAGTTACGGGGTCACCAGGATTCATTACAGACTGCACGCACCTTGGGTCACGGTTAACAATTATTACTCGTATATCGGTATCGCCCTTATACAGAGGGCTGACCGATATGGGCAACCCATCAGTACAAAGATACATGTCCATCATGGCCTTTGTAAGTCCGGAGCCATTAGGCCAGTTCCAAAGTTGATTTCCGAAATTAGCTCCAAAAGCTTCCTGGTTATAACCCCTCCAAAGCATTACTTCGGGATTATTGCTGTAATCGATCTGATTAAAAAGATTGTAATAAACCTGACTGGGATTCCCGGTAGAAAGCGAATATCTTCCCCCGGTAATTACAGCTTTGGCAGCTTGCGCCGCTTTCGCCAGAAAGGCGCTACCGTTAGTTGTTCCCTTAAAAGCGTCGTTCTGATGATATTTTTCCCAGGTGCCTTCATAAAGACATACTCTTGATTCAAATATTGAAGCAACATCTTTATTGAGACGACCGGCAGGAAGATTAGACTTTATATCCATGTTAGCAATAGCCGAATCCAGATCGCTTATTATGAAATTCACAACATCGGTTCTTGAACTGCGGGAGCCATACAATATTTGCTGATCACTTTGACTACTAGGATCTAGAGCTTTGGTTATAATTGGCAGATCCCCAAATTGCTTGAGCAACACAAAATAATTCCATGCCCGGAAAAAATAACCCTCTCCGATATATTGCTTTTTCATTCCGCCATCCGGAACTCTGTTGACATTCTGAAGAAAATAATTCACATTTCGAACATTGGTCCAATCCCAACCTCCACCGGATGCAGGAATATTTACTACCCCGTCCAGTGGATTTTTGGTAGGCAACCACAAACCTGAAGCTATAGTTACATCAGTACTGGCATCCAACAACGGATTACCGCCAGATCCGGTAAGGTACCACGAGGGAAGTACAGAATACAACCCATTAACATACAACTGAAGATCCTGATCTGATTTCCAAAATTCAGGATCCGAAATTTGGTCCTGTGGACTTTTATCAAGAAGTTTCTGACACGAATTGAAAACTATTCCAATCCCAATCAAAAATGTTATAATAAATAAAGTCTTTTTCATTTTTCAATTTTTTTTTTAGAAGTTTAAATCTAATCCAAATGATAAGCTCTTTGACAATGGATATATTCTGCCAGCTCCGTTTAAGTCTGCTCCTGCGGTCTCCTCAGGATCCAGAAGCTTTAATTTTGAAATAACAAAGAGGTTTTCTCCTGATAAGTAAACCCTTGCATTTGAAATCATGGCCTTTTTAGTAATAGTCTTCGGAATGGTATATCCGATTCTGAGATTTTTTACACGTAAATAGGCTCCGTTTTGCAAGAAACGATCAGTAGGATTATCGTAATTCTTTCCATTATCACCGTCATAAACTGAATAAGGCTTTGCAAAGTAAGCATTGGGGTTAGCTCCTAAAGGACTGCTGGCATCACGCCAGTAATCCATATGTTGCTTATACACCATCATATGTAATGGTCCATTAGCTGGTCCTCTTAATACATTTCCATTATATAAATCCCCAAGCCAAAGATCTCTTTTTCCTACCCCCTGGAAGAACGCAGAAAATTCAAATCCTTTCCATGATACTCCAAAGTTAAATCCATAGAGATACCTTGGAAGACTGTTACCAATTATAGTCTTATCGCCATGATCGTTTTTGGTATTTGTTCCTATACCGATTTTTTTGTCGCCATTTAAATCAACATATTTCAGATCTCCCGGATTCCATTTGCCGGAATATAAATAACTCTGATCAACCCATTTTGAAACATCATCTGTTGATTGAAAAAGTCCCGCTGTTTTATAACCCCAAATTTCACCAAGCACTTCGCCTTCGTAATAAGTACTCAATAGTTTAGTGGGATTATTATATTTTGTTACTACACTTATGTTGTTCGCTAAATTTCCACCAATTTGGTAATAAAAGTCGCCAATATGATCTTTCCAGGTGAACTCCAATTCAAATCCACGTGTTCTAACTTCTCCTCCATTTTGCAGAGGCACACCTGTACCCAAAACCGATGGAAGTGCAACACCCGGACCTACCAGATCTGTCGTGTGGGTTTCATACCAATCGAAACTTCCAGACAATCGATTTCTAAGAATGCTCCAATCAGTTCCAAAATCCATAGTGGCCACTTTTTCCCATGTTAAATTGATACTGGAAAGGTTCGGGGGAGATACCGTCCATAACCTTGCTCCACCGAAAAGCCAGTTGCTCTGAGCAATTCCTAACGTAGGGATATATAAATAATTATTTACGTTCTGGTTCCCAAGTGCACCATAAGAAGCCCGAAGCTTTAAAAAGTTGATCTGTTTCTTTAAAGGTGCAAATTTCTCTTTTGAAATCACCCATCCTGCCGATACAGAAGGAAACTCACCCCATCTTTTTCCTGGTGCAAATCGTGAAGACCCATCTGCTCTAAGATTTGCCTCTAACAAATATTTATCGTTGTAATTATAATTGAACCGACCAAAAGCACTCTGGGTAGACCAATGGCCTATACCATCCGAAGTAGTATGCGATCCAACTCCTGTATTAATAGAAGGAACATTGTCACTCAACAGGTACGTGGTAGTAGCACTCAAATTAAAATAATTATACGTCTCCTGCTGATAACCGGCCAATAATGTCAGATTATGCTTACCAAAACTTCTTGTATAACTGGAATAAATATTTGGTGATAGGTACCCATCTGTATACAAATTAGGGTTATAGTAAGTGGCATTTTTCGCAAGACCATTCGCTAGCTGACCGTTTGGCTGCATCCAGTACCATTCTGTGGCGGTATATACCTCACGGTTATCATCTGTCGTATAGTTAAGATCAATATTTGTTACCCAATTCTTGATAGGTTCAATTGTAACTCTTGGAGAAATTGACAATTGCCTGTTCCTGGTATTATCTCTTTCTGCCTGCCACTCTTCGATCCTGCTCTCCATAGTAAAAATATTAGTTCCGGGATAGAATTCAGGCATGGTTGGTTTGATCTTGGTCATCATGTCATAGATGCGTCCACGTCCAAGATCGATCTGCCAGGGAAAATCTTGCTCCCCATAATTATATTTGAACAAAACTGAAACATTAGCCCAAGAAGTGGCCTTTGCATTTATTTTTCCGTCGAAATTATATTGGTTGTATGACTCATGTCCATATCTAAGTAATCCCTGTTCATCATACCAGCCGGCTGATATGTAATAATCAACCTTTCCATTAGAATTGGAAACACTCAAATTGTGGCGTTGATGAAAAGCATTTTTCTTAAAAAATATATCATACCAATCCGTGTTCGCGGCTGCACCAAGCCCTTCTGCTCCGATTGCCCAGGTGAGCCCGTTTGGATTACCATACATCGTTGGAGCGCTACCGGGACTTTTTATATTTTGAGCAAGTCGACTAAGAGCATCAGGACTATACCAGGGTGCCAAGCCTTCATTTATTGCGGCGTCATTAGCAACCAGTGCAAAATCCATTGCATCTACAAGATGAGGAAAGTAGACTGGTTTACTCAAAGTCAAGTTTGTTGTATAAGAAATATTAGCACCAGTTTTATTGTTTTTGCCCGATTTTGTAGTAATCAGAATTACACCATAAGCTGCACGTGCTCCATAAATAGCAGTTGAAGCAGCATCTTTAAGTACAGAAATGGATTCAATATCACTTGGATTGATACTATTAATGCCCATCGGGATACCATCAACCAAAACATATGGTGCGTTGCTTCCATTAAATGATTGCAACCCCCTAATGTTCATATTCATGGAACCACCGGGTTCACCACCTTGATCCCCAACAGAAATATTAAGGTTAGGAACCAGTCCCTGCAATGCTTCTTGAGTAGTGGTTATTGGTCGTGCTTCAATTTCTTTTGCGGAAACGGTAGAAATCGCTCCTGTCAAATCAACTTTTTTCTTCACACCATATCCTACAACCACAACTTCATTCAAAGAACTGGCAGCTGCTTGACTCAAGTTCACAACAACATTGCTAGAGTTAGCACCAACCCTGATTGTTTTGGTTTCATACCCGACAAAAGATATAAGAAGGACACTTATACCATTCGGCGCTGTAATTTCAAATTTACCTCCGTCTTTACATACGGTACTTGTTTTACCATTCTGAAGTGAGACAGTTGCTCCATCCAAAGGCAAATTGGTTGCGGCATCTTGTACGAATCCTGTAATTTTTCTCTGTGCAATCCCTTGCACGGAAAACAACAGAATAACAAAAAGCAAAATCTTTGCTTTGAATAAAAATAATTTTCCCATAATTAGTTTTTTAGTCTGATCTAATAAGTATTACGTTCATTTCCTGAAAGTGCAAAAAATCGTTTCAGATTTTATGACCGTATTATTTACTAAATTATATTAACAAATCTTTAGGGCATCCTGTACCGTACTGTATTGATGCTAAGAAAAATCATATCAGAATACGTTTATCCTTAATTTCTTACTTTGGATAAATGCCAATCATACCCAATATCATATTCGGAATTCACATGACATTTTAGATAATAGCTGATAAAAGTTGGAGAAAAAATGTTTAGATTCAAAAAAGCTATCAATGAATAAATTCAATTACAAAAAACGTTTTAAAGCGTAGATGACCCTTAGTATAAAGGAAGTCCTAAACCAAAAAAATATTTGCTGAAATCAATGAAAAAAATCGCAAGATTTAAGTTAAAGCAAATTTGTGGCTAACTCGTAAAAATCCCGATTTAAAAACAGCCTGCACTATCAAATGATCATATCTAACAAGTCAATATTGCATAGCAAATTCCTAAAAGCTTCAAATTTGAAAGCGGCGTTTTGGTTGAATCTGGTCCTAAATGTCACCAGCATCCATTTGATTTTTCAGATTTTCATTCGATACTATATCATGACTTAAATACCGAACAGTGGAACCCCGCTATAAAAAACTGTTTTGATTTTTTCATCAACGATCTTTTGAGATTTCAAAGCGTTGCAAGTTGGTTGCATTGATTTTAACCCATACAATTAAGGAATAAGTGCCGTCAGTATCAATAACAGTTCCCTGTTTGAAATCGGGTCCGGACTTTATAGGAGCCCCGTTGACCTTTAATTCTGCATTTGCAATGCTGCTTTTCCAGTTTTTAATTTCGAAGCACAGATTATGGATAGGGTTGTTGATGCTAGCAGCAATTTTAAAACTCAGTACTGTATTCCCAAAACTGAAACTATAAGCACGATGTGCAGAATTATAACCATAGCTAGTTCCTCCAATTGTAGTAAGGACAGGTGGTGCATCTAACCAAGACTTGGCAAGATCCGAAAGCATAGTGGTAGGTTCATCGCTCATTCCTTCTACCAAGGTTTTTTCCTGAAATGCAGTTGGCCCATATTGTTCTTTGTACAACGGCCAATACAAATGTGTGATCGAACTGTGCGATGCTCTGTCAGGGAAACTTGCGTTTCGTCCGGAAGAATTAATTTGTGCAGTCGGCCAGTGATTCCAACTTGGAAAAACAGAATACCATGTCCTTTCTCCTTCATATATATCGCCATCTGTAAATTTCTGAATACTATATGGATCAAATTTTCCCGTATAATGTATTTGCTGTATCATGGTGCCCTTGAAATTTGGCTTTGGAGGATTTGGGTTCCAGTCATAATCTACTGCCCTGCCGGTAGTGTCAATCAAAGTCATCACAGGCGTTTTTTTAAGCACACTTTCGGGGCGTTGCCCTTCACTTAAAACAGCGATCTGCTCATCCCACTCATGCCACTCATTCGGTTTTGAGGAATACCAACGCATCACTTTACAAGCCACCCCATCCGGATAGATATAATAATCCCAGTCGGATATATCTCCCCAGCCTGTTGTTGAATCATAATTTGCCCAATGATGACTTGGATCGGCCTGGCGATAGCGCCAGTTAACAACAACCCTTGCTGGCGTATTCTCAATAATTCTGACTTGGGAATCCCAGCATCCTTTATCGGACATCGGTTCGCAATCACCCGGCGCCTCTTTGGTGAATCCTGTTTCATCAAATTCATTGGTAAACCATTGCCTGGATTCGTTTACGATCATTGGAATATAACTTACGCCTCGCCAGAAAATATACTTGATAGGTAATTGATCGAAACCAACTACTACATCAGCATATTTACCAAAACGAAACATATTCTCCCAGGTTTCATAATAAGGCAAATGGGTGTACATTCCTTTAAATTGACCATTTGTGGAAGGATCCGGAAACCTCCGCTTCTGCATGTCAGGTGAATTGGCAATTGTGTTACCAGGAAAAAAATTGTGGTATGTTTCAGCAATTTGATTGTTGTTTAATGCCAGATCGTATATCTGTACCTCATCAATCAAGCCGTCTATTCCAAAATTGCTCGGGTAGGTATCGTGAGTTCCTTCTGTGGGTGTTCTCATTATCCCTGCCTTACCGACCCGTATATCATTGTTCACAGTTTGAATACCATTTTTACCTACGGTCTTTCTCGCCACTTCTTTTCCATTTATAAAAAGTCGCATGATGCCATCATGTTTATTATAGGTTCCGGCGAGATTATACCATTTGAATAGTTCAAGATGATTTGCGTCATTATACGGCGGTTTATTTGGTACGCTTAGCTGTTCCCATGTTGTATCGATTTTTACCATGAATCCGGGATAACCATGGCTATCTACTCCCAGAAAATATCCATCGTCATCACCTTGTTGTACCAGGGGCGCCCAGTTCCAGGGATAAGCGCCCAGTGCGAGCCAGCCTTCAAGTGTTAAACTCTCGCCGGAAGCAACTGCCCCTTCGACAGGAGGAATTGCAACAACCGTGTTGTAACCATCAAACTCAAGAGCAGTACCTGAAATACCCTTTTTCCAAAGGGTTTTATCGCCAGGTACTTCGGTTTTTATGTTATGAATTTTTTCAATCGTCTCATCTCCTTTGCCCTCATTAAAACTGAACCATATCTTTGGCTGCACTACAACCGGACCTTTTGCAGGATTGCCTTTTACCATTATTTCTTTCAGTGAATGCCGGGGCCTGCTAAGACTAATTTGTTTTATGCCGCTTGTTAGTAACTGAAGTATTTGAGTGGTTTTATAGGCGGTGTCATTCCATTCATCAATTTTTGAAGTGCCGGTTTTCACTTCACGTTTCACCATGCCGTCGGGGGTTATAGTAAAAGTTTCTTCCACAAAATTATGAGGGTTTACATCTTTATGTGGGTTGCCTTCGGCAAATTTTGATAAATACCTCCATTGAATAATGATTTGTTTGGGACTGCTCTGAATAATTGCTGCATGGGAATACACGTTTGCTTTATCGGGCATTTCATTTGTACCATTTCCTGAGCGGGGAATAATTTCTTCAAAACTCCATTGACCGTTGTTTGTTTCCCAATAGGGTAGATAGCTGGTTCCCCGCCAGAAAACAATTTGGCCTCCGGCCTTTGCCAGTTTTACAATAATATCAGCATGATCACCTGTCCGGGAATACACTTCCCAATTTTGTCCCTTATCTATCTTGGTATAATAAGCGCCAAAATCGACCTGGCCGATAGCTGTATGGGCGCATAAAGCTGCGATGACTATTATTATAAATCTTTTTTGGAAAATTTTCCAAAAAGGAACTGTTACAATACTGTTGTTCATAATTTTTATTATTCAGTTAAAGAGAAAATCACTGGATCTTCATTTTTTATTGGTATTGATATGGCAAGGTTGCTGTAAAATGGTACCGTCCCGATCCTATCTGTATTATTGATTCATTATCCTGGTTACCGATAAGTGATACTGATCCTTCACTTTTAATTTTTGTATTACTTTCCCTGATGTTTTGTAATGAGGCCGGCAGATAAACCACGGCAGATGCATTGACCGGTATGGTAACATCCAAAGTAAATGTGGAACCGGTTTTTTTCCAATAAGAACTTACTTCTCCAAGCACTGAGCTATAAGTGGCCCTGGCCCATTGCAAATTTGAAATCTCCGGCTGAATGATAATTTTATTAAATCCTGTTGCGTCATCGGCGGGGCGAATCCCTGCCAGGTAGCTGTAAAACCAATTGCTTATTGAGCCAAACATGGGATGATTATGCGAGTAAGTATTTTCGCTAAGTGCCCAATGTTCCCATAATGTAGTCGCACCATTTGCGATCATGTAGCCCCAGCCTGGAAAAGTTTTTTGTGTAGCCATCTTATAGGCAATACTGCCATTTCCTGTTTTACCCAACATCTCCATTAAAAACTTAGTTCCGAAAATTCCTGAAGTTATGTGATAATTATTGGCAGCAATATCTTTCAGCATAACCCGTAATACTTCATCAACAGCATTACCGGGAACGATATTAAAGTATAAAGCATAGGCTTGCGCTGCTGCGGTATGAATGCCAACGTTGCCGTTAGTAGTATCTAAAAAATTCCGGATAAATGCATTTTTTATGGTGTCTTGTAAAGCACTATAGTTTTTGAAATCTTCCTGCTTATCCAGCAGTTTGGCAAACCTGGCAAGTAGTGATGTGTTATAATAATAAAAACCAGTAGCGCTTAATCCTACGATCTGTTGATCGATGCTTTCATGGTCGCCGATTGTTGTATTTATACTGTTGTCTTTTGCATGACGATGCATGAAATCAACCCAATTTTTTGCAACCGCATAATGCTGACGAATCAATTCGATATTTCCATAATATTGGTAAAGTTTATAAAGTAAAACAGGCAGAACTGAGCCCCATTCAACCGGTCCTGATTTTCCGCCTAAGCCGTCGCTGGCAATACCTACAAAAGGAGCAGTTTCTGTCAAGCCGCCATCGGGTTGTGCTTCATCTGCATAGTCATTTACTGTTTTTTCATAAAAACCTGACATATTGAAATTATCCATAAATGCATCGCAGGTAGCTACGATATCGCCACCATACCCGAATCGTTCCCTGTGTGGACAATCAGACTGTACGCTGAAAATATTACTCCTGAAAGTGTTCAGGCTGATCTTTTGTATTTGATTTATTAATGTATCGGAACAGCTAAAACTTCCTGCATCAGGTACATTGGAAAATAATACGAGGCCCTTTATATCTTTCTTTTGTAAAGTACCGGGATAGCCGGTTACTTCTGCATAGCGGAATCCGTGAAAGGTAAAGTGCGGTTGAAAAATATCGGTTCCCTTTCCATCAAGTATAAAATTATCTTTTGCATAAGCAGTGTCAGGGGCTCCGTCGCCGCCAACACCTTTATGTTTTACCTGGCCGGCAGTGCTGGTCATTACATTCAAAGAACCATCCGGGTATAAAAGTTCGCCATAACGAATATTGATGACCGTTCCAGATTTTCCCTGTGCTTTTAATTGTATGATGCCGGCAAAGTTTCTTCCAAAGTCAACGATGTATTTACCATCATGTATTTTTTTAATGGCAACAGGTGGAAGTGTATCTCCTGCTACTACCGGGGGCTGCTGTTCTAATTGCAATTTTCCCATCGGAGCAGTAGCAATTTTCACAGGCTGCCATTGGGCTGTTTTCAGACCGGATTTGTTCCAACCTGGTATTTCCTTGCGGGCATCATATTCTTCTCCCAGGTAAATACTATTCCGGATAATTGGCCCGGGATGGGTTGTCCATTTATCATCAGAAACTATTTGATCGTTGGTTCCATCTGTATATTCAATATTCAATTGCATCATGAATTTGGGTTGGCCCACTGGAAGTGATTCCCGTATGTTTATCCTGCCCCACATTTTCAATGGTAATGGATTGTACCAGCCATTTCCCAATAGCATTCCTAAGCAGTTTCTACCTGTTGCAATGAAGGAAGTAACATCGTAGGTACTATATAATATTCTTTTTGAATAATCGGTCCAGCCGGGATCCAGCAATTTATTGCCTACCTTCTTCCCGTTTATGTATGCTTCATAATATCCTAAGCCGCTGACATACATAACAGCCTTTTTTATTTTTTTTATGGTAGTAAATTCCCTTCTGAAAAGCGGTGCAGGATAATCTTTAAAAAGATCAGTTTCATCAGTTGGTGCAGGGTTTGCATCTTCTATCCAATGTCCCTTCCAATCTGAATCGTGTAATAATCCGGTTTCCCAGGTAGCTATCTCACTCCATGCAGAAGGAAGATGTTGTTTATCCCAAACCCTTACTCGCCAGTAATATCGGGTGCCTGATTGAAGCGGTTTACCATCGTAGCTGATATTATTAGATTGGGAAGTATCAACTATCCCGCTTTCCCATAGATCTGGTTTCCCTGACAAAAGAATTTTTTTACTGCTCGCTACCTGAATTTGAAAAGCAGACTGATATTGTCCTCGCTGATCTGTATTGGCGTTTAAAATCCAGTTTAGGCGAGGATGAATAACATCAATTCCGATAGGATCATGTTGATTCTCGCATTGCAAGGTTTCTATACTTATGGCGCATGGAGGCGCTGGTATTCTCTTCTTTGGTCCGGCGTTGATGATATCAGCCCTGCATAATAAGATGATCAGTAAAAAAATAATTGGATTGAAAAAAGCCATTGTATTCATTTCATTTTTTAATGTGGTAAAAAAATCTCATTAATCTTGTTTGGTGATCAACTAATATTTAGTCGGACTATTTCGCCGGTCTGAATTCATAAGCTGTATTATACATATCTATCGGGGTAATTCAGAATTTAAGATTTTTTAAATGAATTCAATTTCCAGGAGGAATAACATGAATATGCGAACTGATTAAGTGGTTCAGCAATTCTTTTCTTAATTCGGCAATTATTCCTGAATATTTCGAATCATTAATCAAATTGACAGTCTCACCAGGATCGATAGTTAAATCTGAGAAAACCTCCCTTAACCGGTTTCCACTTTTATCATCCAGCTCATATTTATATCTACCTGTATGTATTAGGTATCCGAGTTGATTTTCAATGAAAATGTGATCTCGCCATTTTTTAAGGTGACCGTTGTTAATCAAGGGTACTAAAGAACTACCAGGCAAATCTTCAGGAGCATGAATATTTGCAAGATCGCAAAGTGTGGGTAGGATATCCAATCCCGTACTGACAATATGAAGATTATCAACGATCCCTTTTTCCTTAATTCCAGGATATGATATAATCAAAGGGACTCTGGCCGCTTCTTCGTAAAAAACGGTTTTGTGTTCTAATTTATGTGAAGCATCATTATCACCATGATCTGAAGTAAATATAACAATAGTATTATCTTTTAATCCAGATTTATTCAATGCAATCAAAACACGACCAATTAATGAATCCACCTTTTCCACCAGCCTTGCATATGCCCATCGATGCATACGCCAGTCTTCTTCGCTCCAATAATCCCGAACTGCTTGTCTGAAATTCCTCAATCGGATCAAACTGTCTACTGTATACGACTCACCAAACATTGGCTGGAAATTGTCTGGTAATGGGGGGCAGTAAGAATCAAAAAAATCCTTTTTACTTATTCCTGTCGGTATTTTTAAAACATCAAACAAATCCGGAGGTGTTTGCTTTGCGTCTTCACTATTTGGCCACCCAAACCGTATAGCATCAAAACAGATATCATGTGGATTTATGAAAGAAACTACAAGTAAAAATGGTTTTTCTTTTGGTTTGCGGTTCAATAAAAACTTAGTTACATCATTAGCCAGACCTTCGCGATCGTCCTTAGAAATTACATCGTATCCCCAGATTATTGGATTTCGATTCTCCAAAGGGACATGAAACTTACCACCATAATATGTGTCATATCCCGCTTTTCGAAATGTATTTCCCAATGACCTGGAATAAAGGCTTTTGATGATCGCCTGATTGGATTGATCTATTTTTAAATCGTTCTCCCTAATTCCTGCAACAGAGGGAAACATGCCGGTTTGAATAGAAAATCTCGATGGCATACATACAGGGTTTGTAACATATGCCTTCTCAAACCGAACGCCTGCTGAAGCAAGGCTATCAAGTGCAGGAGTCTTTAGCCATTTATTACCTGCACAGGAAAGCATAGTTGCGCTTTGCTGATCAGTAATAATAACCAGTACGTTAGGATGCCTTGAACCGCTTAAATAGGCAGTTTTTAATTCCTTCGTCTGTCCACTTACGAACCCTGCCAAAAATATCAAAGTTAATAAGGTCAAATATTGTGGAGTTCTAATTTTAAATTTTGGAAGTAATTTATGAATCATAAACTCGCATTTTAATATTTAATAAAACTTGAGAGCGATGAATCTTCTTTTTCAAAACAATCATTTTAAAAACTTTTTTTTATTTATGATACAGATTCTTATAGTAACTATTCCCTCTATCTCTTACACAACAACTAATAAAAAAATCTTTTCGAGACGATTTAATAATTTTTTTTATCCCATTTTTTATTTCAGAAACATATCAAAATGGGAATTCTTTTTTATTCAACCCTTCTGATGTCCCCAATTATTTGATGGTAACCCATATATTTTTTTCAATTGTTTATAACGGTAACGTAATTCGGCCAGTTTAGCTTTGAATTTAGGATTGCTTACAAGATTATCGGTTTCATGCGGATCGTGTATTATGTCAAACAACTCTTCGTAGTCGTGTTCGATATAATTCATATACTTAAAATTTTTAGAAACCACCCCTTCTTCACGTGGTAACTCTGCTCCACCTAAAAAATAATATTGATAAAAGAAATCTTTTCTTTCTGGAATTTTATTTTCGACGAGACTGATTAAATCAATTCCCTGCATATTTTTAGGAGCCTGTACGCCAGCCATAGCAAGGATGGTCGGTGCAATATCAATATTTAACGCAATTTGCGGAGCTCTATACTGTTTTACTTTGTCTGGTAATAAAGGGTCATAAATAATTAGGGGTACACGAACCGATTCTTCATAACCATACCACTTTCCTTCCATACCATGCTCACCTAAAAACATACCATTATCCCCCATAATTATGATGATGGTATTATCAGCAATACCAAGCGCATCCAGTGTTTTCATCATATTACCCACAACATCATCCACGCCTGTGATAAGCCGGTAATAATTTTTTACATTTTCCTGATATAATTCAGGAGTGCCAAATAAACCTTTCCATCGTGCCCTGGCGAAATTGGTATCTGTACGAAAAAATTTTGGAAATTTATTCCAATACTTGGGGTCCGCTGTTATCGGTTCAGGTATCGTTATATCCTTATAATAATCCTTGTACTTAGGCTGAATAACATAGATAGGTGGATCTCCATCCTGCTCATGTGGGGCTTTAAAACTTACTGAAAGGCAGAATGGGTTATTATTACCAAATTGATTTAAAAATATTTGAATAGCATGGCCTAATGTATCAGTGTCGTGAATTTTGTTCCCGTTTTTATCTATGGTAACATAATTAGGTTGCATGCGGCCCCCCGCTTCGGTATTAACCCAATAATCAAAAAGCTGCTGAGGAGGATGTGTACCTACTCCAAACTTCCCGATAAACCCCATAGTGTAGCCGGCTTTTTTTAATAATGCCGGGTATGAATTTGAAATGGATTGCGGACTTAAGTCCGTACGAAAATCATCAATGTGATGCCTGGATTCATATTGACCGGTTAATATGCTAGCACGGCTTACGCAGCAAATAGAGGTGGTAACGTAAGCATTTTGAAATAAGATTCCAGAGGATGCAAGCTTATCCATGTTCGGAGTCTTAATAATTGTATTTCCCATAGCCCCCAAAGCATCCCATCTTTGATCATCGGTCAGAATAAAAATAATATTGGGTTTGATCGGACCTTGTTCGTTAACTTTTTCGTTGGTATCAATATTTTTTTTTCTGAATGCAAATAAGATTATCGGAAATGTTACTACCAGGAATGTGATCCTCAATGGTATTCTACCCCATTTCATGATTTGAAGTTTTTAAAAAATTTAATAACTACGATTTATTTGCATTATTCATAGAAATTGTAATATAATGAAAGGTACTTCGCTTAAAGCCCCAATATTTGAAAAATCTTTTGATAGACAGGGTTGGCGGAATAATATTCTTTTAATATGAGCCCATATTGTTTAGCCTTATTGATTTGATGATTTTGTATGTATAGAATGCATAATGCATAATTAAGATCTCCATCATAAGGCGACAATTCAAGCCCTTTACGAAACAGGGAAATAGCTTCATTTTGTTTGTTGTCAGTTTGAAGCATTAGCCCATAATTATAATATACCCGCGGATTCTTTGTATGTAATCCGATTGCTTTTGCAAGACATTCCTCAGCACGCTGATGATTCTTCATTTCGTTATACAATAATGCCATATTAAAATAAATACGGTCGTTTCTGGGTTCTGTCAACAACGCCTCTTGTAATAGTTTTAAAGCCCGATCATTTTCCCCTTTTATATTGTATAGTACCGACAAATTCATACGTGCATAATTCATAGCCGTATCTTTTCTTAAACCCAGCAAGTAAAATTTTTCAGCATTATAATAGTCCTGCAGCTTTAAATAATAATCCCCGGCCATTGCGTCACCTGTGGAGAAGTCGGTCTGGTATAAAATATACTTCTCCAACTCAATCTTTGCATTGGTAAATGCAGTGTAATAAGCGGCAGGTACCTGATCCGGAGGAACTGTTATATACAGATCTGCTGCTGCAATACGAACAGCCCTAACCTTATCTGAAAGAGCAGGCCCGATTGCATTTAACCAAATTTCCGGGGGAAACTCAGCAAGACTTCGCAAGGCCTGATAACGGATTTGCGCATTTCCGCTTTGAAGATTTTCTATTAATAATTTTGCGCTATTATCTGTTTTTAAATTTTTTAAATAATATAGAGCCGTCGCTTTAATTATAGCGGGAGTAGCAGTGTCATATAACAATCGAAGGATATGTGCTTCGCTTGATGAGTCACCTTTACTTGCTGGAATTAGATCTTCGGAAAAATGGTAAGCTCGCTTTGGTCCATACCATTTAATAATGGCATTGGAAGCCCATATTGCCGATTTATCCTTG
>DASZXQ010000058.1:0-3168 GCA_035545755.1 Chitinophagaceae bacterium | reverse complement strand
GGTGCGATCAATAGCAATGTGAATGAAATGGCCAATTGGGTGATCACCTGGATCAACGGAGGAAAATTCAATGGTAAAGAAATTTTACCGGCGAGCTATGTTACACAAGCAATGAGTTCTCAAATGGTAGTAGCACCCGGGTTGCCTGATCCGGACGTTCCCGATGCACAATTCAGTAATTATGGTTTTGGTTGGTTTCTGATCTCTTACCGCGGCCATTACCGGGTAGAACATGGCGGCAACATTGATGGTTTTTCTGCCAGCACCAGTTTTTTCCCAACCGATAGTATCGGCATTATAGTGTTGAGTAATCAAAATGGATCTGCTGTGCCCGGCATTGTAAGGAATATTATTGCTGACAGATTACTTGGACTAAAACAAATAGACTGGACTGGTAGGGCAGACAGCGCTTTAGAAAAAGCAAAAATCGCAGCTAAAGAAGCTGAGAAGAGTAAAGTTAGTAATAGGATTCCCGGAACTCATCTTTCGCATGAACTGAAAGATTATACCGGATTATTTAACAACAAAGGTTATGGTTCATTTGAAGTCTTTCTCAAAAATGATTCCTTATTCATTCATACTCCAAATGGGGATATATGGCTGAGACATTATCATTATGACGTGTTTGAACCTTTCGATGTTGATGAAAAGACCGGAATTGATACCACAGATAAAAGTGACCTGAGAATTCAGTTTCATATGAGTTCTGCAGGCGACATCAATATGGTTTCAATGCCATTGCAGCCGGGATTAAAGGATATTGAGTTCGGAAGAATTCCAAAACCAAAAGAGATCAGTAAAGAAGAATTGAAAAAATATGAAGGCACTTATGAATTTGCTCCCGGCAAAGAAGCGAAATTTTATATCAAAGGAGAAAAAACCTTATATGCATTTGTTGAAGGCCAGCCGGAATATGAATTGGTGCCTGTTGATAAAAATAAATTTGATTTTAAAATATTGAAAGGGTTCAGCGTACAATTTGAAGAAAATGATAAAGGTGAGATTGTTTCAGCCAGTTTTATTCAACCTAACGGAACGTTCAAAGCCACAAAAAAGAAATAGAACCACGGTTATCAAGATTAAAATGATTTTTATGACAAAAAGATTCGTTTCGTTTATCGTAATGATCTCCATTTTTTTTGCATCGTGTAAGTTTCATCACGAAGAGTACGATAAGATCATCCGCAACGGAATGATATACGATGGCAATGGCGGCACTCCGTTCAAAGCTGATATCGGGATCAAAGACGATACGATCGCTTTCATTGGCGATCTGTCAGCTGTATCTGCTCAGATCAGTATTGATGCAAAGGGAATGGCAGTGGCGCCCGGGTTCATCAATATGATGGGACATTCCGAAGAATCGTTATTCCAGGATGGAAGATCGCAAAGCGATATACGGCAAGGCGTCACTACAGAAATATTTACCGAATTCAGCATGGGGCCTTTGAATGACAAGATGAAAAAACAGTTGCAGGCTAATGAGATTGATATCAAGTATCCTGTAACCTGGAACACTTTGGGTGAATACATGAATACATTGCAGCAAAAAGGGATCTCCTGCAATATTGCTTCTTTTGTTGGCGCTGGCACTGTTCGTCAATATGTAATTGGAGAAGATGATAAAGTTCCGACAGATCAGCAACTTGACAGCATGAAATTGCTGGTAGATACGGCAATGAGAGAAGGCGCTCTTGGTGTGACCTGTGCATTGATCTATCCTCCCGATAATTTTGCCAAAACAGATGAGCTTATTGCTCTTTGCAAAGAAGCGTCAAGATATGGCGGTACTTACATCAGCCATATCCGTAGTGAAGGAAATAAATTAATTGAAGCTGTCAATGAAATTATTACAATAGCAAAAGAAGCAAATATTCCTGTTGAAATATGCCACCTTAAAGCCGCGGGAAAAAGTAATTGGTACAAGATGGACTCTGTAATAAAAATTGTTGATGCAGCAAGAAAGGATGGAATTAATATAACCGCTGATATGTACACTTACACTGCCGCAGCAACAGGTTTGACATCCTGCTTTCCCCCTTCATTGCAGGATGGTGGTTTTGGAAAATTATGGGAACGCTTACATGACCCTGCCATAAGAAGTGAAATGATAAAAGCAATGCATACGGATGCTGCTGATTGGGAAAATTTATACTTCGGTTCCGGAGGCCCGGAAAATATTTTGTTGCTCAGCTTCAAACAGGATTCATTAAAAAAATTTACAGGAAAAACATTAGCTGAAGTAGCTGCAATTCGTAATAAAAGTCCTGAAGAAACAGCAATGGACTTGATCATAGAAGACAGCACAAGAGTCGGTGTTGCCTATTTCCTGATGGATGAAAATAATCTAAAAAAACAGGTTGTACTGCCCTGGGTAAGCTTTGGAAGCGACGAAGCATCTTATACCAATGAAGGTGTTTTCTTGAAATCCAATGCACATCCACGTGCTTATGGTTGCTTTGCAAGAGTGATAGGAAAATATGTAAGAGATGAAAAACTGATGCCTTTGCAATTGGCCATTTATAAACTGGCAAAACTTCCGGCTACACATTTAAAATTGCAAAAGAGAGGTGAACTCAAAGTTGGTAACTATGCTGACATCGTGATCTTTGATCCGGCAACTGTACAGGATCATGCGACGTATGCACAACCTCATCAATATTCAACCGGAGTAATTGATGTTTTTGTCAATGGGGTGCAGGTATTGAAAGATGGAGAGCACACCGGTGCGAAATCAGGAAGATTTCTAAAAGGGCCGGGATATGTAAATGGAAAATGAAAAATTTAAAAGTCAAAATTTAAGAATGGAAATAAAAATTCGCCGGGCTGTTAAAGAAGATTGTCCAGGATTATTGGAATTGGTAAAAGAACTGGCGGAATATGAAAGAGCGCCACATGAAGTAACCGTAACCTTAGACCATTTTACTGAAAGTGGTTTTGGAAAAAATCCTGTGTGGTGGGCTTTTGTTGCCCAAACAAAGAACCGGATTGTTGGTTTTGCATTGTATTACATTCGCTATTCCACATGGAAAGGTCAAGCCATGTATCTTGAAGACATTTTAGTAACTCAGAAAATGCGGGGTAAAGGAATTGGAAAATTATTGATGGATAGACTGATTGAAGAAGCCAAGGAGAAAAAATTCAATCGAATTATCTGGCAGGTGTTGG
>DASZXQ010000057.1:0-2706 GCA_035545755.1 Chitinophagaceae bacterium | reverse complement strand
TGTGGAAAGTGATGCCTACTGGAACAATGATGGTATCGATGTGGTGGACTGTTCAAAAGTTCGTATCACCAACAGTTTTGTCAATGCTGCTGATGATGGCATTTGCCTGAAATCAGATGGCGGCGGTTTTTATAACGATAGTATTTACGTTGCTAACTGTACGGTTCGTTCCAGTGCAAGCGCTGTAAAATTCGGAACGGCTTCAACCGGTGGATTCAGAAATGTTGTGATCAAGGACATTAAAGTATATGATACATTCCGTTCGGCTATTGCAATTGAATCAGTAGATGGAGGAACGTTGGAAAATGTTTTGGTGGATGGAATAATCGCAACCAATACAGGCAATGCCATTTTTATTCGCCTGGGGCATCGTAATAAAGATGAACATGTAGGTACGCTAAAAAATATTGTGATCAGGAATGTAAAAGTAGAAGTCCCGTTTGGCCGCCCTGATGAAAAATATGACTTGCGTGGACCCGATCTTGCTTTTTTCCACAATATTTTTCCTTCTTCCATTGTCGGTATTCCCGGGCACCCGGTGCAGAATGTAACATTGGAAAATATTCAGATCATTTATCCTGGAAAAAGTAACGATGGGTTAGCTATTCTTCCTCTTTTTCGTTTGAAAGATGTTCCGGAAGTGGAAAACCAGTATCCTGAATTTTCCATGTTTGGTGAGTTGCCGGCCTGGGGATTTTATGTGCGCCATGTAGAAGGATTGACATTGAAAAATGTGACGGTTATTGCAAAAGATAAAGATTACCGGCCTGCTTATGTTTTTGATGATGTGGATGGATTGAATATTTCAAAATGTATCGTGAAAGAAAATGACAAAGACAAGCAGTTTATCCTGAATAATGTCAGGAATGAAAATTTGGATGTTGATAAAAACTTAATTCGGAAAATGGAACAGTAATATTCAAACAAGAATTTATTTGAAATAAAAGTTTGTACACTTAAAACGGTTGTCATGTCAAACAGGAGAAAATTTATCAGGGATCTTTCAATTGGTTCGGCGGCAGTTGCCATTGGTCTGAAGAACAAGAGCGATCTCTTTCCGTTGGATGCGGAAGCAACGGGATCGGGACCTTTCATGGCCACGGGTATCAAGATCGGTGAAGTGAGTTCTAACCAGGCAATCATTTGGGCAAGGTTGACAAAAAATGCATCTCGTGTAAGTGATGATAAGCCAAGGATCACCGTCTTATATAAAAATCCTGAAACAGGAGAGTATGAGCCAATAAAAAATAAAGACACCCGTCCGAACCGGGAGCCCAAAGTTATTTTTCCCAAAGGCGCAGATGTAAATACACTTCCGGGAGCAGTGCCTGCTGCAGCCGGAGAAGTTCGGGTACTTTGGAGAACTGGTGTGAGTAGTAAATGGAATGAAACTTCATGGAAAACCGTGAACCCGGATAACGATGCAACATGCCAGTTCGTTTTATCTGAATTGTCACCGGGTAAAAAATATGAAGTGAGAGTGGAAGCAAGAGCGACAGAAAGTTCAGCGATCTCATCTGTGACCGAAGGGAGTTTTAAGACAGCGCCACCTGCCGATCAACATGCAGATATCAAATTCATGGTGATCACTTGCCAGGAATACCATGATCGGGATTATGGAAGCAAAGGATTCAGGATCTATGAAGCTATGCTTAAGCAGCAGCCGGATTTTCTTTGTCACACCGGAGACATTGTTTATTACGACCGGGAAGGAAAAAGTCTTCCGTTAGCCCGCTGGCATTGGCAGCGGGTGTATAGTTTTCCAACTCTTGTGGAATTTCATAAAAGAGTTCCAAGCTATTTCATGAAAGACGATCATGATACATGGATGAACGATTGCTGGTCGACAATGCAAACGAGGTTTATGGGCGATTTTACTTTCAAACAAGGGCAACAATTATTTTTAGACCAGGTGCCGATGGGTGAAAAAACGTTCCGCACTTTTCGCTGGGGAAAAAATTTGCAGATATGGATGCCGGAAGGGCGTGATTTCAGAAGCCCGAATAATATGCCCGATGGGCCTGGTAAAACCATTTGGGGACAAGAACAAATAGAATGGTTTAAAAGATCAGTACTGGAGTCTGATGCAACTTTTAAAGTATTGGTGAACCAAACTCCTGTAGTAGGTCCTGATCGCCCTAAAAAAAATGATAACTATGCCAACGAGGGTTTTTATCATGAAGGAGAAATGATCCGCAAGTTTGTTGAAGAGCAAAAAATGTATGTAGTGAATGGTGACCGCCATTGGCAATATGCTTCAAAAGATCCTGAAACCGGCTTGCTTGAATTTGGTTGTGGCCCTGTAAGTGATGCCCATGCAAGCGGCTGGGATCCTAATGACAGGAGACCCGAACATTTATACCTGAATATTGTTGGTGGATACCTTGAAGTGAATATTGTTCATACCAATGGCAATCCGGAAATTATTTTCACGCATCATGATGTGGATGGAAACAACTTGTTTGAATACAAACCAGAGGTCTGATCACTTTCCAGATAAACATTCCCTCTGTTGAATATCAAAGAGAAAAGATATTTACAATTGTAGTTGCGAACGTTGATATATGAGAAAAGAAGCAATGTTTTTTTCAGGAAAATATTTATTTCTGTTTTGGAGAATGGATGTTACTCGTTCTTTTGTTAGCTTATGTTTTTTCCTGTTCTTTAGCCTGACTTCTTTTTCACAGCCGGTAAAAAAGTATATTA
>DASZXQ010000056.1:0-1508 GCA_035545755.1 Chitinophagaceae bacterium | reverse complement strand
CCGGTTTTATCAACAAAAAAATGTATGAATCATTGAATACGGATTGTGAAGAGCTATTAAAGCTGCTTATCGCCAGCGTTAAAACTGTAAAATCGAAAATCAGAAAATAATTATCCATTATCAACTTTTAAATTATCATTTATTATGCCTGTCTTGATATTTATTGATACTGCGGAAGGACATGTAAAAAAAGCTTCCCTCGAAGCGATCTGTTATGGCGCTGCTATCGCAAAAAAACTTGATACTACAGCTGAAGGAATTGTATTGGGTGAAGTAACGGAAGACCTTGCTGCATTAGGTAAATACGGAGTAAAAAAGATACATCATGCGAATAACAATGTATTGAATCACCTGGATGCGCAGGTGTATACCAAAGTGATTGCAGAGGCAGCCAAATCAATTGGAGCTAATGTGATCATATTTTCCAATAATGTAGATGGAAAAGCAATTGCACCGAGGATATCGGTTCGTTTGAAAGCAGGATTAGTGACCGGCGCTGTGGCATTACCGGATGTAAGCAATGGTTTCACTGTAAAGAAAACTGTTTTTTCGGGCAAAGCATTTGCGAATGTGTCCATAAAAACAGATATCAAGATCGTTGCATTAAATCCCAATGCCTATAAAATTGAAACAGCCGAAGGTGTTGCTGAAGTTGTGACACTGAATACAACAATTGATGCAGGAAAAATAAAAGTGACCAATGTAACAAAAGCCAGTGGTGAAGTACCATTGACCGAAGCAGAAATAGTGGTAAGTGGCGGAAGAGGATTAAAAGGTCCTGAAAACTGGGGCATGCTCGAAGATCTTGCGAAAACATTACACGCCGCATTAGCTTGCAGTCGTCCTGTGGCTGATGCGCATTGGCGTCCGCACAATGAGCATGTGGGACAAACCGGCATTGCCATTGCACCCAATCTTTATATTGCTATCGGGATTTCCGGCGCCATTCAGCATCTTGCGGGTGTGAACCGCAGCAAGATCATTGTTGTCATCAATAAAGACCCGGAAGCTCCTTTTTTCAAAGCAGCAGATTATGGAATTGTAGGCGATGCGTTTGAAGTAGTACCAAAACTCACTGCGGCAATCAAAAAACTGAAAGGAATAGCTTAAACAGGCAATATTTATTGTGTAAAATAAGAGTGAAATCATCCGAAAAGCCTTCATGAATTGAAGGCTTTAATTTTTATATTTGTAGTTCAAAGCCGATATCAGGTTTTATCAAAAATTCCGGGGGTATCATGAAGAAGATAGAGTTGGAAATAGTTGCCTTATCGCATAGCATCACCCAAACACATTCGTATGCTGTTGTGTTGGGAGAGATCAATGGACTTCGCCGCCTGCCTATTGTGATCGGAGGATTTGAAGCGCAGGCCATCGCTGTTGCATTGGAAAAAATGCAACCTTCCCGTCCCCTTTCGCATGACCTGATGAAAAATTTCATGAACGCTTTTGGAATTGACCTGCACGAGATCATCATTTGTGATCTGCAGGAAGGTATTTTTTATTCC
>DASZXQ010000055.1:0-9615 GCA_035545755.1 Chitinophagaceae bacterium | reverse complement strand
CTGCACTTTGTCCACACTCCCGGCAGGAATATTATTGTTGGCAATACCGTATCGGTCTTCCAATAAATCCAATCCTTCAATATAATATTTGTTGATGGGTTTGCCGTTGTATTTGATTTGCCCGCCCGAAGTAACTTCAATGCCGGGAAGACGGGCAATAATATCACCGATCACTCTATCCTGCGGTTGCTTAAACTCCGATATATTATAATTAATGGTGTCTTTTCGCTGCCATACGGGTGGCTGTTGCACTTTCACTTCTTTTAGTACGAGCGGCTGCGGTGTAAGTGAAAAATCAAGTGTAGCTGAAATGAAAGGAATGATTAATTCTTTACGGGCAAAGTTGAGAGCATACACCGTAATTTTTATAGAATCAGCATTGCCATTCCAATTTAGTTGGTACGCTCCATTCTTATCAGTTATGCTGTAGGCAAGAATGCTGTTGCTATTTTTATAAGAAAGCGTGACGCTTGCTGATGAAAGCGGTTGGTTGTTTTCATCAACCACTTTTCCTTTCAGAATAATTTGGGCTGAAATCCCGTTGGATAAAAAAAGAAAAAACAAAAAAAGGAAAACTGAAAATTTCATTAGAAAGATTTTCCATAGTAAAGCTATTGTAATTCAATCGGATTGTAAGGTAACGGATGCTCAAACTGTAATAATTTTTGGGCTTTATCAGTATTAGCATCTCCGCTTGCTTCAAGCATAAATTGAAACGGATGTTCAAAAAACAACTTTCTTAAGCTTTCAAACTTGTTTCTGCTGATCGTTTGAAAACCTTTAGTCTCCATCACAATCGGGATTTTTTTTTGGAGCTTCTCTATACTAACACATTCAAAATCAAAATTCTTTTTCAAGTCATAAATTTTCAAAATCAATCCTGGCAATCCATAAAATTTATACGGGCCCGAGTTAACAGGTATATCTTTAGTAAACCATGCAATATAATTTCTACCCCGAAAATAGCCATCAGCTTTCTGGCATTTATACCCCATAATTGTGCTGGTATCATCAGTAAGTATCCAATGTTGAATAAAACCGGAATCCGTGTATGTATATTTGTCCGCCACAATTTTATCAAACACTTTAATGAACTGCTGACTTTTGTTAATAAATAAATTGTAAGTAAAATCAAGATTTGCCAATGGAATATTCCTGAAACCCAAATCCGGCGCATTCGAAATATCTGCATTCCCTGTTTTTTCCTGCTTAGCTATAAATTCCTTTAACGTTGAATCTGATTTATAATTGGTATAACTGAAATATTGATTTACATCTGAACCTATTAAAAGAACCTGATCATCTTTTGCTGTGTCCAATTTATTCAACGTATCCTTTATAAATTTAAGTTTGTAATTACACTTAATGTTTGCAGAATCTAAAATCTGCCCAAATGAGTTTTTAGTATTTACCAAAATAAAAATGATAGCAAAAAGCAACCTATATTTTTTCATTACTAAATATTTTCCATAAATTAATCATTACAAATATTTTTTTCACTATTACTCAAAAACTAAGCTTTCTTCTTGATAGAAAAAATTCCAACCTCTATATGAATGATTGGAATTTTTCACAAACGTTTTCCTATTTCGATCTTTAATCCTTACTTGAGATGCTTAAGACTATTTATTTGCCGAATACATTTAATTATCCATGCTAATCCTAAAATCAGTATAAATGAGTATTTGTTTTCTTTATTCAAAATAGTCATTAGCAAAATACTCCCTGTTGCTATAATTGCAATAGCTAACTGTATACTGGGTGATAATTTCTTAATATAAAATGATCCGACAAAGCCCAAACTAGCCAGAGCAATGGCAACTATTAATTCTAATTTATCCATATTAAATATTTTTCCTTAAATATAAATAATGATACGCTCATTTCCTTACAAATTTAAAGCTTTTTTATATCTATTGCTGGGAAGTGCAATACGTATCAGCACATAAAAATGCACACGGCCAATAAAGAATTGGCCCAGCTGCGGTGCAAACTAAAAGGCAGGCTGTGTATTGTACCCATTGGCAGTTACCTACCTCAGAAGCATTTTCTATAGTCTGTCTTTCACCAGAATACAATTTATCAATGGATTGAGCAGTAATCATACTACCATTATTCAAATTCATTACTGGCAAAGAATTAATAAATGAACTTTTTTTACTTATTTCACAGGTCGAACATTCTGTTTCAGTACTGATTAAATTTTGTACGTCCGGGAATTTTTTGAAAATAGTTTCTTTAATCTCGTTTAACTGAGTATTTAAAAGGTTATATTCATCTTCTGACATGCCTATCATTTGCCTGATTTTCTTGTCATCCTTTTTTTGTATAGCCTCCAATAAAAGAGTTTTTGAAATACCATTTCCAATAACTCTATCTGCAATCTTTTGTCTTATTTCAATAAGATTTAAAACATTTTGTCTTATATTATTCTCTTTAGCTATAGTTTCCATGTAAGGCTTTAGGGTAAGTGGTTTGATATCTCCGTTTTTGTTCATTGAAACAAAAGAAAAAAGAAAAAGAGAACCTACTAGGATAATGACTCCGATAAAAATCTTTCTCATAAATTTTTGATTTAATTGGTTTAAAAATCATATTACCAAAAGCAAATTCCCAAGACTTTCAATTCTTTCCTAACCGTTTTACTGATAATCTTATCAGTTTTTCTGATAAAACAAATTTTTACCTGTTACTTCAATTTTTCTTAGCAGCTTAGAAATACCATTAATCTATAAACCTTACCAATGTTGACTGTTATTTGTGAGAAATTAAAATCCTTAAGGGAAAAGCATGGCTACGCCCAACAAGAAGTAGCTGATGCTCTTAACATGAGTCAAAACGCCTATTCATTACTTGAAAATGGCATAACAAAACTTGATGTAGAACGGCTTTTTGCAATTGCAGAATTCTATAAAATATCTGTTTCAGACCTGTTAGATACATCCCCCCCCACAAAAAAAAGCAAATAAATCTTTAACCCTGAAGAATTAAATGGCCTCTATCAATCCTTTAAAAATCGCTGCAAACTTAGGCTCGGCAGCTTTGGCAGCTTCTAACACCTCTTCGTGAGTGATGGTATTTGTTCCTTCCAGCAAACCGATATCGGTGATCACACTCATGGCAAATACATGCATGCCCATGTGATTGGCCACAATAGATTCCTGCGCCGTACTCATGCCCACTACATCACCGCCGAGAATATGGATCATCTTATATTCTGCCTTTGTTTCAAATGTAGGGCCCGTCACAGCATAGTACACTCCTTCTTTTACTTCAATATTCAATCTTGCCGCCACTTCCTTTGCTTTTTGGATCAAATACTTTTTATACGGTTCACTCATATCCGGAAAACGTGGGCCCAGTTCATCAATATTTTTCCCGATGAGAGGATTGAATGTATTTAAACTGATATGATCCCTGACGATCATCAGATCACCTATTTTAAAATCAGGGTTCACTCCGCCGGCTGCATTGGAAAGCAATAACACTTCCACACCAAGCAATTTCATCACCCGGATAGGAAATATAACTTCCGAAGCCTCATAGCCTTCATAAAAATGAAAACGGCCCGCCATCACTACAACTCTTTTCCCGGATAATTTCCCAAATATGAGTTTGCCTTTATGTCCCGGCACAGTGGATACCGGGAAATTAGGAATATCGTGATAATCGATTTCTTTTTCAACTTCTATCTCATTTACAAAATTTCCCAGGCCGCTGCCCAATACCAAGCCGATTTGTGGCGTATGCTTATACTGCTTCTTCAAAAACTTTGCTGTCTCCTTTAATTGCTTCATCACTTTAGCCATAAAAAAAATTTACAGGGCGGCAAATATAACTCTTGCCACGAATTACACGAATAAACATGAAAGCTATTTTCAATAATTAGAAAAGGCTCACTGATTTCGCAGATTTTCGCAGAAATTGATTTACTGGCATAATATGCTATTAATATTTATTAAATCAATCGAATGAACATGCGGTTCTATGTGATCCTATGTTCCTGATGCGTCTATGTGGTAAAATTTCACCACATAGGATCATAGACACATAGATAACACATAGGTTTAAATGACAACCACACATCACATCAATCTATTAATCTGTGTTTTTCCGTGTAATCTGTGAGAAAAAACTTTTAATAACTATACCGGTAAAAATCACAATATTCTTCATCACATAAAAGTTTTTGAAGAACGGGGTCTTTCAAGACATCCATGTAATCCATCCATTTCTTCCCAACTTTTATTTTACGATAGATCAAACGGATACCCTGGCTGTAATCCACCCACCAGAAAATATGTCCCGTATATAATGGTTGTATTGGCGTGCCATCTAACTTATGCCAGCCATAAATAGCCACACGATCCTGTTTCGGATCACGGGAGATCTTTCCGCTGATGACCACATCTTTCTGAATGCCGGCGATCAATCCCTTTCTTCCACTTCGTTGTCCCTCGATAATTAAATGATGCTGCCACATGGTAGGCGTACTGTCCCGAAATGCATACATAGGCACCGGTTCTAATTTCACTTTGGCAGCTTTGTAAATATCATCCACCATTTTTCTCGTAGGCAAAAAACAATTGAAGCTGTCAGCGATCTGCTGCGCAGCTTTCGGAGTAATATTGATCCTTGCCCAATCTTTATCGGTGCCGAGGCTTAAATAATCCGGCGCTACATAATAGGTAGCTTTTATTGTCTTTCCGGTTACAGAATCTATAATGGAAGTATGGACAGCAACAAATTTTTTAAGAAAGGAAGGAATATCTCCGGCTAATATTTCTTTCAGCACAAACGAATCCCTCGCCTGCCATTTCATAGCAAATGCTTCGTGGTAAAATTCATTTCCAGTCATGAAAGAAGTTCGTTCCCTCCAATGCATCTTCTTGCCGGATGAACAGGAAATAAAAAAAACTATGATCAGCACAGATACAATGAATTTCATATAAGAAAGGTAATGAAAATGGATAACTCGATTTGAGCCACGAATGACACAAATTGCACGAATTACAAAAATTTATTTGCTGAATAGCGAACAGAACGATGAAAAGTGCGACGCAAGGAACGATGATAGTAGTACAGAAGCCGAGGTCAAAAAAATACTCACTATTGACTATTCACTATTCACTAATCTTTATCTTCGCAAAAAATTTTTACCAGATGAATCTCCACGAATACCAGGCTAAGGAATTATTGAAAAAATATAATGTACCCGTACAGGATGGTTTTCCCTGCGGCACCGTGCATGAGGCTGAAGATGCCTATCGCCAGATCAAAGCACTATACGGCAGCAACTTCGCAGTAGTGAAAGCGCAGATACATGCCGGAGGCCGGGGAAAAGGTACGATCAAAGAGAATGGCATGAATGGAGTAAAAGTGGGAAAATCTTTAGAAGACATCAAAGAGATCGCACAAAAAATATTAGGCGGAACTTTAGTGACCGTGCAAACCGGCCCTTCAGGAAAAGTGGTGAACAAGATACTGGTAGCGCAAGACATGTACTATGATGGCCCGCAGGAACGCAAAGAATTTTATTTATCCATCTTACTCGACCGCAGCAAAGGACAAAATGTGATCATGTACAGCACCGAAGGCGGCGTGAACATTGAAGATGTAGCGCATAAAACACCGGAAAAGATCTTCAAAGAGTGGGTGCATCCTTCCGGAGGACTCTTACCCTTCCAGGCAAGAAAGATCGCTTTCAATCTTGGATTAAGTGGTGAAGCATTTAAAAACTGTGTGAAGTTTGTCACCAACCTGTACAACGCCTATGTGGGATTAGATTGTTCCATGCTGGAAATAAATCCCCTCTTCAAAGCTGCTGATGACAAAATAGTGGCGGTGGATTGTAAAATGAATTTAGATGACAACGCATTGGTGCGTCATCCCGACCTGGCATCGCTGAGAGATACTACAGAAGAAGATCCTACTGAAGTAGAAGCAGGAAAATACAACCTGAACTTTGTAAAACTCGATGGCAATGTTGGATGCATGGTGAATGGAGCTGGTTTAGCAATGGCTACGATGGATATGATCAAACTCAGCGGCGGCGAACCTGCCAATTTCCTTGATGTAGGCGGCACTGCCAATGCACAAACGGTGGAAGCAGGCTTCAAGATCATTTTAAAAGATCCGAATGTAAAGGCAATTCTCATTAATATCTTCGGAGGTATTGTCCGCTGCGACCGCGTAGCACAGGGTGTGATCGATGCGTATAAAAATCTCGGCAACATAAAAATTCCCATCATCGTCCGGTTGCAGGGAACCAATGCAGAAGAAGCCAAGAAACTGATCGATGAAAGCGGGTTGAAAGTACAATCTGCTATCCTGCTGAGCGAAGCGGCCACGCTCGTGAAAAAAGCAGTGGCATAACTGATTTCAAAGTTTAGGATTCTCATTTTTGGTTTTTGAATTTTTACTTTTGAATTTTGTTGCTAAATGGCAAAGACTGCAACTTTGATCGGAGCCTCCGGGTTGATCGGCAGTTATCTTTTGCAGTTACTTCTCGACGATCCCGATTTTGATACAGTAAAAATTCTTGTCCGCCGCAAACTGCAAACTACTCATCAAAAACTGGAACAAAAGATCGTTGATTTTACTGACAGCGATTCATTGCTCGTAGCTATGGATAACAGCGATGTGGTATTCTGCACCGTGGGAACTACCCAGAAAAAAGTAAAAGGCGATAAAGAAGCCTATCGCAAAGTGGATTATGATATTCCCGTAAAAGCAGCACGGTTTTGTAAAATGACAGGCTGCGAAACATTCATA
The DNA here is from genome assembly GCA_035545755.1 of Chitinophagaceae bacterium. GTDB lineage: Bacteria > Bacteroidota > Bacteroidia > Chitinophagales > Chitinophagaceae > UTBCD1. The sequence goes on along the minus strand of DASZXQ010000055.1, from coordinate 2,841 downwards.
CTTGTTTCGGCGGTCGGAGCTAACAGTAAAGCAAACAATTTTTATTTGAAACTAAAAGGCGAAGTGGAAGAAGTAGTAGAAACAGTTGGCATCCGCTCCGTTTACATCATGCGTCCATCCATGCTGATGGGCAACAGAAAAGAATATCGTTTCGGAGAAAAAGTCATTACGCCGGTGATGAAGGCCCTCTCCTTTTTACTACCTTCAAAATATAAACCGATACAAGCCGAAGATGTGGCGAAGGCGATGCTGAAGGCGGCAAAAAAGAATGAGCAGGGTTTTTATGTGTGGGAGTATAAGGAGATGAGGAGTTAAGAGTTGAGAGTTAAGAGTTAAGAGTTGAGAGTTAAGAGTTAGTAATTAGGAATTAAAAATTGCTTGCAGAAAATAAACCAAAACCATATGCGACTTATAACTTTTGTTTCATTACTACTTTTAAGCATTAGCTGTTCTAATTCTAAAAACGATCAATTAAGTAAACTCAGTGGCAACTGGATCCCTATTCAGCAAGAGATCGGAGGAACTGCATTACCAACCACTTCATTCCAGGGACAAAAACTTGTCATAAGCGACAGCAATTATACGTTCACTGCTGAGAGTGTTGACAAAGGTGTTATCAGATGTTCCGGAGAGAAGATGGATATCTATGGCAGAGAAGGCGTGAACTCCGGAAAACATTTCACTGCTATCTATAAATTAGAAAATGATCAACTGACCATCTGCTATAATTTATCAGGCGATGCTTATCCTGAAGCATTTGATACAAAGGGAAAGCCGAAGTATTTCATGTGTGTGTTTAAGAAGCAGTAAAACAAATTTTTCTTAGGTCGCTGACGAATAAACAGCTAATGCACAAAGCCGGACTGAGACTCCCCGGAGATCAAAAAAAAGCAGCAGCCAGAAAGAATTCTACATATGCCATACTTTCAAAGTATTGTATCCGTATCGACCATTGCTGATCAGACAGAACCAACGCTGTATATTCCTGTGTGGACGGTCAATACAGGACATCAGCATTGCTACAAAAACAACCACCAATGATTCCCAACCCGACCTCAGACGCTGAATGCTGCACAAAAAATTAAATAATAATGCTTAAAAGACATCAATTATTACAGTGCTGCGATAAAATGATTTTTTTGCAAAAAGGCAAATATTTATTGTTTATCAATAAATATTTATTATATTTGCATAATAGCTCAAAACCTTAAAATGATGTCAAAAACAAACAATCTTGTATTCAAAGTCTTGCATGTGGTGGCCTGGGTCATATTTGTCGGACTGTGCATTGAAGCCGGTGGCTTAATAGTAAACTTCTTTGTCAGCCAGTTTGAACCTCAATTTGTCAAAAATCTTTACCAGAAACTGGACTTAACTGAAATGTATAAAGAAAGCAGATTAGCTTTTTACGGCATCTATGCCTTTATTCTTTTTATTGCCATTTTAAAAGCTTACCTGTTTTACATAGTTATTAGACTAATGCACAAAATAGATCTATCAAAGCCCTTCAGCGATTTTGCTGCCAGGCAAATCTCACAACTTAGCTATTATACTCTTTCCATCGGGCTGTTGAGTTACATCGCAAGACAGTTAGCTGAAAATTTAACACATAACGGTTTTGTCACCGACAACTTAAATCAATTCTGGGAAGACAGCCAGGCATTTATCTTAACGGGAGCGGTGATCTATATTATCGCGACTATCTTCAAAAAGGGAGTAGCATTACAAAACGAAAACGATTTAACTGTTTAACCTATGGCAATTGTAGTAAACTTAGATGTTGTAATGGCTAAACGAAAAATGTCACTCAATGAACTTTCCGACAAGGTTGGCCTGACTTTATCCAACCTATCCATATTAAAAACAGGTAAAGCAAAAGCTATCAGGTTTAGTACCCTGGAGACAATTTGCAATGTGCTGGAATGCCAACCGGGCGACATTTTAGAATACGTTAATGAGAAGCAAAAAACAACGAAGCGATAATGTGATATTTTGAACTCCTACCCTTCTCCTTCGCCTGGTTTGAATCTCACGAACTATCTTTAAAAATTACTTTCCGGAAAACCTTCTGCAATAAAATTGCGAATTAAAACAAAACCTGCTTTCATTAGCCTAACTGCAATGAAGATTGCGAATTGCAAGAAGCTCAGTTTCAGGCACTGAGTTTTTCAAAATGCTGGAACAGTATCGTATATTTATGTGTTATGTACAACCCCGCGACACAGCTTTTTGGAATAAAAGCAAATTTTACAAAAAATTGATATAGTTTATCATTCAATAACCAATCATATATAATGAAGCCATTAAAGTTCGCCTCAATTGCTTTTGCACTAATTATTTCTTATGTATGTGATGCCCAAAGCGGCTATTCTCTTGACACTAAAATTTCTTTAAAAGGAAATAGCAATTGGGATTATATGCAAATAGATGAATCTACCAGTCGTCTATTTATATCACATGGCGACAGGGCAAATGTAGTAGACTTAAATACAAATAAAGAAATTGCTGAAATAAAGAATTTGAAAGGCGCACATCATATTATTCTTTTGTCACAGTTTAATAAAGGTTTTATTTCTAATGGAAATAATAATACAGTCTTGGTTTTTGATTATAAAACATTGGATAGTATCACCACGATCAAAATAAAAGGGGAAAATCCTGACCCAATGTGTTATGATGATTTTTCTAAGACCTTATTTGTGTTTTGTGATAATGACCTCGCTGTAATGATTAACCCGGCAACTGATAAAATAAGCGGGCAAATTAAATTAAAAGGTTCACCTGAATTTCCTTTGCCAGATGGTAAGGGCCTTATTTACAATAATCTTGAAGATAAAGACG
>DASZXQ010000054.1:0-1935 GCA_035545755.1 Chitinophagaceae bacterium | reverse complement strand
GATCAGGTTGAAACCATCATCAAACGGTTCAAAACGTCCAGGACCATTCCTGCCCGGTATGCCCCGGTTACCTATTTACTCGACTACAGCAACCGAAAATATCTTTATGTAGATGAAGCCTGTTTCGATCTGATGGGTTATACATCTAATTATTTTGTTGAAAGCGGTTTAGATACTTATAAAGACCAATGGCATCCTGATGATTACAAGATCCTCAACGAAAAAGTATACCCGGGAAATTTCAATTTTCTCAAAACAATTCCATTAAATGAATACAATGATTATATATTTTCTCACAATCACCGGCTGCGCAACGCCAGAGGTGAATACATCACTGTATTGCAACGAACATCTTTTATTGCCGGTTCAACCGCTGGAAAACCAGCCGGAGCTATTGGAGTAGTCTTTGACATCTCACATTTTAAAAACGATCTGAACATTGTTCATACCATTGAAAAAGTGATCCAATATGAACACGGTACTCTTAATAAGTTAATAGAGAAAAAAATTTATCCCGTTTCCGAAACTGTTTATATATCCTCATTAAGCAAGAGAGAGCTTGAAATTCTACAGCTGATCAGCGAGGGATTGAATAGCAAACAGATAGCTGAAAAAATGAACATCAGTCTAAATACGGTAAGTAATCACCGGAAAAATATGCTGCACAAAACAAATAGCAAAACATCGGCTGAATTACTGAATCATGCTGTCCGGCATGGAATGTTATAATCGTATAAATTATGTCACTGGGCTCCTCAACATACAAAGAATATCTGCAATTGGTTGCCGGCAATTCTCCGTCAGATATTAAAAAGAAGTCTGCATTAGTCATTACCCGTTTTCATAAACAATCCATTATCCCCTCTTATTTTCTGCCGATAACTTTTCTGGTCGATTATGCCACGCAAAAATATATTTATATAGAGAAGACTTGTTTTTCGATGATCGGAAAGCCTGATAAATATTATTATAAAGAAGGGATTAAGGCCTTTTGGAAACAAACAGATCCAGTTGATTTTGCTATTATCAATGAAAAGGTATTTCCATACAACATCAATTTTATCACAAAGATACCCACTGAAAAATATCCTGATTATATATTCACCCATAATTTCAGGATGTATAAGCCTTCCGGCGAAACTGTAATGCTTCTTCAACGTTCTTCTTTTGTTCCGACAAAAGAAGGCAGAATGCCAGCGGGGGTGATCGGCGTCGTGTTTGACATAACTCATTATAAAAGTGCGAACAGCATCATCCATACCATAGAAGAGACCAGCATTGTTGATAACAAAACAGTATTTAACCTGCTCTATAAAAAAGCATATCCGATTAGAAACAATTTTTCTGTTATCTCATTGACAAAACGGGAAACGGTCATATTAAAAATGATCGCCAAAGGAAATGGGAGTAAACAAATAGCTGCTGATTTGGGAATCAGTATCAATACAGTGAATAATCACCGGAAAAATATATTACAAAAGACAAACTGCAAAACTTCTACTGCTTTACTGAAACAGGCCATTCAATATGAACTGATATGATAAAATGAAAAATTTCCACGCAACATATGACCAGTATCTTGGTTTAATAGCCGCTTCCTCTCCCCATAGATTTAAAAAAAAGTCATCACTGATAATAGAAAGATTTCTTCATCAGCAACATTTTTCTTATCATTTTGCACCGTTGGTCTTCATGATCGATTACACCACTAAGAAATATATTTATATTGATGAGGTTTGTATTCAATCTATTGGTCATCCTGCAAACTATTATTACGAGCAAGGCTTAGAAGGATATCTCAAACAGGTCAACAGTTCTGATTTTACTATTATTAATGAAAAGATATTTCCTAAAAATTTTGAGTTTTTGCGGTCAATCCATCCGGCGGAGTTCCCCGAACTTGTATTTTCCCATGATTACAGGGTAAAAAATCCA
>DASZXQ010000053.1:0-1720 GCA_035545755.1 Chitinophagaceae bacterium | reverse complement strand
GATACCATATTTATTGCAACTCCTCATACCATGCATGCAAGTCAGGTGGTAGAAGCACTTAAAGCCGGTAAGAATATTTTTGTGGAAAAGCCACTTGCTACTGATTTAGATAGATTGAAAGAGATCATTGAAACTAAAAGGCATTGTAACAAACCACTTATGGTAGGTTTCAATCGTCGGTTTGCATCAATTTCCGAATCAATAAAAAAGGAATTTTCGAATATTGGTGAATCACTAATTATCAATATCCGAATAAACGCGGGATTTATTCCTAAAGAACATTGGGTACAGTCGGAGGAGTTAGGTGCAGGAAGAATTATAGGTGAGATCTGCCATTTTGTGGATCTTTTGCAGTTTTTTACTGGCTCTGAGCCAATAGAGGTTTATGCTCGTAGTGTTAGTTCAGATAATAATAGAATCATGCCCAACGATAATCTTGCAATTATTATATCTTTTAAAGACGGTTCTGTTGGTAGTTTGTCCTACGTAAGCAACGGAGATCCATCGCTCCCCAAAGAACATATCGAGGTTTTTGGAGCAGGGAAAGTTGCAGTGCTGTATGATTTTAAAAAAGTCGAGATTTATAAAAAGGGGAGAAAAACTCGATTGAAACAAGTGGGTAAAGGTCACAAGCAGGAAGTAGCATCGTTTTTAAAAAATATGCTCGAAGGGAAAGATGCACCTATAAGTTTCAGGTCAATTTGTTTGACTACACTTACTACATTTAAGATAATTGATAGTTTACAGACATCCTTGCCACAGCAAATCAACATAGATGAGTTATTCTGAGAGTATCATTCCCGCATTTAATAAGCTGAAACAATATTGTGAACAGGAAAATTTCAAGGGTTGGGATCCTTATGATGGGTTGAACAGTAAAGTATTTCGGGGTATTCCCTTTTTACCAAATAACAAATTGGCAAGATTGGCTTGGATTCAGTTTTTTAAAAGATCCTTTATAAATTTTCGAAAGCTTGCTGGGGTGAAAAAAGAATTGAATCCTAAAGGACTCGCATTGTTTATTGCGGCCTATTGCAATCTTTTAAAGATGGAGCGATCTGATAATGCAGAAATCAGGCAAAAGATCGAACGACTTTCAAATGAACTGTTACACCTCAAATCGGAAGGATATTCCGGTGCTTGCTGGGGCTATAATTTCGACTGGGAGTCAAAAGCCTTTTTCTTGTCAAAATTTACGCCTACTATTGTAGTTACTACATTTGCAGCTAATGCTTTGTTAGATGCCTATGAAGCTACAGGCAATGAACTATATTTTGACACAGCAATCAGTTCGAAGGAGTTTCTTTTAAAAGACCTGAAACGAACCACTCTCAATAACGGAAATTTTGCGTTTTCGTATTCGCCTTTTGATCAGACTTCTGTATTTAATGCCTCGCTGTTGGGAGCAAAATTACTCAGTCGAATCCATTTTTATACCAGAGAGGAAGAGTTGTTCCAACAGGCAAAAAAAGCTGTTGAATATTGCGTAAATTTTCAAAATGAAGATGGCTCCTGGTACTATAGCACGCTGCCTTTCCATCAATGGATAGATAATTTTCATACAGGCTTTAATCTTGAATGTATAGCTGAATATTCACATTTTACAGGCGATACAAGTTTTGCCAATGCTTTCAATAAAGGGATGCAATATTATCTTAAAACGTTTTTTGATGAAGAAGGCCGTTCAAAATACTACAATAATCAGCTATTCCCTATCGAT
>DASZXQ010000052.1:0-17193 GCA_035545755.1 Chitinophagaceae bacterium | reverse complement strand
CTTGTGTTCATATCCTTTTTCCCGCTGCTGAATGAAATAAGCATTTTCCGCTACTCTTGTCATATCGTGAATGATGCGTATGCCGTGTTTTGTCGTCAAAGCTCTCAGGTCTTTTAAATTTTTCATACTGATCGGCTGGCCCCCGGCCATATTCACACTGGTAGCAATGCTGACATAAGGAATTTTTTTAGCTCCGTATTTTTTAATGAGCTTTTCCAGTTTATCCAGGTCTACATTCCCTTTGAAAGGATGTTCATTGCCGGGATCATGTGCTTCATCTATGATAATGTCTTCAAATTTTCCGCCGGCAAGTTCCTGGTGCAATCTTGTAGTGGTGAAATACATGTTGCCGGGAACGATGTCACCTTTTTTAATTAATATTTTCGATAAAATATTTTCAGCGCCGCGTCCCTGGTGTGTCGGGATGAGATATTTATAACCATAAATTTCCTTGACTGTTTCTTCCAGGTGATAAAAATTGCGGCTGCCCGCATAAGCTTCATCACCCATCATCATGCCTGCCCATTGACGATCGCTCATGGCTGAAGTGCCACTGTCAGTAAGCAGATCAATATATACATCTTCCGATCTTAACAGGAACGTGTTGTATCCGGCTTCGTGTAATGCATTTTTTCTCTGAGCCGGGGTCGTCATTTTCAGCAACTCTACCATTTTTATTTTATAAGGTTCAGCCCAACTGTGTTTAATATTTATATTCATAAAAGATTTTTGTTGAAACAATGACGAAAATTTTTCAAATGTAAAAAGGCACAGTTGCGGAGTATATGATTTATATCAGCTGAGCTTTTGATTTTGTCAGAAAAAAAGAAATGGCAGAAGGTGGCAACATCTTGCATAATAGTTGTTGCGTTTAAGTAGTTTTGAAGGGAATTCCTGGTTATGGCATCAGCAAAAATTTTAGTGATCGATGATGAAGAAAAACTTCGTAGCCTGATGAAACGCATCATCAGCCTGGAAGGATTTACGGTTTCGGAAGCAGGCAATCTGAAACAAGCGGAGAAACTAATTGAGAAAGAACAACCCGAGGTTTTATTATGTGATGTGAAGTTGCCGGATGGTAATGGTGTGGATTTTGTTTCTAAAATAAAAGCAAAATATCCCGTGATCGAGATCATCCTTCTGACGGCATTTGCTACTGTTCAGGATGGTGTTCAAGCGATCAAGAACGGGGCTTTTGACTATATCGTGAAAGGGGATGATAACGACAAGATCATTCCTTTGCTGAACCGGGCAATAGAAAAAGTGCAGCTGCAAAAACGATTACAGCAACTACAAAAACAGGTAGGCAGACAATATTCATTTGACAACATTCTTGGTACATCGGCTGAGATCAAAGAAGCTATCCAATTAGCAAAAAAAGTTGCGGCCACAGACACTACTGTTTTATTACTTGGTGAAACCGGAACCGGCAAAGAAGTATTTGCCCAGGCAATTCATGCGGGAAGCAAGAGAAACGGTCAGCCGTTTCTGGCAGTGAACTGCAGTTCTTTTTCAAAAGAACTTTTGGAAAGTGAGATATTCGGGCATAAGGCTGGTGCATTTACCGGCGCTACGAAAGATAAAAAAGGACTGATAGAAGAAGCAGACCAGGGCACTTTGTTTTTGGATGAGATCGGAGAAATGCCAGCGGATCTCCAGGCGAAGTTGCTACGGGTATTGGAAACGAATGAGTTTATCAAGGTCGGAGATTCCAAACCATCTAGAGTGAACGTCCGCATTATTGCAGCAACTAACAGAGATCTGAAGCAAGACGTTGAAAACGGCAAATTCCGGGATGATCTGTTTTATCGTTTAAATGTTTTTTCAATCTCTTTACCGCCATTGAGAGAAAGAAAAAAAGATATTCCGGAGCTGGCATATTATTTTCTTCAGATATTCTCCGATAAAACCAATAAAAGAATCAACAGTATTCAGACGGACGTAATGAATCGCTTGCAGGCCTACAATTGGAAAGGTAATATCCGGGAATTAAAAAATACAATTGAACGGGCGGTCATATTGGAAGATGGCGATCAGCTCACCATTTCTGCACTGCCATTTGAATTGCAGCATATCGAATCCGATTCCGGCGATATTTCATCTGCATTTCATCTTTCCACAATAGAAAAACAGCATATCCAGAAAGTACTTCATCATACCAAAGGCAATAAAACCAAAACTGCCGAATTACTGGGCATTGGGTTAACTACACTTTATCGTAAAATGGAAGAATATCATATCTCCGGGTGATCACCTTTCCATTTTGAAAACTTCTTTTTCATTCTGATCATATTTTTTAATGATTACAGTCATTGCTGACTTTTACCTCTTCCTTTAGATTTAGCTTCTGTATTGCATTCCATGGATTCTGGCTTATTATTCCTGAAACTGGTATGAGATTTTGATAATAAAGAAAAAAGTCATGGAAGACGCCCGAAACCCCTTGAAAGGATTAGGCAGAAAATTAAAGCTGCACATTATTATCCCGGCACTCTATTTTTTGATCATGATCCTGGCATTGATCTTAGGTCATGGCAGGTAAAAAAAAAGCAGGCAGTGAAGAAAGGAGCAAAATCAGTTGTGTTAATTGTGCTGGCCTGGATAATAGCAGCGGCCTTAGTTTACCTGGCGGTAATAAAATTTAAAGTATTGTTCAAATAAATTACAAATTATGCTTACTGTAATCCTTTATTTGGCAGGAATAGTTGGGTTCATACTATTCTTCAAATTCATTGATTGGTTTGAAAAAATTTAAGTTATGGTACTACTATTCATTATTTCCATCCTGGTGTTTATCTACTTGTGTTATGTCTTGATAAAACCGGAAAAATTTTAATAACAGCAAGTGGCAAGTAGCTAGTAGTCAGTAACAGGTAAGATCCCTACTCGCTACTTACCATTCACAATTTACTAGTATGACAACAGAAATTCTTGGCATCATTCTCATGTACGGGCTTACCGTAGTATTGGCTATCCCATTGGGCCGGTATATAGGGAAAATCTTTTCAGGCGAGAAAACCTGGCTTGATCCGGTATTGAATCCGGTGGACAAAATGTTTTTCAAACTCGGCGGCATCAAACCGGAGAAAGAAATGAATTGGAAGCAACACATGGTGGCGTTGCTGACCATTAATCTTGTCTGGTTTCTTTACTCCATGTTTGTACTGATGAACATGAGCTGGCTGCCGCTCAATCCCGATGGAAATCCATCGATGGTTGCAGACCAGGCGTTTAATACAGCGATCAGTTTTGTATCCAACACCAACCTGCAACACTATTCGGGAGAAACCGGAGTTTCTTACCTGGGCCAGCTTACTTTGCAACTCTGGCAATTCGTAAGTGCGGGCACCGGTATCGCTGCCTGTGCAGTAGTGTTTATCGCTATGAAAGAAAGAACCACAGAGAAACTGGGTAATTTTTACAACCTACTTATTAAGTCATGTACAAGAATACTATTGCCGTTAGCTGTTGTTGTTGCTATAATACTTTTGTTCAATGGTTCACCCATGACATTTCATGGAAAGGATCAGTTTATTTCTATGCAGGGTGATACAGTTAATGTAAGTCGTGGCCCTGTTGCTGGTATGGTAGCAATAAAACAATTAGGAACAAATGGTGGTGGTTATTTTGGCGCTAACTCGGCTGTGCCATTGGAAAATCCCAACTATTTAACGAACATAGTTGAAGATATAAGCATCATTTTAATTCCCATTGCGATGGTGTTTGCCTTAGGGTATATACTGAAAAGAAGAAAATTTGCCTGGATGGTTTTTGGTGTGATGACAATGGGGTTTCTGCTTCTTCTTATTACTACCGTTTATCACGAGATGCACGGCAATTATGAGATCGCCAAAATGGGAATTACTCAACCATTGGGGAGCATGGAAGGAAAAGAAGTTCGTTTTGGCCCGGCCGCATCTGCATATTGGGCGATCACTACAACAGTTACATCCAATGGTTCGGTGAATGCGATGCACGACAGTTTAACGCCCTTAAGCGGTATGTGTACAATGCTAGGTATGATGATCAATTCATTTTATGGAGGAGTGGGTGTAGGCTATCTCAACTTTTACATCTTTATCATTATCGCTGTTTTCATAAGCGGATTAATGGTAGGACGAACGCCAGAATTTTTGGGTAAAAAAGTGGAAGCAAAAGAAATGAAGATCGCTTCGATCGTTGCTTTATTGCATCCCCTTTTGATTCTTGCATTCACCGCTCTATCATCTTACCTGTATGCTCATCATCCGACAATCTATGCCGGCTGGCTGAACAATCCGGGCAATCATGGATTCAGTGAAATGTTATATGAGTACACTTCCTCATCGGCAAATAACGGAAGCGGCTTTGAAGGATTAGGAGATACGCCATCTGTATTCTGGAACATTACCTGCGGTGTAGTGATGCTACTGTCGAGATTTATACCCATCATCGGGCCGGTAGCGATTGCCGGAATTTTAGCGAAGAAGAAATATGTGCCTGAGGCCGCAGGAACATTAAAAACAGATACTGCCACATTTGGCGTTATGATATTCGGAGTAATATTCATTGTTGCTGCATTGAGTTTCTTCCCGGCTTTATCATTGGGACCGATTGCAGAATTTTTTGGAATGAAATAAAATATTAAGAATATGTCAATACATAGAAGAAAACAAAGATTATTTGAACCAGCCTTGGTAAGAGAAGCATTAGCTCAATCTTTTGTCAAGCTGAACCCACGCATTCAATTCCGAAATCCCGTAATGTTTACAGTATGGATCGGTACATTAGTGATGGCAGGAGTTTGTGTTTGGATAATAACGGGAGAATCCTCACAGGGAAGCCTGGTTTATAATATCACCATCACAGCAGTATTGTTCGTCACCTTGCTATTCGCCAATTTTGCCGAAGCAATAGCAGAAGCAAGAGGAAAAGCACAGGCAGATAGTTTACGCAAGGCAAGAGAAGAAACTCCGGCAAAGAAAATATTTCCGGTGGGAGACAATTTTGTGAATGAAATGAAAGTGATCCCTTCTTCTCAATTGAGAAAAGGCGATCTGTTTGTGTGCGAAGCAGGCGATGTGATCCCGATGGATGGCGAAATAATTAAGGGGATTGCTACCATTGATGAGTCCGCTATTACCGGGGAATCTGCTCCTGTGATCCGCGAAGCCGGAGGTGATAAATCATCTGTCACCGGAGGAACAAAAGTATTGTCCGACAAAATAACCGTGAAAGTGACCACGGAACCCGGCGAAACATTTTTAGATAAAATGATTGCATTGGTTGAAGGAGCTTCCCGGCAAAAGACCCCGAATGAAATTGCGTTGACGATCTTATTGGCTGCGTTCACTCTTGTGTTCATCATTGTTTGTGTGACATTGAAACCTTTTGGTGATTATGCCAATACTCCAATCACCATTGCGGCATTCATTTCTCTTTTTGTTTGTTTAATTCCAACAACGATCGGCGGGTTGCTGAGTGCAATTGGCATAGCAGGAATGGACAGGGCATTAAGAGCAAACGTTATTACTAAAAGTGGCAAAGCAGTGGAAACAGCCGGTGACCTTGATACAATTTTATTGGATAAAACAGGAACCATCACAATCGGTAATCGCAAAGCCACTAATTTCTACCCCGCAGATGGAATGGATGAAAAACAATTTATTGAAATGACGGTACTTTCTTCGATGGCTGATGAAACACCGGAAGGAAAATCTATCATTGAATTAGCAGCACTAAAAGGGATCAGCAGGACAAAAGAAGAAGGAATGAATTTCATTGCATTTACTGCGGAGACAAGAAGCAGTGGTGTGGATTTGAAAGATGGGACCAGGATCAGAAAAGGTGCTTTTGATGCTATTTTAAGCCTGGCACAAAAAAACGGTACCAACGTGCCATCTGACATAGAAGCAAGAGTAAAAACCATTGCACAAAAAGGAGGAACGCCTTTGGTTGTATCAAAGAATAATCAGGTAGCAGGCGTAATCGAGCTACAGGACATCATTAAACCCGGAATACAGGAACGTTTTGAAAGGCTGAGAAAAATGGGAGTAAAAACAGTGATGGTCACTGGTGATAATCCATTAACGGCAAAATACATTGCTGAAAAAGCAGGGGTAGATGATTTTATTGCAGAAGCAAAGCCGGAAGATAAAATGAATTACATCCGCAAAGAACAACAAGGTGGAAAATTAGTAGCGATGATGGGTGATGGAACTAATGATGCACCAGCTTTGGCTCAGGCTGATGTTGGTGTTGCGATGAATAGCGGAACACAGGCTGCAAAAGAAGCGGGCAATATGGTTGATTTGGAAAACGATCCAACCAAGCTGATAGAAATCGTTGAAATAGGAAAGCAATTGCTGATGACAAGAGGAACGCTGACAACTTTTTCCATTGCGAATGATGTGGCAAAATATTTTGCCATTGTTCCGGCTTTGTTCATTGTATCTATTCCGGGCTTGCAGGCATTGAATATTATGAATCTTCACAGTCCTGAAAGTGCTATTTTATCTGCTGTGATCTTTAACGCCATCATTATTCCTTTATTGATTCCATTGGCATTAAGAGGAGTGGCTTACAAACCAATCGGCGCATCTGCATTATTGAGAAGGAATCTGTTGATCTATGGTTTTGGAGGTGTCATTGTTCCATTCATTGGAATAAAATTGATTGACTTAATAGTATCTATCTGGTTTTAAAAATTTAAAGACATGAAAGAAAATATTTTTCCGGCAATACGACTCACAATAGTCTGCATTCTTTTTTTCTGCGGAGTGTATACCTTATTTATTTGGGGAATTGCACAGGCAGCTCCGGAAAAAGGTGAAGGACAAACGGTAACAGTAAATGGGAAAGTGGTCGGGTATAAACTGATCGGCCAGAAATTCACAGATGATAAATATTTCTGGGGCCGCCCTTCTGCAGTTGACTATAATGCTGCAGGTTCCGGCGGTAGCAATAAAGGGCCTACTAATCCTGATTATTTGAAAGATGTTCAAAACAGGATCGATAGTTTTCTGGTTCATAACCCGGGAGTAAAGAAAGAAGAAATCCCTTCTGAGCTGGTAACAGCATCGGGAAGCGGGCAGGATCCCGATCTTTCTCCGGCAGCAGCTTATATACAGGTAAAAAGAATTGCTGCTGTAAGAAATATTCCGGTTGAAAAATTAAACGACCTGGTGAAAAATCATATTGCCAAGCCTTTGGCAGGATTATTCGGAACAGAAAGAGTGAATGTATTACAATTAAATATTGATTTGGATAATTTAAAATAAAAAAATTTAAAACTGAAATGAAGATGAAAAAGATTTTGGCGGGTACAGTTTTGTTTTTGGGTACTAATGCGACGGCACAGGATTCTTCAAAACAAAGCAATCCATTAAGTTTTAGCGGATATGTCGAAGCCTATTACAGCTATGACTTTAATAAACCTGCTGACCATAACCGGCCTTCTTTTTTTTACAGTTATAACCGGCATAACGAATTCAATATAAACCTGGCAATGGTTAGAGCCAGTTATAACACAGAGCGAATACGAAGCAATATTGCAGTAGCGTCCGGCACATATGTCAATGCCAATTATTCTGCTGAGCCAGGTGTTTTAAAAAATTTATATGAAGGAAACGTAGGAGTTAAGCTTTCAAAAAAAGAAAATTTGTGGATCGATGCCGGCGTATTTGCATCCCATATCGGTTTTGAAAGTGCGATAGGAAAAGATTGCTGGAATCTTACACGCTGTATCGTGGCTGACAATACGCCTTATTTTGAAAGTGGCGCAAAGATCACTTATACTTCTAAGAACAGTAAATGGTTATTCAGCGCTCTTGCACTAAATGGATGGCAACGGATCACGAGGGTTCCTGGCAATTCAATGATCAGTTGGGGTACACAGATCACATACACTCCATCATCTAAAGTGACTGTTAACTGGAGTGGTTTTTGGGGAACGGATAAACCGGATAGTGCAAGATTGATTCGTTTTTACAATAACTTATATGGAATTTTTCAATTCAACAATAAGCTTGGTTTGACAGTCGGGTTGGATATCGGCAGGGAACAAGTGAGTACAGGAAGCAGTAATAAAAATACGGTGTATAGTCCCGTGGCTATCGTACGATTTACACCTAACGAAAAATGGGCAGTTGCTGTTCGTGGTGAATATTATAGTGACCGGAACGGGATCATTGTTTCAACAGGAACTCCGAATGGGTTCAAAACTTTTGGAGCTTCTGTTAATGTGGACCGCAATATTACGGGTAACGTGGTTTGGAGAACAGAATTCAGAACTTTGCACAGCAAGGATGCTATTTTCACAAAAGAAAGTGGTGTGACCGATAATGATACTTTTGTTACGACATCACTTGCATTGAAATTTTGAATGACTGAACAGGAAAATAAGGAAAAAAGGGTTCAGCAGTTTTTGAACTTGAATCGCAGCGACACGAGAGGTAAGCTGAAGATCTACATTGGTATGAGTGCCGGTGTAGGAAAAACGTATCGTATGCTCGAAGAAGCGCATCAGTTGCTGAAAAAAGGAGTGAACATAAAAGTTGGCTATGTGGAAACGCACGGAAGAAAAGATACCGAAGCATTGATTGAAGGATTACCCATCATTCCACGGCGACAGGTTTTTTATAAGGGCAAATTGCTGGACGAATTGGATGTACAAGCTATATTATTATTGCATCCTGATATTGTCATTATTGATGAACTGGCACATACTAATATTCCGGGCAGTAAAAATGAAAAACGATGGCAGGATGTAGTGGACATTTTGGAACAGGGAATTAATGTGATCAGCGCTGTGAATATCCAGCACATTGAAAGCATCAATGAAGATGTGAGACAAATAACCGGTGTAGAAGTAAAAGAAAGAGTGCCGGACAAACTTTTACAGATGGCCGATGAAGTGGTGAATATTGATCTTACTGCCGATGAACTTATAACCAGGCTGAAAGAGGGAAAAATTTACGATCACACAAAAGTGCATCAGGCTCTGCAGAATTTTTTCAAACCGGAAAAAATTCTGCAGTTAAGGGAATTAGCCCTGAAAGAAGTGGCCGGCCAGGTGGAGAGAAAGGTAGATTATGAAATAGAATCTAAAGAAACAAAATGGCGGCATGAACATTTCCTCGCCTGCATTTCTTCCAATAATGAAACGGCACAGCATATTATCCGGAAAACTGCAAGATTGGCTTCTTATTATAACAGCAAATGGTATGTACTGTATGTACAAACGCCTAAAGAGTCGCCGGATAAAATACCACTGGCACAACAACGGTATCTTATCAATAACTTTAAGAACGCAACGGAACTTGGTGCTGAAGTGATCCAGGTGAAAAACGATAATATTGGCAAAGCGATCATGGATATTGTAGAAAATAAAAAGATCACAACAGTATGCATTGGCAAACCTCACCTGAATTTATTCCAGGTGATCCTTCGAACGAACGTTTTCAACCAGTTGCTTAAAACACTTTCAAAGAATGATGTTGACCTCGTAATATTATCCTGATGGCAGTCACTGTAAAAAATAAGATACGGCTGGGAACGATTTTCTTTTTTATTCTGCTGATTCTGCTGGGAGGCCCGTCTATCTTTTTTTTAGTGAGACTTAAGAACGATGCCAATAAGATCATCAGGAATAATTATGAAACATTGACCTACTGCCATGCGATGCAACAGCAACTGGACAGTTTTTCGATCACTCCGGCACATGCAATGCAGCAGTTTGATTTTTATTTAAAACAACAGGAAAAAAATATTACTGAACCCGGCGAGGATTCTGCTACCGTAGGCCTTCGTCGTTTATTTAATCAATACAAATCCGGCGACACAACACAGGCACTTAAAAAAACAATTTCTGGAGAAATACAATCCATTCTTACGCTGAACATGAATGCAATCAAAAATAAAAATCAGAATACGGAAAGAAGAGCTGAAGATACGCTGACCTATATAACGATACTGGCTACTGTTATTTTTATCATATCGATCACCTTTTTATTCAATTTTCCTTTCATCGTCACAGGGCCAATCAGTGAACTGAATGAAGCAATCCAACAGATCAGCCGGAAAAATTATTCTCATCGGATCCATATAAAGAACAAAGATGAGTTTGGACAAATGGCTAATGCCTTCAACACAATGGCAGAACGCTTAGAGGATTTTGAAAATAGCAGTCTTAATAAACTCATGTTTGAAAAACGAAGGGCTGAAGCAGTGATCAATAGCCTGAAAGATGCAAGTATAGGAATCGACAGGAACAATGTTATACTTTTTGCAAATAACCAGGCACTCCAGCTGTTAGGATTGCAAGCCGTGGATATAGTAGGAAGATCCACAGAGGAAGTGAGCGGAAAAAATGATCTCTTTCGGTTTTTACTGACTGATAAAAGCAATATCCCATTCAAAATAGTATTGGACGGTAAAGAGAATTATTTTACCAAAGAGATGGTTGAAATACCGCAGGACGATTCTAAAAATACGGTGATCGTTGTAAAGAATGTTACTTCGTTCAAAGAGCTGGATGTAGCCAAAACGAATTTCATTGCAACGGTTTCTCATGAATTAAAAACGCCGCTGGCGTCTTCCGATTTCAGCTTAAAGCTCCTGGAAGATGATCGGACGGGAAAACTTTCAGAGGAGCAGAAAGAACTCATCGTCCAGCTGAAAGAAGATAACCAAAGAATGTTGCGCATTTTGAGTGAATTGCTCAATATGTCACAAGTGGAGGCAGGAAAGATTCAATTGGAGATCAAAAAGGTGGAGCCATTGGAAATTGCAGAAACTGCGACTCTGGCTGTTGGTAATGCTGCAAAGGAAAAGAATATCCGGATAGAAAAACAATTCAACACTTCATTGCCCGACATAAATGCGGATGCTGAAAAGACAGGATGGGTGTTGAATAATTTTTTAACGAATGCAATAAAATTTTCTTCGGAGGACAATGTGATTATTGTGAAAGTAGAAGTGGTAGGAACTAATGTACAGTTTTCCGTTACGGATCATGGGCCGGGGATTGCCGAAGAATACCTTCCAAGAATATTTGAGCGTTTCTTCAAAGTGCCGGGATCAAAAATAACGGGCACCGGTTTGGGATTGGCGATCTCCAAAGAATTTATTGAAGCACAGGGCGGAAAAATCTGGGCTGAAAGTAAAGTGGGCCAGGGCAGTGTTTTCGGATTCAGTTTGCCTGCTGCCTGACCGGCAAAATAATTACACTTCTTCAAAGTATGGAATCTCATCATGGCTCACCGGATCTTTTTGTTCCCAATAAGCTAAAGTGACCACATGGCCATTTTTTGTATGCAGCATTCTTCCAAACACAGCATTGATCGCATTAAAAGTGACATCCGTTACTCCAACTGTAAATGTAGTTGGTGCAGGTGCTGAAGGCGGCGGAGTTGTTTCTCCTTCTTTGGGTGCAGCTGGCGCTGCTGCTTTTGGCGCAGGAGATGGAACAACAATAACGGTGTACCTGTTGAACTCTAAAAGTTGTTTCAGAAACTCTACTCTTTCTGCTGAAACATTTTTTTCTACAACGGCGCATTTCACTCCATTCAGTTCTTCAAATTCATGATTCTTATTAATTGCCATTTTGATTAAAAATTTTATGCGAAAAGCTGTAAACCAATTTTAAATTTTGATTTTTGAGTTTTTACTTTACCAATGAATAAATATAATCATACGCTCCGCTGGTAATGCCTGTCACAATAATGCCGCCAATGCAAATAATGAATGCAATGGCCGGCGACAATGATGTGTTCACTTTTTCTATCGGCTGATCATTGTTATCCATAAACATAGCCCTGATGATACGCAGATAATAATAAAGTGAGATCACCATGTTCAATGCTGCAATCCCGATGAGCCAATAATTTCCTTTGCTGGCACCAGCTAATAGCAAAAAGAATTTTCCAAAAAATCCGGCAGTAGGCGGGATACCTGCCAGGGAGAATAGCGAGATGGCTAATATCCAACTCAACAGCCGGTTATTTTTATAAAAACCTTTATAATCATTTACCGTTTCTTTTCCTGTGACTGCACTTACCAATGACACCACTCCGAAAGCACCAAGATTGGAAAACACATATATCATCACAAAATAAACCACTGATGCGCTGCCTGCTGCTGATTGGCCGGTGATGCCGATCAGTATAAAACCAACCTGTGCAATAGAAGAAAAGGCAAGGAACCGTTTCATATTCTGCTGCCGCAATGCAAATAAATTTCCAATGATCATCGTGAGTACGGAGAGCATGAAAAGTAAATTGTACCAAACACCGGAAATGTTTTGAAATACCTGGTATAATACAGAAACGAATACAAAAAGTATAGCTCCTTTGGAGATCACGGAGAGATAAGAAGTAACTGCTACCGGCGAACCTTCATATACGTCTGCAGTCCATAAATGAAAAGGAACCGCAGAAATTTTAAAACCAAACCCGGCAGCAAACATTACAAACGATAGTATTTGCAACGGACTTCCGGTAAGTTGTTGGGATAATTCATGATAATTCAATGTGCCGGTGCTGCCGTATAGCATGGAGATACCAAATAACAGCAAGCCAGATGAAAAAGCAGAAGACAAGATCATCTTCATGGCTGCTTCAGAAGATTTTCTTTTTTCCAGGTCAAAATTTGTTAACGCTGCCAATGGGATTGTAGAAAGTTCCAGGCCAAGATAAAACATCAACAGGTTATTGCTCGAGAGCATAAAGAACATTCCCAGCAATGTTGACAACAATAACATGTAAAATTCCAGGATATTCTTATGATTTTTCAGCCACTGAAACGATTGCATGGAAATGATCAATGTGCCCAGGCTGAGAATATTTTTTTCCAGTGTCAGCAAACTGTTGGTCCGGAACATATCGCCGAACAAGGTTCCTTCCCCATTATAAATAAATCCTGAAGCGAGATTGATAAATAATAAAACATTGATGAAATGCAGCAAGGAGCTGTTGTTCCGTTCTTTTTTTCCCAATTTTAGAAATAAAAGAATGAACAGAATGATGATCACCATCAGTTCTGCTTTCATCAATTGTAAATAATCATTCCACATAAACCATTGTTCATTTTATGATCGCCACGTTGCTGATATTTTTCATGATGGCTTCTGCTCCGGGCCCGACCAAATGATTCAACCAAAAAGGCGCTACACCGATCGCAACAATACCTATTATTAATAATCCCGCTGCTAATTTTTCATTCCAGCCGGCATCAGGTAATAAACTATATTCCTTTGAGGCAAGCGGGCCCATGATCGCTTTTCCTACGGCCCGTAAAATATACACAGCAGTCACTACTATCGAAGCACAGGCGATAATAGTTGTTATTTTGTAAAACAGCTCTGCATGTTCCCATGATCCCATGAAAACGGTGATCTCTGCCACGAAACCGCTGAAGCCCGGTAAACCCAATGAACATAATCCGGCGATCACAAATACGGTGGAGATGAATGGCATTACTTTCAGCAATCCTCCTAACTGTGCCATCTGTCTTGTATGAGTGCGGTCATAGATCATTCCTATGCAGGCGAAGAAAAGAGCAGTCATCAAACCATGCGATACCATTTGCATCACTGCGCCGGTGATCGCTGTTCTTGTCAGCATTCCGATTCCCAGTAAAACAAATCCGCAATGACTTACTGATGAATATGCGTTGATATATTTCAGATCGGTCTGCATCATGGTAGCGAAAGCTCCATATAAAATAGCGATACAGGATAACACGATGATGATCCAGGAATATTGATGTGCTGCATCGGGCATTAAATAAGTAGCGACACGTAAACAACCATAACCACCGAGCTTCATTGAAATACCAGCAAGAAACATCGAGGCAGCAGTTGGAGCGGATGAGTGACCATCAGGCACCCATGTATGAAATGGGAATAAAGCGCCAAAGATCCCAAAGCCGATAAATGCAAATGGAAAAAATAATTTTTGCGCAGCAACTGGGATATGCATTTGCGCTATCTGAATAATATCGAATGTATGTGAACCATCTCCCGTATTGGTATTGAAAAATAATCCTGCAAGGCCGACAAATACCAGGGCAGAACCGCCCATCAGCATCAGGGCAAGCTTCATAGCGCTGTATTCTTTTTTGCCGCTGCCCCAGATACCAATCAATAAGAATTTTGGTATCACCGCTAATTCGAGGAAGAAGAAAAGTGTGAACAGGTCCAATGAAATAAAAAATCCATATGCGCCGACACTGAGAAATAACAGGAGAAAGAAAAATTCTTTGCTGAGCTTTTCTATCTTCCATGATATTAATACTCCCGCAAAAACAACAAATGAAGTGAGCAGGATCATTGCTACTGAAATTCCATCTACGCCTATATGATAATTAATGTGCAGTGGTGCATACCAGGTGAAATTGTTTTCGAAAAGAAATGCAGCATTATTTCCTGCTGACCGTTCCTGCCAGTACCAATACAACAAAACAAAGCTGAGCACCAATTGTAATGCTGTTCCAATGAAAGAAACAGTTCTTACCTGCTTCAATCCTTTGCAGCAAAGAATGGCTACTGCAGTTAATAATGGTATCAACAAAAGCAGGTTCAGATTCATATTATAAACGATTGATCATTTTATTTCCATATATAGAGAACTATAATAGCCAGCACGACGATGCCAGCAAAAAAATACAAAGCATAGCTCTGCACTTTCCCGGATTGAATGCCTTTGATCCATCCGGAAATTGTTGCTGTAGCACTGGCAATGCCATTCATAGTCCCATCTACAATATTTTTATCGATCCATGCTGCCGGCCGTCCGATCAAATTGAATACGATCTTTTTTGTCACGAACAGGTAGATCTCATCAATATAAAATTTTTTGTATGCTGATCGGTATAAACCTCCAAATGCGGCAGCGGCCCATTGCGGCCGGCTGCTTTCATTCTTATACATCCACAATGCCAGCAGTATTCCGATCAATGCGAAAGCTACCGGAACAATAGAGAAATTCAAGTGGAAAGGCGATTCCAGCATGCCTCCGTCCGATGAAACATATTTTCCGAAAGGAATAAATCCAACGAGTGCCGATCCGATCCCCAATAAAACAAGAGGAAGTTTCATGGAGAAAGTTCCTTCACCATGATGATCGTGCAATTCTTTTGGCTTATTCCAGAAAATAGAAAAATATAGCCGGAACATGTAAAAGGCAGTCAGCCCCGAAGTGAATAATGCGATACCGTAAACAATTTTATTGGAATTGAATGCTGCCAGTAAAATTTCTTCCTTACTGAAAAATCCGGCGAATGGCGGTACACCTGAAATAGCTAAACAAGCGATCAAAAAAGTGATATGTGTGATGGGCATGAATTTTCTCAGGCCACCCATATCTTTCATTTCATTGCTATGCACTACATGGATCACAGCACCGGCACCAAGAAACAATAATGATTTGAAGAAAGCATGGGTGAACAAGTGAAACATAGAGGCTGTATAACCTAAGCCGGCTTCGCCACCGATTTTTGCAACGCCCAATGCAAACATCATATAGCCGATCTGCGACATGGTGGAATAAGCCAATACTCTTTTGATATCTGTTTGCGTGCAGGCAATGATCGCTGCAAGAAATGCAGAGATGGCGCCAACCCATGTTACGACATGCAGGGCAGATACATTTATGGAAAATATCGGGAATAACCTTGCGACGAGATACACGCCGGCCACTACCATCGTCGCCGCATGGATCAATGCAGATACAGGAGTGGGACCTTCCATAGCATCCGGCAACCAGATATGCAACGGGAACATCGCTGATTTACCGGCGCCACCGATAAATACCAGGGTCAACGCCCAGGTTAGTACAGAAACTCCAAGAAATGATGCCGTAGTGATACTGATGAATTGTGATGATTGTGTATCAGTGAGCCGTTGTATCAACGTATTGAAATCAAGTGTTCCTCCTTCGAAAGCTAAAATGAGGATACCGATCAAAAATCCGAGATCGGCGAACCGAGTTACGATAAAAGCTTTTTTGGATGCAGCAACAGCAGAAGGCCTGTCATAATAAAACCCGATGAGCAAATAAGAAGATACTCCGACCAATTCCCAAAAAATATAGATCTGGAAAATATTGGATGCTATCACCAGGCCCAGCATTGAAAATGTAAAGAGCGATAAAAAAGAATAATAAGTGCTGAATCGTTCTTCACCTTTCATATAGCCAAGACTGAAAATATGCACCATCAATGAAACAAAAGTCACCACTATCAACATCATCACTGAAATGGGATCCAGCGTAATGCCCATATCAATAGAAGTGCCTGAAGAGAATTGCAGCCAACTGTATTTAACAGGAATTATAGTTTGATAGACATCGTTCACTTTTCCATCGACAAAAAAATAGTGATAGGCTGTATAAATTGCCAGAGCCGTTGAAACCAATAATAATAGAACCCCAATGATCCCGGAAGATTGCCTGAAGATTTTTTTGCCGAACAATCCCAGCAATACAAAGCCTGCCAATGGCAAGAGTGGTATCAACGCTATGTATGACGAATAATTCATTTGAATGTACAAGTCAAAAGTCAAAAGTCAAAAAGAAAAAATTTTCAGCTTGACATTTCATTTGCTATTTCGTGTTTTTACTTTTTAATTAATAATTTCTTCACCATTTCATTTCACTGGCATCTTCCACGTCAATGGATTGATGGCTGCGATACAGGTTAATGATTATGGCAATCGCCACCGCTGCTTCAGCCGCAGCGATGGTAATAATGAAAATGGTAAAAAATATGCCGTCCATTTTTCCGGGCCATAAATATTTATTGAACACTACGAAGTTGATATTGACACTATTCAATATCAGTTCTATAGCCATCAACATCGTAATAAGGTTGCGGCGTGTGAACAAACCGTACATGCCGATAAAGAACAGCGCTGTGCTCAGGAATAAAATATGGCTTATCGGTATTCCGTTCATTTTTCATTAGGTTTTGCGGCCGGGCTTTCTCCCCCTTCGGGGGAACTTGCGTGGGCCTTCATGGCAATGACGATACAACCGATCATAGCTGCTAATAATAAAATACTCACCGCTTCGAACGGTAGTGAAAACCCTTGTTCACCTGTGCTCATCATCTGGTTACCGATCCTGGAAACATCTGCATCGAATTTCCCATCACCGGCCTGGAAATTATTTTTATAGATCAGGAAATAAGTAAAGGCGAATCCAAATAATACGGCTA
>DASZXQ010000051.1:0-11023 GCA_035545755.1 Chitinophagaceae bacterium | reverse complement strand
ACCCAATGCGGATGCGTATGACCGATGCTGATCACCGCATGCCCGCCATAGAGGTCAAGATACTGGTCGCCCTTGTCATCCCACACATAAGAGCCTTTTGCTTTTACAATAGTTACGTCATTGATAGGGTAAACGTCGAATAGATTCATGTACTAAACCCTAAAAGGGATTTTTGTTTGTACTAAATCATTTAAGATTTAGGATTGTTTGAAAATATAATTGCCCTTGCCCTTAAAGAGGTATGAGCTAAAAATAGTTTGCTTTTAATTCCAACCCCTCTGTTTCATTTAATCCAAACATCAGGTTCATGTTTTGTACTGCCTGTCCGCTGGCACCTTTCAATAAATTATCCGTTATCGAATGCACAACCAGTTTGCTACCGACTTTTTCCAGTTGAATAATGCATTTGTTGGTATTGACCACTTGTTTTAAAAAGATCATGTCCCGGCTGAGATGAGTAAAAGGATGGTCTTTATAAAATTCTTT
This sequence comes from Chitinophagaceae bacterium, assembly GCA_035545755.1. Lineage (GTDB taxonomy): Bacteria > Bacteroidota > Bacteroidia > Chitinophagales > Chitinophagaceae > UTBCD1. The sequence continues at coordinate 10,537 of DASZXQ010000051.1, read as the reverse complement.
GTATAATGAATTCAACTCCTCAATGCTCCAGTCGCAGCTTAATTGAGAACTGACGAAGATGCCTCTTGTGAAATCACCTCTCCACGGAACGAAATTTACAGCGATGTCCCTTTGAGGTTGCAATTGTCTTAGTGATTCACCGATCTCACCAAGATGTTGGTGTGTTAAAGTTTTATATGCCTGGATATTACTGGCTCTCCAGCTGAAATGAGAAGTTTCTGATAAATTTTGCCCGGCGCCGGTGGAGCCGGTAACTCCTGTGGTATACACTTCGTTCAATAATCCTGCTTTTGCCAAGGGCAATAACCCAAGCTGGATACAAGTGGCAAAACATCCTGGATTAGCAATATTGTCTGCTGATCTTATTTTTTCCCTGTTTAATTCAGGAAGACCATAGATGAAGTTTCTGATTCCCTGTTTCTGATTATTTGTTAAACGAAAATCATTTGACAGATCAATGATCTTTATTGTACCAGCTATTTTGTTTTCTTCTAGAAATTTTTTTGCCTGTCCATGTCCGACACAGAGAAATAATACATCAATATTATCGTTGAGCTCACCTGTAAATTTCAGATCGGTATCTCCCAACAGGTCGGCATGAACTTTTGACACAGGATTGCCGGCATTACTTTTACTATGAATAAAAACAATTTCTGACTGCGGATGATGAATTAATAAACGGATCAATTCTCCGCCTGTATAACCGGCGCCGCCAGCAATTCCTATTTTTATTGCATTGCTCATTATTAATTGAAAATTAAAAAATCAAAAGTCAAAAAAATGAAGTCTGTAAATCAAATTTTTTGAATTATTACTTTTGACTTTCATTTTCTGTTTTCACAGAATGATATATTGATGTTTGATTCCCGAAAATTTTGCTGAATCCTCTCACATCTTCTCCGCTAAAGCCGGTATTCATTTCACCGTACTTTCCAAACTTGCTGCTCATCAGATCGTATTTGGATTCAATACCTATTACCTGGAAACGATACGGCATCAACTGCACAAATACCGTTCCTGTAACATTTTGTTGGGATGCTTCAAAAAATGCCTCGATATCTCTCATCACAGGATCTAATATCTGTCCTTCATGTAACCAATTTCCATAAAACAACGCCAATTGATCTTTCCAGTTCAGTTGCCATTTTGTCAACACATGTTTTTCCAAGGCATGATGTGATTTTAATATTATCATTGGCGCTGCGGCCTCAAACCCTACACGGCCTTTGATACCAATGATCGTGTCACCAACGTGAATATCTCTGCCAATGCCATAAGGCCCGGCTATGGTTTGCAAATACTGAATGGCTTCAGAAGGATGTGAAAATGTTTTTCCATCTACGCTTTTTAATTCTCCTCTTTCAAATCCCAACTCCAGACTTCTGGCTCCCGACTCACTCACTTGTGTCGGCCAAGCTTCTTCCGGCAGCATTCCTTTTGATGAGAGTGTTTCTTTGCCACCGACACTTGTTCCCCACAAACCTTTATTAATGGAATAAACTGCTTTTTCGAAATTCATTTCAACACCTTTCTTTTTCAGGTAAGCGATCTCTTCTTCGCGGCTCAATTTCAGATCTCGGATCGGAGTTAATATTTCAATACCAGGGATCATGATATGAAAGATCATGTCGAAACGAACCTGGTCATTACCGGCGCCGGTGCTGCCATGTGCTACTGCATCAGCATCTATTTTTTTAGCATGTTCGGCGATATGCAATGCCTGGATCAATCGTTCAGCAGATACGCTCAATGGATACGTGTTATTCTTAAGCACATTTCCAAAGACAAGGTATTTGATGATGCGATCGTAATATCCTTTCACAGCATTTACGGTAGTATGGGATTTTGCTCCCAGTTTGTGGGCATGAGTTTCAATTTGTTTCAGCTCATCACCGCTAAAGCCACCTGTGTTCACGATTATACTGTGTACTTCGAACCCTTTATCTTCCCCAAGATATTTCACACAATAGGAAGTGTCTAGCCCACCGCTAAATCCTAATACGACTTTTTTCATTGTTATTTTTGTTGCAGTATTCTATTCAATAAAATTAAAGATCAGGGTTTGGAATTGTTTCCGTTGCCATTTTTTTTCATGAATGGCTTTAGCAATTTCCATTGTTTGAAACGAAGCAATCGTTCTAATCCGCTTTTATTTTCTTCAAAAAACTGTTTTGTTTCTTCCGGTTTATAGTGATCTTTCGGATCATAGAGCATAGCGGTGCACATGCAATTTTTCCTGTCTTTGCTCATCAGGATATCATAGTTCACGCAGCTTTTACATCCGGCCCAGAAGGCATCATCCTGTGTCAATTCAGAATAAGTGACCGGCTCATAGCCAAGTTCGCTGTTGATCTTCATCACAGCGAGGCCGGTAGTAAGTCCAAAAATTTTTGCTTCAGGATATTTTTCTCTTGACAGCTCGAATATTCTTTTCTTGATCGCTTTAGCAACGCCGGTTTTTCTGAACGGCGGAGAAACGATCAAACCTGAATTGGCAACATATTCTCCATGGCTCCACGTTTCAATGTAACAAAAGCCCACCCAGATGCCATCGGTTGTGACCGCGATGACCGCTTTGCCTTCATCCATTTTTTGTTCAATGTATTCAGGCGAACGTTTGGCTATGCCGGTTCCTCTTGCAGCAGCAGAAGATTCCATTTCATCTGTGATGGTTTTGGAATAGATTTTATCTGCCGGTGTTGCCACCCTGATAATAATGTTCTGATTGTCCAACTTGAAAAGATTGTTATATATATGCGGATCACCAATCCAAATGTAAGATGAAGACCGGAAAATTCTTCACTGACAGGGGCCTGGTTAGCGGCTCGTCCTGTCAGCAACCACGTCGGGGTCGTGCAAAAGTGAAGATATCGAATCCCACGGCATAAACACCGGTGGTCATCGGCCCATGAAAGGCAAACTGTTTGGTATGTTTCAGACTATTGATCATTTTTTAATAGCTGCTTGTAGATGGAGGACAAAAGTATAAAATTCTCAGTTCAATGACGCAAATTTTTTGTTAAGCGACGTTTGTTTTACCGGGCCAGCAAACAAAAAGTGGCGGGTACTTTATGCAGGTCGGGTTTTTGTTGTTTCCATTGTGCAATAGTTCGGGTATGTATTTGTTCTTTTAACGAAGAAAGTCCGGAAGCTATGCATAGTTGAGTGGTGGGTTTACAGTTGTTAAGCAATGCATCCAATAACTGGTTATTCCGGTAAGGTGTTTCTATGAATAGCTGCGTACAGTTTTTCTTATGTGATTCTGCTTCGAGTTCTTTTATCGCCTTGATCCTTTCATGATCTTTAATAGGTAAATAACCGAGAAACTGAAACCGTTGCCCATTCATTCCGCTGGCCATTAAAGCCATCAAAATAGCATTAGGTCCTGCGAGTGGTTTCACTTCTGCGTTCATCTCATGAGCAATTTCAACCAATGATTGTCCGGGATCTGCTACACCCGGACAGCCAGCTTCGCTAATGATTCCAATTTTTTTTCCTTCTTTTAGTTTTTGGCGAAATAGTGCAGGTATAGCTGGCGCATCAGATAGAGTATGCCATTCATACTGATCGATCACAATGTCTTTTTGTAATTTTTTCAAATATCGTCTTGCTGTTCTTTCATTTTCTGCAAAGAAAACCTCACAGACTTTGATTGCCGCCAGCACCTGGGCCGGAATGCTGTCACTACCTTCTTCATCTAAAAATGATGGAATGAGATAAACAAATCCCCGGGACATTTAAACATTTTTGACTTTATACAAACTAATGTTGGCGGCAATCACTGCATAAGCCGGCGCCAGTACCCAACCGATGCCGATTAATCCATGCATCAGGTAAAATACAAGCCCATTGCCAATAGCTAGGCCTTTATGTTTTCCGGCAAAATCGATGCTTTCTTTCAGTGGGATATTTTGCCGGGCGCAACTATAATCGAACATGGAGAATCCGTAGTAATAGCATTCAAGAAACAACGCAATAAGCGGAGTGATCCATCCTGCTATAGGCACCAACGTAAGTAGTAAAAGAATAACGAAGAAAAAAGTTTGCCACAGCACATTACGGCAAACCAATTTAGTACCTCTCCGGGCATCCTTCTGCAGATCCTTCCAATTAATTTCTTGTTCTTTATTTTCCAGGATCACTTGAGTTTTTTCGCTCAGGTACGCAAAAACCGGTGAGCCGATTATAAGGATAATGTATTTGAACAGGGAAAAATAAAATTGCATCAATAGCAACCACAAAATGATTCCTGCAAAAGTGAATAAGAAACCGATCCAGCTGTTTTGAAATTTCTGCAAGCGGTCTCCCAGGCCGGTTGTAGTAGTAAGATAGTCGATCACATGCGTTGCTGAGCTACTAAACAAATACATGCTTACTATGAACAGGATGGCGTAGATAATGCCAGGGACAATGATCCATTTCCAAAGTTTATGCTGCCGGATGAAGCGGTTCACTTCAGAAAAGGATTGGATTGCTATAACAATTTCTTTGAGCAAATCTTACATTTGGATAAGTAAATATATAAATAACCACGATTAAAATGATTAGTATTAGACCATGAGGAAATTACCTGTTTCATTTTATGAAAGGGAAAATGTGTTGCAGATCGCAAAAGAACTATTGGGGAAAATACTGGTTACAAAATGGAATGGCGTAATTACTTCCGGTCGTATTGTGGAATGTGAAGCGTACAATGGAGTTATTGACAGGGCTTCTCATGCTTTTGGCAGCCGGAGAACAGCCAGGAATGAAGTTATGTATGGAGATGCAGGCGCAGCATATGTGTATCTCTGCTATGGTATTCATCACCTCTTCAATGTAGTGACCAATGAAAAAGGAATTCCTCATGCTGTCCTGATCCGGGCATTGGAGCCAATAGAAGGAATTCCGGAAATGCTAAAGCGAAGAGGTAAGAAACAATTTGATTACACAATAACCAAAGGGCCGGGAAGTTTATCTGTAGCATTGGGAATTACGGTTACCAACAATGGAATTTCTCTGCAGAGTAAACAGTTGTTTATTGCCGATGATGGTTTTATTCCTGATAAAAAAATGATCGGTAAGTCTCCAAGAATAGGAGTGGAATATTCCGGGCAAGCGGCTGCTTATCCTTACCGGTTTTTCATCAAAGGCAATCCTTTTGTAAGTGGAAGGATAAAATGAAGAGAGACTCATTCTTTTTTATATAAAACTGTTTCGGTTTTCAGGTTATCAGTTACGATATTTTCTGCTACATTATTGAATGCCGCATCCATTTTCTTCCGGTCAAATTCTTTTTCATTATTAGCGATCCATACCGTTGCTACGCTGTTGCCAACGAAATTGGTGATGGCTCTCGCTTCTGACATGAAGCGATCCACACCCAATAATAAAACGAGTCCTTCCATTGGAATTACTTTAATGGCAGTAATCGTTGAAGCTAACACAACAAAACCACTGCCCGCTACACCTGCCGCTCCTTTCGATGTCACCATTAAAATGCCAATGATCGTAAACACTTGTACTAGGGATAAATGCACTCGGAATGCCTGTGCGAGAAAGATCATGCACATGGATAAATAAATAGTAGTACCATCAAGATTGAATGAATATCCGGCAGGAACCACTAATCCTACAACAGATTTGGAACATCCCATTCGTTCCAGTTTTTCCATTAAGGAAGGCAATGCTGCTTCTGAAGAAGAAGTTCCTAATACCACCAGCAATTCTTCCCGGATATATTTTAATAATTTTAAAATGCTGACCCGGTAATGTTTTAATATCAGCCATAATACCAGGAACACAAATACGATCATCGTGGCATAGACCGTTCCCATTAACCTGGCTAATGGCACCAAGGTACTGACACCATATTTGCTTATTGTAAATGCCATTCCACCAAAAGCGCCGATAGGAGCCAGCAACATGATCTTATGTAAAGCGCTGAATATAACTTTTGCAATGGGTTGAATGAATGCAATGATCTGCTGACGATGACGGGAATTGCTAAAAACAATTCCTGCGATAAGTGCTAACACTAACACCTGCAACGTTGAATTTTCTTTAAAAAATTGGACCCAATCAAATCCTTTTGCCGAAGCATATTTTGAAATATCACCTCCTGCTACGGAATGCGAAGTAACACCATGACCCGGCTGAATGATCCATGCAATGATAATGCCTGTGACTAATGCAAAAGTGGAAACAACCTCAAAATACAGCAATGCTTTTACACCAATACGGCCTACTTTTTTCAGGTTGCCCATATTGATGATGCCCAAAGTGATGGTAAGAAATATGATCGGATTAATAAATAGTTTGACAATACTGATAAACAGTTTCCCTAAAAATTCACTCAACGTAGCTCCTAATTCAAGGTCTTGTCCTAAAAATCTTCCTTTCCATGGATGAGGCAATAGCGTGTATAAAGCAAATTGCGGAGCAAATTGCCCGACTAATATTCCTGCCGTAATGGCAAGCAGCACCCAAAATGTGAGATTGCTGAAAAGTTTTTTCATACAGTCTTCTTGCTGTAAGATAAAAGAATTGAAGAGATATGGTCAGAAAAGAATTGCTATTGAAAAAAACCGGAATGAAATTTAAAATTTCGGACAATTGAGTTTTTTACTGTTAGGATCTGTAGGCTTCTTAATGTAAATAAGAGAGATTTCCGCACCGCCACGAACATTCGATGCCGGTTTCAAACTGGAAACATTTACATCATAAGTTGCGCCGAGTTGAAACTCGCCGAATTCAAGACCTACATATGGAATAATGGCATCTCCAAAGCGAAACCAGCTACCTAGGTACAGGTTAGTAGGGTTATCTTCATCGTTGGTGAGATTGATAGCATAAGCTCCGCCTATCATGGTATTGTGAGCTTTCGCTTGTATGCTGTAATTAGCGCTGAAGTGAATGAAATTATACGGACCCATAGGTATCTTTCCCCCAGCCTGAAAAGTAGCTCTTGCAGCGAGATAGTATTGTCCGCCCTGGAATGTTTCTCTCGGCCGGTTAATGTGATACATAGATGCACCGAAGTAAAAATTATTATAGCCATTTGTACTGCCATTATAGAGTACACCGGCATTCATGTCAAAATATTTTACATTGATCTGGTTGCTATTGAAAATTTCACTGGTTACCCCGGTGAAACCAAGTGGCGTTAACTGATCTTCAAAAACAACTTTGGTCAGGTCCAGCCTTCTGTTCATGAATCCACCCTGGAATCCGGCGCCGATTTGGTTATAGCCATCTTCATCCAGTGCTTTATGATAAGCAACAGAAAGCGCCATTGAATTTGATACCAATACACCATCGCCGGCCTTATCGGAAAATCCCATGATTCCTACGCCAAACTGATCATAATCAGGGATACGATTTTTTAAGATCCCAAAATCAACAGAGGCGGTTGCTGTAGTGAAAGCATTATTGATCGTTGGCCATTGATTGCGGTAATTTCCTGCTACCCGGTACACGCCATCAAATTTTCCTGTCAATGCGGGATTCAATGTAAGTGGTGAAGCAAAGAATTGGGAAAAATTAGGGTCCTGGGCGTTTGACGCACTTGCCAATGCCTCACAAAGAATAAGGATCACGATCAGTTTTTTCATTTTCAAATTGACAGGATGTGAATTGGAAAAATACAAAAAAAAGGACACCCATGGAAATAATACAACGACTAATTCTGAGGCTTAAATGCTGCTTCAGTTCTGAGTTTTAACACCAAAAGCAAGATCGCCGGCATCACCAAGGCCGGGAACGATATAGCCTTTGGCAGTCAATTCCTCATCAATATCGCCGCACCAGATTGTTACAGACGGTTGTTCTCTCTTTACATATTCGATTCCAACAGTGCAGGCAATGGCAGCAACGATATGGATCTCTTTGGGTGGGCCTTCATCTCTTAAGTAATGAATGGTTTTGACCAAAGAAGAACCGGTAGCCAGCATCGGATCGGAAATGATTAAGATCCTGTTTTCAAGGTCAGGGCATGAAATATATTCGAGGTTGATCTCAAATGAACCGTCTTTATGATGTTTGCGGTACGCAGAGATAAATGCATTGTCTGCTTTGTCAAAAAAATTCAACAAACCCTGATGCAGCGGTAGCCCGGCTCTTAAAATAGTTGCCAGAACCGGCTGCTCTTTCAGCACTTTGCTAACTGCAGTGCCTAAAGGAGTAGTTATCTCTTTCTCTTCAAACGGAAGTGCTTTACTGATCTCATAAGCGATTGCTTCGCCAATTCGTTCCAGATTGCGGCGAAAACGCATCCGGTCTTTTTGTACTTCCACATCCCGCAGTTCGCTGACCCAATTGCTGATCAAACTATGCTGTTGGCTGAGGTTATTGATCATGTTCTTTGGTTTTGGTAAGTACGATTTACAATTGATCTGCAACTTACAAGTCACAAATCTTCGTTCGTAAATCGTTATTCGTAATTTGCCCGCAAATCTAATCTTTAAAATATTAATCAGGATGGTTTACAGGGTAATTGGTTTAATGAGTGGCAGTTCGCTGGACGGACTGGATATTGCATTCACTGAATTTCATGAGAATGCTGGCAAATGGAGTTATGAGATCATAAAAGCTGATTGTTATTCCTACTCCGCTGATTGGATACAACGATTGCAAAATGCAACTACCTTGTCAGCATTGGATTATCTTTTATTGCATGTAAAGTATGGACATTATGTAGGGAAACAGGTGAATCGTTTCATTGATGAAAACGGCTTACACTACCAGGTGGCATTGATCGCTTCGCATGGACATACCACATTTCATTTGCCTGCAAAAAAAATGACAGCACAATTGGGAGATGGAGCAGCTATCGCAGCAGAAACAAAATTACCTGTTGTGACAGATCTGCGGGCATTGGATGTGGCTTTGGGAGGCGAAGGTGCGCCGATCGTTCCCATTGGTGAAAAATTATTGATGAGTGATTATGATTATTTCCTGAACCTGGGCGGAATTGCCAATATTTCTGTAAATGCAGAAAAATATATTGCCTTTGATATCTGTGCAGCCAACAGAGTACTGAACATGCTCGCTAATCAAACAGGAAAAGAATTTGATGAAGGCGGAAACCTTGCTGCCAGTGGAAAGAATGATACTGATGTGCTTGCAAAATTAAATGCATTGGATTATTACAAACAACGTTATCCAAAGTCGCTGGCAAATGATTTTGGAACAGATACGGTATTTCCGATGCTTCAGCAAGCAGGTTTATCTGTGCCGGATGCTTTGAGAACTTACACTGAGCATATCGTTTTACAAATAAAGAACTCGCTTCAGAGTTTTGAAAAGAGCAAACCCGGCAACCGGAAACTTTTAGTTACAGGCGGCGGCGCATTGAACACTTTTCTTATTGACCGCTTGAAACAAGAATTGCAAGTGCTGAACATTGAAGTAGTAGTTCCGGAAAAAACTCTGGTAAATTATAAAGAAGCTATGATCATGGCTTTTATCGGGGTGCTTCGCTGGCGGCAGGAATATAATATAGTGTCTTCTGTGACTGGCGCAACTCGTGACAGCATTGGCGGAGCTTTATGGACAGGGCAGGAAGCCTGATCTTTCTAACATATATTCAATACAAAAAGCTACCTTGTCGGTCTTTCCTTGTTATTCATAAAGTATTCAGTTGTACATTGAACAATGAACCTTTGAAGAGGGCCCGCTTTAGAAATTTATTTTTCTTTTAAAATAGACACAAAAAGGTTTTTTCAAAGATATTTTTAGCCCACAAGCGGAAAAAGATTTTTAATTTTATAAACTACCAGGAACGAGAGCAACGATGTAATGAATTCTCCCGGCTTTGTTTAGCAACATCACAAATTTTTCCGGTACCATATGGAGACAAAACAATAAGAAATATTTATGCAATTTGAAATGAGCGATGTGAAAAATGTAGTGTCTGTTGGCAACGGATTTTCCGGAATACCTGAGCCGGGGTCAGTTGCTGAAGTGCTGATGTTTAAAAAACTTCAGGAACGTTTTCCTCCTCAATACCAGAATATTTTCCCGGACAAACTGGCTCCCCGCACCGTGGTCATTGTTCCATCTCTCACCATGGACCAGGAAATACTTTCCAAGATCAGCGGTATCAATCATTATGAAGAGCGACTGCTCTGCATGCTGATGTTGTTGCGTATGCCCAGAACCAATGTGATCTATGTTACCAGCGAAACTATCGATCCGGTTATCATTGATTATTATTTACACATGTTGCCTGGCATTACCGGTTATCATGCCTTGCGCAGGTTGACCTTATTAAGCTGTCATGATTCTTCTTCAAAACCATTGACTCAAAAAATACTGGAAAGGCCCCGGCTCATTAAACGCATCCGTGATTTCATCCCGCCGGACCATGAAGCTCATATGGCTTGTTTCAATGTAACACCTTTGGAAAGAACATTGGCTGTGCGATTGCAAATCCCGATTTACGGTTGTGATCCCGACCTGTATGAGTTAGGCAGTAAATCCAACAGCCGGAAAATTTTTAAGGAATGCGGATTGTTGGTTCCGCCGGGATTTGAAGACTTAAAATCAGAAGATGATA
>DASZXQ010000050.1:0-14268 GCA_035545755.1 Chitinophagaceae bacterium | reverse complement strand
GGATCAATTTATGTGTACCACCCGTTACATTCACCATCTGTTCTCTCGCCATGATCTTGTGAAAACACTGTTGCTGCATGATCCGGCTGATATAATTATCAATTAAGAGATACACTTTTTCAAGAGAACTCATCTTTTTATTCTGCAACATATTTTCCAACTGCAGCTTTATGTATTCGCCACGAAATTTGAAGAGGGTCTCCAACAGTTTTTCTTTGGAACCGAAATAATAAGAGATCATGGCAAGGTTGACATTGGCCTCCTCAGAAATGTCGCGAACAGAAGTGCCCGCAAATCCTTTTTCAGCAAAGAGTTTCTCCGCTGCCTCCATGATCTGTATTTGCTTTTCATTAAACTCCATCAGTGTCTTTTTTTTGAAAAAGGAAGCGCAAAATTAAACAAACGTTTAATTAAAACAAGTGTTTAATCCCAAAAAAATATTAAATACCTCTTTTTTAAAAGAGATTTGTTGATTTTAAATTGGTTATACTAATAATGGAAAACTATCGCTGGCTGGCAATGAGCAGATTCAGGTCCGTGTATTTCAAATTAAATCGTTCGCTCATATAGAAATTGGTCAATGCTCCCTTGAACAAGTAAATTCCGCTCCGCAAATGAATATTATGCCAAAGCAGGTTTTCAAATCCCCCCTCATCACCGGCTTCCAACAATAATGGCATCAGTACATTGCTGATTGCCTGCGAAGCAGTCCGGGCAAATCCCGAAGGAATATTGGGCACACAATAATGGATCACTCCGTATTTTAAAAAGATCGGATGCTCATGACTGGTGATCTCTGAAGTTTCAAAACAACCACCACGGTCAATACTTACATCAATGATCACAGAACCGGGCCGCATATTACTTACCATTTCTTCTGTAACCACTAATGGAGTCCGGCCGGTTTCAGATCCCAGTGCACCCACTGCCACTTCACATGTCTTTAATTGTTTGGCAAGCATCCTGGGCTCGATCACTGAGGTCCACAGGCGTTGACCAATATTATTCTGCAATCTTTTTAAACGATAAACGCTGTTATCAAAAACTTTTACAGAAGCGCCGAGTGCCAGTGCTGCTCTTGCCGCATATTCCCCCACAATACCGGCTCCGATGATAATAACTTTTGTAGGAGCAATACCAGAAATACCGCCCAGCAATACCCCTTTGCCATGATTGGCAGAACTTAAATATTGTGCAGCAATCAGCATCACCGAACTTCCGGCAATCTCACTCATGCTGCGAACGATCGGGTAAGAACCACTATCATCTTTGAGATTCTCAAAAGAAATAGCAGTAATTCTTTTATCCATCATTTTTTGAAGCAAATCCGCTTTCATGATGGAAAGATGTATGGGTGAAATGATTACCTGGTTGAATTGCAGCAAAGGAATATCTTCATCAATAACCGGTGCACTTTTTACTAATATCGGGGCTTTGAAAACTTCGGCACGGTCATACACGATCTTAGCGCCAGCCTCGCTGTAATCTTTATCACGAAAATGAGATGCATCTCCGGCATTGTGTTCAATAGCTACCTGATGGCCGTTGCTTACCAATACACTCACTGCGTCCGGAGTCAATGCGATCCGGTTTTCCTGGAAAGCGATCTCTTTGGGAATACCAATATGCATCTGGGCGCCGCCCGGCTTAATATCTAATTTTTCTTCTAAAGTCTCGTAACTGAAAGAAGGAATGATGTTTGGTTTTTGCTGAGCCATGCATACGGGGTTGCAATCAAAATTACTTATTTATCTTTTATTATTAGCCTTCGTTTATCGGGATCGATGGCGTCAATATAAACATGCAACGTGTCTTCCGGAAGAATGGACGGCGCCTTTTCAGGCCACTCCACCAAGCAAATATGATCGCTGTACAAACAATCTTCAATTCCCGCATCAAAAGCCTCTGACTCACTTTTCAAACGGTATAAGTCGATGTGATATATTTTTCGTCCTTTACCATTTTCGTCAAAAGTATATTCATTGATCAGGGAAAAAGTAGGGCTGCCTACCGCATCCCTTACTTTCTTGACATCGCACATGGCATGAACGAATGTGGTTTTGCCGGCGCCCATCGGGCCATGAAAAGCCACCACTCTTTTGTCCTGGATTGCCTTCCAAAAAGAGAGAGCCGTCTCTTTAATATCGGTCAATGTAAAAATCCATTCCATAAAGCAAATGTAAACAGGATCAGCAACGTAGTTGTATTATTATTCCCGGTACCGAAAATTAAGCCTGTACGATTTTGGTAATTTTGCCATTCATAATATGAGTATGGAAAAAGTTCAATGGAAAGTGGAAGGAATGGATTGCTCCAACTGTGCTCTCACCATTCACAAATATTTGGAAAAAGAAGGGATGAAGAATGTGAAAGTGAATTTCGCCAATGGCGATGTATTATTTGATACGAACGGCAACCATACCAAGGAAGAAATAGCAAAAGGAATTCATGATCTTGGCTATGAAGTTGTGAGTATGAAAACTGCCGGCAAAGAAAAAAAAGTTTTTTTGGCAACCCATTTACAACGCTTTCTTTTTTGCCTTCCGTTCACATTGCTATTGATGCTTCACATGATGCCGGGGATGCTTGTTGAATGGCTCATGAATCCGTGGGTGAATTTAGCATTATGCATTCCGGTATATTTTATCGGTATGAAATATTTCGGGAAAAGCGCCTGGAATAGTATCCGGAATGGCATTCCCAATATGAATGTGCTGATCACATTAGGTGCAACAGCCGCTTTTATTTACAGCTTAGCCGCTTCACTAATGGGATTAGGTGAAGCCTATTTTTTTTATGAAACTGCTGCAACGATCATTACTTTGATATTTCTTGGAAATTTCCTGGAGCAGGCTTCTGTTCGTTCTACACAAAGAGCTTTGAACAAATTAATACGTTCGCAAAAAGTGATGGCGAATGTGATAGCATTTGACGATGAACACACCGAACATATTTTCCCTGTTGAAAATACACAGCTAAGAACAGGTGATCTTCTTTTGATCAAAAGCGGAGAACAGGTTCCGGCGGATTGTAAAATTCTTTGGGGCAATGCCTCCGTAAATGAATCCATTATCACCGGGGAAAGCCTTCCCGCTCCCAAACAAATCAAAGATCAACTGATAGGTGGAAGTGTGCTGAATGATGGAACCGTGAAAGCACAGGTAACTGCAGCAGGAAATGATACAATTCTTTCTGGCATCATCAATCTGGTAAAACAAGCACAGGGAGAAAAGCCACCTGTTCAACAACTCGCTGATAAGATCAGTGCGATATTTGTTCCTGTAGTTTTAGTGATCGCTGCAATCACATTAGCAGCAAACTGGATCCTTTTAGGAAATTTTACTCCATCCATCATGAGAGCCATCGCAGTATTGGTGATCGCATGTCCCTGTGCGATGGGGTTAGCCACTCCTGCAGCGATTGCAGTTGGTTTAGGCCGCGGCACCCGAAATGGAATTTTATTCCGCAATGCCACCAGTTTGGAATTATTTAAAAATATCAAACAAGCCGTTTTTGATAAAACAGGCACATTGACAACAGGAAAATTTCAAATTGCCGGTTTTCATTTTGAAAACTCCAATGAAGAGGAATTCAAAAAGATCGTTTTTTCATTAGAAAAATATTCAAGCCATCCGATTGCCAGGTCCATAGTAAAAGAATGGAAAACAAAAGATGAGATACGATGGAAAAAAGTGGAAGAAATAAAAGGTATTGGAATAAAATCCGAGGACAAGGAAGGAAATATTTATTCAGCAGGCTCTTATAAAATGGCGGGATCATTGGCCGAAAGCGAAACACACAATGTGTATATTACAAAAAATGATACATTGATTGGTTGGATCGATATAAAAGATGAATTACGCCCGGAATCAAAGACAGTCATCAATTATTTACACTCAAAAGGAATCAAAACGATCCTGCTTACCGGCGACCGGTATCAAAAAAGTAAAAAATTAGCTGAGGAACTTGGTATTGATGAAGTAAAAGCTGAACAAACACCGCAACAAAAAATGGAAACTATCGCCGGATTGACTGCTTCGACTCCAACGATCATGGTCGGTGATGGGATCAACGATGCACCTGCTTTGGCAAAAGCCACCATTGGCATTTCCATAAGCGATGCTTCCCAGCTTGCCATGCAAACCGCACAAGTGGTATTGATGAATCACGGGCTTGCTAAACTTCCCACTGCTTTAGGATTGGGCAAACAAACTTTCATCACTATCAAACAAAATCTTTTCTGGGCATTCTTCTATAATATTATTGCGATCCCAATCGCTGCGTTCGGTCTCCTTACTCCTTCTTTTGCCGCATTAGCCATGGGTTTCAGTGATGTGGTATTAGCGATCAATTCAGTAAGATTATTTACAAAAAAAGTTGAATAGGCAACAAAATTTCTTTTACTAACTTCATTACACAACTTTGGCTTCATTGTCTGATATTCATCAAATACTGAAACAATATTGGGGTTTCAACTCATTCCGCCCATTACAAAAAGAAATCATTGAATCTATATTAGATGGAAAAGATACGCTTGCCTTAATGCCCACCGGCGGCGGAAAATCTCTTTGCTACCAGGTCCCTGCTCTCGCAAAAGAAGGAATGTGCCTCGTCATTTCTCCACTTATTGCATTAATGAAAGACCAGGTAGAAAATATTCGTAAAAAAGGGATCACTGCATTTGCCATTTATTCCGGCATGAGCCGAAAAGAAATTGTAAATGCTTTAAAAGTTGCCTCAAACAGTAATTGCAAATTTCTCTATGTTTCGCCGGAAAGATTGGAAACAGCTTTATTCAAAGAATATCTGCCTGGCATGAACATTAACCTCATTGCTGTGGATGAGGCCCACTGCATTTCCCAATGGGGTTATGATTTTCGCCCTCCGTATTTGCGCATTGCTGCTTTAAGAGAAGAATTACCTGGTGTACCTGTTTTAGCATTGACAGCATCTGCAACAGCGGAAGTGCAAACAGATATTTGCGATAAATTAAAATTCGAACATCAACATATTTTTCGTCAATCATTTGAACGCCCTAATCTTTCCTACAGTGCGTTTGAAGTAGATTCCAAGGTCAATAAAATCATTGAAGTCCTCATAAAAATTCCGGGGAGTTCAATAGTGTATTGCAAAAGCCGAAAACGTACAAAAGAAATAAGTGAACTGTTGCAATTACAAAATATTTCTGCCGACTATTATCACGCAGGATTAGCCCAGGAAGATCGTAACCGAAAGCAGGAAGAATGGATTCAAAATAAAATAAGAGTGATCGTTTGCACCAATGCATTCGGAATGGGCATTGATAAACCTGATGTACGAACCGTGATGCATGCCGATGTTCCGGATTGTTTGGAAAATTATTACCAGGAAGCAGGCCGTGCGGGACGGGATGGGAAAAAATCATTTGCAGTTCTTTTGTATGATGAAAAAGAACT
Organism: Chitinophagaceae bacterium; assembly: GCA_035545755.1. GTDB lineage: Bacteria > Bacteroidota > Bacteroidia > Chitinophagales > Chitinophagaceae > UTBCD1. Next base: position 8,833 of record DASZXQ010000050.1, on the reverse strand, counting down.
GTATGAATTGGAAGAACTGACCACGCAAAGATTTCCTTCGCTATCCGCAATTAAAAATGTGTACCAGGCTATCTCTAATTATTTACAGATCCCATCCGGCAGCGGGCAAGGGGAATCTTATGATTTTGACATTGCTGATTTCATAAAAAAATTCAAACTCAATAGTCATCCTGTTTTATTTTCATTGAAAGCCCTGGAGCAGGAAGGATGGCTGGCATTCAATGAGCAGGTTTTTATTCCTGCTACAGTTCAGTTCATTACCGGCAAAGAACAACTATATGAGTTTGAAAAACTGAATCCTGATCTTGAGCCTGCGATCAAATCATTACTAAGAGCCTACGAAGGAATTTTTGATCATGAAGTTCCTATCTCTGAATTAGTGCTCACTAAGTTGATCAAAAAAAATCCTGATGAAGTAAAAAAACAATTGCAGGACCTACATCGTTTCGGCATTATTTTCTATCGTCCGCAAAAAGATAGCCCGCAATTATTCTTGTTGCGCAACCGCATCAAAACTGAAGATCTTACGATCAACATGGCCGATTACAACCGGAGAAAAGAAAAATTCCGGATACGCTGCAAAGAACTGATCTGTTTTGTTCGGGAAAAAACAGAATGCCGCAGTCGGATGATCGCTTCATATTTTGGTGATGCTTCATTACCACGTTGTGGAATTTGTGATAATTGCCTGCGGTTGAAGGCAACCGAAATAAGCAAAGAGGAATTTGAAAGTATCAATCACCGCATCATCAATACCGTAAAATATGAGCCGATGCACACAAGGGAACTTTTGCTCAAACTCAGCGGTGTGAAAAAAGAAAAAGCCTGGAAAGTGATCGAATTTCTCCAGGCAGAAAACAAAATTGAAATGGATAAAGACGGGCTGGTAAGAATAAAAAAATAAAAAAATTTTGTTATTATACAGCAAATAAAAACTGCTGAACCGTTAGGTTCAGCAGTCCGTTACGCCGGAGATCAATTTTTAATTTCCTTTATCTTTAGTAATATATTCCTTTGTGCCGCTTGCATTAATATAATACCTTCCACCACGGGGCCCTTCATAGATAGTCCTTCCTTTGCTATCCTTACCAACTATTTTATCAGGAGTATTTGCCACATTTGCTTTTTGAATCGAGGTTTTAGCTGTTGATTTTGCCTTCGCCTCAGATTCCTTTTTTGTTTTTTCCGCAGCAGTTTTCTTCGCATCCTCTTCTTTCTTCGCTTTTTCTTCTGCAACCTTCTTTGCTTCCTTCTCTTGCTTTGCTTTTTCTGCAGCAGCTTTCTTCGCCTCTTCTTCCTGCTTGGCCTTTTCTTCAGCCGCTTTTTTTGCCTCCTTGTTAGCTTTTAATCGCATATCAGGAGATCCGTTTTTATTGACTCCCGTAGATTTTTTAACTTCTTTTGTAGTTGTTTTACTCTTGTCGGTTTTAGATGTCGTCTTTTGAGCAAACGCCAGAGAACATGTTCCCAGCAGCAAAAGGATCATTACTATTTTTTTCATAAATTTTATTTTAGTGTTTTTAAAAAAGGTTTTATTTGACATCATCTCTTCCGGCTGCCTTTGTTCATTTTAATAAATTCATCCTTTTTCAATGCTTTTCATTTCTTCAACATATCAAAATCTATCTCAATATATTGGAAGTAAATGTAAATTTGATGTTAATGGCGCAATGATAGTCACAAAAAAATTTACCCAACTCTGTAGTAAGATCTTAGTGGCTTTTAATGTTCATTAGATTACAAATTCCTGCACAATCTTTCTGCATAAATAACGCAGTAGATATGCTCTCTGCAAAAAAGAGTAAAAGGTCGTCTTTTTCTTAAAGTTCTTTACGATGGACTTAGTAAAGAAGCTAATCAGGATTATCAATTCCTGAATTAATTAAGAATATGGCTCTCTAAATTATTGGGTAGTATCAGTTTCACCAGGAACGTCGTTCTTAAGACCGAGGTCTGCCGGAGAAAGGTTCTTTTCTTTCATAGCCCTTTTTTCACAGGCCTTGCATAATTGCGAAAGGCCTCTTTGCTCAAATGCTTGCCTGATGGTTGCTTGTGTAACGCCATCTCTGTTCTTGATATACTGACAATCCCGGTAAATATGATATACGGTCCCCTCTTTAGCCAGATACACCAGATTGCTACCTGGGGTCAATTTACTCAATACACTATCCTGTTGATTGATCTGGGCAGTATATTTTTCAATAGAAGGAGGATTGAAATCAATACCTGTTATTCCGGCTATCAACATTGCAATAACAGCTATTACTCCTGCAATACCTTTGGTTTTTTTGTCAATGTCCTTGTTCATAAAAATGGCAATCACCAATGGTAAAAAAGCTAATACCCCCAGTATAGCGCCTAACTGGTTTTGAATAAAGAACTTTACTTTATCTTTTTCTGATGCCGGATCAAGCCGGTTCGCTTTTTTCCATAACATCGAACCAGTGATCGCCAAAATCAGAATAACAACAATTGCAACAATTAACCATACCAAAGTTTTATTGTGGATCAACTTGAAGATGGCGAAAATCTCTCCAGCAATGGCCACTACCCATGATAAAATTGCAAAAAGACGCAGCTGTTTTGCTTGAGCTTTACTTTCTTCGCTTGCAACGAAAACTTTCTGTTCGGGCATAAAAATTTGTTTTATATGGTTATTTATAGGAAACCCTGATCGGCAACGACAAGCACTAACCAGTACTAATTTAAGATTTTAATATAACCAATAATTTTTTTGGATGATTTTTTTGAGAATAAACCATGTCATTTCAACGAAGATCGGTTTTGATACTTAAGAACTGCACCGTCTAACCAGATCCTATTACAATTCCTCTTCCCTTTCCAACATCAAAATTGCTCCCTGCGGCACAATGAAATATTTTTCCTGTTCGTACATGACTTCCGTTGCGCCGCTTACTAAAAAGATGGCAAGGTCGCCTTCTTTTGCCTGCAACGGAAGATATTTTACCTGTTCCTCTTCCGTTTTCCATGGTTCATTTTCCACCGGTATCGGAATGGCATAGCCGGGCCCGGTTTTTATCACATAACCTTGCTGTACCTTTTCTTTTTCATGTACACCAGGCGGCAGGTATAAACCACTTGCAGTTCTTTCATCCGGTCTGGTGGGTTTGATCAACACCCTGTCGCCAACGACAATAAGTTTTTTGAGTCGGTTATCGGGGGTAAGATGTATTGCCATAGCCTGATGTTTAAAAACAAAAGTAAGTAATCAATAGAATCTGATTTCCCGCTACTCTTAACAAAAAATTACGCTCCGAAACTTATTTGCTGTAAATGATTTAATTTTATTTGTTTCCTTATACTTCCGGCTGATCTATTAAAACGAAAAGGCGCCGGAATCATCAAAACAATAAACATAAAATCATAAACCAACAATCATGGAAGGAAAGAAACATAAGATCTTGCTTTGCGAAGATGATCCGAATCTGGGAAGTGTTTTAAAAAATTACCTGGAGCTCAATGATTATGATGTGACATTGGAACGGGATGGCCGCCTTGGGCTCGCTGCTTTTCAACGTGAAAAATTTGAATTGTGCCTGCTGGATGTGATGATGCCGAATATGGATGGTTTCACCCTGGCAGAAGAAATTCGCGATGTAGATCCGGATATCCCGTTGTTTTTCCTCAGCGCTAAAACAATGAAAGAAGACATTATCCAGGGTTATAAACTCGGCGCCGATGATTACATCACCAAACCTTTTGATAGCGAAGTGCTGCTGCTGAAGATCAAGGCGATCATGAAGCGTAATGAAGAACTGAATAAGGAAAGTGAGAATAAAGAATTTAATCTCGCCAGTTATCATTTTAATCCCAAACTGAGGCAATTAGTTCATAATGGCATTACTCAAACTTTATCACCTAAAGAAAATGAATTGCTGAAATTGCTGGCAGAACATCTCAATGATCTACTACCGAGAGAGCAGGCATTGAAAAAGATATGGGGCAGCGATACGTACTTCAACGGCCGAAGCATGGATGTGTATATTGCTAAACTGAGAAAGTATTTAAAAGATGACTCTAAGATCGAGATCGTGAACATTCATGGTAATGGATTCAGGTTAGTAGTGCAGGAATAATGATAATGTGAAAATTTGTCAATTTGCCAATAAAGATTTTAAAGCTGTTTCAAAAATGAAACAGCTTTTTCATTTCAGGTATCAAACAAACTTCCTTCCAAACCGGCAGTTGGCTTTTTACCAAGATGTTCATACGCCTTATGTGTAGCCTCTCTCCCTCTCGGTGTTCTTTTCAAAAAACCTTCCTGTATCAAAAATGGTTCATACACTTCTTCCAGGGTTCCCGGCTCTTCTCCCACTGCTGTTGCAATAGTGGTAATACCTACAGGACCTCCCTTGAATTTTTCAATGATCGTCAGCAAAATTTTATTATCCATATCATCCAGACCATATTCATCTACATTCAATGCTTTCAGTGAATGCTGCGTGATCTCCAGGTCGATCTCGCCGTTTTTCAGCACCTGCGCAAAATCTCTTACTCTTCTCAAAAGTCCGTTGGCAATACGGGGAGTGCCGCGACTTCTTCCGGCAATTTCATTGACCGCTTCTTTGGAAATTTTTGTTCCGAGAATTTTTGCCGAGCGGTAAATGATACTTTTAAGTGTATCAGAACTATAATATTCCAACCTTGATTTTATAGCAAAACGGGACAGTAGAGGAGCTGTCAGTAAACCGCTTCGGGTTGTTGCTCCGACAAGTGTGAATGGATTCAGATTGATCTGGATACTTCGGGCATTGGGACCACTGTCGATCATGATATCGATACGATAATCTTCCATAGCACTGTAGAGATATTCTTCCACTACAGTGCTGAGACGGTGGATCTCATCTATAAATAAAACATCGTTCGCTTCGAGGTTGGTCAGCAACCCGGCAAGATCACCGGGTTTTTCAATCACAGGCCCTGAAGTCTCTTTGATATTTACTCCCAGTTCGTTGGCTACAATTCTTGATAAAGTAGTTTTGCCCAAACCCGGCGGGCCGTGAAATAAAATATGATCCAGTGCTTCTCCTCTCAGCTTGGCTGCTTTGATAAATATCCTCAGGTTTTCGATTATCTGGTTTTGCCCTGCAAAATCTTCTATTTGTTTGGGACGGATATTGTTTTCAAATTCTTTATCGGTCGCCGTCAGAAATTCCTTATCACTGTTTAAATTTGAATTAGCCATGAACTTTTTTAATTCTTTATTGTAGAACAAATTTAAACTTATTAATATGAAAATAGGAATTATCGGCTCTGGCATTGTAAGCCGTGTGTTGGGAAAAGCTTTTCTTTCCGAAGGGTATGATGTTATGTTGGGTACCAGGAACGTCTCAAAAGATGAAGTGGTGAGATGGAAAAATGAGAACCCTAATGGGAAAACCGGCAGTTTTGAAGAAGCAGCAACATTCGGAGACCTGTTGGTACTGGCTGTGGCAGGATACGTGGCAACAGAAGCAGTTCAATTGGCAGGTGTTGATAATTTCAAAGGAAAAGTAGTGATAGACACGACCAATCCAATTGCTCCGGAACCGCCGGTCAATGGCGTGCTGAGATATTTTACAGATCTCGATGAATCGCTGATGGAGCGAATTCAAAAGGAAATACCCAATGCCAAAGTCGTAAAAGCATTTAATAGTGTTGGTAATGCATTCATGTACAAACCAAATTTTCCCGGAGGCAAACCAACTATGTTCATTTGCGGTGATGATGATGAAGCAAAAAAAGTTGTTACTGGTATTCTTACTCAATTCGGACATGAGACTGAAGATATGGGCAAAATTGAAGCGGCGAGAGCCATTGAACCGCTATGCATTCTATGGTGTATTCCCGGTTTCATCCACAACAGATGGACACATGCATTCAAGCTTTTGAAAATGCAGTAACATGAATTTTGAAGAATTTCAAAAAAGTTTATCAGCATTCGATCCTCCTCCCGGAATTTCAGCCTACCTGCAATCGATGTGGTATGATTTCAAAGGCGACTGGGATAAAGCACATCAACTCATTCAGAATATTGACGATAAAACCGCTGCACACATTCATGCCTACTTACATCGTAAAGAAGGCGATATAGGAAATGCGGATTACTGGTATCACCATGCCGGAAAGAAAAGACCGGAGTATTCATTGGAGAAAGAATGGGAAGAATTAGTTAAAGCTCTTCTCACTTAGCTGCCAGCATATTTATTCATTTGTAAAATCAAATCAGGATCAGGGCAATTATCTAAATACTTTTCCCGCTCAGAAAATTTACAAACACCCGGATAATCTCCTTCCCATCCTTGCAGGTCAATGATGATCTGGAAATGAAGATGCGGTGGCCAGTGGCCGTTTTCCATCGGAATGCCGAATTCGGCAAACACATCTCCTTTTTCAATTCGTTCTCCGCCATGTAAATTTTTAATAGAGTTCAAACTCAGATGACCATATAAAGTATGAAAAGAAAGTTCATCCAGCCGGTGCGATAAAATGATCGTAGCTCCATAATCGCCGAAATTATTATTGAAAGCAAAACTGTGAACGATGCCGTTTAGCGGAGCCATTACAGCCGTATGTGGCTTTCCCCAAATATCAATTCCAAGGTGTAATCGTCTTGGTTCTTCGCCAGGACTTGTTGCATCAAATACTTTGCTCCTGCTGTAAACAGTCCGGTGTTCTCCATATCCGCCAATACCGTATCTGGCTCCTGCCTGCTGCAATTTTTCATTGATGTACTGAATGAACCGATTGGTATGGGCAAGAATGTTCTCATCGAGTTCATTATTGTTCTCAGTAAAGTCGAGTAAACAGATTTTTTCTTTTGCTGCATTAAAATGAACAACAGGATGAAATGCTGCATGGTGTTTTTTCAAAACTGATATAAGTTGTTCTGACCTGCTCATAAAAAAATGGCCTACCCAAAGGTAGGCCAGCATATTGATGCAATAAATTCAAAAAATTATTTCAGCTCTTTCAGGATCTCATCAACAGCTGCGTCTACCTGCGGGTCACGGCCATTGATCTTATCTTCAAATGTATTGATGACAAGAATATCCGGATGCACTCCTGTTGACTCGATATCTTTTCCTTCTAAAGTATAACAACCCCATGCGGGCAGGCGAACGAAAGAGCCATCAACCAGACTTGCGCCGCTTGTAAAAATGATCCAGTGATATGTTTCATTGCCAACGATCTTTCCAAGCTTCAATGCCTTGAAACCCTGAGATGTCATTTCAGCATCACTCAGCGATTGTTCATTGGTCAATAAAACGATCGGCTTATCACTAGGAGTGAAATTTCCCTGTTTGGTCAATTTTCCATCACGGTATTTCCATTGCAGGTAAGAACGCTGTTCCAGGAAACGCAACACTTCATCATGTACATTTCCACCTGTATTATATCTCAGATCAAGTATCAACGCATCTTTATTATTCAGTTCTTTGGTCATGTCAATGATGAAACTTTCCAGTTGATCCTCGCCCATATCTTTCATGCAGGAATAAGCGATGCGATTTTTACTGCGTTCATCAACCCGTTTCCGGTTATTATCGATCCATTCATCGTACATGTTCGTGTACAAACTGCTTTGAGGATGAACTTTTACTTCTACATCTTTCCCATTCCGGTTGAAAGTAAGACTGATCTCCTGGTCCAAAGAAGGTTTGGTGAAATAATAATAGCGATCCATGTTTTGGTCCACTGTTTCTCCATCTACTTTTGTCAATATATCTCCCGGTTTCACATCTACATCTGCCCGATCTGCATTACTTCTTCTGACAACATATTTCACTTTATACGGATCATCGTTTTCAAAAATAATTCCTGTTTCCATCGTTCTGTTTTGCAGAGCAATATTTTCATCACTACCAAAAGTGCTGAAGCCCTGGTGAGAGGAATTCAATTCACCGAGCATATCATTCAGTAAAATTCTCAGGTCAGCCCTGTTATTCAGGTGTGCAATGAATGGTTGGTACCGTTCTTTGATCTTTTCCCAATTCACTCCATGAAAATTGCCATCATAATAATTTTCCTGCATCTGCGCCCATGCTTCCTCAAATATCTGGCTGAATTCTTCCTGCAAGTTGCGGCGGAATGTATAACTAATATTGATCGGATCGGCCTTGTTGCCATCAAGATTTAGTTTGGAAATAGTTCCACGGAACAAGACATAGAATTTATCGTTTACCGCTACAATAGTAAAACCGCCGGCTCCATCTGTACCTGCTATCTTTTCAGTCTTATTTTCTTCGAACGGTTCCAGTGTTGTTTTCCATAAGGCGCTTTTGCCTTCTGAATGATTGCTTGAATAAAGCACTGAAGTCTTGTCCCCTTTCTCATATACTGCAGCCAGGTATTGAGAACCGAAAGAAGGGCTTACCTGCTCCAGCCGGTCCATGATACCATCCATATCAATGCGAATGGGAGTGGTGACAGTTGCTGCTGAAGCATTTTCTTTTTTCGAAGTATCTTTTTTCTCTTCTTTAAAAAGTTCATTGAACTTATCGGAACGATAGGGCTCATCAATTTTTTCCAGCGGCATGCGATACACTTTCGGATCTTCCATACCAAAAGGATAACTGGGCTTTAATCTTGACGAAGTAAAATAAATATATTTCCCGTCCGGCGACCAGATCGGCCCTGTTTCGGTAACACCCGTATTGGTCAGATCAGTGGTTTTATTTTCCTTGATATTATATATAAAAATATCCTGCTCGAAATTCCGGTATGCAGTAAATAAAACATATTCATCATTAGGAGAAAAACCGGGAGCGCTGTTTTCAAAACCCCAAATCTCATCTTTCACAATTGTTTTATTTGCCATCGTTTTAAGATC
>DASZXQ010000049.1:0-1529 GCA_035545755.1 Chitinophagaceae bacterium | reverse complement strand
TGCCCAATGGCGATTCCATGCGCAGCGCTATCAAGCAAGTAGCGAGTGCAAGATTCGGCGTTACCAGTTTGTATCTCACCGAAGCTGATGAATTGCAAATAAAAATGGCGCAAGGAGCAAAACCTGGTGAAGGTGGTCAATTGCCGGGACATAAAGTAGATGAGTGGATCGGTAAAGTGCGTCATTCTATTCCCGGAGTTGGATTGATCTCTCCCCCACCACATCATGACATCTATTCTATCGAAGATCTGGCCCAATTAATTTTTGATCTTAAAAATGCCAATCGCAAAGCAAGGATCAGTGTGAAGTTGGTAAGTAAAGCAGGCGTTGGAACTATTGCTGCCGGCGTTACTAAAGCAAAAGCAGATGTGGTACTAATTGCAGGTCATGACGGAGGCACAGGAGCCTCTCCTGTTTCTTCCATCAAGCATGCGGGATTGCCATGGGAATTAGGTTTGGCAGAAACACATCAGACGTTAGTGAAAAATAAATTGAGAAGTCGTGTCACTGTACAGGTAGATGGACAACTAAGAACCGGTAGAGATATTGCCATCGCTGCATTGCTTGGCGCTGAAGAATGGGGCATTGCCACTGCTGCATTGGTAGTGGAAGGTTGCATATTGATGCGCAAATGTCATTTGAACACTTGCCCGGTTGGCGTGGCCACGCAGGATCCTGAACTGAGAAAAAGATTTTCAGGCAATCCGGATCATGTAGTGAATTTTTTCAAATTCATTACACAGGAATTAAGAGAGATCATGGCAGAAATGGGTTTCCGTACTGTCAATGAAATGATCGGGCAGGTCAATAATCTTGAAGCAAGAGAAAATATTACTCACTGGAAATACAGCAAACTGGATCTTTCGCCAATATTATATAAAGAGCCTGCATCCATTTACACCGGTTTGCACAAACTGGAAGATCAGGACCACGGTATCGGCGGAGTGTTGGATTGGAAATTGCTGGAGATTGCAAAACCTGCAATTGACGCCGCAGAAAAAGTTTTTGCAGAATTACTCATTCAAAACACTGACAGGACTGTAGGATCAATTTTATCCAATGAGATCACAAAAAAATACAGAAGCGCAGGATTACCTGATGATACGATTCATTTCAAATTCAAGGGTACGGCAGGTCAGAGTTTTGGTGCATTCAATACCAAGGGAATCACATTGGAGTTGGAAGGTGATGCGAATGATTATTTCGGAAAAGGATTGAGTGGAGCAAAGCTCATTATTTACCCTTCCAAACAAGTACAATATGTGCCAGAAGAAAATATCATCATTGGTAATGTAGCATTTTACGGAGCTACATCAGGTCAGGCTTTTATTCGTGGCAAAGCAGGTGAACGTTTTTGCGTTCGTAATTCCGGGGTAAGTGCGGTAGTGGAAAGTGTAGGTGATCACGGCTGTGAATACATGACTGGTGGTACGGTAGTAGTCTTGGGAGATACAGGAAGAAATTTCGCTGCAGGCATGAGCGGAGGCGTTGCATATATATATGATGTCAACGGAAAGTTTCCTGAAAAC
>DASZXQ010000048.1:0-76115 GCA_035545755.1 Chitinophagaceae bacterium | reverse complement strand
TTCAATAGCATCACCAAATTCCTCTTCGCCTTGGTTCGTGTCTTACGAACCACTTTTGTCAAAGCCTGTCTTCGTTTGCGAGACACACGGCGTAAAACAATCCTCCGTGTCCCTTCGGAGACATGGAGGCAACAAGAAAGTACTTCAATATTAAGCGGCCTAAATCTCTATTCTTCAGAGGGGCTTGTGGAGGCAAATTTTTCTCTCACTTCAAATAAATCCTTTAGATTTGATATTGCTTGTCATTCCGGGTATGTGAAGAGTGCATGGCCGCAAGCACTGAAACAAAAAAACACATACTTAATATGGACAATTCCACCATCAGCATCAAAGACAGTTCTGCCAATCCCGCTCCGCTGGGATTATTCGGCTTCGGAATGACCACGGTACTGCTCAACTTGCACAATGCCGGCATTTTTGAAATGAACTCCATAATCCTTGCCATGGGAATTTGTTATGGCGGCCTGGCACAGATCATTGCCGGTATCATGGAATCAAAAAAGAACAACAGTTTCGGTATGACGGCATTTATCTCTTATGGATTCTTTTGGCTCTCGCTGGTAGTGCTCATCGTGATGCCCAAATGGGGATGGATGGATGCTGCTTCTTCCAAAGGCATGATCGCCTATCTTATTATGTGGGGCATCTTCACATTCATTTTATTCATCGGTACATTCAGGATCAGCAAGGCGTTGCAATTTGTATTTTTTACACTTACCATATTATTCTTCCTGCTGGCTGCAGGAGATGCTACGGGCAATACGTCTTTAAAAACTTTTACCGGTTATGAAGGTATACTCTGCGGCGCTTCCGCCATTTATACCGGAGCTGCTTCTTTATTGAATGAAGTATATGGAAAAACAGTTTTGCCATTGGGAATCGTGAAAAAGGGATGATCCTGTAACCGCTTATGTATTTCATAGGCAGGTTTTGCCAACTCAAATTCTTCGAAGGTTTATGGCATCGTTTAAAGAAACAAAATAACGCTGCGAAAAAAATATTTCGCAGCAGCTGGTAGATTTTGCGTGTACATTAGTATATCCTATAAACGGATGATCCTGTTTTTATAGAGATTTTTGTTTTTAAATTTTATCGCAACACCTTTGCCGTACCAGTAGTTCTCATCCTTGCTTTTTATTAATTGCATATGTAAATGCGGCCGTTCTGTCCACCCGGAATTTCCAATTGCTGCAAGCAACTGGCCTTTTTGAATAGGGTCTCCTTCCTTTACCCGCATGCTGTTGCACTGTAAGTGGCCAAGCAGGAAATAATAATCGTTTTGTTTGATCACAATGGTATTGCCGGTATTATAGGGATAGTTTCCTGAAAAAGGCACATTATCCGCAATGCCATCGACAATCTTAAAAACAGTTCCATCCATCGGGCTGTAAACAGCTTCGCCAAAAATGGGATAGTCCTCATTGCGCAGCGGTAAAAATTTTGCCGGGGATGATGACAGTTTTACCATATCAGTGGCATAGAGCATGGACAGATTGGTTTTGTTCCGCTTATGCACCGCAGAATAATAATGATAATTCATCAGCTTACTGATCTTTGAATTCCCTCCGTCTGTAATCAGGTAGCTTCCATTTTTGAACGGAAAGGTAATTTCAAAAGCAGGTTCTGTTTTTTCAACAATTGTGATGATTATTTTTACGAGATGGTATAACAGGAATACTTGCAACAGGCATAAAATATAAAGCGTGTAGCTGTTGAGCATTGTATGTTTCTCCTTTGTAAGCCAGATAAATAAAGCAACAATAATGACAGTCAGGGATAAACTGTACATCCATTTGAAAGATTTGCCGAAGAATTCCCAGTAGCCCGTAAAGAAAGTAATCAGTAAAACCGATTCACAAATTGCCAGCCACAGTGGTGAATGGATAGCGGGGATAAAGGACAAGCCAATTAAAACAATTACCAGAAAGATATGTGTCGTCAATAACCGGATAATAATTTTCGTTCGTTCATTCATGCTTCAGTGTATATGAAATGGTGTGTTGCGGATATGAAAGGTGCAAAAAAACAAAAAAAATGATCAGGAAACTCAGCCTCTGGGAAAACTATAGTTTCAGCAGTTTGTGTCATCGTTTAAGGGGCAGAGTAACGCTGCGAAACACTTTGTTTGGCAGGATTAATTAAAGAGTAGCTTTTATTCCCACCGTAGCATAAAACATTTCTTTACCTCTTTCAGAAAGATCGGGCCGGTTGGGAACCGTTACCAAATTTTGCGGAATAACGTATGCAGGCGTAGCCATCAGGGTTAGTTTTCCTTTCACAAAAACCACCGGTGCTGAAAATTCATACGAAAGAACTGAAAATCGCTTTGATGATTGGGTCACCAGCTGATCCGTTCCGGGCAGAATTAAAAAACCGCCTTCATTCTTTAAATAGCTTTTCGTGAACTGCTGTGTGCCGGCATATACATATGCTGAAGGATCAATGACCAATACAGATTCATCTCCGAACTGATGGCGGAAAATATGATCCAACCCTCCGGTAAGTCCCAGATCTACATCGCCGCTGAATTTTACATCGCTTCCTGCTGTTATATTCAACACGTTATTCAGCGAACTGACTGTAAAACCAAATTGCTCTTTAAGCGCTGATGCTACCAAATGGGAATTACTCTGGTAAAAGGGTTTTACAAAATAAATATTACCGCTGAACTTATCATTGGAATTGAACTGGTAGCCGGCAGTAGCAATAGTGCCTGCATATTGAAAAGAGTTCACAGCATTATTGACAAATACCGGAGCGGCGTTCAGATAAAAATGATCATTGAACCATAATTCGGCCATTGGAAAAAAACCGCTGCTGCGCAGGCTATCGGTACGGCCATAATAGTTCAATGTACTGTTATAGTATGCGCCGATCTTGAATTGAACCTGCTCCTGCTTATCCATAGAATCAGATTGAGCATACAGGCTCTGGCTGATCATCATAAGCATAATAACCGGCAGGCAGAAAACTATTTTTTTCATGCTGAAGAATTTGGTAAATGAAAACGGGCTTTTAATACATCTTAAAAGAAGAGTCGCAGAAAATCAATGCATCTATCCTTCATTTCCTGCGACTCATGCTATCCCGGAACTCCTGAATCGTCCGTTATTTATGGCTTACTGCTTTTTTACAGTAGTACTTGCATCGGCTTTTGTTTCTGCCGATACTTTTGTATGGGCAGCAGCTTTTGTCTTATTCTCTACTTTTGCTTTTGTCGTCTTTACTTTCTGTGCCGTTTCAGAGCTTACTTTCTTTGCCGTTGCAGCAGTATTTTCTTTCGTCTTGCTGCCATCCACGTTTACAGAAGCATCTGCTGTTGTCGAATTGCTGGCATTGATATTTGCCTGGTTATTCACTTTGCTGCCGGATGAAGCGGATACTTCAGCATTCGCCTTTGCATCAGTGCTTTGTTTTACATCTTTTTTTACTTTGCTGCTTTGCGTGCTTACCGCATGTTTGGTTCTTGCTTTTACGGTAGACATTTTGTTGCCACTCTTGTTAACGGTAACATGAGTAGATTGAGTGGCGGCGGTGCTGGCTTTTACTGCGTTGGTAGCATTCACCGTTGCCTGCGTTGTGGATTTTACAACAGTATTTAATTGCCCGAAAGAAATTCCGGAAATTAAAATACCTGCTGCAAAAAACATCGATCGTACTGCTTTCATAGTTGTTCGTTTTAGTTAATAAATAATTGTTCGGGTTGTGTGATAAAATGATATTTATAATTATTGCTTTGAAAATATTATGCCAAACAAAAATCAGGTATGAGAAATTTTCTTATAAAAACCGGCAACAGCAAAGTTGTTATTTATAAAAGCGTTAAAATAATCACGCTGTGTGTGCTTGTAATTCTACAGACGGAATAGCATCGGGCAGGTTTAATTAATGTGGAAAACAGGAGATCCATGAACGGGATTTTACGAAGAAGATCTGAACGAAATTAAAATGAAATTAAAATTGTCATTAACCGGTCAAATGTTTTTTGAGATTCTTTTTAATAAATAATTTTATAAAAAAGATGCAGATCGAAGATTCGTCCGGGGCTTGTAGGTATTTGCCGCTTTCTAAAATACAGGATTTCAGATTTCATTATATCTCTTCTGTATTTTCTGGCACCGTCTTTGAAAATTTCAACAGTAACATAAAATTTATAAGTATGAAAAAATTAGTTATTAGCTCGGTCATTATATTTTTTGCTGTAGCTGCCGCAAACAATTCGGAAGCACAGGTTCGGCTGAATGTAAATGTCAATATAGGTTCTCAGCCTGTCTGGGGACCGGTAGGCTATGATTATGCAGAGTATTATTACCTGCCGGACATTGAGTGCTACTATTATGTTCCGAGAAGAGAGTTTGTTTATTTATCCGGCAATCGTTGGGTGTTTTCTGCTTCTTTGCCGCCTCGTTACAGAAATTATGATCTGTATTCAGGTTATAAAGTAGTCATTAATGAACCGAGGCCTTACCTGCATTTCACCCAGGATAGAGAAAGGTACTCAAGATACCGCGGCGATCGTTCGCAAATTATAATCCGCAACAGCAACGATCCGAAATACTATGTAGTAAAGGGCCATCCAAAATATAGAGGTGATGATAATGGGCGCCGTAAAGGTTGGGATAAGCATGGGCACCATTAAAGAATTTCAATTACCATCAGTTTTTTCAGGCAATCTTTCATGGTAGGGGAAAGGCTCGCTGAATGCGAGCCTTTATATTTTTCTTCGTTTCGACTTCCGATTTATCCGTGTAAAAAGAACAGCCAATAAGAAAGAAAGTATTTCGCCTCATTGCACTTCAATCGGCGCAGTCCATTTGAAAGTACCCCATTCCAGCACCAATGTTCCGTGATGTGCATCGGCGCCGGGTACAATGGAAATAGTGAACTCTTCTACAGGAGTGGAAACTGTTTCCGATTTTATTCTTACGGTGCCCAGGTCTTGTGAACCGTTGTATTCAGTGCCCCATTGTCCTGTTTGTTTATTTACGATCAGGTCCACTCCGTTAATATGTGGCGCTGTCCATAATGTATATTCCCCTGCCGGTACTGCAAGGCCGCCAATTTTTATCGGCGTTGATGTTGTAAACTGCGTAGCAGCGTTAGCGCCGGTTCGCCATACACGATCATAAGGTATCACATCTCCTAAGAGTGTACGTCCACGCAGCAATGGCCTGGCATAATCAACAGTAAATGTTGCATTGCCGATTTGTGCCCTTGTGGTATCCCGGACACTTAATGATCTTACGTTACCGTTCTTTGCTTCCTGCATTTCAAACCGGTCCGCAATACTTTTTATATCAGGTGCTGAAGTGAGACGGGTTACATCTACTTTATATGTTGTTCTTGCTCCTGAATAACTAAGCATATGATAATTGGAGTCCATCGTTGCTTCCCCAATACCGGAAAGCCAATCGTGGTAGACCTCTGCTTTGCCTCCGCCAAGCGGCGTCACCGTTGCATGTCCCAATGGGAACTTATCAAATTCCCGGTCAATATAAAATTGCCGCATTGGCACAGGAGTGCCGGCCGGAAGCTTTGATGCTGCTGTCTTTTTTAATGCCGCCGCAAAATACAATTCATAGAGGCTGTACATCTGCGGCACATGCGCTACTACAATACTTCCATCGGTTGCAAATTCTCTCTTCACCGTTCCCGTGCTGTCTGTTTTGGAAAGATCCACTTCGCTCTTGCTCACTGTTGCCACCACTTTTCGTTCCCGCTCATTGGATGGCTCACTCGGAGTGCGGATATTCATTTCAAGATGCCTGATGCTGCCGTCATCATTAAGTTGCACAACGGTATGCCGTATCCGCACACGGGGAAACCGGTCCACTTCATCGCTGGTTACTGTATTGCCTTTGCGGCTCACATTCTCTACAGAGATCGTATCGTTGCCGAGCATGGTCAAAAAACCATAATGTTCAGCCGGCGCCTCGGGCCCGCAGGAAACAAATACAATAACCGCAGTGAGAAAAAAAGTTATCACAATCGGATGAACCGATAATAATTTATCTGATCGTGTTGAAGATTTATGCATAAAACAGGTATTAACAGATATTCAAACTACTGAATTACTGCATATCATTTCTCCACAAATGCATTGGCAGACGGGGTTTTGTGTGAATGGTTTTTTAACGGGGTAGATGGTGATGAATTTCCTGTCTGTTATTGCCTCTTCACGGTCATTGCGAACTCCGATAAGATCGGGAGAAGCAACCTGTTTTTGAGTCTTTAGATTGCTTCGTCGATGGGGAAGTACCG
Source organism: Chitinophagaceae bacterium (assembly GCA_035545755.1). Lineage (GTDB taxonomy): Bacteria > Bacteroidota > Bacteroidia > Chitinophagales > Chitinophagaceae > UTBCD1. The sequence goes on along the minus strand of DASZXQ010000048.1, from coordinate 69,854 downwards.
GACATAGATGAAAGTCTCTTTGATCTCCTCGCAATGACGAGTGGGACATATCGTTATTGACTCTTCAACGTCCTTGCGAAGCAACATAGAGATTGCTGCATTGTGTTTAATAATTTCCCGTTGCTGAAGCAATCTGTTCTTGTTCAAGTTTAGATTGCCGGCCCGGTGAACACATTTCTTCTGCTACTTTAATGATTTTAATACTGCCAGAAACTCCCGGTCAATTTCAGCAAATGTCTCAGAAGTAGTATCAAGTATTAATTGTATCCCTTTGTTCTTATTAATGGCATGAACAACATAGATCGTATGTAATATGGATCGTTGGTCCGTATAGCTTCCTTTGTACCCAACAGCATTTTCATAATTTATTTTGCCATCGCCATGTATGAATGTTTCTGACACATCAAACGGAGTTTTGGTTCTTTTTACTATTGAATATTCGATTACATCGGTATTTTCGTCCACGTCTTCAATAATTACCGCAATGTTTGGAATTACATGCGTGTTGGAATTATCTGTTATCGCCTCTCTTTTAAAAATATAAACTGCCCGGCTGTTATTTTCCTCACTGTCGGCCAGGTACCATTTTGAATTAGGAAGCTTAATGGAGATACCGGCTTCTTTGAATGAATAGCTAAGCCCGGATGAATCCTGGCTGTATGAGGTATAGACAGCTGAAGCGAATGCGAGAAGTATCAGAAATTGTTTCATATTGTGAAAATGAAAATGAGGTTTACACAAGGGCTGCGGCGGTTGTCGTGGGCACATCGAATATACTGAATGTTCCCTGCCCGCCGCCGGGCAGTTTAGGTACTTCCCTTTTCCGGCAATATTTTACTTTTCCGTCTTGGCAGGTGTTCTCAATAAAAATAACACGCCATGGTCGGTGTCTTCTAAGCCATCATCAGAATTAACGTATAGAAATAACACGTCGTAGTTTTCTATATCAGCATCGGGACTAACTTACAGATCTGTGAAGGGTAGAGAAAACGCCGCACACAGCTTAAACATCAAAGCAAAAATCAAAAACCCTTGGTAATCAAAAACATTTCATCCAAAAGATGCCTTTCCCTTTCCAAATGATTGGCTTTGTCTTGAAGATGAAAGGCTTCGCTTTCCAAATGATTGGCTTTGTCTGGAAGATGAAAGGCTTCCCTTTCCAAATGATTGGCTTCGTCTGGAAGATGAAAGGCTTCCCACGTCAAATGATTGCCTCCCTCCGCTATATATTTATGGTAATTGCACGATGAATGCTATTGCTGAAAAAAGAAAAACTGCTTCGCTGCCTGCGGCAGATTCGTATTTTTTCTTAGCTGATTTCCCGATGCCCCGGCCCCGGTTCCTATCTCAAGAACCGAAAGCGCTATATCTCATTTACCCACCTGTATCTGTTTTTCATCGTAGATCTCTATTTCGGGTTTGCCTTTATACAATTTTATTCTGCCGGTAATGCAAACATCTTTGTCTTTGTAAAATGATTCGGGTGCTTCTTTAAATTGTTTTCTTGTTTCCTGCCCTATAAAAAGTGTCAGCGGTGCATCCGGGTATTTGCCGCCGGCATCTAAAAGGGTGGGGGCGCCCTTGCTCCGGTCAAGATAAATGCCGCCGAATATTTTAGTACATACCGTCACTGAATCGCCGGTATGCTTATTCAGTTCGTCTATTTTGATCTCCTGCTGTGCTTTTGCAAAAACAAAAAAACACAGGGCCGTAATTGTGGCTATTAATTTTTTCATGCCTTAACCTTTTTGTAAAGGTACATCTGCTTGCGCAGGCGTGCCACGGTTCCAACCGAGGCACGCCTTCAAACATCCCTTTGCTCACGTTGTTGCTGTGAATTGCTGCCAATTGCCGGATTTTGCTGCTAAAATGGAAATTCTTCGGTAGGGGTTTTGTTCGGGTCTCGTTCGGAACGTACTTCTGCCTGCTTTGAGCCATCCGGCCAAAGTTCCGAACATGGGTGGGAGAAAAGACGATGAAGGCCCGAATAATAGTGATCTAACAGACAGCATGAGGGGAGAATTTATTGCTACATCTGCTGTATTGTTCTTGCCTGCGGCAAGCATCTCAGAAAGTTCGGCATTCAAGCAATTTTAATTTTTTGCAGGGGTTCATTAAAAAATAATAAGGCGCAGTTCTTCGCCTTTGCCGGATTTTATCTCCGGCATCAAGATGCAATTACTTTTATAATGAGCGCCGGCACTTCTATGACCGACTTTGTGATTTACACTATCATTTCCCGGATGTAATCTTCATATTCCTGCTGAAATTGTTTGTTCATCCTGCAGGAATCGAAAAGCGATTCCAAATGACCGGTAGCGAATGCACCGCTGGTGACCAGGCTGGTTAGCTCGGGATTTGACTTGAGCCAATCGGTGTTTAATAAATGATTTTTTATAAAAGAAAGAACTATCTCTTTTTTATGGTCAGCAGGCAAGCCTGCTATTCCATGGCACAGATCAGCCAGTTCATCTCTTACTTTGGGGAAATCATCAGGCTGAAAGCTGTCTTCAGGATCAATTTTGTATTTGCTGTATTGAAACATAAAATGGGTTTTCAGGGGTTTAAAAAAATCTGTCTGAATGTGATTACTGTTTTTATCAGTTATCAAACTACAGCGGCTTTGTTAAGAAACAAAAGCCACCTTAGTGACAGGCAGCTTTTGTAATATTTGTTTTTCATGAAAGATATAAGGCAGTGAACATTTAGTTAACTGCAATTACGGTATCCACTGAATGCACCACTCCGTTGGACGCTTCGTTATCACGTCCCTGAATTTTGGCACCATTGATCGTAACATTGCCGTTGCTTATTTTCACATCCAGTTCCTTTCCATTTATGGTTTTTAATTTCTGGCCGTCTTTCAGGTCTTTGAAATTAGTTTTCCCTGCTACTACATGATAATTCAGAATGTCCGAAAGTTTCACTTTATTTTCAGGTTTCAGCAATTCGGTCATTTCACCGGCTGCTAATTTTCCAAAAGCCAGATCTGTGGGAGCGAATACGGTAAAAGGCCCTGCCTGACTCAGTTCTGATTCCAATCCTGCTGCTTTTACACCTCTCATCATAGTGGCGAGGTTTTTGTCGGCCACAACAACATCTAAAATGTTTGACATGTTCTTAAATTTATTTGCAGATAGAATAACCTGCATTGCATGTAATGTAGGCTTATTAAACTGCTGCTGAGATTTTATTTTTGGAAAACATGCAGTTAGCTGTTGTTTGTTGATAAGTTTAACGTTTAGTACAGGTATAAATCAGATCCACAAACTGGTAGTACGTAAATTGCAGGTATTAATAAAGCAGCGAATACCTGAATTTCTCAACTTCTTTCGCCACCCGCCTGAGCGCTTCACTATACCTTGCTTTTATACTTCTATAAATAAAAAATTATGAACGATACAAGTTTAAAGACAGAAATTATTATTATTGACCCGGTAGTTGATCTTTCACAGGAACTGGTAATTCCGGCTATAATAGTGGAACCGGAGATTGGTTTGGCCCGGAATAAATTGACGCCTGTAAAACGCTTTGGCGTTGTAGATATGTGGAGTATCAGGAAGAGGCTAGAGCGATTCTAAAATTTACTGATGCAGGACCGGGCATGTAAAGGGATAGCCGTCCGGGTTTGAATGGAATTCTTTTTTCTTTCCGCAATGTTTCCGGTAAAAGCATGGCGTGAATGAACGTGCATAACCCCAGGCTCTCCGGGCCCTTTTATCTATCAGGAAAATGTAGTATTTTGTAGAGAATTCTTTCTACTCCTTGAAATAAGCCGGATACCCTCCTTCAATCCTGCATTCTTTTTAAAGACCAAACAATAGATATGAAGAACAATGTTGTTCATGAAGAGTTTGTTACTCATATTTATTTCGTTGGGTTTTGCTGTCAATGCAGCATTCGGCCAATCATTTACTTCCGATGACCTGGTGGCCTTGTCTTCCTTTACTCCTAAAAATGCCGAACAGTTTTTGATCAGGAAAGGCTTCCTGTCTAATTCCGGGAAGGTTGATTACAATTCAACAATGACATCTTTCTTTGAAAATGAAATGAAAAGTAATAACCAAACTATTAGTAACGATTCCCCGGTTATACGAAGCATTGATATCTATACTAAAGATGGTTCAAAATATTTTGCCTGGCACACTTCTTCTGAAAAAGAATTCATAGAAGGTAAAATGCAATTGGCAGGGGCTGGTTTTTTTTATGATCACAGTGTAAGCCTGGAACAGGATACTTCATTGCTTTTTCAAAGAAAAAATATTACTGTTGAAACTATGCATGAAGTAAATGATGGTATATCGAGGTATAGTTTTGTTTTAAAAAAGAAAGAATACCCGGATCCACGCACGGTTAAATATGCGGAAGACCTCCTTAGTTTTAATTCGAATGAATACCTGGTTGGCTTTTTTGGCGCCGCTAACGTAAAGCAGGATCTTTATTATTTTTCAAAGGACGATCTGAGAAAGTGTACCGTGATATTCCCCAACAGCAACAAGCAGGCGGTATTTGTATGGGAGGATCAGCGGAACCTGCAGTCTCTTTCTTATATCATTATCAGTGATGTGATGCCGACGGTCAGCGGCAAACAATTCACAGGAGTTTTTTTTGATAATAATCAGTGGGAACTGAAAAACGGAATTCATTGCGGAATGACTATAAAAGAATTGTTGAAACTGAATAGTAGTGATTTTGAGATCTATGGCAAGCGGTCAGACTTCGCCTTCATGATAAAACCGGAGAAGATGGGTACTATTGATTTCAGAAAAGTAGGAATTACGTTGAACTGCCTGGATTGCGATAAAACCAAACTATTTGACGCTTCCGTGGTAAAAGCCAACGATGTTGCTGAAGCAGATCTCCTGGTAAACGTTGGGTACATTAATATTTTTCCTGAAACGCAGAAAGAACGGAATTGAGCGGATAAAAAATTCTCCGGATCAAGGTATTAACTGATCTTGATCATTGTAACAGGAGTTTAAATACCTTTAATTTTGACAATAATAAAAATATCATGACAACGGAAAAAGAAAAAACGATCACCCTGCACACTTACGTAGATGCGGTACAAGCTAAAATGATGCAGGATAAACTAAAAGAAAATGGCATTGAATCATTTCTCAATGATGAGAATGTTCTCGGAATGGATCCGATAGCCGGCGTGGAGCTGAAAATATTTGAAAAGGATAGGGAAGCAGCAGAAAAGATATTGGGCAGATAAGCCTGCGTTTTATCAAGGTATGCAAATGATGCTTCTTTGATAACACCGGGGTTCATATCATCTTCAAACAAATGATAATTGATCGGAATGCGGACTAAATTCAATCCAAGACTTTCAATATAGGCAGCATCTGGTTCTGTGAAGTAACTTTTGAGAAATGTGTCGAGATACAGGTTGTATTTCTTTTCGCCCAACAAACTTTTCAATCCTTCACGCATGGCTTCTTCATTGCCGGTGTAGCCATCAATGAAATTTTCCATATGGAGCATGCCGCCCAGGCCAAAGCCACGTAAGAGAACGGTATCCCCTTTTTGGTTGACGATCTTGTCCCCGGAAACATGGAGCTAGTTTTCGTTAGCTGCATGTAGCGGGGTTTTATTTTTTCTGAACATGCTGATAATAGAAATAGAAAAAAAGAATTGATGGAAGTAAGAGATTTGTTCGTTTCAATGTGAACAGCTTTAATGAGTATTACAGTAAGTTCTACCGGTCGTGCCCGCAGTTACGCACCGCCTTGTTGTACTATTATTGATTAATAAAATTTTTGTTCTTTTTCTTCAAAAAAATGGAGCCTGTTTTTAAGTTCAGTGATCTGGCGTTGCATGTCCTCCATTTGATTCAGCAAATGGCTGATGGCATCAATGCCTTCAAAATTGATGTTCAGTTCACGGTGTAACCTTACTATTTGTTCGAGTTTTGGCAGTTGATTGACCTCCACATATTGTATTTCATTCACCACCGTGGTCTCGATCAATCCCTGTTGCTCCAGTGACTGTACGAATGTCATCTCCAAATGGTGGACTGAACAAAATTCAGTAATGGGTATCATGTTTTCGGTTGTCATAAAAAAATGTTTAGGATGATAATTTTGCTAACTGCTCAAACAATTCTTTTTGTTTATCGGTAAGGTTGGTTGGGATCTTCACCTGGTAACTGATGATGAGGTCACCGAATTCGCCTTCTTTTTTATAGACAGGAAAACCTTTTCCTTTCAATCTTACTTTAGTTCCGTTTTGGGTTTCGGGATTCACTTTCAGTTTTACTTTTCCGTCAAGTGTATCTACAGTTATTTCGCCTCCTAATACAGCAGTGTAGAGATCCAGTTCAACGGTAGTGTGCAGGTCATTTCCATCCCGCAGAAACTTTGTATGATTAATAATATTGAATGTGATATACAGATCTCCGTTGGGGCCGCCATTGATGCCTTCTCCTCCATGCCCTTTTATCCTGATCTTTTGCCCGTTTTCTATGCCGGCGGGAATGGTAATGCGGATATTTTTTCCATTCACCGTTAGTGTTTGTTGATGGGTTCGATAAGCATCAGTAAGATTCAGTTGCAATTCTGCATGATAATCTTCACCTCTGAATTTTGTCTGCCGTTGCCGGCGGCTGCCACCCATATTTCCGAATAAGGAATTGAAAAAATCAGAAAAATCACCCTGTTCAAAATCGCCATGAAACGTTTGTTCTCCGAATTGCTGAGCACCTGCACGGGATTGTTGTGCCTGTTCAAACTGCTCAGCATGTTTCCAGTCCTTTCCATACTGGTCATATTTTTTTCTTTTTTCAGGGTCACTCAGTACTTCATTGGCTTCGTTGAGCTGTTGAAATTTTTTGTGAGCTTCCTTATCGTTGGGATTAAGGTCGGGATGAAGTTTGCGGGCCAGCTTTCTGTATGCTTTCTTGATATCATCCTGCGAGGCATTTTTATCAATACCCAGCACTTTGTAGTAATCTATAAATTCCATTGTTATCTGCTTGAAACATTAGGGCTATAAAATTAAAGAGAATTTCAGGGATCGGGATTGTTATATATCAGGGGAAAATGACTCTTTTTTGTATAAAGAATTGTCTTCAAAAGAATATATTTGATTCATCAATCACATTTTATCCCTGATATGTTCAACCATTCATTGAGAAATATAGCGTTTGCACTTGCTGTAGTACTAACAAGTGCTGCTACTGCACAAAAAGTAAATGAGCCAAAACCTTCTTCTGATGATTGGGGTAAACCATATCAGCCATTCCGTATTGCAGGAAATTTATACTATGTCGGTACGTATGAGTTAGCTTGTTATCTCATTGTTACTTCAAAGGGGAATATTTTGATCAACACCGGCATGGCAGCTTCTGCGAAGCAAATTGAAGATAATATCAAGGCTTTGGGCTTTAAGTTCAGCGATATTAAAATTCTGCTTACCACACAGGCGCATTTCGATCATATGGGCGCCATGGCATTCATTAAAAATAAAACCGGCGCACAATTTATGGTCGATGAAGGTGATGCGGAAGTTGCAGAAGACGGAGGAAGTACCGATTATGCATTGGGTGGTCATGGTAGTTACTATGCACCTGTTATGCCTGATCGGTTGCTTCATGATGGCGATACAATAAGATTGGGTGATATGCAATTGAAAATACTTCATCATCCCGGCCATACAAAAGGCTCCTGCAGTTTTTTATTTACTGTAAAAGATGAAAAGCGCTCCTACCGGGTGCTTATTGCTAATATGCCCACCATTGTGACAGATAAACCTTTTAATGCTATTGCTGATTATCCCGGCATTGCGAAGGATTATGCTTACACTTTAGCTGCAATGAAAAATTTAAGCTTCGACATCTGGCTGGCTTCCCATGCCAGCCAGTTCGATCTGCAGAAAAAACATCATCCCGGTGATGCCTATGATCCTGCCGCTTTTTTTGATCGGGCAGGTTATGATGCAGAACTAAACGATCTGAAAAGGGAATTTGATAAAAAGATGCAGCAAAAAGTTGATCCTGAGTAACGGACGCTATCTTTATGCCACAGGCTGACTTCATTTACGTAGCGATCGCTGATTTTTAATTTTGCTAGCCACCGTTTCCTACTCTTTCAATCTCATCCTCGGCGCCACCGCCTGAATGTTTGGCTGCTTTATATGCTTTACCAAAACGGAAAGTAAAAGAAAGAGTGATCACCCGGCTATCCCTGTGTATGATGAAGTATTCGGTAGCGTTGGGAAACTGCGTAAGCCCTTCCATGGTATTTGTATGAAAAATATCACGGGCATTGAGTTTTAATGTGGCTTTGTTTTTCAATACCGGCCTTGATACACCTAATGATAATTGCCCGGTAGGGTACAATAATTCCTGTATATCATTACGGGCTTTGGTAGTATAAAAGCCGGAGATCTCACCAGTATATACTTTTGCGAAGCTGAACTGGTTATTGATATTAATTGTAAGCTGGTTGATATTGCTTGAATAGTTATTTCCATTAAATCCTTTCAATTCTTTGTGATTATAAATGGCTGATGCCGTGACGGACCACCACTTAAACAGCGGTGTTGTTAAGGTAGAAGATAATCCGAATGTATTGGTATGCCCCACATTTCCCTGTGAATATAACAACACTCCTTTTGCAGAATCATTCAGAAACAATTGGGAGAAATAATTTTTGACGATACTGTATGATATGCTAGTTGATAATAAATTTTTGTATTGATGATTCAGTTCAAGGTTCCAGCTATACTGAGGTAAAAGAAACGGATTGCCGGTGGAATAAGTGTATTTATTTACAATAAAATAAAATGGGTTCAATGTCTGAAACGGTGGCCGGTCGATGCGGCGACCTGCGGTAACAGTGAAACTGTTAGAAGAATCTGCCTGGTAATTTATGTAACCACTGGGAAAAAATCCGCTGTAGCTCCTGGAAAAAGAAGAATCTTTTTGTAGTGCATTGCCTAACTGATCGGCTTTATAGCCGGTGTTCTCGTAGCGCAGTCCCGCCTGGTAACTTAACCCATCATCTTTTTTCTCAATGCTGCTGTAAAAAGCTGTGATGTTTTCTTTATAAATAAAATGATTGCTTTTGCTGTAGTCCTCCGTCCATTGGGTGCCGTCAAAGTTTTCATAGAAAGCTGTGTTGTCCGTGCTGGTGGAAGATGATTTCCAACCCGATTGCAGCGTAGTTTTTTTGTTAAGCTTCAGCGTGTGATCCACTTTACCGGAAAAAATTGAAATGGCTGTCGGGATATTTCCTCTCGATAACTCCTGGTACCCGCCCGCTGTTTGCAATTGATTATTGAAAAATTGATAATTGCTTATGGAATAATGCAGCCAGTCAATATCTGCTGAAATATCCTGCGAAGAAGATATAGTGTGCCTTGCATTAAGATTAATAGCTCCATTGGTAAACCGGCTCCTGCTTTTGTTTTCTGTTGAAATGGTGGAATCTGTTACTCCTGCAGCATCCTGCCACCTGGCTAATCCATTATTGATCCCGTTCCTGTAAATAAATGTTCCGCCAAGCCCGATCCCTAATGTTGTTTTCGGAGTAACATAATAATCCAAACCTGTTTTGAAGGTGTTATTCAGAAAACTTCCTGAAAAGAAAGCAGGTTGATCGAGCATGGCAGTAATGACATGGTTAGTATCGTAATATTTTCGCAAAGCATACAGGTCAGTCAGATAGTTGATCAGGTTTACATTGTAATTAAAGTAGGTATTGACCTTACCATTACGATAATTCAATGCGAGGTTATCAGTATTCTTTGGATAAGAGCCTTGTCCGCCTAAAACAGTGAAAGAGCCATTGAAGCCTTTCAATTTATTTTTCTTTGTTTTGATATTGATGATACCTGCATTGCCGCTGGCATCATATTTTGCAGATGGATTTGACATCAACTCTATTTGTTCCACCTGCGATGAGCTCATGCTGCTTAATAAATTATTCAGGTCCGCACCGGAGAGATAAGTGGGTTTATCATCGATCAGCACCAGTACGCCTTGTTTGCCCTGCAAGGCAATGCCGCCATTCCGGTCAACGGTTACGCCGGGAGATTTTTCCAATACTTCAAGAACTGTGGAGCCAACATTTGTAACAGAAGCATCCACATTTAGTACTACTTTACCCGGCTGTTGCTGAATGAATGGTTTTTTTGAAACAATGCTTACGCCCTGTAATGTGATGCTTGCTGATTCTAATTGTATCGTTACTGTATTAATTTTCGAAGGGAAATGATACACTTCCGTGCTATGCGGTTTATACCCGGTATAGGTAATTGAAAAGGTATAGTCACCGTCTTCAATTTTTCCGAATGTAACAATGCCCTTAGCGTCTGTTATGGCTGCTTTTACCAGTTTATTATTTTTCAATAATTCAACAATAGCGCCGGTGGCAGGCTTTGTATTTTCATCCAGAATGGTTAGGGAAAAATCAGAAGCAGTGTTAAGCGCCTGCTGGCAATGCGCAGCGGAATACAAGACTAATACTATAAGGAAGCAGATCGATTTTCTCAGCCCGGGCATAAGCGTTCAAGTTAGTAAGCCGGTGCGGATAGCTGTTCCGATTTATGGTGAATGGCTTAAAATAAATATAAGCGTAAGGAGATGCAACTGCCCCCTGTAAGAAATTTACATTGCCAAGCCCTTTCACTATCGCCATTTGAAAGCAAAATAACTGCAGGGTTTGTCAGCAGCATTGAAGACTTGGTGCATTTCACCGCTTTCCGCAATAAAAAGATCTCCGGCGCTGCCTTTATAATATTTTCCATCAATGGTCATTGACATATCACCATCGATGACTAAAATGATCTCAGTGTCCACATGCCGGTGAGCCGCATGGCTGGGCCCTTTATGTTTCATATAGCTGACATGCATTTCATAGTTCTCGCACATGGCGGTAGGACGGTCAAAATATTTTTTAGTGCCCCTGTCATTTTTTTCTGTGTAAGTAATGGTATCCGCATCTAACAATAAAGCACCGCCGGCTTTATTACTTCTTTCCATATTCATTGGCTTGCGGGAGCGGAACATGAGTACATAATAGGTAAGGGGCCCGTCGCCAACATTTTCGAACGCCTGCGATTTCAATGGCGGTATCAAAATCACGCTGCCGGCTCCCAATACCGATATTTTATTTCCAATAGTACATTTTGCTTTTCCCTCTTTGATGATGATCAATTCTTCAATGTCTTTTTGTGTATGCGATGGCCTGGGCGCAGCTCCTTTCATTTGTGTGGTGGCATGTATTTCAAAATAATCAAACTCAGCGGTGGTACCTTCTGCTATGTTTCGGGTTTCCCGGTCTGCTTCATTTTTTAACGGCAGATCAGCCCAGTGAAAGACACCTGAAGTAATGGGACGTAATTGTGCATGCGTATTCATTACAAATAACTGTAAAAGGAATAAGGGGAAAAATTTAAAACTGTTCGATGCAGTCATTCAATGAATATAGTTCATTTTCTGCACGGGTGTTGGCAGGCTGATACAAAAGATCCGATACTGTAACTTCGCCATCAAACAATACTTTATGGAACTTGGCATCAGCATGTTTGGCGATAACCATTATGACAAGGATGGAAAACCACAACAACCCGGTCAAAGATTGCAGGAACTGATAGAAGAAATAAAATTAATGGATGAAGTCGGCCTGGATTTTTTTGGCATTGGCGAGCATCACCGTCCCGACTATGCAGTATCAGTGCCTGAAATAATTTTGGCAGCAGCAGCTACTGTTACAAACAATATCAAACTGGGCAGTGCCGTAAATGTATTGAGTTCATCAGACCCGGTACGATTGTACGAGAGTTATGCAATGATCGATCAGATCTCCAACGGGAGAGCCGAGCTGATGGCAGGACGTGGCAGTTTTATTGAATCTTTTCCTTTGTATGGTTATCAGCTCGAAGATTATGATGAACTGTTTGAAGAAAAACTGGACCTGCTGGTGAAAATAAATAAAGAAAATCCCATTAACTGGAAAGGAAAATTCAGGCTCCCGTTGAAAAATCAATTGATACTGCCCCGTGCGGTTAATGATCATTTGAATATCTGGGTAGCTGTTGGAGGAACACCCGAAAGTGTAGTGCGTGCAGGTAAATATGGATTGCCCGTGATCTTTGCTATCATCGGTGGCAACCCGGTTCAGTTCAAACCATTATTTGAATATTATAAAAAAGTGTATGAACATTATGAACATGATGCGAATAAATTCCAGGTAGGAGTACATATGCATGCGTTTTTTGGAGATGACAGCAGGAACGTTGCTGAGGAATATTATCCTATTTATTCTTCGCAAATGGATCGGGTTGGCCGCAGTCGTGGATGGCCTGCATACCAGAGGCAACAATATGATTTGGGCAGAAGTAAAAGCGGACACCTGATCATCGGCGATGCCAATGAAGCAATTGATAAAATTTTATACCTGCAGGAACTCTTTGGACTTACCCGTTTTTCGGCGCATATGGATGTAGGCGGCCCTTCGCATTCTTTATTAATGAAGTCAATTGAAATTTTTGGAAATAAGATAGCACCGAAAGTGCGTGAAGCAATAAAATAATTCATAATGGTCACTCTGAAAGAGATTTATTGAATTCAGAATAAAAATTACGGTTTTCCAAATAAAATTTACATTGTCCTATAAAATACTCATTATGGTAAAGCGATTATTCCTGCTGGTTTCATTATTTTTTATTGGTTTCAATTCAAATTCACAGGTTGCAAAAGATAGTTCAGATCTAAATAGTTATTTCAAAACGGTGAAGTGGCGATGCATTGGTCCTTTCCGCGGAGGCCGTTCCAATTGTGCTACAGGGGTTGTTGGTAATCCGTTGGTTTATTACCAGGGTTCAACTGGCGGCGGACTTTGGAAAACAGAAGATGCGGGACTGACGTGGAAAAATGTTTCTGACGGATTTTTTAAAACAGGATCAGTCGGTGCAGTAGCAGTTGCGGAAAGTGATCCTAATATAGTATATGCAGGAATGGGTGAACATGCAGTGCGTGGAGTAATGACATCAGGCGGAGATGGAGTCTACAAATCAACAGACGCAGGAAAAACATGGAAAAAGATCGGCCTTGATCTGACAGAGCATATTGCCCGCATCGTAATTAATCCCAAAGATCCGGATATCGTTTTCGTGGCGGCACAAGGGCAGTTATACGGTCCTAATAAAGAAAGAGGCGTTTATAAATCGGTTGATGGCGGCACAACCTGGAAAAAAGTTTTGTATGTAGATGATAAAACCGGTTGTGCTGAAATATCAATGGATATGAATAACCCTATGATCCTTTATGCAGCCATGTGGGAGCATGGAAGGTTACCCTGGAAAGTGATCAGTGGCGGACCCGGAAGTGGATTATATAAATCAACAGATGCGGGAGAACATTGGGAAAAGATGACGGAAGGCTTGCCGAAAGAAATGGGCAAGATGTCCATTGCTGTTTGCCGATCCAATTCAGAAAAAGTGTATGCGCTCATTGAAAGCAATTTTGACAAAGAGGCCGGCGGCTTATATATGTCAGCAGATGCCGGCAAAACATGGAGCCATGTCACCAGCGATCATCATTTGATACAAAGAGCATGGTATTATATTGAGCTTTTTCCTGACCCTAACAACGAAAATGTTTTATATGTAATGAGTGCTGCAGCATTTAAATCAATTGATGGAGGCAAAACATGGGCTGATGTTTCAAATACGCATGGCGATTATCATAATCTATGGATCAATCCGAATAATTCAAATAACATGATCATTTCCGATGATGGGGGCTCTGCTATTTCTTTTAATGGCGGTAAAACATGGAGCAGCCAGGACAACCAGCCTACCGCACAGATCTATCGTATCAGTGTAGATAATCTTTTTCCATATAATATTTATGGAGGCCAACAGGATAATAGCTCTGTAAAAATTGAAAGTCGTGAACCGGGAGGAGGAGGCATTACCAATACGGGTTGGAGTAATTCTGCCGGAGGTGAAAGTGCATTCCTGGCTTTTAATCCAGACGATCCTCAATTTGTGGTGGGTGGAAGTTACCAGGGCACTATAGAAGTGCTGAATACAAAAGCAAAAGCCGCCACCAACATTATGGCTGCGCCTATTCAATATGAAAGCCGTGATGCAAAGGATATGAAATACCGTTTTGATTGGAATTCTCCTATCATCTGGAGTCGGCATGAGCCCAACGTTTATTATCATGGTGCACAGTGCCTGTTGCGTACTGATGATCTGGGAAAAACATGGAAAGAAGTATCTCCTGATCTGACAAGAAATGAAAAAGACAAACAGGGAACACCCGGCGTGCCTTACACGAATGAAGCAGTAGGTGCAGAAAATTATGGCGTACTTTCTTACATCATGGAATCGCCGCATGAAAAGGGAGTTATTTATACTGGTAGTAATGATGGCTTGGTTTATATAACAAGGGACAATTGCAAAACATGGAAAAATATAACTCCTGCCGGTTTGAAGGAATGCCTGATCAATGCAATCGAAGTATCGCCATTTGATAATGCGACGGTTTATATTGCAACAACCCGGTATAAATTCAATGATCATACACCGGGCTTATACAAATCAACTGACTATGGCAAGACGTGGACAAATATAAACAATGGAATTCCCGATGGTGCCTTCACAAGAGTAGTGAGAGAAGATGATACAAGAAAGGACTTGTTATATGCAGGAACCGAGACCGGCATTTATATTTCATGGAATGGCGGAAAGAACTGGGAGCCTTTTCAATTGAATATGCCCGTTACTCCTATTACGGATCTGAAAGTTTATAAAGGCAATTTAATTGCGGCAACTTCAGGCCGTTCTTTCTGGATACTTGATGATCTGAGCCTGATACGCCAATATAAAAAAGATGCTCCTGCGTTTTCCATTTTCACTCCTTCACCATCTTATTTGATCAATGGGTCCAGTGAATTGGACCATATGGATTCGAGTTTTACGGGAGCCGATTTTTACCGGGGTGTTAATCCTTCCACCGGGGTTGTAATTTATTATCAGCTTCCTGAATTGAACGATTCTATACAACTATCAATCGGAATAAAAGATGCCTCCGGAAAACTGGTTCGTTCATTCAGTTCACAAAAAGACAGCACTTACAGAAAATGGGATGGCGGTCCTCCAGCTGATCCTGTTTTGCCTAAATCGAAAGGATTGAATCGGTTTGTATGGAATATGCGTTACCCTACTATCGTCGGTGTACCGGATATTTATATGGAAGGCAGTTTTGAGGGACATAAAGCAATCCCCGGAAAGTACAGCATCGTTTTAAAAATGGGAGATCAGACGGTATCAACAACAGCGGAGATACTCGCTAATCCATTGTATCCAACAGATGCGGCTACATATAAAGAGTATGATAGCGTTATGAGCAGTATGGAAAATGAACTAACCACGATGCATAAAATGATCAACACATTGTATTCAAAAAGAGAACAACTTGAATCATTGCTGGGATCGTTGAACGATGAAAAATTTGCTGCATTAAAAAAAGATGGTGCGGCATTAGCGGAAAAAATGAAAGCCTGGGATACAGACATGATACAACGTAAAACAAAAGTGTATGATGACATTGAGAATTTCCCTCTAAAGTTCACCGCTAATTATTTCTTCCTGATCAATCAAACTGCAAGTGACATACCCAGGGTGAACCAACCTTCACTGGAAAGAATGAAAGAATTGAATGCAGAATGGGTCACATTAAAAAGCAGGGGGGTAGAATTGTTAGAAAAAGATATTCCGGAACTGAATAAAAAATTCTGGGATGCCGGCGTAGGTGCTATCTGGAAGAATTGAGTAATTGATTTTATTTCTTTCAAAAAAGAGATTTTGAAAGAAATAAACTATTTGTTCTCATTTCCATACTCTTTATCGATCTCTTTGATAATTGCTCTTGCTTTACTGATACAGGAATCATAGCGTTCCATTATCTGGCCGACATAATTAAGGCCGATGCAAATATTAAAGGCTTGTTCAGTTGATAAAACTGAAACGAAGTTGGTAGTAGTGTCGGTGATCCTTTTCAGATTAGCAGTAAGATAGTCAAAGAGTTTTTCTTTTCTTTGAGTATAGGCATTGGTGCCGGTTATTACGCTGGGTATGTCTTCCTGGTACAGGTCCATAATATTATTCTGCAATTCTTCGTTTTCGATTGTTCCGATCTTGCCTGAAGATTTAAACCCTTCAAATCTTCCGTCGTTCGGGATCAGCCCGGTTGTATTCATTATCCAGTGAAAATATTTGTTTATCGTATCGGAATTGAGCACCTCTTTCAATTTCCGGTTTGTTATGTATTGAAATATGTGACCTGCATTGCTGTAAGAATCTTTATCATCATTCATTTCTACTGTGTCGGTTTTCAGGTCTTCTCTTAATCCCAACAAAAATTCTTTTGTTTCTTTTCGCTGATGCCTTAATTCGCTTTGGTCATGAAAGTAAATGGAAAGTGTGATCGCAAATACTATGATGAAAATTTCCAAGATAAAATCACTGAGCTTATGTAAAAAACTGCTTTCAGTTTTCCAGATACCAAATATCTTTTTCGTGTGTTTGATGATTTCCTGTTCTGCCATAGATGAAGGAGTTATTAATGATCCTTTCCGGGAGAAATTTTAAAAAGGTTCAGTAATAGATTTAGCAGTGGGAGAAAACCATTTAGCGCCATCTTCGGTGATGTAGGCACAATCTTCAAGTCGTATTCCAAATTCACCCGGAATAGCAATAGTTGGCTCCACGCTGAAACACATGCCTGGTTGAATTATTTGTTTGTTGCCTTTTACCATATTACCCCATTCATGTCCATCCATGCCAATGCCATGCCCGGTGCGATGCGGCAAACCAGGTAGTTTATATCCTGGGCCAAAGCCTGCATCAGTGATCACTTTACGAGCGGCAGCATCCACTTCTTCACAAGCTGTTCCGATCTTTGCAGCATTGAAGCCGGAAGCCTGCGCCTGCTTTTCCAAATTCCAGATCTCAAGTTGTCGTTTGGTAGGCTCAGCACCAAATACAATGGTTCTTGTAATATCTGAAGTATAACCCTGCACCTGGCATCCGCAATCCATCAATACAATATCTCCTTTCTTTAATGTTTTGGGTTTGATACTGCCGTGCGGAAAAGCGGAAGATTCACCAAAGAGTACCAATGCATCTGGAGAACTTCCTCCCAATTTTTCCTGTGCGCCGGCAATGATCGAAGAAAGTTCACTTTGCGTCATTCCCTCATGCAACTGACTGATACCATATTTAATTCCGGCAACAGTGATATCATTGGCTTTTTGCATCAATGCTAATTCTGCTTTTGATTTAAACATCCGGCAGGGCATGGTGATCGGCGTACCACTGACGAAATTGAATTGAGGCGCTTCCTGCCGGACGCCATCGAATATGAAAAAGCGAAGTCGTTCTTCCATAGCAATATTTCCTGATGAAACGCCGGCATCTTTCAATGCCAGCACCATTTGATGATAAGGGCTTTCATCTTCCTGCCAGGGATACACATCTTTTCCGATGCTGATCAATTCCCGCAATCTTGATTCTTCAAAACCGGGACAAACATACCGGGGCTCACCATTGGCAGGAATGATCGCCACAGTCGGACGTTCGATTGATCCCCATTTAACTCCTGTAAAATACCGAAGCGAAGTGCCCGAGTCCAGGATCAGCGCTCCGATCTTTTGTTCAGTAAGCAATCGTTGCGCTTTTGCAATTCTTGACTTTCTTTCTTCTAATGTAATAGGTACTACATCCCCTGTCATTGATTGGAGATCGGTGGCGGGATTTGTTGATGCGCCTGATTTTTCATTACTGTTGCAGGCGCTGATACCCGCTACTACGCTGCCCGCTGCCAATGCAGAAAGATTGATGAAATCTCTTCTTTTTACTTTCATAAATTAGTTTTTTAAAAGCGGATTGAAGATAGGATTAATATTTTTTTGCTGATAAAGAATTTATACAACAATGCAGCCACAATATCTATGGCAATGATCAATCCCCTGAGTGTGTCTGCAGTTAGTAATTCATATTTCATAGTACGAAGCAAAACCGGAGAAGGGGTTTGACTTTAAGACGGCTTTTGCAAAGTTTAATATTCAGTCAGGATAAAATTACTATGACAGAAAAAGTTAGTATCCTCCACAACAAAAAAAGGCCTTCAAAAGAAGGCCTGCAACGTACTAAGATTGAAAGCACCTAGACAACTTCCAACTCTTCTTTGGGCAATGGCTTCAGGCAGAAAAACCAATCTTTGCAATACACATTTTCGTCTTTACCTGCCATACGATCTTTTGCCACTCCGCAACTGTTTGGAGGCGGAACGATAACGTCTTCGCCGGGTTGCCAGTCTGCCGGTAATGACACTGCATATTTATCGGCTGTTTGTAATCCGATCAATACTCGTTTCAGCTCATTAAAATTTCTGCCGAGCGACAATGGATAATAAATGATTGCCCGGATGACCCCTTTTGGGTCAATGAAGAATACAGCCCTCACTGCTTTGGTTGAACTTTCATTTGGCTGGATCATGCCATATTTCTTGGCAACGGTCATGGTTATGTCTTCGATCAATGGAAAATTTACTTCCATATTTTTCATATCTCTGAACTCGATCTTTTCTTTGATCGTACGCAGCCAGGCAATGTGGCTGTACAAACCATCCACGCTTAATCCCACCAATTGCGTATTCAGTTTTGCAAATTCTTTTTCTCTTTTGGCAAAGGTCATAAACTCCGAAGTGCAAACCGGAGTGAAATCTGCGGGATGGCTGAACAGGATGATCCATTTTCCTTTATAATCTTCCGGAAAATGAATGGTGCCCTGCGTGGTTTCTGCAGTGAAAGAAGGAGCTTTGTCGCCGATCCTTGGCATTGCGAGAACATCGCTTTCCTGTAGTGTAAGCATATATATTAATTTTAAAGAGTGAATAATATACTGCGAAGCTATGTTTGTCTTTTACTGTGGAAAATGACAATCATCACGAAGATGAATGATGCTGGTTGGCAAGTGAAAGCTGAAAAAATAATTGTACTTAGAATAGCTATCTTCGGATGTGCTACCCGCTTTTATCTCCAAACTTAAATATATGCGGAAATCTCACCTTTTATGTATGGCTGCAGGGATAAGCTGCAGTATTTTTTTCTTTACGACTAATTTGGTTTCATGCAGCTCTGCAAAATCAACCTCGGCATCGATAAGCAATGCAGATGAAACAGTTTATCTTATGCAGATCCGCAATGATTTTATAAAGCATAAAGAAGATGTGACCACTATCTATACTATTGCCGGCAGTATTGTAAAAAGAATTGATTCTTTATTAAACGGGTTAATAAAGAATGCATCCAATGCAGATCTCATAAAAGGGATCATGACCACAAGGGCTTATGACATGACACTCCTTGCGTACAAAGATATTCTCAATGGAAATTATATCAGTAATGCTGAAGTGAAATTGAAGATCGCCCGGCATGTTGCCTGGTTTGAAGGCATTGCTGCATCAAAACGTCATTGGGATGAGCAATGGGATCAAACAGCAAGACCTTATCTTTATAATAATGGTTTATTCAAGTCAGGCGAAAATCAGTATAACCTGATCGCCGACCCTGTATTCCGCTCTGTATTGTTCGATCGGCGCATGTTTGCTCATGATGTAGAGATCTACACTCCGCAAATCCTGGCGTCGGCAGATACTGTGATCGCAGCGATTGATGTGCTGTTGAAAAAATAGTTGTTAGGAAAGCCACCGACCTGTCTATTTCCCGATTTATGGTTTCAAAATTATTTACCGCCATTCATTATTCTGACAGGAACTGCTGAATAGTTTTATGAAGATTTTTTTAGATATCCTGTCGAACACAGTTATTGCTGGCAAATTTTAATGCTATTCTAATTCGTTTCAGCTACTCAAGATCCGGTTTGCTTTTTCTTTATTAGTAACTTGCATCACTGCCCGCCACTACGAGATATCAATATTTCTAACGCTCAAAAATTTAATTAGTATGAAAGAAGAAACTTTTCAAACCCCGTTTTCCAAGGCAATGCTGACCAGCGTATTTGTAGGCTTTGTTACCTGCATTGTTTGCCTGATCTATAACATTATTTATCGTGATGAAACAGGGTTCCCTTTAAATGATATCATTAACGTATCTACGCTGATCTTTGCAGTAAATCTTCTTTTTGTAGTCATTGGGTTTATTTATTTCTCATTTATGAATTCTAAAAAGTCAGAATTCATTTTTGTTGCAGTATTTCTTTTGCTGACGATACTGGGAATAATAAAAGCCGGATCCGTGGTACGTTCATCCGATCATGAAATCACAGAACAATTCAGGGGTTTGCTACTGGGTATTATTATTATCACCGGAGTTGGTATTTTATCGATTCCTTTTTTGTTTCATAATAAGAAATTCAGAGAGACCATACTCTGATCTGCCTTTTATACTGCTTAGTTGCATGGGTGTGGATTTTTTATAATTTTACAGTAAGATTGTAAAACCATGCGCAAACTTTTAATAACACTGTCCGTTTTGATCCTTGCCCTTTCACTCCACAGCCAGCAACTGAGCCAGGTAACTTTTTCCGGGGGATCTAATCTTGATTATATTTCCTTTCTGACTGACCAGGGAGTGCTTATACGCATTTCTCCGGAAGGGAAAATATTGGAATGGGGAACTGAATTATTATCTGACCGATACAATTTTTATGCGCCAAAGCTGCAGCCATTTATGGGAAGAATGGACTATTATGATCAGCAATCTGATTCTGCATTCAGGGGAAAAATAAAAAATATCGGCACCTGCACCATCACTTATTATGGTTCTTACGAATCGGATAACAGGCCCGGAAAAATAAGAAGTATCGGAACGGCCATTTTTGATTACTACAATAATTTTGATGATAAGCTTTTCAGGGGGAAAATAAAGTTTGCCGGCAACCTGGAACTGGATTATTATTCTTCTTTCGAAGATGAAATGTTCCGCGGTAAACTCAAAGCTATCGGCAATACTGCTATCACTTATTACTCTTCTTTTGACGATAAAGCTTATAAAGGAAAGATCAAAAGCATTGGCTCGGTGCCATATGTATGGTATTCTTCGTTTGACATAAACAGAAGCGGGTTGAAGTCCGGATTATACCGGCAAAATGTAGGAGCTATTACTTATATTCTAAAGTAAAAATCCAAGGCTGTTACGATGTTGGTTAATGATCGGATCAGCTTTGTTTTTTTATACGCCAATATCAATATCCTTGCACAATTGGCCCGAGTGAGTGCAATGAATAATTTTTAAGTATTTTATCTGTTCTTACTGCAAAGTCTTAAATCATTCTCTAATGAAAAAAAGGGTCCATAACTTATCGGCTGCCATCTTCGCAATTATTATTACTGTAAATTTTTTATCGTGGACTCAGATTCCCAAACAATCAAGGTCTTTTTATCAACTTACAGTATATCATTACACCGATGGATCACAGGAAAAAGTGCTGGACAATTATCTTCAGAATGCCTTGTTACCTGCTTTGCACAGGATGCATATTAAAAACGTTGGAGTTTTTAAAGCAATTGCCAATGATACTTCGGCGTTAAAAACGTTGTATGTTTTCATTTCATTAAAATCTCCCGGGGAAACAACGAAAATTTCTTCAACACTTGATGCCGATGAGGCCTATCAAAATGCGGGAGCTGAATATATCAACGCCGTATACGATACTCCTCCATATAGCCGGATGGAAACTATTTTACTAAAAGCTTTTCCATTAACTCCGCAGATGGAACTTCCGAATTTAAAAGCTGATAAAAAAGATCGTGTGTATGAACTTCGGAGTTATGAAAGTGCTACAGAGAAACTGCACAGAAGTAAAGTCCGGATGTTTAATGAAGGAGGGGAGATCAGCATTTTTAAAAGACTGAATTTTAATCCTGTTTTTTTTGGATCAGTTATATCGGGAAACAAGATGCCTAACCTGATGTACCTGACAACTTATGAAAATATGGCTGACAGGAATGCTCATTGGAAAAGTTTTTCCAGTGATTCCACATGGAGAAAACTTTCCGCAATGCCGGAATACCAGCATAATGTTTCGCATATTGATGATATTTTTTTACGGCCCACAGAGTATTCCGATTTTTAGGCAAAATAATTGGTATAAGGAAAATTCTGAAACGATAGTAAAAATGCCGGTGATTTCACCGGCATTTAATTTTTTGTAACAGTGATTTACAGAATACTATTTCTGTTTTAATTCCTGTCTGTATTGAGCGTACCAATATATCTTTCCGTTTTTCACCTGGTTAATATCAGCATAGTTTGCCGAATCTACTTTCCCGGTTTTGTACGTATCGGTTTCTTTGTACCATACCAATACAAAATCTTCATTTTTGTCTGCACTGTGATCCTTGCTCCACGCATCCATAGATATCTCAACCTTGCTCATGCTATCCCGGTGGCTTGACCAGAGTTTCATGATGTCTGCATTTGTTCCGTTTACCCTCATTCCATCCCAGCCCTGGAAGTAAAGACTGTCGCCTATAGTTCCTGCAAGTCCATTCATATCTGCATTTTCCCAATACTTATAGGAGTTTAACACCGTCAGCACAGCTGAATCAGAAACATTGCTGTTGAATTGAGATGAATAGTTTGCTTTGTAAGGCATTTGAATAGAAGTTCCGGATTCTTTTTGTTCTCCTTTTTTCTCATTGTTGCAAGCGGCAAAAAATAATGTAGCGGCAGCCATGATTACAAGCTTTTTCATGTTGTCAGTTGTTTTTTAAGTAATAAAATAAAGTAAAGTTTACAATAGCTCCAAAGGACAGATCAGATCTTGATAGAGTAGGTGAAAGCGACAGTAAGGTAAGCCTTTTTTATACATAAATTTTTTTTGACCGTAGTTTATTTTTGATAAATACAGCGCATACCAGTGGCTATTACCAAAACCATGATTGCTATTTGCTAATAGTAACCGGTTTATTACTGCTCTTGATACAGTTGGAGCTATAATAAATAAAATCGCTGCTTTGAATATTAAGTCTTATCTTTACAAAGTGATGATAAGGTTTGTCAGCACATTGTACAGGATCAGCGCAAATTTTTACTTTCCCCTTCAGTAACATTTTCCTTTTCTTTACTTTTTGCTTTCTACTTTACTCGCAAGTATTAATTTTTTTTATTTAAATTTTTTTTAATCATGAATTTGTATGTTTCAAATTTAAGTTTCGGCACTGCCGACAATGACCTGAAAACCCTTTTTTCTGAATATGGCAATGTAAGTTCTGCCAAAGTGATCACCGATCGTGAGACAGGACGTTCCCGTGGATTCGGATTTGTTGAAATGTCTTCTGACGATGAAGCCAAAGAAGCGATCCGCGGACTTAATAACAAGGAACTGGAAGGTCGTCCTATGTCAGTATCAGTGGCCAGGCCGAAAGAAGACAGAAGAAATTCTTTTTCCGGCGAAAAAAGGAAATGGTAAAACCATAAATTTTTTGAAAGGGCCTGCAAAGGCTCTTTTTTATTTTCGGGCTAATCGGGAAAAGTTGAATAATTCCTGATCTCAATAATTATTCTCTTTGCCCAGAAAAGAGTACCTTCACAAGTATTCCGCACTACAACAACGCCTTTCATTATTTTGAGCTTTCTATATTATTGTAGCTATAGCGGCATTTATTTAATTTAAAACAAATACCATATGGGTGAATCATGGAATAAAAAAGAACGGGAAAAGAAAAAGCAAAAAGCCAAAATGGACAAGGCAGATAAAATGAAAGAGCGGAAAGAAAATGCAAAAAAGGGAAAAAGCCTGGCGGAGATGATGGCTTATATCGATGAGAACGGAAATATTTCTTCCACGCCGCCGGATCCGAGGAGAAAAGTTGAGATCAAACTTGAAGATATTCAGATTGGTGTTCCTGAATATGTCCCATTAACCCAGGAAGAACTTACCCACAAAGGAAAGGTCACTTTCTTCAATCACGAAAAAGGATTTGGATTTATAAAAGATCAGCAGTCGCAACAAAGCATATTTGTGCATGTAAATAATTTGTCGGGAGAAGTAAAAGAGAACGACAAAGTGAGTTTTGAAGTTGAGATAGGACAACGGGGCCCTATTGCAGTTAATGTGAAAATATTGAACTGACGATCTATTGCAGGATAACTTCTCAGCATCTGTAACATACAGCATTCACATTCATTCCAGCACCTACTGAAGCAAATAGGACAACATCGTTTGCATGAACCTGGTGTGGCGGTACTTTATTATTCAGCACCATATCGAATAATGTTGGTACAGTTGCCACAGAACTGTTGCCCAACCAGTGAATGCTCATCGGCATGATATTTTCAGGAGGCGTAGCAATGCCATACAACTGGTACAATCGTTTAATAATGCCATGATCCATTTTTTCATTGGCCTGGTGAATGAAAATCTTTTTTAGCTGATCAATTGGTACATTACTTTTTTCCAGACATTCTTTCATGGCAACGGGGACATGTTTCATTGCAAACTCATATACTTTTCTTCCTTTCATTTTTATAAACCGGATTTTGGGATCGCTGCCGGGCTTAAACGCCATTCCCATATCGATATATCCCACCTCCTCGGTCGAAAATGTCTGCGCTGTCATTCCTAAAATACCCGGACCGTCATCACCGGTTTCCTGATACTCCACTACACAAGCACCGGCTCCATCGCTGAAGATCATACTGTCTCGATCGTACATGTCAATCACCCTTGAGAGTGTTTCTGTTCCTATGATCAATGCTTTTTTTGCGATACCGGCTTTAAAAAAAGCATCAGCCTGTATCAATCCCTGTAGCCATCCGGGACAACCGAAAAGGATATCGTATGCCACGCAATTGGGATTACGAATGCCTAAAACATGTTTGATACGGCTGGCAAGTGAAGGAACTGCATCGGTTTGGATGGTGAATTTTATAACGTTACCAAAATTATGAGCCACAATCAACTGATCGATTTGTTCGGGATCCGTACCACTGCTTTCCAGCGCCATTTTCGCTGCTATAGCTCCTATATCTGATGCATTCAGCTCATCCGTTGTATAACGCCGTTCTTCGATTCCGGTGATCTGTTTAAATTTTTCGATGATCTCTTCCGGAGATTTATCAAGAGGTTGCTGTTCTTCAGTGTAAAAAAGATGTTTTGCAAAATCACGGTTCGATTGTATAAAAGGAGGAATATAGGAACCGGTGCCGGTGATGACGGTTTTTAGCATAACCTAAAAAATTAAAGTCTATTAATTGGACTCATGCTAAAGATAAAGGATGAATTCTGAATTTAATTGGACTTGATTTGCTGCGGAAATGATAGGTGGAGATATTTTAATTGTCATCAGTAAGCCTCGTAAACGATATTCCATTAAAAATCCGGGCCAGGTTCTCATTTTTTGTTTTTTCCCAATCATTCAGGTAATTGGTACTTACGATGCGCCAAAGATTTTTGGATTTCAATTCATTGTAATCAGCGCTTCGGATGAAGATCCCTTTTACCGTGTCGCGGTCTTTAAAATGTATATTTAACGGGATATCTTTTCTTTCTTTTTTGTCAATGTATTCTTCTATTTTATCCGGTGTCATTTGAGAAGTTTATATATGATAAATAGGTTAACTGAGCTTTTAAAACTTTATGCTATTAAATGAATTTCCACTTTGGCAGGTTATAACAATTTAATTACGAGAGATTCCTTATGCAAAAAAACTGTGAAAGCAAATTTTGTTCAATTACAAACGCAAAGCGAAACGTAATTTCATGACAAAAGTAAGCTTTATTTTCCTTGTTGAATATTTCTTTTTAAAAGGACGGGTTGAAAGGAATTAGCAATTGCCGGAAAATAGTTGTACCTTTACTGTTCTTAATGTTATTGCTCTCTCTAATTTGTGTTGAATTGATCCACCCAAATACCGTGATGGCTTAACGTAAGGCAGGTAATGTATCATTTATTTTTTTGATAGCCTTACCACATTTTTTTACTTTAAACATTTTACAATTGTCATTTAAGAATTTGCAGCTCATTGAGCCTGTGCTAAACGCTTTAAGCGATGAAGGATACGTCAATCCTACACCCATCCAGGAAAGTTCCATTCCTGTTATTTTACAAAAACGAGATCTGTTAGGTTGTGCGCAAACAGGAACCGGTAAAACGGCCGCGTTTGTGATTCCGTTATTACAAATGATACACCAGGAGCAAACATCACAAAAGAATAATAGAATAAAAGCCCTTGTATTAACACCTACCCGGGAACTGGCTATCCAGATAGGAGACAGTATTCGCTCCTATGGAAAATATTTGAATGTAAAGCACCAGGTTATTTTTGGCGGGGTATCCCAATACAAACAAGTGCATGGCATTCGCCAGGGTGCAGATATAATAGTTGCTACTCCGGGACGCTTGCTGGACCTGATTCAGCAGCGCCATATTTCCCTCAACGATATACAGTTTTTCGTGTTGGACGAAGCAGACCGGATGCTGGATATGGGTTTTGTGCATGATGTAAAACGCATCATTGCCAAACTGCCCTCAAAAAGACAGACACTTTTTTTCTCCGCTACCATGCCCAGTGAAATAAAGCATCTGGCTGGTATTTTATTAACCAATCCCGAAACGGTGCAGGTTGATCCGGTATCTTCAACGGTAGATACAGTGCTTCAGCAGATATATTTTGTAGAAAAGCAAAACAAACAGTCACTGTTGATCCATTTGTTGAGTAGCAGTGCGATCGATACTGTTTTAGTATTTACACAAATGAAACACAGTGCTGACCGGTTATCAAAAAGCCTTAACAGGGCAGGTATCCGTTCCGAAGCTATTCATGGCAATAAGAATCAGAATGCCAGGCAAACTGCACTCATGAATTTTAAAAATAAAAGAACAAGAGTGTTGGTAGCAACAGATATTGCTGCAAGAGGAATTGACATAGATGAATTGAAACATGTGATCAATTATGAATTGCCGAACGTTCCGGAAACCTATGTGCATCGTATCGGGAGAACAGGCAGAGCGGGGGCAAGCGGAACCGCAATTTCTTTTTGTGATTGGAGCGAAAAAATATTTCTGAAAGATATTCAGAAGCTGATCCGCAAAAATATCCCTGCAATTAAAGATCATCCGTACGATATAAGTTCCTTGCATACGACGACTACTCCTCCGTCTTCGGGTACGAACCGAACCTTCAAAAGAAATGGAAGCAAGCGATATGGAAGAACTTTTTCTCAAAGAGCGGTATAAATAAAGTCACCCGACGGATCGGTTACTGTTTTTCGGAAAATAAAATATTTATAATGGATGGCAATTCATTTCGATCTAATGGAAAGAATCGCCTATGAACTTAGGCAAGTCTGATTTCGGATTGACTTGTCATTACGATGTTAACGACTGGCGTGAAGAAAATATATTTCGTATTTTAAATTTCTTTTCTAAATTTAATAACACTTTCTTTTCACTAAATCTTTTGTTATGAGAAAAGCTATCTTCCTTCTACTATCCTCATGCATATTGTTTTGGTATTCATCAAAAGCACAAAAGATCAAGCTTGGCTTGAATGCCGGTGTTAGTATCCCCGAATTAAAGAGCAACAATAGCAATGAACTCAGCCAGGGCTATAAATCCAGGCTTGCATCAACATTTGGCGCTTTTGCTGATTTCAATATTGATAAAACATTTTCTATAAAAACTTTTATCAACTATGCCGGCCAGGGTGGCAAGAGAACCGGCATGCAACCTGTTACTGATATTCCACCGGCGCTTAGTTCAATGATACCTCCCGGCACATTGCTTTATGCAGATTTTAAAAATGTGTCTGCTTTAGATTATCTGGAGATACCGGTAATGGCAAAATGGGAGTGGGGTAATAGCTGGCGATACTACGTGGATATTGGCCCTTATGTCGGATTTCTTTTAGCAGCTAAACAAAAAACCAGTGGCAGCAGCCAACTCTATTTTGACAGCGGCGGCACTCAGCCTGTAGAAATTTCCGGGCAACCTCTGCCGCCTCAGTCTTTCGACGCAACTACGGATGTAAAATCAAGTTTGAAAACAACAAACTTTGGAATCACAGGCGGAGCCGGTATCAGTAAAAATATGGGTAAATGCGGAGATCTCATTTTGGATGTTAGAGCTGCTGATGGCCTTACCACTATTCAAAAAGACAAACAAGATGATGGTAAAAACCATACTGGTGGATTATTTATCACTTTGGGGTATGCGATTTTATTGAAGCATTAAAAAGTTGATCTTTTGAATCGTAGCTAAAACAATTTCAGATCATATATATTATTAAAAAAGCCGTTGAAGAGTAATTTGACGGCTTTTCATTTCATATCTTTTCATTGATCTGATAAATTGTTTACCTTTTGAATGAATTGGCCGATGATATAAATTCTGTCTCGCACAAAACAACATGAGAAACTGCTTTCTGATAATAAGTTTATTTATAAACTGCTTTGCAGGATTTTCTCAAATCAATTCTCCCAATGCTTCGCCACAGCAAACTGCTGTCAGCAGCAATACGTATGCGATAGTCGTTGGTATTTCCCAATATGAAAGTACCGTGATCACCCAACTGGATTATGCAGACCGGGATGCAAAAGTGTTTGCTTCTTATCTCGAATCAAAAGCAGGAGGCTCGGTGCCGCCGGAAAATATCCGGTTGCTGACTAATGAGAGCGCCACATTTGCTGCTGTTTATGATGCAATGAACTGGTTATTGGAAACATGTCAGAAAGGAGACATGGTCTATTTTTATTTTTCAGGCCATGGTGATATGGAAAATAATACGATCTATAAACTCGGTTTCCTGCTCACTTATAACACTCCACGATTTAATTATCTTAACAATGCCGTACGATTGGAAGACCTGAACAATTTTGCGAACACTTTATCTGTACAACGACAAGCAAGAGTAGTGCTCATTACTGATGCCTGTCATTCAGGGAATTTAGCCGGTAATGAATTCAGAGGAAGTTTGTTGGTCGGTGATCAATTGAGAACAGTGCAGGGAAATGAAGTTCGCATTACTTCCTGCGGGCCTGATGAACTTTCCAATGAAGATGAAGGGTGGGGTGGCGGCAGAGGCGTATTTTCTTATTACCTCGTCAATGGAATGATCGGCCTTGCGGATAATCTCAATAACGGGGTCGTTACTGTAAAAGAAATAGGAAACTACCTGGACTCTTCCCTTTCGAAAGATATTTTGTTAGCTCAAAAAAACCAGAAACAAACTCCTGTAATTAACGGACCTTCTAATTTCCGATTGGCAAGCGTAAATAAAACTTCTTTGGATTCTTTGAAGCAACGGTTTTTTTCCGCAGCTGGTTTACAAAGAAGTCAGCCATCAATTTTTTTAAAACCATTGCCGGTGCCGCCACTGGGTTATCTTTTTGGTTTGATCGGCAAAAAGAATATCGAAGAGTTGGTTGATTTCAATAAACTCGATCAATTATCAAAAGAAGAAATTCCATTGGCATTTATCAAGATGCTTGTCGACACTCTTCAAAAGCAATCCGCTTTCCAAACAGCCGACAGCCTGAAAGTAGATATTGGCAAGATTGATCAGTTAGAGAAATCGTTTGATCAAAATCCGGACGCCTTAAAACGATTCGATGATAAACTTGTTGTTGCCCTAAGTGATCGGGGGCAGGAGATCATCAATTTATACCTGACCGGGGATGCTGCCGAATTAGAAAAAAGACAGTATTATAATGTTAATAGTAGCGGATATGATATTTATCCAAAGATGTTTTCAGTTGCATTAAAGTTAGCCGATCCGCAAAGCCCGATCTATCATATTCTGCTGGTGAAGCTTCATTATTTTTCCGGCGTTGTAGCCAGGTTAAAAATCCCGACAGTTGAAGATCCAAAACCATTATTAGACCTGGCAATGGCCGAACAACAAAAGGCATTCCAGTTAGAAGAAAATGCCGCTTATATTCAGAATGAACTTGGCGTCCTATCAGAACTTAAGAAAAATTATGCTGCTGCCGAAAAATATTTTTTCAGAGCTACCCAAATAGCGCCGACATGGGCCATTCCCTGGGCCAATATGTGTGGACTCTATGCACTTGAAAAAAAGTTTGATAAAGGTTTAGAAACTGCACATATAGCCGATAGTTTGCAACCCGATCTTCAGGGTACGCATGTGAATCTCGGTGTGCTCAATGAAAATTCCGGGAACTTATTATTTGCTGAAGAAGATTATAGGAAAAGTATTGATATCAATTCCCGCCATTACCTGCCATTTGAACGATTGGGATATGTATATATGAATACTACAAAATACGCCCAGGCAGATTCTTTTTTTTATGAAGCCGATAAAAGAAAAAAGGGATTTCATTTTGAAGGCAATGGTTGGGCAGTAGTAGCTTCTCCGATCGTGCTGCCGGCAGTAGTAGGCCCGCATTGCGAGGTGGATACAAGCATCCTGAAAAAAGATGACATCATGGCTTTTTTTACGTATGCGCTTCAGCAATACCAGGTCCGGGATTATAAAACTGCAGTCCGATTCTTTAAAAAGGTCATCGCACTGGATAAAACAAACCCGCTGGTATTTCATTACATGGGTAAGATATTCTTCGACCAGCAGCAATGGGAAGATGCAGAATTGATGTTCAAATTTGCCATTGACTGTCATTTGTCAGATAGTTCCTTAGGATTGTACTGTGATTCTGTGATCAAAAAAGTAAAATATCCGTACCCGCATGATTGTTTCGAAAATTTTTTCAGAGAAAGCCAATATGATGATATCGAAGATTATTTTTTCATTGCCACTGTTTATGAATCATGGTCTCATTATGAAGAGGCAGAAACATATTTAAGAAAGGTTATTAAAATGCGACCCTTTTATATGGGAGGCTATGTCAAGCTTTGGCAAATGCAGGAAAGAACAGAACGATACACCGAAGCCGAAGCAACAATTAAAAGTTTTGCTGTACAGGATAGGGAAAGTTCGGATCGGGAGCTAAATGCGTTTTATCGAAGAATGATCCAGCGTTTTCCCACTAACGGGGATTGGTATTACCGGTTAGGGCTGCTGCTTTACCCCCGTGCTGAACGTCCATCGAGGGCACCCTATTTTGATACGATCGTTCATTTCCCTGTATTGAACCAGGAAAAATTCATTGATTTTGATATTTACAGCAAACTTACAAACGACCCGACTCTTTTTATTGGTGATAAGAATGACCCCTCTTCTCCTCAAAACATTCAGTTAGGAATGATAAGAGAATTCAGTGAATCACTGGAAATACCCGGCACAAAAGAACAAATTTCTTTGGCCGAACCGATTTATACACCCCGAAAAGACGCTATCGAATTTTTATTAAAAGCAGCCGACTTATTTACAGAAACTAAAACAGTTGCCGACATTTATTTTAAGGTCGGCAATGTGTTTGTCTGGGCTGGCTCCAACAAACAGGCTTATCCTAATTATGCAAAATCTATTCAAATGGATCCGGAGAATGCTGCTACCCGTTTACGAATTATCGATGTATGCAAGTCTATTTACAAAAACAGGGCAGCACTTGAAAATCTTGATTATTTGTATGACAATAAAAAAATAAATTTTCCGGATCGTCTGCTACTGGGCGAATTTAGTATCTACTCAGGCCAGTTTGATAAGGCCAAAAAAATATTGGCAGAGGCGGTATCTATTTATCCTTATATGTTACCGGGAATAGCTGATCTGAATGGAAGATTGGAACTCTTGTCAAAAAATCCTGTAAAGGCACTGCCCTATTACCAGGATTTTCTTTCTTCAAACCCTGATAATTTTTCCGTAATGTATACCATTGCCAAATTATATGCCCAGATGAAAAATGAAAAGGAAGCATGGCAATGGTTGCAGCTATCAATTGATAAAGGCTTTCATTATTACTGGATTTTGAAATTGGATACAACATGGGATGATTACCGGTCAAAAAATAAATGGAAAGAGATGACAGGAAAGATCAATCCGATCGACTATGATAAAGTCAAACACTGATCACTGTCCAAATACAATTTTATAAATAGGTTCCTGGTGGCAGATGTTGGCCGGGATGTATGGTTTGTCGCAATAAGTATGATTCGCTTTGTTGATAGTCTGAACGATGGCGTCCTGGAAAATTTGGTCCCAGGTAGGAGAGGTTTTCAATTTGCTGCAATAATTTTCCATGGACATTTTGAAAAAATAAGAAAAGAATCCGCCAAAATTATTATTACTTGATGCCCGCTGACCTTGCCTTGCTGCAGTTGCTAAGATTGACATGGGTGTTTTGTTCAGAAAAAGTGCCCGGATATTATCCTCGCTCCATTCTACACCAGAGCCTTTTGTTTTTCCCGGTTTGGTACCGGTGGCATTAACGGAAAAAATATCATCATCGCAGCAATCACTCAGTACTAAGTTGAATCGGGCTCCTTTTTTCCTGATCATGTCAAAAATATCTTCCATGTTCATGGAGTAGGTAATGTTATCCTGCCTGTCTTTTTTGATCCATGATGCACTATCTCTGAAATTCTGCAGGAGATTTTTAAAGTTTTTGAGTTTCAGGTTTGGGAAATCTCTCGGTTTCTCCGGTATTCTGAAACCATGCCCGGAATAATAAAACACAACAATATCATCGTGCGATGGCTTCAAGGCTTCAATGGCAGCCTGGACATTTGTTTTGCTGTACTGCTTTCCGCAAATTGTAGTAGGTAGAAATTTTATGCCAAGATAATCTGTAAGATTTTGAAAAGTTTCAACAGCTCGCTGCATGTCCTTGTTGCACGATGATCCGATCGTCTCATCCAACGTATCTGCAACTACCAGCAAATGCAAGCGGATATTTTTTTCTAACGGGGATAATCCTTTAGTAACCGGTTTGAAAAGATTAGTATAAAAATCTTCATCCTCGCTGAAATATTGTAAAATAAATTCTTTGCTTATCGCAGCCGCTTCTATCAATTGCCATGAAAAAGAATCTGCATGGTTATTATTGTTTTTTGCATCAACTGCTCCCGAAGGCTCAAAAAAATCAGTTGCGGCATTATACTTAAAAATAAAAACAGGTAATGTATAATTTGATTGGTTATTGCCAATGATGACATTTGGATTGATAGCAGTGATCAATAAAGTGCTGGTATCTTGCGTACCGGACGCATCCATCGGGTACTGCTCGTCAACATCTGTCTCTACAAGAACATCAGTCCCGTCGGTTGCGTTTTGAAACCGTATCCGTATCAAACCACTGCCATCAATATTGCGGAGCATGAAAGTGTGGTACGTCACGGTGCTATTCTGACCCTGGAAATTGTATTGAAAATTATAAATAGATTGTCCGTAAATAGCAACGCAATCAATGAACATCAATGCAAAAAGTATGAATATTTTTGACCTCACGAACAAATGTTTGAATTTTAAAGCTACAGCTTTTTGCAAACCTTTCATTTTTTTTGGAAAAGACCGGTACTTGTCGTACTCTTATGGTTAAATTTTTTAATTATGACCAAACAAAAAACTGTTTACCGGATCATTTTGTCTGTGGTGGTTGCTGCATTCCTGTTCGTTGCTTGTAATAATAAGAGCGAGGAAAAGGCTGCTAACAAAGATACCACTACCAACACGATGAATACAATGTCGTCTGATTCATCAAGTATGAAAAAGATGGATACCGGCATGAACAAAATGGATACAGCAGGAACAAGGCCTGTAAAGGAAGGTAATTAATACTGTTGTATTTCTAAAATCAGTTCATCATCCGTTCGGGGTTTCATTTAACCGGTGAGATCTTATGCGGGTGATTTTTTTTGTCTTCCTCTTCATGATGTATACGGTGATGGATGAGACGATGAATCAACCAATGCTCCACACGATGATGCAGTGGGATCAGTATCGCTGCTATTCCCACAAATATCAGTATTTCCAATATCGGTGTATGATCAGTTAATTCTGCTACAGTGGGGTGCAGTAATAAAGTAAGGTATTCAAAGAAAAAGAGAAGTGACAATACTCCCAATGCACGGATTATCCCTATATGAATTTGGGCACGGCTCAATAATAAAGTGATCAGGAAAAATCCGGGAATGAATATTCCGATCAGCAGCAGTTGCAATTGCTGGTACCTTTTTTTTGCTGCAATAGCTTTTTCTTCCTGTAACTCCCGCTGACGAAATTGCTCCTCTACTGTCAGGCTTTGAAATTGGCGGATCTTTGCCTTGCTGTTCAATGAATCATTGAGTTGGTGGGAATATTCTGCAAAGAAAAAAGCACTGTCTATTTTGTTCACTTTTTTAAAATGGTTGGTAAGAAAATTTGTAGCATCATATTGCCAGGAAAGAAACCCATCATTTGTTGCAACAGAAAGTGCTAGATCGGCATATCGCCGGGCAGAATCATTTCTATTCAGTGTTTCATACAATTTGGCCATGCCCAATGCTGCTTCACAAAGTACTTCATCATCTTCTGCTTCCTTTAATAATTTTATAGCAGTTTGATAGTTTGATTCTGCTTCTGTATAATTCCCCTTCTTTAAGTAAGTGTGCCCAAGTCCGGTCATTGAAGTGCCTATCAGGTCGCCATCGTTTTGTGCTTTGGCAATATTCAACGATTTTTGGAAATACAGGTATGCCGAATCTGAAATGTTTAGTTTGTTGTAAGCATCACCGATATTCAGTGCAATATTGTATTTGAAATCTTCTACATTATCTTTATTGATCACTGAATCTGCCTGGGAATAATAACCCAATGCTTTGTTATATTCTTCCTGGAACACATATACGATGCCGATATTCATCAGCACACTTGCCTGATTGCGGGGCACATTTCTTTTTTCTTCCAGTTTCAACTTCTCAAGATTCAGCGCAAGAGCACGGGGATAATTACCGATTATCCTGAATGTGCTTGCGAGAATTCCCAGCGAACGGGATTCCCCTTCTACATAATTATTGCGCTTGGCAAGATAATAAGCCTCCTGTGCCAGGCTCAGCGACGTATCGGGATCATTGCTGTAAAGAACATTTGCCAGTTGCCACATTACTCTTACCTTGTCAGTGTCTGTTTTTTCTTGTGCCAACAGGTTCCGTAAACTGTCCGCCTTTTGTTTTTGAGAATAAATACCAGTGCTGCTACAAATAAGCAGCAGTATGAAAAAGTATAATCTTGTTTTTTGCATGGATCAATGGCAGTTGCGGTCGGTTATTGGCTTCCAATGTATGAATTTTAGCGTTTTATCTGAAGTATTCAATTAAAATTCTGTTGGCGTGGCTTGAAATGCGTCCACTATTTTATTGTAGATTTAATTCTCAAATCTTTTCTATGCCTGCTAAAACGGATTGGACCAAAGCCATTCAGCCATTGCTGAAAAAATACAAGGACAAAAAGCATCCGTTGGAGTATAAAAACGTTTACCAGTTGATCGTAATGGTTATGCTTTCCGCACAGGATTCCGACAAGCATATCAATCAACTGGCGCCGAAATTATTCGAAGCCTATCCGGATATGAAGGCCCTGTCAAAAGCAACCGCTGAAGGGCTCTATCCGTTTATTGGATCAGTACGCAATTTCGCCGTTAAAGCAGAATGGCTTGTGAGTATGGCACAGAAAATAAGGGATAATAAAAATATTCCTCTCACATTAAATGAGCTCACAGAATTAAAAGGTATTGGGAGAAAGTCTGCAAATGTTATCTTACGGGAAGCCGGTAAGCCAGCCCAAGGTGTGATCGTGGATCTTCACGTGGTTCGTGTAGCGCCGAGGCTTGGAATTGCAACAGGAACTGATCCTAAAAAAATCGAAAAACAGATTATGGAAACGCTTCCTCAAAAAGATTGGGACGCTGGCATGGCAATCTCATTCCTGGGCAGAGAGATATGCCGTCCAAAACCTTTTTGCGAAAAATGCCTGATGAAAAAAGTTTGCGGGTATTATAAAAGTAATTTTTCAAAAAAATAAAATAGTCATGCTTTACATGGTTATTGAGAAATACCGCGAAGGGAAAGTCAGGGATTTATATGACCGTTTTGCAGAAAAAGGAAGAATGTTGCCGGAGGGTGTTCGCTATATCCATAGCTGGATCAATGAAGAAATAACTGTTTGCTACCAGGTAATGGAAAGCGATTCGATGGAGAACCTGCAACAATGGATAGCTAACTGGAATGATATGGTTGATTTTGAGATCATACCTGTGATCACTTCCGCTGAGGCAAAAGAAAAAGTTGTCAGAGGCAAATGAGTTTTTAAAAATAACATTATGAAAGTAGTAATTGCGTGTGATCATGCCGGTTTTGAATACAAGAATATCTTATTACAGAATATCCGGGATAATGTATATGAGTTCATCGATCTCGGAACCTATTCCGGTGAAACAGCAGATGATTACCCCGATCATGCTGAGCATATAGCCAAAGCAATTTTAAGTGGTGCTGCAGAGAAAGGCATTCTTATTTGCGGTAGTGGGGTAGGCGTGTCTGTAGCAGCAAATAAATTCAAAGGCATTCGGGCAGGTGTTTGCCATGATACGTATTCCGCACATCAGTGTGTAGAGCATGATGATGTGAATGTGTTATGTATAGGTCAGAGGGTTATTGGCATTGAACTGGCAAGGGAGATCGTTTTAACTTTTTTGACAGCAACATTCAGTCATGAGCCGAGGCATCAGCGGCGATTGGACAAGATCAGGGATATTGAAAGCAGAAATATGTTATAATAAATTTGAATAATAATGTGTGGTTAAAGCTTTTCTGAGTTTGGTTTTTCATCCCGGGTTCTCTATCTTTCCTGATCAAAATTGTAATTCGGTGAAAAGATATTTGGCTTATGCTATCAGTTTTATTTTTTCTGTCTTTTTTTTCAGCAATAATTCCCTTGCACAGGATGTAAAGCCGGATACGGTTAAGGTCGGGATCTATATTATAAGCATACATGATATAGATTTCAAACAAAAGGAGTACACCATTACGTTTTGGTTGTGGTTGAAATACAAAAACAAGGATTTCGATTTTTCCAATAACCTGGAAGTACCGATGGCAAAAACCGTCAATAAATCTTTTTTCACGGTAGACAGTTCGGGTGGAAGAATATTTATGACCATGAAACTGCAGTGTGTAATGAAAGATTCCTGGAGGATCCGGAATTTTCCTTTTGATGAGCAAAAACTGCGTCTTTCCATCGAGAATTCACAATACGACTCAAGGTCGCTGATCTTTGTACCTGATACAATCGGCGAACATTTCGATCCTCGCTTCACGCTCAGCGGGTGGACAATTGACAGTTGTGTCATCCAAACGGGCACAAAAGCCTACGAAACTGCATTCGGTGATGAAACACTTTCTAAACCTCACACCGAGTACAGTAATTTCCGGGTAAGGCTGGATATAAAACGTGACGCCAGCGGATTATTCTGGAAAATGTTTTTGGGAATGTTTATCGCTTTCCTGATCGCTTATGTTTGCTTTTACATTCACATTGATGGCATTGATTCCCGGTTCGGTTTGAGCGTTGGTGCATTGTTTGCAGTGATCGGCAATAAGTATATTATTGATTCTTCGCTGCCGGAATCCTCTTCTTTTACATTGGTAGATCTACTGCATGGTATCACATTGTTCTTTATTTTTTCTGTGATCGCCGCCAATGCGTATTCATTGAAACTCGTTAAAAATAATAAAGCTTCGAAAGCTCGCCAATTTGACCTGATTATGGCTCAGGTGATCCTGGTAGCTTACATTGTTTTGAATGTTTGGCTTATTTCAAAGGCAGTCAAAGGTGGATAATAAGGTCTGTCGGCCAACATGATTTTATTTTTTTACAGTTGTTTGCTGTTGCAATGTAGTCCAGAAATCCGGCGCTTCTTTTCCCAGCACCCATACAGAAATTCCCCTGAGTTTGTATGTTGCTACAATATCCAGTTTGGGTTTCAGCGATGCTCCGTCCTCGATATACATGTACTCATACACGCCATCATTATCCCAGAAAGTATAATGGCATCCTGCTTTTTCATTCCACATCAGTTCTGCATTGTATTTTGCCAAAAGATGTTCTACGACTTTATAACCGATCTGCTGGCCATTTGAAAAACCACCTTTTTCTTCTGTGTAATCAGGAAACCAGTGCATGGAATAATCAGGAACCCCTAGCGATATTTTTTCCGGTGCCACTCCTTCATTGATCAGGTATTGGACGATACGCTCCACCCAATCAGCGCCGGCTACTGGACCCGGTGGTGTGCGACGGGTGTGTTGGTCATACGCCATGATAGATAAAAAATCTCCGGCTGCCGCTAATTCTTTAAAATCGTAACCTGCTCTCCAATTTTCATAGAGAAAACTATGATAAGGTGTAGGCCCGCCAACATTTTCAACCGCATGAACCAACGCTGCTGACAATTGCAGCCCTGCTTTATGCAATGCATCAGCGGTTTCTTTGAAATAGGAAGTGTAATTGTCTCTATCGGAAATGTTCAATCCTTCGAGGTCGAATTGCCAGCCATCTAATTTATATTTCTTGCCATATTCGAGCATCATTTTGATCGAACGTTTTCTTGCCAGCGGATTGCTGAGAATAGTATGTAACAACTGTGCAGTGAAACCACTGTTCACAATCAGCGGCATCACTTTTATTTTATTTGCTCTTGCCAATTCCAATATGCGGTGATCTACCGACCCGGAGATCACTCCTTCCTTGCTTATCTGGAAAGTCTGGGGACAAACTATGGAGATCTGGCTGAGATTAGTTTTGAAACTTGCAAATGACTCCGGAGTATCCACCATGTAAAAAAGATTTTCTGATACTACTTGCGCCGTTACGCTTAACGCCAACGGGAACAGGAACAGGAATTGAATAATTTTTTTCATTGGGGAAAATTCATTTTGTAAATAGAAACAAATTTACAAAGTCAGAACCTTGTTATGGTAAAATGAAAAATTAATATTTTACATTCTCTTTAAGAATGTTTATGCCCTGTTACGAGATTTAATGGCATAAAAATGCGAAGTGGCAGGCTTCGCATTTTTCATTTTAATTACGAGTTGAAAACCGTTTATGATTATTTCAAATCCAATTTTATCTGCAATTCATCCAACTGTTTATCATCAATGGTTGAAGGAGCATCCAGCATCACATCTCTCCCTGCATTGTTTTTAGGAAAGGCAATAAAATCACGGATGCTTTCACTGCCGCCGAGAATAGCACAAAGACGGTCAAAGCCAAAAGCAATGCCACCATGCGGAGGAGCACCGTATTCAAATGCGCCAAGGAGAAACCCGAATTTGTGTAAGGCTTCTTCCTTGCTCATGCCCAAAGCTGAAAACATTTTTTCCTGCACATCTCTTTGGAAAATTCTGATGGAACCACCGCCAATTTCATTTCCATTCAGCACCATATCATAAGCA
The DNA here is from genome assembly GCA_035545755.1 of Chitinophagaceae bacterium. GTDB lineage: Bacteria > Bacteroidota > Bacteroidia > Chitinophagales > Chitinophagaceae > UTBCD1. Next base: position 30,517 of record DASZXQ010000048.1, on the reverse strand, counting down.
TTGGCTTTGATAGTTCCGTACTGTGAGGGATCATCAAGTAAATGTATTTGATCGGGTTTGGGTGAAGTGAATGGATGATGACGGGCGGCCCAACGATTGTCTTCTTCACTGAATTCGAATAATGGGAAATCCAATACCCACAGCAATTTGAATTCATCTGCTTTTCGAAAACCTAAACGTTCGCCCATTTCCAGTCGTAATTCACTTAGAGCTTTTCTTGTGCGTTCTTCTTTTCCTGCAAGGATAAGAAGAAGATCACCGGGTTTTGCCTGGCATTTTTCTACTAAGAGTCTTAATTTATTTTCATCGAAAAATTTGTCAATGGAGCTTTTCAACGATCCATCATTATTGTATTTGACAAACGCTAAACCAGCCATACCTATCTGCGGACGTTTTACCCATTCTGTCAATTCATCGGTCTGTTTCCTGGTATACTCGCTGCAGCCGGGAACAGCAATGGCTCCCACAAGTTCAGCATCATTGAATACTTTGAATCCGCTGGCTTCAATTTCTTCTTTAAAAACATTTCTTTCTTCTTCCGCAAACAGTGATTTTAATTCCACCAGCTTCATACCGAAACGAATGTCAGGTTTGTCATTCCCATAATAACGCATGGCATCATCCCAACTCATTCGGGATAACTTTTCATTGTAATCAATTCCTTTTACTTCTTTGAAAATGGATTTTACCATTCCTTCAAAAGTGTTCAGAATATCTTCCTGCTCTACAAAACTCATCTCACAGTCGATCTGTGTGAATTCCGGCTGGCGGTCGGCCCTGAGGTCTTCGTCACGAAAACATTTTACGATCTGGTAATACCGGTCGTATCCACTGATCATCAGCAATTGCTTGAACGTTTGCGGTGATTGTGGCAATGCATAAAATTGTCCCGGGTTCATTCTTGAAGGCACCACAAAATCTCTTGCTCCTTCAGGAGTTGATTTGATGAGAAACGGTGTTTCAATATCAATGAATCCATGGTTGTGTAAGTAATTTCTTGCGGCACGATTCACTGCATAGCGCAGTTCAATATTTTTCTTGACAATATTTCTTCTCAGATCAAGGTAACGGTACTTCATCCGAAGGTCATCGCCGCCATCCGTATCATCCTGGATGGTGAAAGGGGGAACAATGGATTTGTTCAGGATTTTGAATGAATCAACATTGATCTCGATATCGCCTGTCGGAAGGTTCGGGTTTTTATTACTTCTTTCAGAAACTAAGCCAGTTGCCTGCAATACAAATTCACGGCCCAGTGGATTTTCATCTAATTGTTTGTTCAGGTTTTCGCCAAATAATAATTGTGTGACACCGTAGCGGTCACGAAGATCAACGAAAGTGATTGCGCCGAACTTCCGAATAGTTTGTACCCAACCGGAGAGCGTAACTTGTTTGCCCTTCTCGGCGATCCTTAATTCACCGCATGTATGAGTTCTGTACATATAAAAAATTCAATATTGCTGAGTAGAATTGATGCAGCTGAAGAGTGCGACGCAAGGGACGTTGATAGTAGTATGAACGCTGACTACCAAAACCTTATGCAATCCCATTTTCAGCGGCCGGCAAATATACCAACAAAACTGCTGAAGGCTTGCAAATTGGAAATCAAATATCTATATTTAAGGTTCGAACCGTATGCTATGCGGACTTTCCTGCGAAAACTGAATAAAATTTTTTCCAGCGGATCCGATGCCACCTCCGCCACCGTCCCTGATGAAACAGTCATCAGCGATTCTGTTTATAATAACTACTCCTTCGTAATCGGCAGCCTTTTCAGTTACTTCAATGAACTTCCTGAGGAAGAAAAAGAGCGATTTGTTTCAAGAGTGCATCGCTTCAAGGAAAGTAAAAAGTTTCACTACATCGGTTTGGAAAATAATGATGACACCGCAATATTGGTCAGCGCTTCCGCAGTGCAGGTGACGTTCGGATTGAAAAATTATTTGCTGTCCCATTTTAATGACATTTATATACTGGCCGATGCTTATCGTATGGACGACGACGAAGAATTGTACATTGGCCATGTAGCACCTGAGGGTATTTACTTATCATGGAAACATTTTTTATACGGCTATTCTAATAAGAGCGATAATATCAACGTTGCCGTTCATGAAATGGCGCATGCATTATTGTATAATAATTTTTTTGCGCAATACGGAATTGATTCACATTTCAGGATGAACTATGAGCGGTTTTCCAGCAGCACCGGCCCGATACTGGCAGATGTGATCACCAACCGGAGAAGTTATTTGCGAAGCTATGCATTCAGTAACCTGCATGAGTTCTGGGCTGTGAGTGTGGAAGCGTTTTTCGAAAACCCGCAGGGATTGAAAGAGAATATGACAGACCTGTATGAAGCGTTGTGCAAAGTTCTAAACCAGGATCCGTTAACCCCATGTAAAATATTAAAATCCGAACCATGTTAACAATTACCCTGATCTATTTCGCAAGAAAGTTTTTCATCCAGTACAAAAAACGAAACCAACCGGCTGCGATCGTTATTCGGTAATCTTTTTTTTTATTGACTTAATATTTTTCTGAACCGGAGAATATCCGCTTCAGGCAAAATATTTTTTCCATAGATAAGGTGATCCGCTAATTGCTTTGCAAAAAAAGGCGCCAGGGAGCAACCTTTACTTCCCATTCCATTAAGAATACCAACATTTTTATGAGCCGGGTGCATTCCCACAAACGGCCTTCGTTCCACATTCGCCGGACGAACTGATGCCTGATGATCCAAAATATTGAACGGAATTTTCAACCATTCTTTTAATAGATGCTCCGTTTTTTCACGAAATTCTTTTGTCGGCAAGTTGTCAATATAATTCCAAATGTAATTAGTGCCTGCCCAGAAAATATCTTTTGTTTGTAGCGGGGCAAGGATGATCCCTTTTTTATAAATGTAGTCAGGAGAAATACCATCTGCTTCGATGAGTAACATTTCTCCTTTGTTAAATGCGAAAGGTAAGCGGGCCAATAAAGGATTCTCTAAACTGCTAATTCCATCGCAGAAAATGATCTTCTCAGCTACAAATTCTTTGTAATGAATTTTGTCAGCTGAAATTTTTAATTGAGAAAGGTCGAAACTTTCTTTAGTAATTTGATTTGATTTTTTAAGATGATTTTGCCACGCTGGAAGCAAAGATTCCAAATGAACGATAAATGAAGGATTGATCTTGCCGAACCCGAATTCATAATTGAAGTTATTTCTGAATTCATCATCATTACTGGCTGTTTGCAAGAAAGGTTCATCTTTTTGTCGTTGCAAAAAAGCTTCTCGCATTTGTGGGGTAGGGAAGAAATCAATAATTGTTTTTGGAGAAAGTGCGGTAATGCCAAGATCTTTTCCTATCTCTGAATATGATGATTCAATAAAAGGAATTAATTCATCAATCATCCACGTTTTTACGATCCTTCTTCCTGTAAAGGGATTGATGATGCCGGCTGCGATCCGGGAAGATGAATTCGGCTGGTTATCATCAATGACGAGAAATGACTTTTTTTCTTTATTCAAAAAATAGCTGAGCCATGTACCACAGATCCCCTGTCCAACAACTAAATATTCAATTTGCATGAAACAAAAATAAATGTTCAATACCCAATATTCAATAATCAATTTTCAATTATTGGGTATTCATCATTCCTTAAGTATGGAGCGTTGAATATTGAATATTTTTAGACTTTTTTCAAGTTCAGGGCTTTATTCCACAGTTACTCTGATTCCTTCACTATGCGAACTAAACTCAGGTGCATACATGCACTGAATCGAAGTGATCCCATTGCTGAAATTTCCTTTATTGGTCACGAACAATGGGTATTCGAAGACGTACGTTCCTTTTTTCAGGTAATTGAAAAAGAAATTCGTGCTGGCATCTTTGGTAGATTCATAATAACCTAAACCATCCTGCCATTGATAGCCACTCAATACATTCACAGGCTCCATGCAGCTGGCCCGCATATCTTTCATGTGCACATATTCCATGTCCCGATCGACACGCAGTTCAATTCTCGCTTTCACCTTATCTCCGACTTTTAATTCATCACCGTCACTTACCGGTGTAAGTACCGGCCCGTTATCAGTATTCTTTTCTATAAATAATTTCTTCACCAATTTCAACGGAGTAGCAGCAGGAGTGATCTTATCGAGGTCTTCAAAATATTGCCAGTAAATACTTCCCCATGATGTGGCAGATTTATTTTGATCACTGGAGGGCTGAACTGTTACACTGATATTTCCCATATTGGGCTCTACGCTTGCACCATCAATAATTTTTTTGAAATACCCGGTCCCTGCTTCCTGCTTATTATCATTTGAATTGATAGCTGTGTTTCCCAATTTGATATCTACTTGCGGTGCTTCACTGATCCAATCACTTCCTTCCAACAATAAAGCATAACAAGCTTCTGCTGTTGCTTTTGTCGTTTGCCAGTTATTTGTTTGTTTGTTTTTGAGTAGCCATGTTTTCAGGTCATCAACGGTTTTTGTATCCTTACTAATTTCCTGGAAAGCTTCGATCAACAACGATTGCGTTTCAATCGGCGCCTGGTACCAGAACCAACCGCTACTGATATCTTTCCAATACATGCCGAGCTCTTCATTATTAATAGAAGTTTCTTTTAATGATCTCAAAATATCAGCCGGAGTTCTTGCGTCACCAGTCCTGTACAATGACAAAGCGATCATTCCTTCCATGTATTTGTTTTGCTGCACCCAGGTTTTCTGCGCTCTTTGCCTGAAATAATTATATGCTTTTTGCGAATTTGAAGCAATGGGATATTCCGGGAAAAAGCTGCGCATATATAAATATTGTATCTCTGTATAACCCGGAACATATTTTTTCAGATCCGTTTTATATTTTACGAGTTCATCATAATCTTCTTTAATTTTTTTATCAAGATAAGGCAGGGCAGTATTGAGTATTTGTTTCAATTTGGTGTCCTGATCTTTTGAATAACTATTCAGTTTTTTCAAATGCCCAATTCCGGTAATGATGTATTGAGTGATGTATTGATCATCCGGCCCTCCTTTGAACCAGACAAACCCACCGTTGCTGCTTTGCATCTGTTTTAATTTTTCATAAGCAGCATCCAGTTCTTTGCTCATTTTTACCATATCAAACAAGAGAGCAATATTTTTCTTTTGCTGTTCTTCATTATTTGCATCCAGCACCCAGGGAGTTTCTTCCAGTAATACAGATTTTAATTCTTCATTCTTTTGAAGATTGGAAAGCAAAGCCGCTGTGTCTTCTGTTCTCCATTTCTCAAATACCTGTTTGATACGGGGGGAACTGTTAACGATCATTGTTGCTAATGAATTTGCATAATAGCGGTTCCATGTTTGCTCTGCACACTCGTACGGATATTCCATGAGGTAGGGCAGCGCCTGCACCGCATACCAGGCAGGATTGCTGGTATATTCTATGGTGAGTGCATGATTTTGTAATGTTTCGGAATTTCCGGAATTCAGCAATTTTTCAAATTTGAAATTTTTAGTTCCGGTTCCTCTCATATTCAATGGTAATGTTTCAGTGACAAGCATCCGGTTTGTAAGAACAGGCAGTGATGCTTCTTCACCATCGCTGAAATCGCCAGCTTTGGCAACGATGCGCCATGTCAATGCTTTGTTGAATTGATAGGGAACTTGTAATTGGAAATTTACTGCTTCACTTTGTCCTGCACCGACAGTGAAGTATTGATTGGCATACATATTCTGAAAAGCGCCATCAACCGGTTCGTTAGTTGCTGCATCGAATAATTGTAATTCAGCTGAGCCGGTCAATTCTTTATCAGTGAGGTTAGCGATCTTGGCGCTGAATTCAACCCGGTCTCCTTCTCTTAAAAATCTCGGAGCATTAGGTTGTACCATCAGTTGTTTTTGTGTAACAATTTCTTTTGTGCTATATCCGAATGCCAGGTCTTTCGTATGAGCCAATGCCATGAACTTCCATCTTGTCAATGCTTCCGGCATAGTGAATGAAAATTCTATTGACCCTGTTGAATCGGTGTGCAGGACAGGAAAGAAGAACGCAGTTTCGTTGAAGTTTTTTCTGATCTGAGTTTCTTGATTATTTTCAGGTTTAATGTTTTTGTTAATTATTCTTCCATTTACAATATGAGTACCGTCGGGCAACGTTACATCTACTTTTTCAAAAATTTGATTTTCATCATTATTTGCTCTAAAAGCTGTGGAATCGCTTTTTCTATTTTGTTTGCCATGACCGGTAACGACAGCTTCTTGTAGCCCTGCTACTTTTCCTTCTAATGCCATTGTTGGCTGAGCAATACTACTGATTCTTCTTAAGCGAATAACATTGCCGCCATAGCCATATATATTATTTAGCAAGCTGAAAATTAAATAGTCGTATTCTTTCTTAAGGTATTTAAAATCTGAATTATTGTTTGCCTGTTGCTGTGATATTAACTGGCTAAAATTATAGCTACTATTCCATCTTTGCCCGGAATAATAAATCGGCCATAAATAAGGCTCATTCCAGCTATGATATTTGAATTGATCTAACGATGCATCGTACATACTGGCTAACATTTCTGCTGCCACTTTTTCATTTTTATAACCGGTAATTCTTACTTTCCATTTTTCTTCACTTCCCGGCAAAGTTTTATCACGAAAAGTAGCGTATTCAATTTTCAAATCTTTATTAGTCCACGGCACGCGGATCACATCATTGAATTCATAAAAGTGATTGTCTTTTACAAAAAAATAATTTACTCCATATCCGCCACGATCCGATTCTGTTGCTGTAAAATCAAACAACTTCTTTTCATTGTTTAATTGAACAACACTGAAATTCCCAACTCCTGATTCCTGACTCCTGACTCCTGACTGCTTATCAATATGTTCAATCACGAAAAGATTATCAGCGGAAGTTCCTAACTGAATATTCGTTTTTTCTCCCGGCTCGATGGGATTTGATCCCTGCGTCCACAAATATTTTGCATTGGTGAGTTGATTGCTCTTTTCATTGTATAGTTCGATGTATTCTACATCTTTCACGTCATTGCCGTCTTTATCTTTTGTTGAAACCTCGATTCTATAAAAGCCTGGTGCAAGTTTTGAATTTTGAATTTTGAATTCTGAATTTTCATTGATTGAATCTCCCTTTTCAAAAACCTTTTCTTGATCATCCCAGCTTCTGTAATCAGCCTCATCATCATATTCATCATGCGGAAAATTTTGGATATACTCTTCCTTACTCATCACAAACTGGTCAGGCCGATCCCAGTAACGGTTGCGGATCAAACGATCTTCCTGTTTCAGTTTGTAAATAACGACATTCACTTTAGATGCTTCAAACTCGCCGTTCATATTGGTAGTAAGGATAGTAATATTTTTCAAGCTATCTGACGGAAGCGATGAAGGCAGATCTACATTTAATAATAAAGATTGATAGCCGACTGTAACGGAAGATTGACCACTTCTCGTTTCACCGTTTATGTCTGTAACATCTGCGTAAATGGTATAATCAAATACCGGATCAAATTTTTTATCAATGGTCAGATCGGGAATAGCTGCAAACCTGATATCAAATTTTCCATCTTTATCCGTTTGCATTTCTCCATGTGCAATTTCCATTTCTTTGGCAGGAGGTTGCCACCAACGCCAAAACATCCATGAATAAATAAATCGTGGTTGGCGAACTACACGATATTTCACCTGGGCGCCATCAATATTATTGCCTGCATAGGCTTTTGCAATGCCAGTAACTTTTATGGAATCATTGACCTTGTAAGTACCTTTTATTTTTTCATAGTCCACATAGAAATTTGGCCGCTTATATTCTTCCATAGAAAAATCGACCGTCCCCTTATTGTCTTTCATGTACAGGGTAAAATTTCCATTCAATCCGGATTGTGGCAACTGAAAATTTCCTGAGAAGGAACCATACTCATTGGTTTTTACATTCATTGAATCGATGGTCTGATAATTTGCATTGCGCAAATAAACTTTAGTATCATAACCGGCCTTGATCGTACTGGTGGTTTCGTCAGTCATTTTACTTACAGCAATGCCTTTGAAAAAAACAGTCTGCCCGGGGCGATAAATGGAACGATCTGTAAATAAAAACACTGTGATATTTTCTGAAGAGGTAATTGCCGCATTGTTGTTATAATAATAGTCATACAATTCATCATTCAGGAAAAGACGATCGTTGTTGTATGTAATGTCGAGCCGGTAATTAACGCCATAAGTGGTAGCATCTTTTTTTGTTTCAAAATTGAAATACCCTTTTTCATCTGTTTTAAATGCCTTTCCTTTTTCCGAAATATATTTTGAGGTTTTATAATCATATCTCCCTTCCCATGATTGAATGGTAGCTCCGGCCAGTGGTTGCCCTGTTTCCCGGTTTACTACGAAGTAATTTCTTCCATTATTAACAAAGCTGATATCGGAAACATAAAAATACCTGGCTCTGATGAACCCATCTTTCAGGTTGAAATCTTTTTCTGTTGAAGCGATCAGTACATATCTGCCGTTTGGCAAACCGTCTACTTTTAATTCTGCACTATGCCGTTGCAGGTCTTTGGTATCGGGTAAGGATTGTTGCCAGCTTCTTATTGGAGTTGTGGCTATAAGTTTTTCCCAGAATTTATCAGCATAAAAATTTTCCGGCTCTGATACCGGGTTCTCATCAGACTTAACGATCCGCAGATAAAGTGTAGTAAAATTTTTGTATTGCACTAATGAGCGAAACGGCTGATTGGGAATATTTACTTTCTCAACTGAAAATGACAGATCCTTTTGATTGATCTCGTTAAGCAGGTTGTAACAATTGATCTTTCCTTCAGAAGAATCTTTCTGTTGCAGCACTCTTTCACAAATTTCTTTTGCTTTTATCCGGTCAAAACGATGAGTAGTATCTCCGTAAGGTTTGTATTCATCAGCATCTTCATTGTATTGTTGCGCTACCAGGTACAATGCTTGGGAAGCAGCAGGATAATTTTCATATTGCCGGGCAATATGGTTCAGGGCAGATACATATAATTGTTTCTTATCCGGCTGAACTCCTTTTTCATTTACAAATACTATTCTTTCTATATCAACATCAATTAAAGCATCAGGCTTGGCATCGTTTAAGTGAAATGCTATTAATTTTTGAAACAGCAATAATGCTTTTTGCTGAAGAGACGCTGAATCTTTAGTTGGAAATTTTACTTTAACAAAATCGGATGCCGGATCAAATGCAGATGAAGTGTTTATTTCGAATGCATAAGCTGGCCGGGAAATATCTCTTTCATCACTTTTAAAATAATCCAGTGCCCGGTGGGCCAGCAGGTCAAATAGGGTAGGGCGAAGGTGGCGAACATTCCCCTTTGTAATGATAGCGTCAAAAGGTTCGAGTTTTGTCTGTTCCAATAATTTTTCTTCTTTGATAGATTGCAAGTACAACTCAGTGATCTTTTTATTAAGATCATCAGACGTCCAGGTGGCAATATCATCTTTCTGAAAATTGATGGTATTAGTTCGACTATAAAATTGGTAGCGATGATTGGCGAAATAATCCAGGTACATTTCAGCAACGATACTTTGTAAGATCGAACGTGCCGGTTGATTGGCAGACGCAATTTCTTTTTCAAAATCTTTTATGGATTGTACATCATTATTCTCGCGGGTCTCTGATTGGAGCGACGTCATATACAATAACGATTTGATGATCTGCGCATCCTGCTTATCGGCTTTGGCCATGCTGTAGATCTTCTTCACTTGCTCCAATGCGGATTTCGGAAGATTCTTTTGGACAAATGCTTCCACTTTCTTCCATTCTGATTCATAGTTCTTGAGGGGAATTTGCGCTGAAGCACCTGTAAAAAGGCTTAAAAATACACTGAACAGCAAAATTTTTTTAATTGGTCGTACGGGCATGAGTCGAGATTTGGTACAAAGTAAATGATTGTATGCTTGCTTAAGATGCATGAAAATGATAATTTCATAAAAGCGGAGAAACCTTTCAGGCGGAGAGCACTGATAAAGTGGATAAATCCTGAACCAATATCACACCTTTTATGCAATTACTTTATAACAGATCTGGAGAAAGAAATATACGGATATGTAGTTGTAAGAATAATAAATTGGAATTAACAGAATTGACTTACAATAAACTATTGATCAGGAAAATTATCGTTGTGTGATTGACTAATTTTCATTTGCCGGTAATATGGGAGTAGTACGTTATTAACAAGAGATTGGCTGATAGAAATCGATTATGGCTCTAATCAAAAAACCTCTTCAGTTTTGAAGAGGTTTTATTTTAACATTACTTTTTCATGACTTCTGCCATTCGTTTTCCTATGTCTGCCGGGCTTTGCACCACATATATTCCGCATTCATTCATGATCTTCATTTTTGCAGCAGCAGTATCATCTGCGCCGCCGACAATAGCACCCGCATGTCCCATTCTTCGTCCGGGAGGAGCAGTTTGTCCGGCAATGAAACCAACAACTGGTTTTTTATTACCGCTTGCTTTCACCCATCTGGCTGCTTCCGCTTCCATGCCACCGCCGATCTCGCCGATCATGACAACAGCATCTGTATCCGGATCATTGAAAAATAATTCCACCGCTTCTTTAGTGGTTGTGCCAATGATCGGGTCACCACCAATACCAACTGCCGTTGAAATTCCCAATCCTGCTTTTGCAACCTGATCCGCTGCTTCATAAGTAAGCGTACCGGATTTGGAAACAATACCAATTCTTCCGGGTTTAAAAACGAATCCCGGCATGATGCCCACCTTACTTTCTCCCGCAGTAATAACACCCGGACAGTTAGGACCGACGAGTCTTGTGTTTTTCCCCTGCAGATAATTTTTCACTTTCACCATATCCTGTGTTGGTATTCCTTCGGTAATACAAACCACTAAGCGAATACCCGCTTCCGCTGATTCCATGATCGCATCGGCTGCAAATGCTGGCGGAACAAAAATGATACTTACATCGGCGCCTGTCGCTTTTACACAATCAGCTACTGTATTGAACACAGGGCGATCCAAATGTTTGCTGCCACCTTTGCCGGGAGTGACACCTCCGATAACATTGGTACCGTACTCGATCATTTGAGTAGCATGAAAAGTACCTTCGGTACCGGTGAAACCCTGAACTAAAATTTTCGAATTTTTATTGACAAGAATACTCATACAAATTTTAAAGTCCGGCAAAAGTAAGCCTTAAAATGCAATGAATAAGAACGGAACGAAATTTTCCTTTTATTGGGGTTTGTGCGGGTTTGGCATTTTACCGCTTTCTTCCAGCATCCGCATTTGTTTTGCATCCTGCAAAAATTCAGATGCAAAAATAAATTCATTTAATCGCTGGTTCTTTGAAAAAATGATCTCTTTATTATTGCCTTCCCATTCTTTGCAGCCCTGGTAGAGGTAAAGAATATAATTCCCGATCTCCATCACGCTGTTCATATCATGCGTATTGACTACAGTGGTAATATTAAATTCGGTGGTTATTTCACGGATCAGTTTATCAATTACCAGCGATGTTTGCGGATCGAGGCCGGAATTTGGCTCATCGCAAAAAAGATATTTTGGGTTTAAAACAATTGCCCTGGCAATGCCCACTCTTTTTTTCATGCCACCACTTAATTCAGCCGGGAATTTTTTATTGGTGTTTTCCAAATTCACTCTCGCTAACACTTCATTTACTCTGTCCAATTTTTGTTTGGGTGTCCATTTGGTAAACATATTCAAAGGGAACATCACGTTTTGTTCTACCGTCAGGCTGTCAAATAACGCAGCGCCCTGGAACAACATACCAATCTCTTTTCGTATCTCAGTGCGTTCATCATGATTCATGGCGGTGAAGCTTTTGCCATTATATAAAATATCTCCGCTATCAGGTTCAAACAATCCAACCATGCATTTCATTAGCACCGTCTTTCCGCTACCGCTGGTGCCTATGATGAGATTGCACTGACCGGCTTTCATTACCGCGTTAATATCATCCAATACAATTCGGTCGCCAAAACTTTTCTTTATGTTTTTTAATTCGATCAAGGGTTCCTTTTTAATTTGAAAAAACTCAGGAATATAAAAATACTTATAAGCAGCCAGAAAATGGTGATAAAACTCCGGGTAAAAAACCACGCATTGGATTCTGGTTCTTCAGAGTAAACTTCATACCAGGAAGTTGGGAGGAAGTACCGCTTTGCCTTTTCGGCACTTTTGTATGCCATAGTCAGATAGATAAGATGATAATAGCGCAAAACACTTTCGCCTCCTAAATAAAATTTCCATTCTGTTTTAATGCTGTCGGCAGGAGCCCATGATGCATCAGCACTGTCTTTTACATAAAGAACATTTACGTTCTTGCTAAGGTTGTTATTGTAAATATTTTTTATGTCCACCGTGTTCAGGTAATTACCTTTATTATCTGTTGCAGTTATGATCTTATGAGTGAGATCTACCATGATCCATTTCCGAAGCTCGGGTATATAACATTCGTTGATAACATGGCTATCGGTTTTCCCGATGCTTTCAATGTACCTGCAGGTAATATTCTGGCAGGTACAAAAAAATAAAAATAAAGCTCCGTATGTTCCGCACCAGACAGGTGTTTTTCGTGCTTTGGCGGTCTCCAGAATTGCCATGGGGCGCAATCGGTCAACTGAATCTGATGGCCGGCCTGTTTTGCATTGCCATAAACTATGGATGATCCATTGTCCGAGTTTTATTGTTTTGGTAAGAACCGGATCATTCTCTTTAATTCCTGCTTCTGTTGCGGATAATTTTTTCCCGGCTTCTTTTTCTTCCTCGCTGTATTGTGTGCGGCATTCTTTCCAGTTGGCCAATTCTTTCGTGCCGGGCCCTTTGGCAGGATAGAGATCGCTGTAATTGGACCAATGAGTATAACTGCTGAAATCGTTTCGCTTTAAAAAAAAGAATGCGCTTGCGATTCCTGTTATTATCCAGGCTGCCCAAATGAATTTATTAAAACGCCGGCTAAACATTACAATAACAAAGCTGATAATACATAATCTCCAAAAAGAATGAGTATGCAACTCACCACAACTGCTTTGGTGCTGGCTTTTCCGATCTCCAGGGCGCCGCCCTTTACAAAATATCCATAGTAGGCCGAAACACTGGAGATCATAAATGCAAATACATATGATTTTACCAAAGCAAAAATTACATTGTACGGTACAAAAAATTCCAGCAGTCCCTTATCAAATGAATATCCCGAAATGATATTCGCTGCACTGCCTGCCACTCTTCCTCCCCAGATCCCAAGTACCATTGCCATTACAACAAGCATAGGAACGACGACCAATGCTGCCACTATTTTGGGCAAAATCAAATACGTTTTGGTATTGATGCCCATGATCTCCAAAGCATCAATTTGCTCACTGACACGCATATTGCCCAACTCGCTGGCGATCTTGCTGCCAACTACGCCTGCTAAGACAATACAAACAAGGGTAGGGGCAAATTCGAGTATCACCGTGTCTCTGACAATTTGAGCAATGGTGGAACGTGGAATCAATGGACTTACCAACTGGTAAGCCGTTTGAATAGTTGAAACAGCTCCGATAAATACAGAAATAATTGCGACAATCCCCAATGAACCGATGCCGATATCGGAACATTGATGCATGAATTCCTTCCAATACATCTTTCCGTTCTCCGGGCGGGAAAACATTCCTTTGATCATGAGCAGGTAGCGGCCGATATCTCTGAAAATATTCATTGGAAGTTTCGCAATGTAAAATACAAATGTAGCAATGAAAAACTAAGTTGAAATGAAAGTTTTCATTTCAAAAATGCAGCTATTATGTTCGGTTGCTCAGATTTCCTTTGAGGATTTCCGGAGTCTTTTCCACCAGGGAGAACGTTTGATGATCTCGTCTGTAGGAGCTTTGCATTTGATCTGCGCATCCACCACTGCCACCAGCGCCATATTCAGGATGCTGCGTACGGAGCTTCCCAGTTGTAAAATGTGTACTGGTTTATTTAATCCGAGTAAAATGGGACCGATAGCATCGGCTGTTTCCAATTCTTTCATGAGGTTGTATGCTATGTTGCCTGAGGCGAGGTTGGGAAATATCAAAGTATTTACATCTTTATCCACCAATTCGCAGAATGGATAATTTTCCTTCATTAATTCTTTATTGAATGCTACGCTGGCCTGCATTTCGCCGTCAACGACCAGAGAGGGCATTTTTTGCTTGACAATTTTTCTTGCTTCTGCCACTAACCTTGCTTCCGGAGAATTGCTGCTGCCGAAATTAGAATAGCTCAGCATAGCGATCCGTGGAGTGATGTTGAAATTTTTGATCTCGTTGGCTACCAGTAGTGTGATGTCCGCTAATTCTTCTGCAGTGGGATTGAAATTAACAGTGGTATCTGCCAGGAACAATGGTCCACGCTTGGTGAGCATCAGGTACATACCCGCGATCTTCTTTACACCTTGTTCTGTTCCGATCGTTTGCAAAGCAGGGCGAATCGTATCCGGATAATTTTTTGCAAGCCCGGAGATCATTGCATCAGCATCGCCACATTCCACCATCATGCATCCGAAATAGTTCCGGTCTTTCATTACTTTTTTGGATTCATAGGCATTAAAGCCCCGGCGTCCTCTTTTTTGAAAGAATATTTCTGCATACGCATTCCTTTTTTCTTCCATCGCATCACTGCGGGGATCAAAAATGGGCAGGCCTTCTATATCAATTGCATTGGCCGCAGCAATACTCTTAATTTTATTTTCATCTCCCAATAAGATGGGATACCCGATAGCATCATCAAAAATGATCTGTGCTGCTTTCAATATCTTAACATTATCAGCTTCGGCAAAAACGATCCGCTTCGGATCACGGCGGGCCTTGTTGCCGATGATCCGCATCACCTGGTTGTCGTTGCCCAATCTCTTATTCAGGTTGTTGATATAAGTTTCCCAATTGGAAATATGATGCTGCGCCACGCCGCTATCCATTGCAGCTTTTGCAACTGCAGGCGCAACAGTTGAAAGCAATCTCGGATCAAGTGGTTTGGGAATAATATAATTTTCTCCGAAAGAAATACTTTTTTCATTGTAGGCCATGTTCACAATATCCGGCACTGTTGTCTTTGCCAATTCTGCCAATGCTTTTACCGCAGCCAGTTTCATTGCTTCATTGATCTGAGTAGCACGAACATCCAATGCACCCCGGAAAATATAAGGGAATCCCAATACATTATTTACCTGGTTCGGATAGTCGCTGCGACCTGTTGCCATAATTACATCTTTTCTTGCCGAAGTAGCATCCTCCCAGCTTATTTCGGGATCGGGGTTGGCCATCGCAAATACAATTGGATTCTTCGCCATGCTTTTCACCATTTCCTGTGACAGGACATTACCGCTGCTCAAACCAATAAATACATCAGCATCTTTCATGGCTTCAGCCAATGACAGGTCATGATCGGCGCCTGCATATAATTTTTTCAAATCATCCATATCGGTCCTTCCTTTATGCAATACACCTTTCCGGTCAAACATCAGGAAATTCTCATGCTTTGCACCCAACGCTTCATATAATTGGCAACAAGCGATGGCTGCAGCTCCGGCACCACTGACAACAAATTTTACTTTCTCTATTTTTTTCTTTTGAATTTCCAAAGCATTTAATAACGCAGCAGCGCTGATGATGGCAGTGCCATGCTGATCATCATGCATGATAGGAATTTTCAATTCCTGCTTCAGCTTTTTTTCAATATAAAAACATTCCGGTGCTTTAATATCTTCCAGGTTGATGCCGCCGAATGTGGGCTCCAAAGCTTTTACGATCTGTACGAATTTTTCCGGATCTTTTTCATTGATTTCAATATCGAAAACATCAATATCAGCAAATATTTTGAACAACACGCCTTTTCCTTCCATCACCGGTTTACCGGCTTCGGGACCAATATCACCTAGCCCAAGCACAGCCGTTCCATTGCTGATCACCGCTACCAGGTTTCCCTTCGCAGTATATTTGTAAACGTTTTCTACGTTCGCTGCAATTTCTTTACAAGGTTCAGCAACACCTGGCGAATATGCTAATGAAAGGTCTCTTTGCGTCTTGGCTTCTTTGGTAGGAACTACTTCAATTTTTCCGGGTCTTCCTTTGGCATGATACTCAAGAGCCTGCTGTTTACGAAGTTCGTTTTGCATAAATGATTTTTTGGTTCATCTGTCATCACAATTCTGTTCTGTATCGCCTAAGCTGCTTTTATAAATAAAAGGGGATGCAATGTACAAAATAATAATCCTAAGGCATATTGATAAATATCAGTCCGGAAAATTTACGGAACTGCCCAGCCAGGCCATAATGCCCATTCCGATCTCAATAGCGTTTTCGTCAATATTAAAAGTAGGAGTGTGAACGCTGGACGTAATACCTTTTTTTATATTGCGGGTGCCTAGCCGATAAAAGCAACCGGGAATAAGCTGCGAATAATAACCAAAGTCTTCTGCGCCTAACCGTATTTCAGTTTCTTCTACATTTTCAACTCCCATGAATTCCCGGGCTTTCTTTTTCGCAATCTCATAGAGCTTTTCATCATTTTGAACAGAAGGATAACCGACATCAATGTGCACATCAATTTCTCCACCCATTGAATGCACCAGTTCTGTAGCCATTTTTTTTATCAGTTCATGCGCCTTCCATCTCCATTCTTCATCCAGTGATCTGAGTGTTCCCATCAGTTTCACTTCATTAGGGATCACATTGGTGGTATATCCACCTTGTATAGAAGTGATAGAAAGAACAGATGGAACAAGCGGAGGTTTATTTCTGCTGATCACTTGCTGAAGCGCAACGATCAGCTGAGCTGCTATTAATATGGTATCGGTAGTTAAATGAGCAGTGGCAGCATGTCCGCCTTTTCCTTTGATAGTAAAATATAATTCATCGGCGCTGGCCATTGATTTGCCCGGGCGAAAACTTAATTTACCGGTTTCCAATTGCGGGTTTACATGTAACCCGAAAATGGCTTGCGGTTTCGGGTTTTCCAACACGCCGTCTTTGATCATTAAACTGGCACCACCGGGATTTTTTTCTTCACCGGGTTGAAAGATCAGTTTGATCGTTCCTTCCCATTCGTTTTTTAATGTATTCAGAATTTTTGCTGCTCCCAATAAACAAGTTGTATGCACATCATGCCCGCAGGCGTGCATCACGCCATCTTTTGTAGATTTATAAGGAACATCGTTCGCTTCTTTGATCGGCAACGCATCCATGTCAGCACGAAGGGCAATTATTCTTATATCCGGATTTTTTCCTTTGATCAGGCCAACGACTCCGGTTGTTGCTTTTATCTCAAATGGTATTCCTAATTCTCTTAATTTATCCTGCACAAATTGGGAGGTTGCAAATTCCTGGTAGCTTAATTCAGGATATGCATGAAGATGATGGCGGATATCAATGAATTCCGGGGCAAATTTTTCTGCAAGTGCTTTGATCGTTTCAATCATCCGGCAAAAATACAAATTGATATCCTGCCTGCAAGGAATTATAAACCCGGCGATGGGTTCTCAGGATCATCATCAGGTTTCACCTCGATAATGTCATTCACAATAAACACGCCGTTGGGAAAATATTTATTGATTTTTTTCTGATAATCTTCCGCATCTTCACGTTCTTTGAAATTGCCTACTTTCAGACGGAAGTAGGGAGATTGATAAATTAAATATGCTTTCAGTTCAGGAAAGTACATATACATTTTTGCCTTGGCATCGATCGCTTCATTTCTTTTGCTGGTATTGATCACCAAAATGCGGAAACCTTTTGCGGTGCGGCGGGAATTGCGATAGATTGCTTCATTGATCTCTGATTGTTTCTTGACCAAAAGATCAAGTCTTGGATCCTTATGTACAATCACGGAACTGTTGTCCGGCAATTTCAGCAGTGATGAATCCTGCGAAAATAACGGTGCTGTGATTAGCGAGCATGCTATGATGAAAAACAGTTTCATGAAAGTATTTTAAACTTTAATATCCCGCTCCTGATCCGGCAATATTCTCGATAGGATGCCAGGTGGTTTTTATTTCCTGCGTATCCATGATAAAATAGGGCGATTGTCCCTCTGCATTATACCAATTCACTTTATCATGGAAAACGATCCGTTTTACATTCAGCGCTGATTTTTCCCGCATCATCTTTTGCATATCAGAATCTTTTTCGCAAAAAATGGTTGCATTCACATCCATATGATCTACAAACCAGGAAGCCAATTCTGATACTTTTCCTGTTAAAATATTGACAACACCAACCGGCATATCAGAAGAATTGATCACTTCAGCAAAAGTAACCGCACATAATGGTTTTGATTCTGATGCCAAAACAACACAGGTGTTTCCTCCCGCAATAACAGGTGCAATAACAGAAACCAACCCAAGCAATGAATCATGTTGCGGAGCAATAACAGAAACAACTCCCGTTGGTTCCGGAACAGAAAAATTAAAATGCGAAGTAGCTACAGGATTTACTGAGCTGAATACCTGCTGGTATTTGTCACACCAGCCTGCATAATAGATCAAACGATCAATAGCGAGATTAACTTCTTTTTCGGCTTTTCCTTTTGTAGCATCCTGTTGCATCAATTCATCAATGAACTGTGCTTTTCTTCCTTCCAGCATTTCAGCCATGCGATATAAAATTTGTCCACGATTGAACGCTGCTCTGTTGCTCCAGCCGCCAAATGCTCCTCTTGCTGCGACAACCGCATCACGAAAATCTTTTCTTGAGCTTAAGCAGATATTGGCAAGTTGTTTTCCGGCTGCATTCTTTGCCACATAATATCTCCCTGATTCCGTTCTTGGGAATTGCCCGCCGATATAAATTTTATACGTCTTCAAAACTTCTAAGCGTTTGGAAGAGGGTTTCTTTTCCAATCCATCTTCACTGATGCTGAGCGATGATTTTTTTATTTCTTGTTTTTCCATAATGTAAAATTCAAAAGTTGAAAGTCAAAAGTAAAAAGTGAATTAGTGCCTGTTTTTAATTTTGACTTTTGAATTTTTAGTTTGTAAGATTCACATACGCCAACAATCCATGTAAGCCTCCTTCTCTTCCAAATCCGCTTTCTTTATAACCACCGAAAGGAGAGGAGGGATCGAACTTATTAAATGTATTTGCCCAAACTACTCCGGCTCTCATTCGCTTTGTCATATTGAAGATCTTGGAACCCTTATCTGTCCAGACACCGGCACTTAGTCCATAAGGTGTGTTGTTTGCTTTTTCGATCACTTCATCATCCGTGCGGAAAGTGAGAATAGCCAACACCGGTCCGAAAATTTCTTCCTGCGCTATTCTGGCACTTTGGGCTACGTTAGTAAATAAAGTCGGTCTGCACCAGAATCCTCTTCCGGGCAATGAACAACTGCTTTCATACATTTCAGCGCCTTCTTCTTTTCCGATCTTTAAATATTGATGGATCGTTTCCAGTTGTTGTCTGGAATTGATAGCGCCAATGTCTGTGTTTTTATCCATCGGATCTCCGACGATCAGCGATTCAATTCTGTCTTTCAATTTTCGAATCACTTGCTTTGCTACGGATTCCTGTACATACAATCTTGAGCCGGCACAACACACATGGCCCTGGTTAAAATAAATTCCATTGATCACACCTTCCACAGCCTGGTCAATTGGCGCATCTTCGAAAATGATATTCGCTGCTTTACCACCTAATTCCAATGTCACTTTCTTATTCGTTCCCGCAATGGCTCGCTGAATTATTTTCCCAACTTCTGTAGAACCGGTGAAAGCAATTTTATTAATGTCGGGATGATTGACAATTGCAGCACCAGTTTTTCCTGCACCGGTAACAATATTTACAACACCATCAGGTAAGCCGGACTCCTGAATTATTTCTGCCAATTTCAATGCAGTTAATGGAGTTGTTTCTGCAGGTTTTAATACAACAGTGTTTCCCGTTGCCAACGCCGGTGCAATTTTCCATGCAGCCATCAGCAAAGGAAAATTCCAGGGAATGATCTGTCCTGCTACTCCTAAAGGCTCAGCATTTCTGTTTGGAAAAGCATAATCTAATTTATCGGCCCAGCCGGCATAATAGAAAAAGTGATTCGCTGCTGTTGGCACATCAAAGTCACGGCTCTCACGAATTGGTTTGCCACCATCCAGTGATTCAATGATCGCCAATTCCCTTGCTCTTTCCTGTATCATTCTTGCAATACGAAAAATATATTTGGCTCTTTCTTTTGCCGGCATTTTTCTCCACACTTTTTCATACGCATTCCTCGCCGCTTTTACGGCACGATCCACATCTGCTGCATTTGCATCAGCTACTTCAGATAATTTTTCCTCGTTCGCGGGATTGATCGTATCAAAATATTTATTGCCTGAAGGCTTCACCCATTCGCCATTGATGAATAGATCATATTGCTTTTTGATCGTCGCAGCGCTTTTACTTTCCGGAGCAGGTGCGTACGACCAACTTGTATCAAATTTCAGTTTGATCGTATTTGATTTTGTTGCTACTTTCCCGCCACGGCGGACAGGCTTTTTTGTTGTTGGCATAATTTATTTTTTATGTTACCGGCGACAACAACTCTACTCATCGTCTGTTGTGTCACTCCCTTCATCGTTCTGTTCGCTATTCACCAATTGTCTGAACCATGATTTGATAGATTAAGAGATTTGTATGATTTATTCCTCATAATCCATTAAATCCACCCCAATCCTGGTTCTGATTTAATCCACACTGAAATAATTTGCAGCCTGGTAAATCCCTGTTTTCTCTTTTACCAACTGCATTAATACATCATTCGCTAAGCTGCTTGCTCCGAACCGGAACCAGTGATTATTCATCCATGCTTCTCCCAATACTTCTTTTAGCATCACTAAATAATGCAAAGCAAGTTTTGATTTGGAAATTCCACCTGCAGGTTTCATGCCCACCATTCTTCCTGTTTTGTAATAAAAATCACGGATCGCTTCCAGCATTACTAATGTCACGGGCATGGTAGCAGCGGGCTGAATTTTCCCGGTTGATGTTTTTATAAAATCTGCACCGGCATACATGGCAATATCACTTGCACGACGGACTTTATCAAAAGTTCCGAGTTCACCTGTTTCTAAAATAACTTTTAATCTCGCATCGCCGCAAGCTTCTTTGATGGCAGCTATTTCATCAAACACATAATTATATTCTCCCGCATGAAATTTACCACGGCTGATCACCATATCCACCTCATCAGCGCCATTGGCAACCGCATATTTGGTGTCTCTTATTTTCACATCTCTCGGCGCCTGCCCGCTGGGAAATGCTGTAGCAACAGATGCCACTTTTATTCCTGAACCTTCCAATGCTTTCTTCGCCACTTTCACCATCGTTGGATAAACACATATTGCGGCAACAGTCGGTAATCCCGGCAAAGCATCATGCGGATGCATCGCTTTATAACAAAGCTGTTTTACTTTACCATCTGTATCTTTTCCTTCCAATGTGGTCAGGTCAATCATGTTCAACACCAGCTTCAATCCATTCACTTTGGATTCTTTTTTAATACTTCTTTTTGTGAAACGGCTGGCTCTCTCTTCCGCACCTACCTGGTCGATCCTTGGCGACAATACAAAATCAGGAATAGTAAACAATGATTTGGTCTTGGGCATACCCATTATTCATTTTCATCAAAATTAGCAAACTTCCGCCCATTTGCTGATGCCAATCGGTTTCAGATAAAACAATAGTGTATCAAGATTTTATTTCATGTTTATAATCATTCATCATTTTCTGTTCTTTGTATTCCACATTTGCTTTATATTCGGCTCTCTCATTTTTATGAGTGATTTATTCATTTATCTATCATCACAACTAAAACTAATATTGCAATGAGAAAAATGAAACTCCTGCTGCGGCCGGGGTTGATGTTCGCTTTGTGTTACATCGCAACATCGTTATTGGCGCAGCAAACTTTTCCCGTTAATGGAGTGGCTGATCCCCGTACTGGCTGCTACGCCTTTACGAATGCCACCATTGTTAAAGACGGACAAACTACATTAAGTAATGCCACACTGGTTATCCGTGAAGGAAAGATAACAGCGGTGGGAACATCAGTGACAGTTCCATCCGATGCAGTGGTGGTGAATTGCGCCGGCAAGTACATCTATCCTTCCCTGATCGACATTTATTCCGATTATGGGATGCCGGCTCCTGAATCAGCAGCCCGTGGTGGAAGAGGCGCAGGCGGAGGCGGCTTTTTCCAACAACAAATGACTTCTAATACAAAAGGAGCTTATGGTTGGAACCAGGCAATTCGCAGTCAGGAAAATGCTTTCGAAGTGTTTGCTGCGGATCCGGCTAAAGCAAAATCTCTTCGTGATGTTGGATTCGGTTCTGTGCTCACTCATGATAAGGATGGGATCGCAAGAGGAACCGGCGCTTTTGTGACGCTGGCTGATTTAAAGGAAAATCTTGTAATGGTAAAAGAAAAAGCTTCAGCGAATTATTCTTTCAGTAAAGGCACTTCCACACAAAGCTACCCAAGTTCCATGATGGGAAGCGTAGCATTGTTGCGCCAGACTTACCTCGATGGACAATGGTATAAAACCAATCCGGCAAAAGAAGGAGTGAACCTGAGTTTGCAGGCCTGGAACGATAATCAAAGCCTGCCCCAGATATTTGAGGCAAACGATAAATGGAGTGTGATCCGTGCTGATCGTATCGGTGATGAATTCGGCGTACAATATATTATCAAAACCGGCGGCGACGATTACCAGCGTATCAATGATATTGTAGCCACTAAAGCTCCGTTGATACTGTCACTTAATTTTCCGCAGGCACAGGATATGGACGATCCTAATGACGCAAGATTTGTTTCATTGCGTGATATGAAGCATTGGGAACTGGCGCCCACTAATCCTGCTGTGGTAGAAAAAGCAAATATTCCTTTCTGTCTTACCAGTGCAGACCTGCGTGATGTAAAACAATTCTGGACCAATTTGCGTAAAGCAATTGAATATGGGTTGAGTGAATCAAAAGCTTTTGATGCGTTGACGAAAACTCCAGCTACTTGGTTGGGAGTTTATGATAAAGTAGGAAGCCTGGATCAGGGCAAACTGGCAAATTTCCTTATAACTAACGGCCCGCTTTTCAATGAAAAAACATCTATTATTGAAAACTGGGTGCAGGGTGAAAAGTATGAAGTGAAAGAAGATCTGTGGAATGATGTGAAAGGTCAATACAATTTAGTGATCAATGCTCCTTATGGTTCCAAAAGTTATACGCTGGAAGTAAAAAGCGCAAGCTCTGCTAACGTACTTTCCGGCAATGATACATTGGCCGGTAAGTTTAGCTATGATGGTAAATTGATCAAATTGAGTTTTTCAACTACTCCAGTTCGCAGGCCCGGTGGTAATGGCGGCGGATTTCAGGGTGGAAGAGGTGGCGGTGGTCGTGGCGGCGCTGGCATAAGGTTGAGTGGTGTAAATAATGGAGATGTATGGCAGGGAAATGGCGAAGATTCTGTTGGTAATACTGTGTTGTGGACAGCTACTTTAGTAAAAGCTTCCTCTGAGGCTGATACTACCTCCCGCAGAAGGTTTCCATTACGTTTAGGAAAAGTTGACTATCCTTTCGGAGCTTATGGATGGGATACATTACCAAAACCAGAAACGATTTTAATTAAGAATGCAACAGTATGGACCAATGAAAAAGAAGGCATATTAAAGAATGCTGACGTATTGGTGAAAAACGGCAAGATCGCCCAGATCGGGAAAAACCTTTCTGATGCTTCTGCCCGTGTGATCGACGGAACCGGGAAAAACCTGACGCCCGGCATTATTGATGAGCATTCACACATTGCAGCATTTTCAATCAATGAAGGCGCAGCTTCGGTTACTTCAGAAGTTCGCATTCAAGATAATCTTAACCCGGAAGATATAGCCATCTATCGTGAATTGAGCGGTGGCGTTACTACTGCACATATATTACATGGTTCTGCCAATACCATCGGCGGACAGACACAATTGATCAAATTACGTTGGGGAGTGAATGACGAAGATCTGAAATTCAAAGGCGCTGATCCTTTCATCAAATTTGCTTTAGGTGAAAATGTTAAACGTACTGCATCGGCGCAGGGTAACACCCGTTATCCTGATACAAGAATGGGAGTGGAAGAAGTGCAGATGGATGCGTTCACAAGAGCGAAGGATTATGAGAATCAAATGAAGGCGCTGCCGGCAAGTACAAGAAGAAACCTTCAATTGGATGCTTTGGTGGAGATCATGAATAAAAAGCGCTTCATCACCTGTCACTCTTATGTACAAAGCGAGATTACAGAGCTGATGAGAGTGGCTGATAAATTTGGTTTCCGTATTAATACATTCACCCACATACTGGAAGGCTATAAAGTAGCGGATAAAATGAAAGCTCATGGTTCCAACGCTTCTACTTTCAGCGATTGGTATGCATACAAATTGGAAGTACAGGATGCCATTGCTTACAATGCTACCATCATGCAGAAAATGGGACTGAATGTTTGTATCAATTCTGACGATGCAGAAATGGCCCGTCGCCTGAATCAGGAAGCAGCTAAAAGTGTGAAGTATGGTGGTATGAGTGAAGAAGATGCATTCAAAATGGTAACACTCAATCCTGCCAAAGCATTGCATGTCGATAACAGGGTAGGAAGTATCAAGGTTGGAAAAGATGCAGACCTCGTACTATGGAGTGATAACCCATTGAGCATTTACGCAGTGGCGCTCTATACGATCGTGGATGGTACTATTTATTTCGATAGGCAGCATGATCTGCAATTGCGCAAGGAAATTGCCGCCGAAAGAAACCGACTGATCCAGAAGATGCTTGCTGAAGGAAGAACCAATCCTGCCGGTGTAACAGCGGCGAGACCCAGTTTGCAGGTAATACTGCATTGTGAAGATGACGTGGATCATCAGAAAGGAATTTTGGAAATAGACAGCTATGATGACATCATTAATCAAAATCAATAAATCAGCATACAATGAAAAAGATATTTCTCAGCATAATTTCTTTTCTGTTTTTCACTGTATTGGTGCAGGCGCAGGATGATGTATATCCTGCACCGGCGCAGAAAGGAACTATTTGTATCACCAATGCCACCATTCATGTGGGCAACGGCCAGGTGATCGAAAATGGTACCATCGAAATAAAAGATGGAAAAATCACTAAAGTTGGCACCGGCATTACTGCATCGGGTACTATTGTAGATGCAAAAGGAAAGCAGGTGTATCCTGGTCTTATTTTACCGAATACCGATCTCGGTCTTCGGGAAATTGCCGGTAATGCAGTAAGAGGTAGCAATGACTTTGCAGAACTGGGAGATTGGAATACCAATATCCGGTCCATCGTGGCATATAACACGGACTCCAGGATCATTGGTGTATTACGTGCCAACGGAATTTTGTTAGCCAACGTTGCGCCGCTGGGAGGATTACTTCCCGGATCCTCAACTATAGTGCAATTAGACGCTTGGAATTACGAAGACGCCGCATATAAAATGGATATCGGTATTCATTTCAATATGCCTAGTTTGCTGGCTCGTGGTGGCCGCGGAAGATTTGGAGGTGGTTTTCCCGGTCGTTTTCAGCAAGGTGGCGGAGCAGCTGCTGATCCGGTAAAGGAAGCAATGGACAAAATTGAAGAAGTAAAAAAATTCTTCAGAGAAGCGAAAGCATATTTTGGTGAAGCATCTCATACCGAAACAAACCTGAAATTCGAAGCAGTGAAAGGTTTGTTTGACAAAAAACAAAAGTTCTATGTTCATTGCAATGAAGTAAAACAAATGCTGGTAGCAATTGATTTTGCAAAAGAGTTTGGTTTCGATGTGGTGATCGTGGGGGGCAGCGAAAGCTGGCAGATCGCTGATCTGCTCAAACAAAATAATATTGCTGTGATCTTAAATCGTGAATTCAGTTTACCGACCCTGGAAGATGATGATGTGGACCAGCCTTTCAAAACTCCGTATATGTTGAAGAAAGCTGGCGTACTGTTTTGCCTGAATGATGATCATGAAGAAAGCCGCT
Source organism: Chitinophagaceae bacterium (assembly GCA_035545755.1). GTDB lineage: Bacteria > Bacteroidota > Bacteroidia > Chitinophagales > Chitinophagaceae > UTBCD1. Next base: position 4,521 of record DASZXQ010000048.1, on the reverse strand, counting down.
ACCGCAATTTACCTTTTGATGCCGGCCAGGCTGCTGCATACGGGTTGAGTAAAGAAGAAGCGCTGCAGGCTATAACATTGGATGCTGCAAAAGTATTGGGCATTGAGGACCGCACCGGCAGCATTGAAGTGGGAAAAGATGCCAATATTGTGATCAGCGAAGGTGATATTTTAGACATGCGTACCAGCATCATCACCGATGCATTCATACAGGGAAGAAAAGTTAGTTTGGAAAACAAACAAACACAACTGTATGACAGGTATATGCATAAATATGGATTGACTGAAAACAAAAATTGATAACCTGATATAATTAATATTGAGAACCGGGTAAGCAATTGCCCGGTTTTTTTATAAAAGTACTTTAACTCTGAATTCTATGAATGTTCTTCATGTTCATCCAATGGCTTACCGCAGTGAGGACAGATCCTTGACTTTCTTGTTTTGCGGAGTTCATCAATAAAACCGGAAGTGATGATGCCGGCTGGTAATGCCAGCAATGCAACGCCTGCCAGTAAAATAATTACAGTAGAAATTTTCCCTACAATGGTTACCGGGTAAATGTCTCCATATCCCACCGTGGTCAGGGTGATCACTGCCCAGTAAATAGTGGCGGGAATGCTCGAGAATTTTTCCGGTTGTGCGTCATGCTCGGCAAAATACACCACGCAGGAAGCAATAATGATGAGGAAAGAGGTTAATACAAATGCCAGCATGAGATCATGAAAGCGGGATTTGAAAACATTCATCACGAGTTTGGTGGATTTTGTATAGGCAGTAAGGCGGAACAAGCGGAAGAATCTCAACAAACGTAGAATACGTAATAACCTGAAATCAGAACCATAGCTCATTTCACTGACAGGCATAAAAAGAAAGATATAGAATGGTAAAATGGCGATAAGGTCTATCAGTGCCGGCACCGAAACCATATAACGTAATCTGCCGTATACACTGTGTTGGTATTTTGGATCATGGTTACTGCTCCATACCCGTAAGATATATTCGATAGTAAAGATGATGACCGAAACAAGGTCAAAATCGTAAAAAAATCTCTTGTGAGGGGTATATATCGAATCCACTGTTTCCAGCATCACTGCTGTTACGTTCAAAATAATAAGTACTATAATGAAAATATTGATGATCCTGTCCCAATGGCTATCGCCAACTATTTCGGGATGCAGGAGGCTGTGAACTTTCTTTTTGGTTGCGTGATACATACAGGCAGTTTGTCCCTGCTAAAGATAGAAAAATAAAAAGGTAAGCGAAAACAGCATGGCAAAAGAGTAGCCACAGGTTTTATGGTTTATCCCAAAAATAAAAAAGCTCTGTAATTGATACAGAGCTTTAGTCGCATGCATTGTATCAACGAGACTTATAATAATCTCTTTTGGCCTGGTTGATGGCCTGGTCCCTGTCATGTTTCAACTGGTGAACGATTGCTTTTCTTTTTGCCCTGCTCAGGCTTTTATCGTGTCTTGCCGACCAGATCTTATCCCGGTAATCATTCCGGATATCATCTATCTTAAGTTCCAGCCTGGTCTCACCGGGGTGTCGGTAAACATAACCGGGATAGAACGGATAATAAAACGGATCATAATACCCGTAAAAATAGGGAGGATAATATACCGGCCTCACCACTGAAACTACTACATGCGACCTGCGGTATCCGCCATGTCCTAGTATAGCATGTTGAGCTGTTGCACCCATCGATACCGCTGTTACCACCAGGATCAACACTAATCTTTTCATAGCCTATAATTTTTGATTCATCCATAAGACTCAAAAAAGATGCAAAAGAATAATGCCCTATTCAATTCTAACGAACCGATAACATTGGTTAAAATTTCTTGAAAAAAGAAGAAACTAAAATTATTTCCGAACCAAGGCAGCGCCAAATTGTTTTGGCAAAAAAATTATGGTAAAAAATCTCTATTTCAGTACTTCCGCAATAGCGGTCCAGTCATGTTCTTTCAATCCTTTTTCGACAGAGTGAGTGAATTGTTTATGCAGGGTATTGCCGATCGGCATTGTGGCGTTAACGGTGGCTGCCTGTCCAAGTACAAGATTCACATCTTTTAATCCCAATTGTAATGTGAAACCTGCCGGAAGATATTTTTCGTTCAAAATTATATTGCCGTAATTAATGTAAACGGGAGCATTGAATAATGTCTCTGTCATCATATGCATCCACGCCCGGGCATCTACGCCGCTTTTCTTTGCCAGTTGTATTCCTTCCGCCATCGCTTCAATAGCCGAGACGATCAGGAAATTGCTGCAGAGTTTTGCCGTATTAGCTGCGGTAACTTCATCACCAAATTCCCAAATACCCGCCGCTCCTGCCTGCTGCAGCAGTGGTTTTATTGTTTCAATGGACTGTCTGTCTCCTGAAACTAAAAAGTTCAGCTTTTTTGCTTTGGCTGCTTCAGGACGGCCCATTACTGGGCAAGCGACATACTGATTATGTTGTTGCTGATGTAATCCGGATAATTCTTTCGCAGTGGCAGGAAGTATAGTGCTGATAGAAACATGAATGCCCCCTTTTTTCAGGTTAGCGGCAATTCCATTTTTCCCTTCAGTGATCTCTTTCAATGCTGCATCATTGGATACAATACTGAAAACAACGTCACACTCAGCCGATAATTCTTTTACTGTTTTACAAAGCACTGCTCCTTTTTTCACCAAAGCTGTTGCTTTCGATGCTGTGCGGTTAAATACATATAACTGTTTGTGTGCCTCTAATAAATTTTCTGCAATGGGAGTTCCGAGATTTCCTAACCCGATAAATCCAATTTTCATGATTCAGTTTTTAAAATAAATAAGTTAATGCCCGACAATAAGAGTAACAATTTTGTGTCAGTATGGTTTAATTTATCTGCTGCCTGCACCATTTTTCTATACTCCTGAACAGATCCGTGGCATTCCTGAGAGATTCGGCGGCACATCTGAATGATTTTTCCGTACTCCTGAATAATTCAGTGGAACTCCCGGAAGATTCCGGGGCAGATCTGAACGATTTTTCCATACTCCTGAACAGATCCGGGGCACTCCTGAAAGATTCGGGGGCGCATCTGAATCATTTTTCCGTACTCCCGGACAATTCCGTGGTATGGATAAATGATCCATCCGCACGGATGAAGCCTCACAACATGATGATTTTCAGTAAAACTGCCTTTTAGGAGCCTATTTCAGTTGCAAAAGCACCAAAGATGCGGGTAGCCGGGTGCCGGTTGAGAGGGAAGAACTCTTCCTGGCTTCTATCCATATATAGTGTCCCGCTTTCATGATGCGGTGCTGAGTCACTCCGTTGATCCGGTAATCAATTTCTGTTTCGCTTTTACTGATAACCAAATAGCCATTTACAGATGCAGGCAATTGAATGCTGCTGGCGGGTTTCAATTCAATGCCATAACCATTCACTTCTTTTTTATCGAACAGCAATTGTAATAAAGGATCTTTTAAAACAGAAATACCGTTGCGATGATGAATAGCCGTCAATTCAACATCCATTACATGAAACCAACTGCTGTCTTCATTCCATACCCGGTGGAGGCGGGGGGTGCTGAGACTATCATAGCTGACGGCGCCCGGCAGGTTAATGCCTTCCTGTGGAGACTGACCCGCCAGTTGAGAACCCACTTTTGTTTTGGTATAAATAATAAATACGGATGGCGTATTGTGCAAATGATATAATGTAGTGTCTTTCGGCCCGATGAACACATCCAGCACACGGACAAAATTATTCTCAAATACATTATGATGCCTCGGCTCATTTCGTACCGGAAGTTGAGCGGATGCTGCTCTGCAATAAAATAAAGCAGCAAGGACATAAAATTGTTTCATCTTGCATGAAAGATATAAATTTTTTCGAAGGCGGGTTGATGCCCGATGCCATAGTTTGTGTCTTCACGAACTAATTGCGTAGTGTGATCTTAGCGAACTATTATCCCGAATTTGCAAGAAAAACCAATGATGATAAAATTTCTCTCTCCAATTATAACCCCTTCACAATTTCCAACGCTTTTTTTACATGTTCGTCAGGTGCGATCTTATCTAACTTCGATGAAAAGACCGCTACAATGTTATCGTTTTTGTCAATGACAAAAGTCGTCCGGGGGATGAAACCATGATTAACCTCCTGGCCCCTTACATCTTTTGCACCAGCCACAGGAGGTGACAACTGCAGGCCATAGGTTGCTGCAATTTTGCCATCGGGATCTGAAGCTACCGGGAACTTGCCCGCACAAAAATCCGGATCAGAAGAGAATGAATTCAACCGATCAATATCATCTGCAGATACACCGATAATGGTAGCGCCTGCTGCTGTAAATTGATCTTTCATTTCAGCGAAAGTATGAGCTTCCAGATCACAGCCGCCTGTATATGCAGAAGGATAGAAATAGACCACAACAGGTCCTTTGGCAAGCGCTTTTTTCAATGAAAAATCAAAATCCTTACCGGCAAGGCTGGCCTTGGCAGCAAATACAGGAGCGGCAGATCCTTTTGACAGCATCGTCAATTGGGC
>DASZXQ010000047.1:0-22160 GCA_035545755.1 Chitinophagaceae bacterium | reverse complement strand
CAGCCGCCTGTATAGGCAGAAGGATAGAAATAGACCACAACAGGTCCTTTGGCAAGCGCTTTTTTCAATGAAAAATCAAAATCCTTACCGGCAAGGCTGGCCTTGGCAGCAAATACAGGAGCGGCAGATCCTTTTGACAGCATCGTCAATTGGGCAAAACCGGCTTGAGTAATAAAGAGCGAGAGGCTGAAAATTACTACGGGTAAATAACAATACTTTTTAAACATGATTGATTTTTTATAATTGATATCATCACTAACAAATTTAAACCGGTTTCTGTTTAATACAGTCGTGAATAAATCAGGATAATGAAAACGGGGAATACTATTAAAAGGTTGCGTGGAGAATGAGTCGAGGCGAAGGGAATAAGTTCATCGGCGAGTCTCACGGCGGGGATTTGTATATTGACGGACTCGTCGTTTATAATGGCAGTACCTCGATAGTTATCGGGGGCATGCCATCACATTCATTTATTTACTAATTACTACTGGCAGAGACTTCGCCTGGGAACTAATGGAGGTAGACACTCGGAGGGGAGATAGTTTATCTTATCAGGGCTACGGTTCCTTTTGCTGCTTTCTTTTCTTCACCTTCAAATTGATAATTACATATCCATACAAAAACGGCTGGATCTTTTTCTATCCCATTTACTCTTCCGTCCCATCCTTTTAATGGAGTGCTGGTCTGAAAAACAATTTGCCCCCAGCGATCATAAATAGTAAAACTGTATTGTATGACATTCCCAAATAATAGAGGCTTAAAGTCGTCATTTTTTCCATCATGGTTTGGAGTAAATGCGTTAGGAATATAAAAGCCTACCATGCATTCTTTAGGCAAAACCTTAACGGTATCTTTTCCTTGGCAGTTATTATAATCTGTTACCTGTATCCAATAATCTCCGGGTTGTGTAATGGTGAGAGAAGGTCCAGCAAATCCCGTATTCCATAAATAATTTTTGTAACCGTTTTGAGCTTTTAGTGATAACGATCCGTAAGAACAGATTGCTGTGTCGGCAGGCGCAAAGCCTTCTGGTTTCGGAAGCAGGCTGTCGATGTTGGTCGTATCGCTGCCTATGCAACCATTCTCATCTTTAACGGTTACATAATAATCTCCCACATTGTTTATTGATAAAGTTCGTCCGGTACTTCCATCATTCCATAAGTAAGAAGAAAAAACGCCTGCATCTAATACACGGCTATCGCCGCTGCACAAACTGTTGTTATGATCCAGCATAACTATCGGCACTGGATATAATGATAATAATATTGTATTACTTGTTACAGTAGGATTTGATAAGCAACCAGCAGCATTAGAAATAAGAATGCAACTGATTACATCGCCATTTGAAATATTACTATCCGTATAATTAGTGCTCCCGCTACCTGCGGGAAGGCCGTTTTTTTGCCATTCGAATACCGGCGCAGTGCCTCCATTTACAGGTGTGGCATTAAAACTTACTGATTCTCCTTTACATAACTTAGTCGTAGATGCTGTAATAGTAATTGCTGGCACTATAGCAGGATTTACGCTGACCAGAATGGGATTACTTACAACAACAGAGGAAGTAACACAACCAAGACTGGATCGCATTACACAAATTATTTGATCTCCGTTCTGAAGGGTATTGCTTGCAAATGTTGGCGAATTTAAAAAAAGGTTAGTTCCGTTTACAAACCAGGTATAACCCGGCGAAGCTCCTGCATTGCTCTTAGTTGAAGTAAAATTGATTGTTTCTCCCGGGCATATATTATTGGTAGTGGCGCTAATCGATATGGTCGGAGTTACTAATGGGGATACGTTAATGACAATAGAATTACTGGTAGCAGAATTGTTTGTGAGACAACTATTACTGGATGTAAGTAAGCATTCAATAATATCTCCGTTATTAAGGGCATTATCATTGTACATCGAAGAGTTAGTTCCTGCAACTATTCCATTCTTTGTCCATTGAAAAGATGGTGAACTTCCGGCATTTAGGAACGTCGCAGAAAAAATCACATTATCTCCGGCACATATGTTGGTTGCAGATGAATTTATGTTTATAGAAGGTGTTGCGGGGGTGTTTACGGTCAGCTGTGCAGGGAGTGAAAAGGTGGCTCCACAGTTATTTGATACAATACAACGGTATTGCCACGAATTCATAGCTGGACTGATACTGTTTACTGATAGATGATCCGTGCTGCTTCCTGAATATGTTGCATTGTCTGTAATATCATTCCATCCTGCTCCGGTATTTGTCTGCCATTGGAACATTGTTGCATTTGTAGTATTGACTGAGAACCGGGCATTGCCTGAATTGCAAATCGTAGTATCGCCGGGTTGTTGAGTGATAGAAGCAAGAAGACATGGACTTATTTTTCTTACAACTTGAAAATCTCTTTGAACTACATAAAGATTGCCGGCATTATCACAGGTAGTTCCGCAAGGGTCTGCAATCTGAGCCATCAAAGCTGGCCCGCCATCACCGCTATATCCGTACGTTCCATTTCCGGCGTAAGTCGAAATATTCCCGGCTTTATCGATTTTTCTGATGACTTTGTTATTATAGTCGGGGACAAACATATTACCGGCGGTATCAAGACAAATGTGCCAGGGAGCATTAAATGTTGCAGCGATAGCCAGCCCACCGTCACCGGAGTAACCAGAAACGCCTGTACCCGCAAAAGTATTTATAATACCTGAAGGATCAACTACCCTTATTTTACTGTCAACATGTGAAACAATATAAACGTTGTTATTATTATCTATTGCAACAGGACTTTGAGTGCGGATACTTGCGTTAATGGCCAGCCCGCCGTCACCGGTGTTACCCGCAATTCCATTTCCTGCGAATGTAGTAATGATACCTGCTGCGTTTACTTTCCGGATGACGCTATTACCAAAATCCGTTATGTACATATTGTTTGCGTTATCAAAGCTGATTCCAGCAATATCGCTGAACTGCGCCATAATTAATGGACCGCCATCTCCTGAGTAACCACCCGGCAAATTCCCGGTTACTGAAGTTATAGTTCCGGATAAATCAACTTTTCTTATTACGCTTCCATTCTGATCATCAAAATAGACATTTCCTGATTTATCAACGCCTATGAAATAAGGATAATATAGCTTCGCGGAAGTTGCAGGTCCTCCATCGCCTGAATAACCCTGTGTACCGGTTCCGGCAAAAGTTGTAATAGTCCCTGTCTTATCTACTTTACGAATTACATGATTAAAAGCATCCGCAATGAAAATATTACCGTTGTTGTCTGAAGCTACTTCAAAAGGGTTTCTAAGTTGTGCGGATGTTGCCAGACCGTTATCACCAGAATAACCTGCTGTTCCATTACCGGCAAAAGTGCTGATAATTTGCGCTTTGCTTACAGCCAAGAATAGTACAAGGATAAGTAATAATGATAATTTAACTTTCATAAGCGTAGACAAAAATAATATCGAATTGTGATTTATGCTACAAGGTGCCTATTTACTTAAATGACTTATCAAGGCGAGTGATAAGGAGCCAAAGGTATTTTTCTTGCTTTAAGTGTATTTGTATTTAGGTCATTACGCCGTGAAGGATGTACAGAGCTTGTCGAAGCGTTCATTCACCATTGATGCATTTTAAGTTTACAACCGTTAACATTGTTGTTGGCACTTCGTTCATAACCGGATATAGGCAACAACGAGTAGCATTATATCCGCCATTCCTGACTTGAACCGCCATCTTTTTCTATATCCCCATTTGCAGCTTTCAACAAACTGGAATTACCGATGCCGTGGTTCGAGCCTGCGCCGATCATTTCGTGGATATTTATTAACCAATTGTGTAAAGTGATTTTATTTCGGTTAGAGGGACACTAAGCGAGGCGAAGTTTTTTACGGACACTAAGGCGTGACGTGTTAATTATGGTTAGAAACCACGAGCATACAACTTCCAAAGTCAGGAGACTTTGGAGAGCTGGTATCGTTTCACCACTATCTGCTTCCCAATCTGTCCCCGCACTTGGTGCAGTAATATGTTCTTTAAGCTTTGCGCCATAAATTTTTTTTATTAAGTTTACCATAGCCGCATGCTTTCATCATTAAGCATGATGCATGTAGCCTCTTCTAAAATACTCAAAATCTCTCTTAGCTCCAACTTCCCTGCGCTCATCCTTCGCTCATCCTTCAAGGGATAACTATGTATAAAGGCAGGAAGCCTCATGTATAAGCAATACCTGGAGCATAATAGTTATACCCAAAAGCGGGAAATAAAAAAGGCCGCATTTTCATGCCGGCCTTTATACTATTAAGGATATTATAGTTATTCAGCTATGCCTCCTTCCCGTGGCAGTGTTTGTATTTCTTTCCTGAACCACAAGGACACGGATCATTTCTTCCAATCTTAGGAGCAACTTTTACAGGAGCTTGTTTTACTGCAGTATCGCCACCGCCACCGGGTTCAAACTTGTCTCTTTCATTCGCAGCATAATCTTGCCCGGCACGGTCCACTTCATCTTTGTTGGCCCGCATTTTTGAGTAATCGGTTTTTTCCTGGCGGCCTTCTTTCAATCTGGCGTCTTCCTGTTGAATAGGAATAGATGAATGACAAAGGAAGGAAACGATATCTTTATTCACTTCTGCATCCATGTTCTTGAATTGCTGGAAAGCTTCTACTTTATAAATTACAAGAGGATCTTTTTGTTCCAGGTAAGCTGTCTGCACAGATTGCTTCAGATCATCCATCGCTCTCAAATGTTCTTTCCACGCATCATCGATAACAACAAGTGTGATTGTTTTTTCCAATGCAGCGCTTAATTCTTCACCATTTGTTTTAAGTGTCTTGTCAAGGTTGGTGAGCACATTCAATCCTTTGCGTCCATCGGTGAAAGGCACTACCACATTTTCTATCTGCGCTCCCTGTGTAAGTCGAATGTTTTTGAAAACAGGGATTGCCTGCTTCTTTAATTGCTCTTTATGTTCCTGGTAATGGGATGTGGCTTCGTTGTACAATTTTTCAATAACTGTATTCAGGTCACCACGTTTGAATTCTTCTTCATCTATCTGCGTATCGAGGCCAAAGTTCACAATGCAGGCCAGTTTGAATCCTTCATAATCTTCCTGCTCCCGGAAACCGGCCACAAGGCTTTCTGATACTACGGAAAATGCATTGTCAATATCCAATGCCAAACGTTCGCCAAACAACGCATGATTTCTTTTTGCATACACTACGTTACGCTGCTTGTTCATCACATCATCATACTCCAGCAAACGTTTTCTTATTCCGAAATTATTTTCTTCCACTTTCTTCTGCGCTCTCTGGATGCTGTTACTGATCATGCTGTGCTGGATCACATCGCCTTCTTTGTAACCAAGCTTATCCATCAATCCTGCAATACGTTCACTGCCGAACATACGCATAAGGTCATCTTCCAATGACACATAGAATTGAGAAGTACCGGGATCTCCCTGGCGACCGGCACGGCCACGCAACTGCCTGTCCACACGGCGGCTCTCATGGCGCTCCGTACCAATGATGGCAAGGCCACCGGCTTCTTTCACACCGGGTCCGAGTTTGATATCCGTACCACGACCGGCCATGTTGGTGGCAATGGTAACAGCGCCTGCTAATCCTGCTTCAGCCACTATCTGCGCTTCACGGGCATGCTGTTTTGCATTAAGTACATTATGCGGAATTTTTTTCTGCTGCAACATGCGGCTCAGCAATTCGCTCACCTCCACCGAAGTAGTGCCGACCAGCGCCGGCCTTCCGGCATTACGCAGTTTTTCTATTTCATCAATGACAGCTTTATATTTTTCTCTCTTGGTTTTATATACAAGGTCATTATGATCTTTACGTACCATCGGTAGGTTGGTAGGAATACTCACCACATCCAGTTTGTAAATGCTCCACAATTCCGCAGCTTCTGTTTCTGCCGTACCTGTCATACCGGCCAGTTTGTGATACATGCGGAAATAATTCTGCAACGTGATGGTGGCATAGGTTTGTGTAGCCGCTTCGATCTTTACATTTTCTTTCGCTTCAATGGCCTGGTGCAAACCATCAGAATATCTTCTCCCTTCGAGGATACGCCCGGTTTGTTCGTCAACAATTTTGATAGCGCCGTCCATCACCACGTATTCCACGTCTTTTTCAAATAAGGTATATGCTTTCAGTAATTGTTGCACCGAGTGAATGCGGTCGGCCTTCTGCGCATAATCATTCAGCACTACTTCTTTTTGTTTCATTTTATCCTCATGCGGCAGATCGCTTTTTTCAATTTCAGCGAGTTTGACGCCGATGTCGGGGAGAATAAAGAACTCGGGATCTTCACCTGATTTGGTGATGGTTGCAATGCCTTTATCGGTTAATTCAACCGAATTATTTTTTTCATCGATCTGGAACAGCAACTCTTCGTCTACTATATGCATGTTGCGCTGCTGATCCTGCAGGTAATAATTCTCTGCTTTTTGCATTTTCACTTTATTACCCGGTTCACTTAAAAATTTGATCAATGGGCCATACTTGGGTAAACCTCTGTAGGCACGGAACAGGTACAAGCCGCCGCCTTTTGGATCATCATCGCCTTCGGCAAAACGTTTTTTTGCTTCATTCACGCAGTTGCGGACGATGCGTTCCTGCTCCTGCACCAATTGCTGTACCCTTGGTTTATGAATATGAAATTGCTGATCTTCACCTTTGGCAACAGGGCCGGAAATTATCAATGGCGTTCTGGCATCATCGATCAGCACTGAGTCCACTTCATCTACCATTGCATAATGATGTTTGCGCTGCACCATTTCTTCAGGATTGTGTACCATGTTATCGCGGAGGTAATCAAAACCGAATTCATTATTGGTGCCATAGACGATGTCTGCGATATAGGCTTTTCTTCTTTCTTCGCTGTTGGGTTGGTGCTTGTCAATGCAATCAACAGTGATACCCAGCCATTCAAAGATGGGGCCGTTCCATTCCTGGTCACGTAGGGCCAGGTAATCATTCACCGTTACAATATGAACACCTTCACCAGCCAATGCATTCAGGTATGCCGGTAAGGTTGATACTAATGTTTTTCCTTCACCGGTTGCCATTTCAGCGATCTTGCCTTCATGTAATACCACACCACCGATCAACTGCACATCATAATGCACCATATTCCAGGTAATAGTGCCACCGGCAGCTGTCCACGTATTTTTAAAAATGGATTTATCACCATTAATTTTTACATAATCTTTTTTTACGCTGAGGTCACGGTCCAGCTGGGTAGCGGTAGCCTCCATTTCCGGATTATCTTTAAAACGTCTTGCTGTTTCTTTTACCACGGCAAAAGCTTCGGGCAAAATTTCCATCAGGGCTTTTTCAATTTCTTTATCCCGTTCCTTTTTAAGTTTGTCCACTTCCTGGTAAATAGCATCTTTACCCAGGAGATCATTGAAAGGAAGTGATTCGGCTTCCTGGCTTTTGGCTTCGATCTGCGCATCTATTTTGGCTAAATGTTCTTTGATGCGCCGGCGAAACTCCTCCGTTTTATTGCGAAGCTCATCATTAGAAAGCGATTGATAGGAATTGAAAAATCTGTTGATCTTCTCTACATAATGAGAGATCTTTTTTACATCTTTTTCCGACTTGTTGCCGCCGAAGATCTTTGCAAGAATGCCAGCCATGATTGGGTATTCGTTATTCGTTAATAAGTTGATTGGTTATTGTTCAAATTGGTCAGTGGGTCATTGGTCAAAATGTTGATTTATCATTCTTACTTAATAACTCATTTGACTAAATGCCTTCTTTGACTTTTCCTTTTCGTCAAAAACGGTGCTACAAGCACTTGTGAGCCAATTTGACAGAACTTGTCCCGATTTATCGGGAGAGCAAAGATAGTTAATAGTCGGGAGTCCGGATGAGAGGTATGAGGTAAGAGTTAGGTAGGCCATCTCTTAGTTGAGCAATAATTAACAATATAGCAATCAAAATACAGCATGATTTCATACATTCTACATCATACTTCCTGCCTCCTTTCAATTACCTTTTCTTTAACGAACTTTGTAAATACAAAACGAATCAATACCAAACTCATTTTATGAAATCTTACACCATCATCCTTTCCATCTTTTTTACGGTTCTTATCAGTTCCTGTGGCAGCAATGAGATAGGCAACAACAAAGATGTGAGTCCGCAGAGTGTTTATTTTGATTATAAAGTTTGGGGCGAAGAAGGCCGGGATAGCGTGACTGTATTATTGCAATATCGTTTTGCCGGACCTAACGGAACCACGCTGGTGTTGGATGACCCTTCTAAAGTGGAATTAGACGGCAAAAAAATTCCGGTAGATAGTTCTAAGTTGACAGGAGCATATTATGAAGTATCCGCACCACTGAAAGATTTTATAGGCAAACACAGCATTGTTTTCACCGATCTGGATCAAAAACAATACAAAGAGGAATTTGAATTTCAACCGATCAGTTTAAAAACACAGGTACCCGATACTGTGAAGCGGGGCGACCTCGTTTTTGATCTCGGTGGATTGGATTCGCTGGATTATGTCCGGGTTTTATTGACCGATACTGCATTTACCAGTACAGATATCAACCGGGTGGATACGGTACGAGATGGGCGCATTACTATAACTAAAGAAGACCTGCAAAAAGTGGTGAACGGACCCGTATATCTTGAATTATCCAAAGAAGAAGAAAATCCGGTGAAAAACAGCACCCGGGAAGGCGGACATTTTTCACTGTCTTATGGTATAAAAAGAGATTTTACACTGCGGGATTAGCCGGATTTTACCTGTCAATTTGTGGATTAATTTCTTTCAGTAGGAGTATGGAATTTTACAGCTCAGCCCATACCTTTGCGGCCATTAAAATTTGGTGGGGAATCAAGCCCTGCTAATAGCTAAAGATCAGAAATAAATAACTCAATATGCCCGGTCAGCTTAAGGAAGTCAGGAATAGGATCAGCTCGGTTCAGAGCACTCAGCAGATCACAAAAGCAATGAAAATGGTGAGTGCGGCAAAATTGCGGCGGGCACAGGATGCCATCATCCAGATGCGCCCTTATGCCAAAAAATTGCAGGAGTTGCTAAGCAATATTGTAAGCAACAGTGAAGGTGGCAGCGAAATGGCATTGGCCACTGAACGTCCCGTTGAAAAAGTATTGCTGATTGTCATCACCAGCGATCGTGGCTTATGCGGAGCTTTCAATGCAAACCTCATCAAGTTGGCGAAGGCGACCATTGCTGAAAAATATGCAGACCAGAATAAGAAAGGCAATGTCACTATCTGGAGTATTGGCAAAAAAGGCTACGAACATTTTATAAAGAATAAATACAAAGCTGATGCAACATATAAAGATATTTTTCTGAATCTCACTTTTGAAAATGTGCAGGCCTGTGCACAGGCTGCGATGCAGGCTTTCAGGGAAAAACAATTTGATGTGGTGGAGATCGTATATAGTGAATTTAAAAACGCTGCCACTCAGCGTTTCGTGGTGGAGCGTTTTCTTCCCATTCCGAAAGTGACCGGTAAAAAAGGCGCCAGCAAAGCGGATTTCATTTTTGATCCGGCCAAAGAATTACTCATTGCCGAACTGATGCCACGCATTCTTAATACTCAATTATATAAAGCCGTTCTGGATTCAAATGCTTCTGAACACGGCGCCCGGATGACCGCCATGGATAAGGCTACGGAAAATGCCAATGAAATGTTGCGGGCATTGAAGATATCTTACAACCGGGCAAGACAAGCAGCCATCACAACAGAACTGACCGAGATCGTAAGCGGCGCAGCGGCATTACAGGGATAAGAAAAAAATCACAGTAAGTCAGTAGGTCATTAGAATGGGCTTCAGGATTAGTAGTCATTTTATTTTCTTATTAAAAAAGTATTAAATGAAAAAAGGACTACCGCTTGAAGATCCTGAAGTGAATAAAACCGAAATGTAAATAGGGGATCTTGCCTGGAAAATTATAGCTGTCTGTTGCTATTTTGGGAAGGGAATATTGGGAGCTATGTTTGTAAATGCAGCAGATCCAATTGCATTAGATATCAGCGACGGATATGGCAGATTTCATTATGAAGAAAATAAGAATTTTTGTTATTACAGTCCTGGCTCGGCTAAAGAAACATTGACGGCAACTGTAATAGCAATGAAAATAAACCCGATCACGCAGCCGGAGTTTGCTGCGCTCAATGAGAAATTGGATCGTTATTTCCGGTTGATGAATGGCTATATTGGTCCTATAAAATACATCTGCTGACGAGAATATGTGAAATGTGAATAATAGTATTATAGTTTTTAGATCATATTGATTAATTTGCCCGTTCAATTTAAAAAGAACAACAATAAACTTATCCAACTGGCTAATTTGACTTAATAACCTACTGAACCATTTGACCCAATTACTAATATGAATACTTCTGACTTAATCCCTCATATCGAAGCTTTGATTTTTTCAAGCGACAAACCATTAACAACAGCGGAGATCACAGAACTGCTGGACAATGCTATTGAAGAAAATATTTCTGCAGAGCAGGTGGAGAAAGCGATCGAAGCTATTGTTGAAAAATACAGCAGCGATTTTTATCCATTTGAAGTAACGATGTTGGGAGGCGGCTGGCAATTTCTTACAAAAAAAGAATTTCATAAAACAATAGCACAGCTGAATGGAGATAAATTTTTAAAACGTTTATCTGCTGCTGCATTGGAAACACTGGCTATCATTGCGTACAAACAGCCTATTACCAAAGGAGAGATCGAAGCCATTCGGGGCGTGAATTGTGATTATACTGTTCAACGATTACTGGAAAAAGAATTGATCATCATCAGTGGCAGAAACGAAACAGCGCCGGGGCAACCGCTGTTATATTCTACTTCAAAGAACTTCATGGATTATTTCGGCATCAATTCACCGGAAGAATTGCCGAAGTTGAAAGAAGTGAACCCCGACCAGGCAATAGAACCTACCATATTAAAGCATACTTTATTCGGCGAAGGAGCCAGGCCGGAAGAATCGACTGATGCTGAATTATCCGTTACAGAAACGGGAGAACTGATCAGCAACAAGGAAGATTCTGACGGAGAGAAAGATTGAAAAAGAAACATTTTTTTATATCGTGCCACTCCGTTTAGATCGGGGTGGCACGACTGTTTTGGAACGCACCAAGCCCTTTAATATCTTAGCGCACTATGGCAGAACAATTATCACACGAACAACTGATCCATCTCGCCGGAGAATTCGGAACGCCTTTGTACGTATACCACGCAGAAAAAATTGCAGAGCAATATCAGAAACTCAAAACGGCTTTTCAAAAAAGTGATGTAGTGTTCTATTATGCAAGCAAGGCGCTGACCAACGTAAATATTTTAAAATATATCCGTTCATTGGGCGCCAATGTGGACTGCAGTTCCATCAATGAGGTGAAACTCGCTTTGCATGCAGGATTCGATCCTTCTGAAATTTTATACACTGCTAATGGCATTGCTTTCAGCGAGATTGAAGAAGCGCAAAGCTTTAGAGTGAACATCAATATTGATAGCCTCTCTAACCTGGATAAATTCAGAAAAGAGTTCGGTCATACGTATCCGGTAGGGATCAGGTTACGCCCTAATATCATGGCAGGCGGCAACATTAAAATTTCCACGGGTCATGATAAAAGCAAATTTGGAATTCCTATTGACCAGGTAGATAAAGTGCTCGAATTGGTGGATCGGTACAATTTATTTGTCCGCAACCTGCATATTCATACCGGCAGTGATATTGAGGATGCAGAGGTGTTTATCAAAGGCATTGAAGTGTTGTTCGATATTATTCCGAAGTTTAAAGAATTGCGATCGGTGGATCTCGGCGGAGGTTTCAAAGTACCGTATAAAAAAGGCGATAAAGAAATTGATATTTATCGCCTGGGAGAAAAGGTCTACGAAACATTCAGCAACCATGTAAACGCAAAAGGGGAAAAATTGCAGATATGGTTTGAGCCGGGAAAATTTTTAGTCAGCCAATGCGGATATTTTATTACGCAGGTGAATGTGCTGAAAGAAACGTCGGCTACAACCTTCGCCAGTGTGAACAGTGGATTCAACCACCTGATCCGCCCGATGTTTTACGATGCCTATCATTATATCGAAAATATTTCCAATCCCAATGGACCGGAAAGGAATTATTCCATCGTCGGGAATATCTGCGAAACGGACACTTTTGCCTGGGAGCGAACATTGAATGAGGTTCGGGAAGGAGATTATCTCGTTTTTTATAATGCCGGTGCCTATGGTTTTGAAATGTCTTCCAATTTTAATTCCCGTCTCAAACCTGCCGAAGTAATGATCAAAGATAGTAAAGCACACCTCATCAGGAAGCGGGAAGAATTTGCTGACCTGCTGCGAAACCAGGTGGAAGCTATATGATCTTTTTTCTTTAGTTGCTGTTTTTCCGTATTAGCATGCCAAAATTTTCTGCATCTGCACAACGAAAACGGTTGTTTTATACTCTTGTCTGTTTTATTCAGAGCAAAAAAATTACAGTTATTTACCGGCGGCTGCATCAAAATTGACTTGAAGGTGCTATTTTTAAGAAGCGGTAGTTGTGAATCATACGAAGAAAACAAAATCAGATTGTTCAACAACCTGAGTCCGAAATTGCTGGGCAAGAAACATTACAAAGCGTAATAAATGAATCCCGACTCGGCAGCATTCATGCGATTGATGAAACATCCTGTAAAATTCAGGTTGTTTATGTTATCAAAATTGCCGAGTGCTTTTTTTTCTGCTGTAAGGATTAGGGATGTTACTGAAACAAGATGCGAGGTTACAGTGCCATACAAATGGTTTTCAAAAAATCCCTTTCGTTCTACCTATTTTGCCTGTCTGAGTATGGCAGCAGAAATGAGCACCGGTGTATTATCTATGCTGCATGTATATAAAAGAAAGCCGGCAGTGTCCATGCTGGTGGTAAAAGTGGAATCGGAATATTTTAAAAAAGCAGTAGATACAACGACATTTGTTTGCGAAGATGGCAAAGAACTTCAGCAGGCGATAGAAAGAGCTGTCACCATAGGAACTCCTCAAACTATCAGGGCAAGATCAGTAGGAAGAAATAAAGCGAATGAAGTGGTTGCTGAATTTTTTATCACATGGTCCTTTAAAGTGAAGACGACATAAAAATTATTTTATAACAACAAACCAGCTATATGAAGATCGCATTTCACGGCGCAGCAAGAACCGTAACAGGCTCCAAACATTTGCTCACCTTAAAGAACGGGAAAAAAATATTATTGGATTGCGGCATGTTCCAGGGCCTTGGCAAAGAAACAGACATGATGAATCGTGAGTTTGGATTTGACCCGGCAGAAGTGGATGTAATGATTTTATCCCATGCGCATGTGGATCATACAGGACTGATACCTAAACTCGTAAAAGATGGATTTGAAGGAAAAATATTTTGTACTCCTGCCACACGGGATCTTACCGATGTCTTGCTGCAGGATTCTGCCGAGATACAGGAAGATGATATAAAATATACCAATAAGAGGAGAGTGATGGAAGGGCTTCCGGTTCTTCATCCTTTATATACAATGGATGATGCTAAAGAAAGTATAAAGCAACTGGTAACGGTGGAATACCATGTCTGGTTTGATGTAATTGATGGCGTACAGGCAATGTTCACCGATGCAGGACATATCATCGGCAGCACTTGTGTAAATATTAAAGTGAAAGAAGACGGTAAGGAAACTCATATTACGTTCAGTGGAGATGTGGGCCGTTACCGGGATGCTATTTTAAAATCCCCCGAAGATTTTCCTCAGGCAGATTATATCATAATGGAATCGACCTACGGCAACAGCCTGCATGATCAGAGCACTACCACTCCCGATATGTTGTTACGTTGGATAGAAAAAGCCTGTTTGCAAAAAAAAGGTAAACTTATTATGCCGGCTTTCAGTGTAGGTAGAACGCAGGAAATATTGTATGATCTCAATCAGTTGGATCTGGAGAATCGGTTACCTGACCTCGATTATTATGTAGATAGTCCGCTTAGTATTTCGGCCACTGAGATCGTAAAAAAATATCCTCAGTATTTTAATAAAACGATCCAGAAGGTCATGCAAATGGATAAAGATCCTTTTTCTTTCAAAGGTTTGAAATATGTGAAGACAGTGGATCAGTCTAAAATGCTCAATTTTCAAAATGGGCCGATGGTCATCATTTCCGCCAGTGGCATGGGCGATGCAGGCCGGGTGAAACATCATATCAGCAACAATATTGAAAATAGCAAGAATACGATACTGCTTACAGGCTATTGTGAGCCTCATTCATTGGGTGGTAGATTAATGGCAGGGGATAAGGAAGTGCACATATTTGGTGTGGCGCATGAAGTAAATGCAGAAATTGGTTCTATTCGTAGTATGAGTGCACACGGTGATTATGAGGACCTGAGCCAGTGGCTCGCTTGCCAGGATAAACAACAAATTCGTCAGCTTTTCCTCGTTCATGGAGAATATGATGTGCAACTGCATTTCCAGCAACGGCTGATCAGTAAAGGATTCGCTGATGTTCAGATACCGGAAAGACATTTTGAGATCGGGCTACCCTGATAAATAAGATAAGTTTTTCACAAACCCTTAATATTTTACGGGGGCATTAGTGCGTTCTTATACAATAACAAAATCCACTGCGATCAAGGCGGCTAAAAAACGATTCTTTTTCGAAAGAATAGTTTAAATAATAATACAGGCAGATCTGCGATTTGCCAGAAATGAATTTGGATTGGGACGGCTGTGAAAAACAAAAACCCCGGTGTCAGGATCCGGGGTTCTGTTTTATCTTGAAAGAATTTTAAAAATATGCTGCGTTCTATTGCTTTACAAATTTCAGAGTGGTTTGCGTGTTTGCATCGATAGTGACGCTTACAAAATAAATACCTCCTGCAAAACCGCTCACATCGATCTGCTTGGTAATGGTAAATTGATCTCTTGTAAATGCTTCCTGGTACACCATATGTCCGGCTGAGTTATAGATTTTGATATAACCGGAACTCTTTTCCGTAGCTCCATCTATCTCTATATTGATTGTAGTGGAAGCCGGATTTGGATACAATTTCGCAGAAGCGGATACCTGGTTTCTGTTCGGAGAATTTTCTACTGTTACCTGAACAGTGTCTCTTCCTGTCATGCCGTTGTTATCCGTTACCAGCAATTCAAATTCATAAATACCGGCCACAAGGTTTTGCACCGATGTTTGAGATTGCGAGGGAGAAGCAATAGTGGACGGTGCAGGCCCTGATACCTGCGACCATGCATAAGAGCTGATGCTTCCATTTGGAGAAGTGCCGCTGCCAGCAAGGGTAGTACTGTTTACAGGTAAAACAATGACTTGATCAGAGCCCGCATTAGCAGTCGGTGCTGATGAAGGCCCTGCAGCGTTTACTGTTACCGTAACGAGATCTGTTGCTGTTGCTCCTGAATTATCAACTACGGTCAGTTGGAAAACATAAACACCTTGCACAAGATTATTTATAGCTGTTTGTGCTTGTGTAGGCGAAACTATAGTAAACTGTGTTGGTCCTGCTATAGGGCTCCATGAATAAGACACAATAGTTCCATCTGGATCTGTACCGCTGCCGGAAAGTGTAACAGTATTAACTGGTAACGTGATTGTCTGATCAGGCCCGGCATTGGCAATAGGTGGCTGATTAGGCGCCGGGTTCACTGTTACGGTAACCGTTGCTGTACCGGTAGCTCCCTGGTTATCGGTTACTTTCA
Organism: Chitinophagaceae bacterium; assembly: GCA_035545755.1. Lineage (GTDB taxonomy): Bacteria > Bacteroidota > Bacteroidia > Chitinophagales > Chitinophagaceae > UTBCD1. The sequence continues at coordinate 6,449 of DASZXQ010000047.1, read as the reverse complement.
ATTGGAACTGGTAAGTACCTTGTATCAGGTTATTGATCACTGTTTGTGCCTGGGTCGGCGAAACGATGGTGAATTGAGTAGGACCTGAAATTTTGGTCCATTGATAAGAGGCAATGGTTCCATCAGGATCGCTGCCACTTCCAACAAGCGTAACGCTGTTAGTTGGTAAAGTTATATTTTGATTGGGGCCTGCATTAGCAGTAGGAGCTTGATTAGGCGCCGGGTTCACTGTTACGGTAACCGTTGCTGTATCGGTAGCTCCCTGGTTATCGGTTACTTTCAATTGGAACTGGTAAGTACCTTGTACCAGATTATTGATCACGGTTTGCGCCTGAGTTGGCGAAACGATGGTGAATTGGGTAGGCCCTGAAATTTTAGTCCATTGGTAAGAGGCAATGGTTCCGTCAGGATCGCTGCCACTTCCAACAAGCGTAATGCTGTTAGTTGGTAAAGTTATATTTTGATTGGGGCCTGCATTGGCAGTGGGAGGAATATTGGCTGCATTCACCGTAATGACAACCGTATCTTTTCCGATGGCGCCTTGATTATCTGTAACCGTTAATTGAAATTGGTAAACCCCCTGCACCAGATTATTGATCACGGTTTGCGCCTGCGTTGGCGAAACGATGGTGAATTGAGTAGGCCCTGAAATTTTAGTCCATTGATAAGAAGCGATGCTGCCATCTGGGTCATTGCCGCTTCCAAACAAAGTGACATTACTGGTGGGGAGAGTGATATTTTCATCGGGTCCTGCATTAGCAGTAGGAGCAATATTGGCCGGATTGACTGTAACTTGTACTGTGTCTTTCCCGGTAGCTCCTTGGTTATCGGTGACCGTCAATTGGAACAGGTAAACTCCCTGAACCAAATTGTTAATGACAGTTTGTGCTTGTGTCGGCGAAACGATAATAAATTGAGTGGGTCCTGAAATTTTGGTCCATTGATATGAAGCAATAGTTCCATCTGGATCCCACCCGCTGCCCGAAAGCGAAACAGTATTTGTTGGTAGATAAATGGTAAGATCAGTTCCGGCATTCGCAGTTGGTGCCTGATTAGGAGCAGGATTAACGGTAATTATAATTACATCAGTCCCCGTAGCTCCGGAATTATCAGTTACAGTTAACTGGAATTGGTAAGTCCCTGCTACCAGGTTATTTACTATGGTTTGGGCTTGTGTGGGCGAAATAATACTGAATTGAGTGGGTCCGGAAATTTTACTCCATTGATAAGAAACGATGCTTCCGTCAGGATCGTTGCCATTTCCGCTCAGAGTAACACTATTAATCGGCAAAGTAATATTTTGATCAGTCCCGGCATTGGCAACAGGAGGCTGGTTCGGTGCAGGATTCACTGTAACTGTTACAATAGCTATTCCGGTAGCGCCTTGGTTGTCTGTTACGGTTAGCTGGAATTGATAGGTTCCTTGTACAAGACCATTCACTGTGGTTTGCCCTTGCGTGGGCGAAACAATGGTGAATTGAGTCGGCCCGGAAACTTTTGTCCACGAGTAAGAGACTACAGTCCCGTCTGCGTCAGTGCCACTTCCTGAAAGTGTAACACTGTTAGTTGGTAAAGTAATATTTTGATTAGGCCCTGCATCGGCAACAGGAGGCTGGTTGCTGGCAGCATTGACTGTAATTACTATTATGTCTGTTCCCGTTGCGCCTTGGTTATCTGTTACTGTCAATTGGAATTGATAAGTGCCCTGAACCAAATTATTGATAACAGTTTGTGCCTGCGAAGCTGAAACGATATTGTATTGTGATGGTCCTGAAATGATGCTCCAATGATAGGAAACTATCGTTCCATCCGGATCAGCACCGCTTCCTGAAACAGTAACACTGTTGGTAGGTAGAGTTACATTTTGGTTTGGACCTGCGTCGGCAGTAGGAGCAATATTGGCCGGGTTAACAGTAACCTGTATAGTGTCTCTTCCATAAGCGCCGTTATTGTCGGTTACTCTTAGCTCATATTGGTAAACACCCTGTACCAGGCCGGTTATTGTAGTGGTTGCAGCATTAACATTGGTAATATTGCCTGAATTAGGCCCGGAAATTTTTCTCCACTTGTAAGCGGTAATAGTTCCGTCAGGATCGCTGCCACTTCCGGACAGCGTAATACTATTTGTAGGTAATGTAATGCTTTGATCGGGTCCTGCATTAGCAGTAGGCGGCTGATTGGGAGCGGCATTTACTGTTATAGTTACTGTCGATACTCCCGTGGCGCCTTTGTTATCGGTTACCGTTAATTGGAATTGATAAGTGCCCTGCACTAAATTATTTACCAAAGTTTGTGCTTGCGATGGCGAAACGATCGTGAACTGGGTCGGTCCCGAAATTTTTGTCCAGGAATAAGAAGCGATGGTTCCATCAGGATCATTAGCACTTCCGATAAGAGTGACGCTATTCGTTGGTAAAGTAATATTTTGATTAGGCCCCGCATTAGCAACCGGGGGTTGATTGGCTGGATTTACCACAACTTGTATGGTATCTTTTCCTGTAGCCCCCTGGTTATCGGTTACCGTCAATTGGAATTGATAAGTTCCCTGCACCAGATTATTGATCACTGTTTGTGCCTGCGTTGGCGAAACGATAGTGAATTGAGAAGGTCCTGAAATTTTGGTCCATTGGTATGAAGCAATGTTTCCGTCCGGATCATTTCCACTTCCGACAACGGTAATACTATTTGTTGGTAAAGTAATATTTTGATCAGGCCCTGCGTTGGCAGTGGGAGGAATATTGGCTGCATTGACCGTAATGACAACGGTATCTTTTCCTGTGGCGCCGAGATTATCAGTTACTGTGAGTTGAAATTGATAGGTTCCCTGCACCAAATTGTTGATTACAGTCTGTGCTTGTGTCGGCGAAACGATGTTGAACTGTGTTGGTCCGGATATTTTAGACCATTGATAAGAAGCGATGGTTCCGTCCGGATCATTTCCATTTCCGACAACGGTGATGCTATTCGTTGGTAAAGTAATATTTTGATCAGGCCCGGCATTGGCAGTGGGAGGAATGTTGGCTGCATTGACCGTAATGACAACGGTATCTTTTCCTGTGGCACCGAGATTATCGGTGACAGTCAATTGGAATTGATAGGTTCCCTGCACCAAATTATTGATCACAGTCTGTGCTAGTGTCGGCGAAACGATAGTGTATTGAGAAGGACCGGAGATTTTAGTCCATTGATAAGAAGCAATGCTTCCGTCAGGATCACTACCACTCCCAACAATAGTCACACTATTGGTGGGTAACGTGATATTTTGATTGGTACCTGCGTTGGCACTCGGCGCTTGATTGGGAGCCGCATTGACTGTGATAAATACTGTATCCCTTCCTGTTGCGCCGAGATTATCAGTGACGGTCAATTGGAATTGATAAGTGCCCTGCACCAAATTGTTGATCACGGTCTGTGCTTGTGTTGGCGAAACGATAGTGTATTGAGAAGGGCCGGAGATTTTAGTCCATTGATAAGAAGCAATGGTTCCGTCAGGATCATTTCCACTACCTGTAACTGAAATGCTATTTGTTGGTAAAGTAATGTTTTGATCAGGTCCTGCATTGGCACTCGGCGCTTGATTGGGAGCAGCATTGACTGTGACCACCACTGTATCTTTTCCAGTGGCGCCGAGATTATCAGTGACAGTTAATTGGAATTGATAGGTTCCCTGCACTAAATTATTGATCACCGTCTGTGCTTGTGTGGGCGAAACGATGTTGAGCTGCGTTGGTCCGGATATTTTAGTCCATTGATAAGAAGCAATGCTTCCGTCAGCATCAGAGCCGCTGCCAGTGAGTGTAGTAGAATTAGTAGGCAAAAAAAAATTCTGGTCAGGTCCTGCATTAGCGACGGGTGGCTGATTGGCTACCGTTCCGGAAAGATAAATAAGTACCGCAGATGAATAGGGTTGCAGGGTAATGGATCCGGAATAAATTGTTGAATCAACCCCGATGTATGTTGCTCCAAGGTTGATAGTTTTAGGTGATGAAGAAGCGTTGTATTCAAATCTTATATCGTTAACATTAGTGATGGTTTTTGGGGATTTTTTAGAGTGGGCATCTTGGCCGGAGAAAGATTGCCATCCAGATAATGTAACCCAATTAGGGCCTGAAGGATTTCTATAAAATAACAAATCGGGATTATTTATTAATGGGTTACAATAATAATTATTGTCAAAGGTCCCAAATGACGAAATATCGTCATTGATGCTGCTGACTCGTAAAATTGCATTATCAGTATTTGTATAAACCAGAATATTATTCGACATTGTTAAATTCCGAATCAAGGTACTTCCGTAATTATCTTCTCCAATTCCAATTCCTGCTCCGCCGTTATCGCCTGGCAAAACATGACTTCCATTATTGAATAAAGTATTCGCCGAAATAACAATGTTAGACGAATTATGTATTTCCATTCCTAATTGCTGCATAAATGCCACTGTATTATTCAGTATAATTTTATTGGGGCTGTCATCATCAATGTAAATCCCATTTGCAGAACCCCCGCCTATTCCAGTAGGGGTTCCATCGGGTGCGCCTATGCCGTTTAATACAATGTTGTTTTGAATAGTTGCCGACGAAGGTGAAGTATTGCAACCGATACCTGCACAATCATCCAGCACTAATCCAAAACTGTCAATGTAATTGTATTGAATAGTAAGTCCACCGCTAAAGTTCATTGCAGTTAATCCTATATTTTTTAATATGTTATACTGGAACAGACTATTATCACCTAAATTTGCCGTTCCAGAATAATTAGAACCATCACCTGATACTCCCATTCCCGCAACTAATCCTATATTAGTTATTGTATCGTTTTGAAATGTCCAATAAGTGGAAGATCGGTCTAATACTCCGCAATTATTCGCATACGATATATTGCAATTTGATACTGTGATATGACTGGCAGAAGAATTTTGACTGCGAATTGCATCTACGCCGCAGTATGATATAGTGCAATTTGAAATTGTAATATAAGAAGCACCGGTTGCCCAAAAAGCAAAGTTGTTTGCCCCTGTAAACTCTATATCAATAAATGTGAGATAACTTTTTGAACTAAGATTAACCAAAGTATCAATAGCTGCGACCTTAACCCCTAATGGAGTGCCAGAACTATACATTCCTATTTTCTTGGTGGAAGTGTTATAATACCAATCACCCTGCGTTGTACAAGCATTCACATGGTTTTGAAAAAAGAATCCGAAATTGTCATTTGGTTCGTATGTTGGGGCTACCGTAAATGTTGTTATAGGTGTATAACTAACCGTGGTACTTGTTTGAGATGATATAGTTCCTTTATTCAATAGCCAATGTGTTGCCCTTATTACCACTTGTCCACCAGTAAAACTCGGAGCAGATGCAATTTGACTACTTGTTATCGAAGATGTTCCTGAATGAGATTGAAACGTCAAATATCCACTATCAGCATCCGTAAGTTTTGGATAACGGCCTATTGGCTGAAAAGCACCGCTAACAATTACCATATTCAGCATAGAGGAAGAACTTACCGCACTACTACTTTCCCAAATATTCCCGCTTACATTTGTCCATGATGTTACAGAACTGAAACCTGTAATAATTGGTTTAGCTCCGATGCCGTATGAAGCTAATACTATCGGTGATCCTGGTGAACCGGATCTGCCTATTATTAAATTACCATAAAAGGTATCACCGCATTTAAACAATACAGAATCTCCCGGCTGAAGGCTGGAAAAAAATGAATTTAATTTGTTTAAGGACTGCCAGGGAGTCGCAGGATTTTGAGCTTGCACACTGGTATAAGAATCATTTCCACCCGATGAAGAAAAGTAATAGTTGGATGCATGTATGACATCAGCATACAAAATAATCCAGGTAGAAAATAAAAAGGTTAGCGGTTTTTTCATGGTTAGTTAGCAGGCGATTTTAAACTTAGTCAAGGGAGATTCAAGGTATTTTAAGAAACCTGATCGCAATCTTCGGGCTAAGCAAAACTTCTTCACGAAAACAGACTTTTTTTCCACAGGATGTTTGCATGTGACAATATCAGTTAGGCCGGCTGCTTGTTGACTCCTTATCCTCCCAAAATGATAACCATCTTCCTTGATTTGCCTCAATAGATTTTTATAAAAAGATTTGTTGAACTTCAGCAGAACATTTTCCTGTCGGACGGCTGTGTCGCGTATTGACTTGTAAAAAGAGATTACATTAATAACTAAAATGAAAGTTTGAGAATTAGAAAAGAAAAAGACTTCCCTTTTCAGAAAAAAGATTCTAGGAAAAGAATCGGTGGTCTTGAAATTTTCAAAAGACGCTTTCAACAGACTACGGTTTGGTTTTAAAGGATATTGATGGTTATTCATCTCGGTCCCGCTCACAATTTCAGCGCATTCTTCCGCCAAAAACAATGCCAATAGTTTTTGTATTGGTTAAAACATCGGCTATGCGGAAAATTGCTGATCTAAACAACAA
>DASZXQ010000046.1:0-4235 GCA_035545755.1 Chitinophagaceae bacterium | reverse complement strand
ACTTGCGTTCCGATAAAAATTATAAACGAGGTTTATGGAATCAACTACCTGCTCATTCCTGATAAAATTAAATCCCCCGGTTTTCAATTGTGTGATCGTATTATCATTTTGGACAAAGGGTTGAAGCCAGCTATAGTAAGGGAGGAAATGATAATAAAAAGTGTCCTGAGTATTTATATCCTTCAGGTGATCAATGGGCACTTGCAAAGCACTGTCCAGATGATCGCTCCATAACTGGTTATAGTAAATAGCATAGTTAACATCGGCGGTATCTGCTTTCAGGTCGGCAACCATATTTTGAATATAATGGCGGGCTTTTTCATTATTTACAAGAGTTTCCCTGAAGTTTTCCGCCAGGAAACCACAGAATACTGCGAGGAACAACATCAAAAATTCCCAGAAATAAGCTTTCCAGTTTTTCTTCTCTTCATGGTGTGAATGGTGGTGCACTTCCATAATCGTTGATGCTTGTTTTAGTTTATAGAACAGGAAGATAAATTATTTTTCTTTGTTGCTTTGAAGAACTGTAATGATGGATGCCTCGAAATACAGACTGCATAATATCCCCCGCTGGCGGGGGCCGGACGTTTGAACTAAATGATTTTACAAATAGGGGTGGACTAATGCTGCGAACTGACTTTCTTTTCAACCCAATCTTCAAGAAAATTTTGAACTGCTTGAATGTGATTCAACACTTCTTCATCACGGAAGCGAAGCACAGTAAAGCCGGCATTTTCTAAAGCCTTTTGCCTGATAGCATCTTTTTTAATTGTTTCTTCCCATTGATGAGTTATTCCATCTACTTCAATGATCAGCATTAGTTCTTTACACATAAAATCTGCAATGTAATTCAAAACCGGCCGCTGGCGCCTGAACTGAAAACCTTTTAGTTGACTTGCTCTTAAAACATATTTCCACAAACAAGCTTCTGCTTTGGTCATTTCTTTTCGCAAATGATTGGCATTAGGTTGTAGGTTTTTATTATAATGATGATTGTTGTGCTTGCCGGGCATGGAATGAAATTACAAATTATAGGGATTGTCTTGTCCACCCCTTCATTGAATTTTTCCTATGGTTGAAGCACTTCCCCCGCCAGCGGGGGACAATGAGCTCTCCGTTTTTCGACAATATATTGTTGTTGCTGCGAAGAACTAAGATTTACACCTACGAAATTCAGACTGCATATATCCCCCGCTGGCGGGGGCCGGATGATCGGGCTGAATAAATTTTCGAAGTGGGGGTGGAGTAAATGGACAACTTTATTATCCACCCCATCATTGGATTTTTCCTATGGTTGAAGCACTTCCTCCCGATAAATCGGGACAAGCTCCGCCAGCGGGGGACAGGGAATAATCCGCTATTTGAAAGAAAATTATCTTAAGATCCACCAGTAACTTTACCTTATCAAAAAAATAAAAAGAAGTGCCATCAAGAGGATACTGTGTTTATGTTATTGAATTAAAGAAACGGGTGTTTACAGAAAATTACCGGTTCAGGGATGCTAACCCGCAATTCAACGGTGTGCTGGAATGTCTTTATGTGGGAATGACCAGCAAGACACCCGCAGAAAGATTCAAACAACATAAAACAGGTTTTAGGAATAAGAAAGGTCATAACCTGTCATCCTCAATTGTAAAAAAATACGGATCTTATCTCCGCCCCAGCCTTTATGATCACCTCAACTTAAAACCTATGACCCGGCAGCAGGCATTGAAAGCGGAAGAGAAACTTGCCTGGGATCTGCGCAGACAAGGTTATGCAGTCTGGTTCAATTAAGAAATTCTTTCAGTTTTCGATCATTTTTTATTTTATTGCCCGCCCCGCAGTATTGCGGGGAACACTAAGCATAGCAGGGAAGACCCCGGAAGTACGAAAAGATTTTAGAAGTTTATTATTGATTTACAATTTCACATTTTGTCCAGGCAAATCTTATTTTTTCGCCTAATTCAGAATCGTTAATTGTAGCATTCAAAATGATGTTAGGGCATTTGAATCCAAGAAAACCTCTGTTTCTCCCCGTTGCCCCGCCGTTTTTTGTTGGTTGAATTGTTATTATATTATCTTTTTGACCGACCATTAAGAGAAGTGCATCTTTGTGATGCTCTTTTGCGTTTTTAAAACCAGCCGCTTTTAAAAAATCAGCGTAATGCTTTTTGTAATCATCGGGAATTGGAAGATCTATTTCCGTTAAGCTTAAATGATGTCTAAGAGTTTTTCCCAGCAACTCTAATTCTGAATCTATTGGTAGAAATGTGATTTTCGAAGAGCTTATACCAAAACCTTCTTTAACCTTGTCGATTGTTACAATTAAAATTTTATTGGGATAAAGAATGGCATTAGCATCCTGAACACTTGAGGCAGATTTAGCTTTTAGGTTTTTAAAAAATCTCTCCATTTTTTGCGATAGAATATGTGAATTTACTTTTTTTAGTAGTTGCTGCGAAGAACTATGGAAGAAAAGTCGAAATCAAATCTTCATCTTAGAAATTTCATTTTTTGCTGCTATTTTCAATTCCGGACTTATTGTTAAATGGGGGTGAAGTTGTAAATATTCTGAATAATACCACTCACCAGTTGGAAACCGGAGCAGGTCAAATTCTATATTTTTTCTATCGGGAGTTAGTAAATGAAAATTGTAACGTTTGATTCGAAAACTTGCTTTTGCAGTGGGCAATTCAAGTTTCAGGCTTCCTTCCGAAACTTCTACTGTTCCGCTGTAACCACCCGGTATATCAATTTGATGAAGGTTGTCGAAATTATGAAGTTGCATGAAGGTTTATGGTTTATTCATTGCAGTTTACTCGTTAGTTTACAAAAGTTCTAAAACTGAAAGTTAATTCATTTTCTCTTGCCCGTCCGTAGTCCCGATTTATCTGGACGAAGGTGGGAGTTGTTGCTGTGATGAACTGGGGAAGAAAAGGTGTTTGAATTATATCAAATCCTTTCGAGATTTGGTAGAGAAAAAAATCCCACCCTCTCTTTTAAGGACGCCAGGTAATCTAAATCAGTGAATTGAATGAGTGTTATCATTTTTTAGAGCCGTTTTTAAGATTAATATGTAAACAAAAGAAGTTTATGTTCGGAAGAAAGCAATTACGATATTTTCAAATTATACTATTTGTCTTAACAGTAGTGATTTCATGCAGTAAAGATTTCAATCTAAGATATAGTTACCTCGCTAGCTATCCATTGACAATTCTTGATAAAAATGGAGATACGATACAGGGTCGTTTTGTAAAATCAGGCGATCATTATTATATGATCCATGATAGTAAAGACAGCAATAATCAGATCGAATCCCGCGGATTATTTAATGGGAAACTTTATTATTATAGAAAATTTTCAGTACATGAGATCAGGGGTTATATTGATGATGGGAGAAAATACGAACCCGTTTATATTACTGTGATGAAGAGAGAAGCCACATATGAGCCTGAGAAAAAACAATTACCTGTTTTCATGCAGAGGCTTACTCCGGACAGTTCTTACCTACAATTATACTTACATCTTGTACCGGACACAGGCAGGGGTTTGTTATCGCAGTTACTCTTCCACGCTGATACAACAATCGATCACTATGATTATTACATTCAATATTATTTGCATTTCCCTGACGAACCTCAAAAAGTGGCATGGAGTCTTATGTACACTGTTAGAGAGAATAGACGATTGAGAGAAAAACTAGTTGAATCATTCAGTAATTGCCCTGCACTCTCAGAAACAGTAACTGCCATGAAAGCTTTGCCAGCTGGGGGGTATGTCCTTCGTGTGCTCTTGCTTCCTGATTCAACCGTAAAGTCAAGAGGTTTTACCGCGTTAAAGGAAAGAATACACCAGTTCAACTATTGCTATGAAAACTGGAATGGGATAAATAAAAAAACAGGTGCAATCCCATGACCGGAAATATTTTCGTCAAACTCAGGGTGCTAATGATCATTCAACGGCAATCCTCTCTTCTGAAACTCTATCCATCCTTCGCTTCGCTCAGGATGACAGTATATCAGTGGTCATTTAGTGGAAGCCCTCTTTCCTGCCATTGTTTCCAGTTGATAGATTCCGATGCTACACGGTGTTCTTCCATAGTGATGCAATTGTCAACCGGGCAAACAAGTTTGCAAAGATTGCAGCCCACACATTCCTCATCAATCACCGTATAAGTATTGTAGGGCTTGCCATATTCCATCCGGATGGATTGATGCGAAGTGTCTTCGCAGGCAATATAGCAAAGGCCGCAA
>DASZXQ010000045.1:0-3360 GCA_035545755.1 Chitinophagaceae bacterium | reverse complement strand
CAGATGGGCCAGTTAAAGTAGCAATTCTGGGAGCACTAGTATCATTGCCATTATATACATATAGAAAGTCGGCATTTGCAGTGGTATGGAAAGAATTAAAGTTGACACTGAGTTTGGCTCCAGGCGTAGCTGGATACAATGTAACTACAGAATGCTGACTAATCATATAATCACCATTAGGCCCTCCTCCATCATAAAAATAACCGCCACAGGTTGTAAAGGATCCCGAGGCAAGCATAGTGACAGTATCGGGAGCTGCGGAACTGCAAGAGATAGTAGCAGCCCAGCCTGCCTCGTCAGCATAAGTATCAATATTGTCAGAAATGAATTTAAAAGTCAGGCTTCCATCGGTGGCGCTTGATCTGATTGTTCCGAAGCCAGATGGGCCAGTTAAAGTAGCAATTCTGGGAGCACTAGTATCATTGCCATTATATACATATAGAAAGTCGGCATTTGCAGTGGTATGGAAAGAATTAAAGTTGACACTGAGTTTGGCTCCAGGCGTAGCTGGATATAATGTAACTACAGAATGCTGACTAATCATATAGTCACCATTAGGCCCTCCGTCATCATAAAAATTACCTGAGCAAGTTGTATAGCTTACAGAACCTGAAGTGGGCATCAGGTAGGTTTGTGCAAATGCAAATCCTATATTGAGAGATAAACAAATTAATATAATCAGTTTTCTTTTCATTTCTCTTCGAGATACCAGAAGTCCATACTCACTTCATAAATCCTTTATCCTGCAGAAAATTAAAAAAGCAGTTTGCCTTATCCATCATTTTCTTCGCATTTTTGTCTTTTATATTTTGATTAATAACAAGTCCATTCTCTAATTTTACACGTACAGCATCGACGGATTTTCCAGTAAAAGCATCTTTTATTTTCTGCAAATCATTACTGTTGATTTCACTTGTAAGTGTTACTGTAGTAACTAATTTTGCTGAAATGCCATTGGTTTTTGTTTCATTCGTAGCTTCAGATGCTATAAATTTTAAAGGGTCTCCGTCTTTCATTCCAAAATAGAATTCATCTCCTTTAGCACCCCTTAAGGATGATTCGAGTACTGCATTTGTAACAGATTCTTCTTCTTTTTGAAGTTGAAGTTGTATAAAATTTGAGTTGTCCATTCTTCCGATGGCGCATGTAATGCTGACTGATGAGGTTCTTGTCAGGGCAGCAGCCATTAATGGTGTTTCATATAATTTACAAACCCAGGCATCAATCTGCTTGTTTTCAATTTTATCTTTCTGTGATAAATCTGGTTTGCAATTTTGAGCTATCACTGTTGAGAAGTGACCCAAAAACAAAATATAAATTGCAAATAGCATTTTTCTGAAATCCAGGTTGAGTTTTTGATCAAATATCTTTTTCATTTTTAAGAATTTAGAATCTCCTACTCATTTGGCTTTTCGGATTCGCCCCGTTTTATAAAGCGGTTTCTGGCCTCCGCTTAACTTCAATGAGTGGGTAGGCGTGAGTTTAGAATAAGTTTCGGATAATTTAAATACCTTGGAACAGGTGCTTTGATATCTCTAGTTGAATTAGATCAAAGTATTACTTTAATTGCCAGGCATTTCACTAACCAAGGTCTCCCAAATCTTCAATATTGGATTGGCAGATGTGTTCTTCAGCAATCAACCCTTTTTAATCAATTCCAAAGCATGCAACAATCAGATTCGCTTGATTTAGATTATTGGGATTTCTTATTATGATTCCATATTCACCCGGTTGTTGTGGATCAATTTTTAATAAATAGGAGCTGGTACCAAATTTTTTTGCATTGAATGACACCATAGTCAAATTATTCTGAGACACTCCCGAAAACGTTCCTGCTGATGCTATTTCTGCTTTTCTGTCTTTTTTTGAAGATTCAAATTTAAATACGGTTACCACAGCCAGGGGATCTGTTACATTGTCAACGGCCCGGGTTATAAAAGTTAAAGGCTCATTGCTTCTCAATCTAACCGGAGAACAGCAACCTTCAATAGTTATTTTTGTTTTCACTTTTCCAATTCCTGTAAGAAATAGACCAGCGCCTGCCTTTGTTTTGGTTTGGACAGTTTGCTTTTCTAATATCTGGGTAGTGCTATCTTTTTTCAACACCACTGCTTCACCGGCAAATTCCGGCTCTGTTACCGTGGATTGAGCGATTGCAAATATGTTTATAAATGAAAAGAATAAGGTAAAAATCATTAATCGCATGTTGTTGTTTTTAATGTATGGTCAAATTATTGTTGGTCAATTCTTTCATGTTGGCATCCTTTAAGCAGACATTTTTCATACTAACTATTTTAATAAATCGAAAAGAGAAACAATACATTGCTAATTGAAAACCTAACTATGAGGTTTCCGTAGCAGGTTTGTGAATGTTCCATAATTTTCTACTTAAATATTAAAAGCGAATCAGTGATACAATTTTTCGTATAGGAATTGACTATAAGCTAAAACCTAAATGTAACTCCGGCCGTCAAAAACGAAAAACTGGTATAACCTATTTCAGCATGTATTCCAACAGAATTGCCGGGGAAGTATCTTGCACCCAAAAATCCGCCAAGCCCTACGCCACTTGCTTTTGCGCCGGGATAGCCAGTATTATCAGTGACACTGACAATCACATACCCTAAAGTTGCTCCAACGTATGGATCAAATTTTTCAGTCGTTGCAAAGTGATAAGAACCCCTCGGGCCGATCAGGACTCCGGTATATTTAACGTCGTATCCAAAGGAGCTATATTTAGCAGATGAAATAGATAGATGTCCACCGACACTGAATTTGTCAGATACTCCATATTCGTAGCTGAGAGTGGGGTTTACACCGAGTGTGTTTGTGACTCCTGATCCCCAGTAAAATGTACCTATGCCTACGCCAATATTCAGATCGCTTGTTCCCTTTCCATAGGCCATTCCATCATTCTTTTGGGAGAAACTTGAAATTGATAAAAGAAAAATAGCAAAAGCTGTGAATAATAACTTTCTCATAAAAAAAGATTTTGGTTAATTGTTTAGATAATGCTACCGAAAATCTTTATAAGAAACAGTTGACATGGCACGAAACCACCAAATTCGGGCATGAAATAGAAAATATATAGTGTACGTAATCTTACTACTCTATATCTTTAGTACATGAAAATTCGCCTGCTTACTTTAATTGTATCAGGACTTCCTCTTATCTGCCAGTCACAATCAACTGCACCTATTGGATTCGGAAATACGTATACCTATACTGAAGCAGATGGGATTGATGAAACAAACTTTGTTGTGTCAGGTATTACAAGTGATGGGAAAGTTTTCTTACATGCTAATTATGGCTCGCTTTTCATAAAAGGAAATAATTATGTTCATAAGATAGTTTTTCCTT
>DASZXQ010000044.1:0-9658 GCA_035545755.1 Chitinophagaceae bacterium | reverse complement strand
CTTTTCCATTAAGCGAAGTAGTGTTCCAGTTTTTCATGGTTTGTAATTGCGGATCCAATACACCCGGAGTACCAAAGCCGATCTTTTGCGGAGCAAGGCCGGACGCTTGCTTCATTTGCACAATCAATTTTTCAATTTGTTTCAAAATATGTTCGTAACCCTTAGATGATTCTGTATCAATTCTTGTTCTGACAACAGGAGTTGGATCATCAATAGAAGGAAGAATGACGCCTTCAATTTTTGTTCCGCCAAGGTCAATGCCCCAAAGTGGCTGATTCATGCTTTATTGCTTAATGATTGAAATTAGTAATGGACCTCATAGCAAGCCGGCAGCTTTTTGCAGATCTTCCGGAGTGTCTATTTCTATTCCCATATAATTCGTTAATACCATTCGAAGAGGGACCCCATTTTCTAAAAATCGAAGACATTCTATTTTCTCCGCTGCCTCCAGCGGAGTCATTTGCCAGTTAGAAAAATCCAGCAAAGCTTTTTTGCGAAAAGCATAAACGCCGATATGTTCGTAATAAGTGACAGGAGTATTTTTTTCTCTCGGGTACGGAATCACACTGCGGCTGAAGAATAATGAATTCATTTTTTTATCAACCGCAACTTTTACATAATTCGGATCTTCTATTTGGGCTTGTTCTTTTAATACCTGCATTAATGAAGCTACCTGCACCGAAGGATCATTAAACTGAAATAATAATTTTTCCAGTGGTTCTTTTTTTACAAAAGGCTCATCACCCTGTACATTCATGATGATATCTACATCCATAGTTGCTGCAGCCTCTGCAATGCGGTCGGTTCCGCTTTCATGATTTTTTTTACTCATCATTGCTTTGCCGCCGTGAGAAATAATTTCATTATAAATAATATCACTGTCGGTAACCACGATCACTTCATCAAACAGGCCGGTAGCAATCGTTGCATCATACGTATGACGGATCACTGTTTTTTTTCCAAGCGCTTGCATCAGCTTAGCAGGAAATCTTGTAGCTGCATATCGAGCCGGGATAAGAGCAACTTTTTTCATAAAGCAAGATTAGGAATTATTCAAGCTTTTGAAAAGGTTTTTTTAGAAGCGCAATAAAATCTTCATCTTTTTCATTGGGATAATAACGGTCCAGCCCGTAATGAATTTCTTTGGGATCTAATTTTTTATAAGTGCCAAATAATCTGTCCCAGATAGAAAACACGGCGCCGTAATTACTATCGGTGTAAGGCTGCTTCCAATGATGATGCACTTTGTGCATGTTGGGAGAAACGAGAATATAGCTTAACGCATTATCCAACCACCGGGGAAGGCTGATATTGGCATGGGTAAAAGCGGTCGATAATACGATTAATGTTTGATATATCATCACCGCATAAACAGGAGCGCCGGAAACAAAATTGAGCAGCAGAAAAAAGATCCCTCTTAATATGCTATCGCCGGGATGATGGCGCAGTCCGGTTGTTACGTCCACGTTATTGTCTGCATGATGAATGAGATGAAAACGCCACAGCAACGAAGTCTTGTGCATCACCCAATGCACCAGCCAGCTACTGAAGTCCAATGCCAGCACGCCGATCAAAATGGTCATAGGAATATTGGCATGAAACCAATACACCAAACCCCATGATTGTTTTTGACACCAGTCTGCCAGCAACACGATCAGTATGGCAAGCAAAGTATGAATGACGAGATGAATAAGTGTAAAACCAAAATTGACGGCGGCGTGGCGCAGTTTATTTTTTTTATAATGAAGCTGAATAAGAGGAATGGCGCCCTCAATGATCCAGAAAAATAATAAACCGGCCACTAACAGTGTAAACCGCAAGAAAGGATGATCTTCCAGGGTTTCAAAAAAAACAGATATTCGGCTCCACATGATATGATGAAAGTAAAGACAATTTACAAAGGAAAAAGCGAGTGTAGAAATTATTGCGTAAGCGGATTTTCAGGATTTCCCGTTTCTAATGGTTTTTCGAATTCCTTACCGCAATCAAAGCAATGATATGTTGTTTCAATGGGCATTGCAAAACTCGACCAAAATAATCCGAACAAAACACTGAGCCAGTTACCCGGCTTTCTTGGAGTGGTTACAAATTCGATATTATGAGAGCCACAAAAAGGACAAGCCTGTTTTTGCTTCTTTTCCTCATCAATGTTTTTTATGATCTCTTTCGCTCTTTCTGCCTGTTCTGCATAAACCATAATTTTAATTCCGCCAACAGCATTTGTAAGGATCGGATCGATAGTAACGGTATTTTCATCCTTAAGCCAACAGTTAATTCCTTCCTGTTCTAATCGTCCCATTACAATATGAGCGTCGATGTAATTGTTGAATGACAGAATAGGTATAAAATCCATTTTCTAAAAATAAAAAAATCTCTCTGCAGAAAAGAGAGATTTTTATTGTTCAATTATTTTTTGTTAAGCACCTATTGATTCAGCATCAGCGGCATTACCAGCATCAGCAGTTCTTCATTTTCATCCTGCTCCACAGGTTTTAATAATCCTGCTTTAGTGGGAGTAGATAATTCCATATTCACTTCGGAGCTATCGGTAGCGCTGAGCATTTCAATAAGAAAACGGGCATTGAAAGCGATCATCAGGTCTTCGCCATTATATTGGCATTTCATTCTTTCATTTCCCTCAAAGCTGAAGTCCACATCTTGTGCGGCCAATTGTAATTCGCTGCCGGTTATATTAAGCGCCACCTGGTTGGTGCTTTTATTACTGAATACGCTCACTCTTCTTAAGGCGCTTTGAAAATCGTTGCGGTTTACGATAAGTTTATACGGATTATCAGAAGGGATTACCACTTTATAATCCGGGAAACGGGCATCGATCAACCGGCAACTCATTTGAGTGCTGCCGTGTTTTACAAACAGGTGATTGTTGTTATAGTTGACAGTGATCTCATCGTCATTGGAAGGTATCGCTGCTTTTAAAAGATTCAGTGGTTTGCGGGGAACGATGAACGAATCATTTTTCGGGCAGCTCACATCTTTTCTTTTATAACGAACCAAACGATGGGCATCCGTAGCTACGAATTGCAATCCTTTTTTATCCAATTCAAAAAATACACCTGTCATAGCGGGGCGCAGATCGTCATTACTTGTTGCAAAAAGTGTTTTATTGATAGCGGTCACCAAGGCCGATGCGGTCATCTTAAAAGAAGTGGTATCATCAGCGGTGGGTTCTTTCGGAAAATTATCAGCGCTTTCACCCATCACTTTATATTTTCCGCTGTCGCTGGTGATCTCGATGCCGGAATTTTTATCAATATTGAAAGTGAGCGGCTGATCGGGCAGGTTTTTCAAAGAGTCCATCAGGATCTTGGCGGGAATACAAACTTTGCCGCTGTCCTTGGCTTCAATATCCAGCTGAATACGCATTACTGTTTCCAGGTCAGTAGCGATCACAGACAGTTTATTTTTTTCTACTTCAAACAAAAAATCTTCGAGGATCGGTAAGACAGTATTGGCATTAATGACGCCGGCGATATGCTGCAGTTGTTTCAGTAAGGCAGAAGACGATACAATAAACTTCATCTTGGAATTGATTTGAGCGAAACTACTGATTTTTATATTACTGCCAACACTCATCAACCCGGTTGGGGATTAATTTAAACTACAGGAATAACAGTGAAAAGGAAGCCCCTTTGGCTGATAGGCCGTAACGGTCATGGCTTGTGTCTTCTTCCTTCTTTTGTATCTTGCCTTTTCTCAAATTTTACCGCATGCTGGATAAATTATTTGGGTGGGGAAAGAAAAAAGAAGATGCTGCTTCATCGCCGGCGATACTGTTTGGCCGCTATTCGGATAATAATAAACCGGTGGCCAAAGTAAACCGCTGGACCGATGCGGATAATTTTTTTAAAGAAAAAAAATATGCCGACAGCCTGGATGCTTTTTTTGAATACCTCAGGGATGATGCGGCACAAAACGTAGTGTATGAACGAAACGGAGCTGAAGGAAGATTTCAATTATACCAGGGATCCAAAATTGTTCGGGGTAATTTTGATAAAGACCGGTTGCAGGCGGAAGTAACATTAGTTAAAATGCCACAGCCCTCCGTTCCGGTTATGCGGCGGCTGTTGGAAATGAATTTTAATTTGTATTACAGCCGCTATGCCCTGGACCAGGATCGTCTTTGTATGCGGTTTGACAGCAGCATCGACTCTGCAAATCCCAGCAAATTGTATTATGGATTAAAAGAGCTGAGTACTAAAGCCGATAAACAAGACGACTTATTGGTTCAGGATTTTTCCACCCTGCAGACCATGGACACCGGCCATATTATTGAGATCCCACTGCAGGAAAAAGAAGTAAAGTATGAATACCTGCAGCGATGGATCAAAGAAACCTTTGATAGCATCGCAACGCTGGATGCGGAAAAATTTTCCGGCGGCATTGCCTATTTGTTACTGACACTCGCATACAAAATAGATTATTTGGTAGCGCCGGAAGGAAGCCTGCTTTATGATATTGAAAAGATAGTTGGCATCTATTTTCAAAAAGATGAAAGGCCCGCTATTGAAAAGAACCGGGACATGATAGAAGAATTTAAAAAACTGCAGGCCCGGAAAAAAGAAGAGATCTTTCCGCAATTGTATCGTTCCCGCTATACTTTTTCAATTGTGGCACCGCAGGTTCACAAATCTGTTTCAGATGCTATTCATGGCGCCAATCAGAACATGGCCTGGTACCGCGATAATAATTATGCTTTTATTGCGAACCAGATACTGGAATATGGCATTGCATACTGTCAATATTCCTTCAGTTTGCCAAGGGTGATCACCGAATTGTTTCATTTGTTCATGATGGTAAACTATAGTGATTATTTTGAAGCACTGGGCTTCAAAGAAAAAGTTTATGATCCCATCAACAAACGTTTTGCACAGCAGGTGATCGTTGAAAGGATAAAACAAATTCAGGACAAGTGGAAAGAAAAATATCCGAATATGTATTTCAGAACAGAAAATCTTTCTTTCACCGACCTGATCAGTTTTAATTTGTCGTTTACCAACGAAATCGAGTTTTTGAATATGGAGGGAAAATAAATCATGGAAATTCAAAACATCATAGAAAAATATCAAACGGCGATCATACAGATCGCAACGCAGACCGGAACCGGTACCGGTTTTTATGTCAGGGAATTTGATCTGATTGTCACCAACAATCATGTGGTGGATAATAATGCCGAAGTAACGATAGCCGGAAAATTATTTGATAAAACCTTATCGAGAGTTTGGTACACTGATCGCAAACACGATCTCGCCTTTCTCGAAGCGCCGAAAGATATTGAACTGCCCGAAATAAAATTGGGGCAGTATGATCTGATGAAAGATGGTGATGCGGTGGTAGCAATTGGTCACCCCTATGGATTGAATTATACGGCGACTCAAGGCGTGATCTCCAAAGTGGACCGTATTCGTGATGGATTAAAATTCATTCAGATCGATGCAGCCATAAATCCCGGCAACAGTGGCGGGCCGTTGGTAAATTATAATGGCGAGATCATTGGGGTAAATTCTTTTATTATTCGTGGCGGCGATAATCTCGGATTTGCCCTGCCCGTGAATTACCTCAGAGAAGCATTGTTATTATATCAACCCAATAAAGGACAAGCAACAACAAGATGTTTCAGCTGCGGGTTCCTGGTAACGGCTTCAAATATTGATTCAGGAAAATATTGTCCCAGTTGCGGCACAGAAGTTACATTGCCCGAACCTTCAGAAAAAGAACCAGAACCTGTTGGTGTTGCAAAGATCATTGAAGAGATATTAAAGGACCTGGGCAAAGATGTGAAGCTGGCAAGAGAGGGGGCGAATCAATGGAGTGTAAAAGAAGGTTCGGCAAAAATTCACATCAGCTACAATCCTGAAAATTATTTTGTCGCCGCCGATGCCTATCTCTGCCAGATGCCGGGTGACGCTACCAGGATCAAACCGCTGTATCAGTTCCTTCTGGAAGAGAATTACAGGGTAAAAGGAATGGTGCTGAGTTGCGTGAAACAAAATATTGTTCTTTCTTGTATTATTTATGATCTGGACATAACCAAAGAAAGCGGAGCCGGATCCTTCCGGGATCTCTTTCAAAAAGCCGATTATTATGATGATTTTTTGAAAAATGAATATAGTTGTACGGATGGGCTGGAAGAATAGAAATACAATGTCCCGAAACCACTGATCTCGGCATGATTATCAAAAAATCTTTGACCAAGGAACAGGCGCTGCAAAAGCTAAAGCATTATTGTGGCTACCAGGAACGCTGCCACCGTGAAGTGCAGGAAAAACTATTTCAGTTAGGTGTGCGGCGCAGCGACCACGATGAGATCATGTCTACCCTTATTGAAGAGAATTACCTGAATGAAGAACGCTTTGCCATAGCATTTGCCCGAGGAAAATTCCGGATGAATGAATGGGGGAGGGTGAAGATCAAAGCAGCGCTGAAGCAAAAAAAGATCAGCGATTATTGCATTAATAAAGCGCTGAAGCAAATTGATGAAAAAGAGTATTTGCAACGGCTGAAACAACTGGCGGAAAAAAGATATGCTTTCCTGAAGAACGAACAATGGCTTGTTCGCAAAAAGAAAACTATAGATTATTTATTGCAGAAGGGATTTGAGTGGGAATTGGTGAATGTAGAAATGGAAAAAATAAAAGTTCCTTAGTGAAGAAAACTCTGCAAAACATTTTGTTTCGTAGTATTATTATATCGCCTTGAGCGACGGAATAAAACTTCGAAGTTACAAGCTTCGAACAGCCCGATTGCAGCTTAAACACTCACAATAAAATAGCCCTATTCTGAGAAGCGAACAATTGCGAAGCAACGCTATTATACATCTTGAATCATCGTTGCCCTATGCAAAAAGGGAAAAAATAATATTTCCCTACTCCTCCTAATTTTGCATCATGTCAACACTTACCATTACCACCATTCAATCCAATCTTGATTGGGAAAACAAGGCGTCCAACCTTGCCATGTTTGAAAAAAAGATCCGATCTATACAGGAAGACACCGAGATCGTTGTGCTGCCGGAAATGTTCAGCACCGGCTTCAGCATGAATCCGCAATCACTGGCGGAAACAATGGATGGCGAAACGGTTAAATGGATGAAAAAAATCGCAGCAGAGAACAATATTATTTTAACCGGAAGTGTGATCATTGAAGAGAACGGATATTTCTTTAATCGTTTGATATGGATGCTACCCAATGGACAGCACGGCTATTATGACAAACGCCATCGTTTTGCATACGCTGGCGAAGATGATAAATACACCGCAGGAACAAAACGATTGATTGCTTCTGTGAAAGGGTGGAAAATAAATTTATTGGTTTGCTATGATCTGCGATTTCCCGTTTGGTCAAGACAGCAAATACATGAAGAACCGGAGTATGATATATTGATTTATGTGGCCAACTGGCCGGAACGAAGAAGTATTGCCTGGAAAACATTATTAGTGGCAAGAGCGATCGAGAATCAGTGTTATGTTGTTGGAGTGAACCGGGTTGGCAATGACGGGCACAGTATTTATCATAGCGGAGACAGCATGATCGTAGATCCGCTGGGAGAAATTTTGTATCACTGCAAAGATGATGAAGATATTTTCAGCATTACGCTGGATAAAACACATTTGCAGAATGTAAGGGAAAAATTTCCTTTTTGGAAAGATGCAGATAAGTTTACTATTCGCTAATAATGATGACTTTTTATAGCTGCATTGATTGATGGTTAAATTGTTGGATTGTTATTGCAGATTTTAAATAATAGCCATAAAACCATCAAACAATCTTTTTACTCTTTCTTTTTCTCTTTGATCAATTCCATTACCTTATCCAGTTTATAATCAGCGCCGCGGCGAATAGCATCCAATGTTGGGTCCACTTCTATTTCGGGTAAAATACCTCGTCCGTTCTTCGGATAATTTTTATTCATCACTAAACGAAATAATGGCAAACGGAATTTAATTCCGGTTACAGGAAGGGTAACATCGGGAATAAGCCATGCATTATTTCCGTAAGCACCACCGCCGGTTTCTTCTCCTACTACGATCACATTATCCTGCCGGATAATAGAATTGACAAATAACGTTGTTGCAGAAAATGAATTGCCCCCGGTCATAATATACACCGCGCCATTATAATGATTATGTTTTTTAGGTTTGAAGTAATGATGTTCAAAATATCCGAAATGATAGTGACCGTCGGATCTGCGATGTGTAAAAAATTTTATAAAAAGATCGTTCCAGAAATTATTTTGGATATAACGGCCATAACGGTTTTTTCTCGAAATGGCATACAACGAATCAGCGATCTTAAAACGATGATCCGTCAGAAAACGGGAAATAAAAGTGGAATTGGTAACACTGCCACCACCGTTTCCGCGAACATCAATTACCAGGTCGCCGATATGATTTTTTTTCAGGTACCGGAATGATTGCCGGAAAAATTTTTTTAAACGAAAACCCCGGCCAAAAGAGTTCAGGTCCATGAAACCTATTTGATTGGTTGAGTCTACTCTTAATGCCCGAACCGAGGGAAGTTCCAATTTCTTTCGTTCTTTACGGGTTAGTTTTTGTTGGTGGGGAAATGGTCGAGCGGCATTCCGGTTCAAAGTATCTTTTCTGGGATCATAAACGGGTATAACGGTGTAATGATCCTTTCCATTACTGTCGAGATATTCGATATGATATTTTTCTGATAAACCAAAAACCGAAGAATACAATTGTCCGAATGTGCCCCGATTGCTTAATGTTTGGTATTTGTGTGTCAGGTTGTGGCCATCAGCAGAAAGAAACTGAAACAGAGAATCGATGATAATTCCAATAGGTTTTCCATTTATTTGTTTGATCACGGTTCCTCTTTTCAATATGCTATCCTTGTGAATGAGGTTAGCCGCAATCACCGCTGTATCCGGCCAGAACTTTATACTTAGCGGAAAAACCCTTGTTCTTGCAGTATCTAAGTAACGGGTGTATTTTTTGGAAAGCTGTACCGAAGTGTGGCCGCAATCAATTTTGGCAAGAACATATGCCAAGATATTTCTGAACTGGGGTTGGGTCAGCGAATCTTTTAATTGATTTGCACCTTCCTGAAAAAAATAGTTCATGCTGTCTTTGGAAGTGTACCAATACAGCCCGGGATGCGATTCTTCCAGTATATCCCTGAAGATGGAATAATCTTTTTGTAATTCTTCGGGGGAATATTTTTTTGCAGGATTAAATGAAGATCTTCCTGTGGAACAGGCGGCACATAAAACGATAAGGAAAGAAAATAGTACGATCCGCATATCAATTCAACCCCGATTCTGTTTTAAATGATTCCAGCCCTGTGCGGTGATCGCATGTTTGCTTCCACCTTTGGTAATAATATGAGCCCCGGCTGCTGGTTCGGTCATATATCCTACTACACTGATATTTTCATTAGTGGTCAGTTTATCATAATCTTCCTGCCGGATGGTGAAGAGTAATTCATAATCTTCGCCGCCACTCAGGGCGCAGGCAGTCGGATCGATTTCAAATTTGAATGCCGCTCTTTTCATTTCTTCTGCAATCGGAATTTTTTCTTCATACAACACACAACCAAGATTGCTATCATGGCAGATATGAAGAATTTCCGAACTCAATCCATCACTAATGTCCATCATGGAAGTAGGAGTGATATT
>DASZXQ010000043.1:0-26463 GCA_035545755.1 Chitinophagaceae bacterium | reverse complement strand
TGCGCTGGTAGTTTTCCAAAATTACTGATGATAGTTTCTGCAAATTCTGTTGTATTAAGAGACGGTTTGCTTTTTTCACCAAAATCTCCGGTGTGAATTCCTTGTTCCAATGTATAAAGCAATGCATTTTCAATTTCGGCCGCATTCTTCATATATCCCAAATGGCGTAGCATGGAAATACCGCTGAGCAATAATGCTGTTGGATTAGCAATGTTTTTACCTGCAATATCAGGCGCAGTGCCGTGAACTGCTTCGAAAATGCAGATATGATCGCCAATATTGGCTGAAGGAGCAAATCCCAATCCGCCCACCAAACCGGCGCAGAGATCAGAAACAATATCTCCCTGCAAGTTTGTCAATACAATCACATCAAAAGTATCAGGCCGGGTTACAAGCTTCATGCACAGATCATCCACGATCACATCATCGGCTTTTAATTCCGGATAGCCTCTTGCCACATCATAAAAACATTCCAGGAAAAGGCCATCAGATATTTTCATGATGTTTGCTTTGTGAGCACATGTGATTCGCCTCGCATTTTTCTTTTTTGCCATTTCAAAGGCATATTTGATTACCTGCAAACTTCCGGGACGGGTAATGAAACGACGGCTTAATGCTACATCATGTGTCAGCATGTGCTCAATGCCACCGTAAGTATCTTCAATATTTTCTCTTACTACAGTTATATCAACTGGTATTCCGGCTTTTGAAAAAACAGTATCAACTCCATGAAGGGTCTGGAACACTCTTTTATTAGCATAAGTATTCCATGTTTTTCGGGCAGTTACATTGATGCTTTTCACGCCTTTTCCTTTCGGGGTTTCCATAGGGCCTTTAAATAAGATACCGAGGTTTTCAATGGAAATCTGGGCCTCCGGAGTCATTCCATTGCTGAAACCCTTGTCAAACACCCACTTTCCCATTTCAATCATTTCATATTCGAGGGGAACTTTATTAGCATCAAAAATTTTCAGTACTGCATCCATGATCTCAGGGCCGATTCCATCTCCTTTTGCAACTGCTATTTTCATAAAATTTCAAATTTCAATGCAAAATTAGGTAGTGTCCTAATTTGAAATTATTCACAAATTTAGATATGAGTAAATGTATAAGCAAATAGAGACAGTAAGAGAAATATTTTTGCCAAGTGCAGTAATAGTAAGCCCTCTGGCAACCTTAGAGGATGAATGTGGGGGAAGGGCGCATATAATAGAAGATGATCATTGTTTAATGCTATGTATTGAGCAAGAAGATGGTTTTTGTAAACCAACTACCCATTTATTTCGTGAGGCTATTTTAGTTATTAAAAATTTGGAATTTCCCGATTAATTCATGACTTCATTGCAAGTGAAATTAAGGGCTGCTAATAAATCTGCTTCGGCATTTACTCTTTCCTTTTCTTCACTCATTAGACATACCCCAAAATGAGTTGCCCCATTTTTCTTAATGCACTCAGCTTTATGATGATCATCAAATCTTACACTTAAATCTCCAGTACGTCCCAAATATATTCTTGTATGATTTCCGTTTGTATCTGCTTTTGTAAAAATATACAACCCTCCCGCTTTCCCAAGTTCAGGAATACCATTATACAAAGTGAAAACATAAATAGTTCCAGATTTTCCCTTTAGATTAAGTACGAATCCTGTTTTTGTAATTGTTGCCATAGTAATAAAGTTTAGTTACTCAAAGATATTATTTATTTAGGCGGCTTTTAGAATGTTTTTTCTTGGTTTATATGTGCCTCTTTTTATTGGAGTTTCTACAGGGATTAATGATACAATATCATCAATTGTCATTGGCTTTTTAGCCAGCTTAGCTTCCATCGCCGGAGTTACTCTTAATGTCTTGTGTATTCTTACAAAATTATAATAGACGAAATGTAAGGCAATTGCGTAACAATGATTTTCTATTTTCTTACTGAAAGCATTGGTTAATCTTGTAAATCGTCTCATGTGCATTCTCATGGTCAAATTTTGACGTTCTACATAACTGGTAGATATATGTTCCTCGTCAGGATTGCCGCTAATTATGGTTTTCTTTGAACCTCTAAACTTTGATGGACTATACTTTTTTTCCGTGCCTGTAGCTTCTTTTTCTGAACCGTACAACTTAATTAGTTGGGCAAAATCTATATTGTCCCCAAATGCTTCGCCAACTGCATTTAAATAGGCATGGTAACCATCCGTAGTGAGTTGAACATAATTACTAACTCTATCCGCAACATCACACATAAAAGTGTTTGCACATTCGGCATCTCTATTTCCAATGTTCCAACTAATGATAAGTTTTGTGTCTGCATCAATAGCAGTCCACGTCCAAATATCACCAGCATTCTCTAAATCTTGAGGTTTGTTTTTTTCTTTAGAATAAACAAAAGACCATACTTCGTCACATTGAATGCGGTTACATTTTAATGCAGTTACGGTACTATCATGAAACTCCCAACAAGCCTTACCAACTTTAACCAGTAAGGAAATAACTGTGTCTTTAGATACATCAGTAATCCGGCTAATGCTTCGGATAGAATTTCCTTCGACTAACAGGCGAATTATTTGCGCCCTCTTTTCTGTAGATAATGTATTCATAAAGCAAATATAAGGAATTATGCTTGACCGGTCAAGCATTTTATAATATTTATTTTTCTCCCTTATCTTTGTCTTGGTGGAACATTACGGAATCGAACCGTAACGGGAGGGTCTAAAATCGCCCCGTCCTTACCAAAGGATGCCCCCACTACTTGAAGTCCCTATTAGGGACTTTTTCATTTTACATCGCCCGTATAATTATGTAATACCTTATTAGCTTCATAATTAAGTAAAGGTCTGCCACTATGTCGTAAAATAGACTTGATAGAGGGGTTTGAAACTTGATAGAGACTGGATAGATACTTTATTGAGGACTGGATAAGTGAAGGAAAAGTCAAACAATATCAAAGGTTTACTTTCCTGATTTTAACTCGAAGTTCCTTGCTTTTATCATTAATTCTTTCAGCCAATCAGCAATCTTTTCAGCATCGTTTTTATTAGGAGAGCTAATAAGGTTCTTTAAGTTATCTAAATCAAAATCTACTGACCTGTTGTTTTGGAAGTGGTTTGCTACAAATTTGGCTAATTCGGCTTGGGATTCTACATGAGTAAAGTCATTATCATATAGGAGTCTAAACAAATAAGCCAACTGTCCTATAGTAAACTTGGTTTTTATCTTTTTTATTGATTGAGGTTTTTTATTTGCTCGTTTTGGGATTTCATCTTCTTCGGGATGTATTATTAATTCAGGGTCTATATAATCTTTGAGTAAATAATTAGCAGTAGAAATAAAATCATGAGTTACTATAAAACCATCTTTAAAATAATCATTTAATACTTCTCCGGTTTGTATCAATTTAATCGGTAATGGATCATTGAAATCTTCAATTATTGTTGCAGCGTTTACTCTAAAATGAATTAAGTTTTCATTTTGTGCGTATTTTCTTAGAGTAATAATTAATTTTTCTTTTGAATATTTAGTATTTTCTTTCATGATCTGCTTAAATTCATCTGCCATAGAATGAAACGAATCCAAAGCATTTTGAAAAACTAACTTTATATTAATTCTAGGTGTTCTTCCTGCTTTTGTGGCAAAATATGCCTCTTGATAGTCTTTTATTCTTTGTATAGTGCAATATTCGCTCGCTAAATTATAAGCAGTATTGGTTCTCGGAAATTGAGACATTGCGGGCTAATTATGTCCCTAAAATAGCACTTTTGCTTGACCGAAGAATCTTATCTCTATAAAAGTATTATATTTAATACGCATAATTATTTTACAATGAGAATAAATATTTATTTAGCATTTTTATTTTTATTAATAAATAATTCTTCCTTATGCCAAAAACCAACTTTAAATGAATGTTTACAATTAATAAAAAGAGGTGATGAGAATAATGCTATCAATGAATTTAAGAGAATGGGATATGAAATAAAAGAAAAGACGGAAGATGAATCAATGGGTTTTGATTCCATAAGATATTGTTATAAAAATATAGAAAATACTGAAAAATTAAATGGAGTTATACTATTTACAAAAGGCAAACAATTAAAAATGATACATTTTTTTTCTTATGATAGTAGTGATGTTGATAAAATGCTTGTAGAAAGCATTAAATTGGGATTTGAATTAAAGAATGAAAGAAAGGATATGGGTTGGATGTTCTATAATAAAGATTTTCTATTAACAGTAAGCATAGAGAATGTTACAATTAATAATAAAAAATATAGAAGAGACAATTTAATCATGGCTTTGTTACCCCAAAAATAAATTCTATTGGTTGGTGTGTCCCCATCTTGCCGCCGCAGCTTTTTTAGCGATTTCAGAACGTCTTTTAGCTGATAATGCTTTCGCTCTTGCTTTGCCCCCTTTTAAGCCCCCTAAACGACCCAATTGCTGTGCGGCCGTTTTAGCTTCATCCTGATTAATGGTTTCTTTCTCTTGGGTAGCCAAATCAACAACTGATTTTGCCCTTTTATTGGTATCTGCTGGTAATTTCTTTTTCTTTGCCATAGACAGCAAAGATAGGTAAATTATATGCTTATTCGGTCAAGCATTGACAATCAATATTTATGTGGATTATTTCAAATTAGGACACTACCCAAAATTAGGGGTTGATAACTCTTCATTGTTTTTCTTTATTTTTACAAAAACCGGTTTATGACCAGCATGATCTCCGAAGGCGTTAAGGTGAGTGTAGAAACGTTCTACCAGCCTGATTACAGCAATCCGCTGCAATCGGAGTTCATGTTTGCTTATCGCATCACTATTGAAAATCATAATTCATTCCCTGTAAAATTGCATCGCAGACATTGGCATATTTTCGACAGCAACGGTAGCTACCGCGAAGTGGAAGGCGAAGGTGTGGTTGGAGTGCAGCCTTCTTTAAATCCCGGCGAACAATATCAATATGTCAGCGGCTGTAATCTTCGTACAGAAATGGGAAGAATGTCAGGTACATATCAAATGGAAAATTTGTACAGCAAGCAAATGTTTGAAGTGAATATTCCCGCATTTGAAATGATCTTTCCTTTTAAGGGAAATTAAAGCGACCCGGCTTTCTATTTCGGTTTATACTTGGCTATTTCGAGAATCTTTTTTGAGTCTGTTTTCATCACTTCTTCGGGTTTCATATCCGGATTTTTTTCTGCAAAGGTTTTGACGATCTGCCAGCCGATCCATTGGCCGATATTTCCGGGTGAATAGGTTTGAGAAAATCCCTGGGTGAATGGGCCTTCACCAATATAAGTTTGAATCGTTACCGGATCAATGGAATTGATATCACCGTTTCCGACAATGGTGCTCCAGATCAATCCTTCATTTTTGTTGCACCAATCCAGTTGCTGTTGCGTATAACCTGTTTTCAATGAGTCGGCCATTTCTGGCAAAAATTTATCCAGCAGCCACCATTGCTTTCCTTTTTCGATCATCTGGTCCACCAGTGATTTTCCGGCGCTTTTATCGGGAAACAGATCGTCAACGATCAGTTTCATTGCGTCAGCTACAATATATTCTTTGCTGAAGCGCCGGCTGCGAAATTGCGGAGCTACATTGTCAATAAAAAAAGGATCTCTATAAATTGAATAATCTTTTCCGAGATAAAATTGTAAACTGATTCCTAAAAAATCAGGCCCGAGAAAATCCGGCGTCAATTCGTTGCCAAGTTTCGCCAATGCGTTAATGGGTCCAACGATTGTAACTAAATTGGGAAGTTTATAATCAGGGAAATAATATTTCACAAACTGGAAAGCTCTTTTGAAATCTTTTTCGATCGGATCGGTATTTTTAAAAATTGCAGCCGCTGAATCATAGATCGGCTGGTTGAGATGCAAAAAATGTTTCACTCCGGTTAATGTTTCAGCGCTGTCAAGTCCGAGTACATTTTGCAAAAATATATTGCTGAGCAGAGGATATTTGGTGTGTAATTGCTGAAGCCCCGGCTCAGCATTATTACTGTCAATAGCAAAAAAGTCCTTGTCAAAGCGCTCCAGGCTGAAATTTACTTTGATCCCGGAAACATCAGGAATATTTTTATTGTTTTTGCAGGAAATGATCAGGGTAGTGATAAAAACAAAAGCGACTATTTTTTTCATAACGATTTTTAAAACGTCAATGGCCGGAAAATGTTGTATGCGAAGATAGAAGAAGCCTGGTGGAACCTTATATAGATTTTTAAACAGCTTAAAAACCTCTTTGTAAATTTGCAATATGAAAATCGCCTTAGCGCAACAGAATTATCATATTGGCAATTTTGAAGATAACACCCGCAAGATCATCGAAGGCATACGATGGGCAAAAGAACAAGGAGCCGATCTCGTGGTTTTTTCAGAGCAATGTATTCCCGGCTATCCTGCACGGGATTTTTTAGAGTTCAATGATTTTATCAATAAATGTTATGAATCGCTGGATGTGATCAAACAACATGCTGATACCATCGGTGTGTTGGTGGGTAGCCCATCCAGGAATCCTAATGAAAAAGGGAAAGACCTTTTTAATGCTGCTTTTCTTTTGTATGAAAAAGAGATCAAGGCGGAGATACAAAAAACACTACTTCCTAATTACGACGTATTTGATGAATACCGGTATTTTGAACCGGCTTTTGAATGGAAAGTGATGGAATTTAAAGGGAAGAAACTGGCAGTTACTATTTGCGAAGACATCTGGAATTTTGGCGACAATCCCATGTATCGCATCACACCAATGGAGCAATTGATGCCGATGAAACCGGATGTGATGATCAATCTTTCTGCTTCGCCATATAACTATGCACAGGATATCGTCCGTAACAGCATTGTAAAAGCTCATACACTGAAGTATAAATTGCCGATGCTGTATTGCAATGCCGTTGGTTCACAAACTGAGATTGTTTTCGATGGTGGCAGTTTGGTTTATGATATCAATGGATGCAAGGTGAAAGAGATGAAATATTTTGAAGAAGATTACCAGGTTTTTGAACTGGAAAAATTGTTACAGGTTTCAGAGACTTCAAAAGACACTCCATTGTCAGGGACAGAGAAATATTATTACTCCGCAAAAGAAGTAGGAGCAGGAGTGAATACGCTGGAATATCTTTCTGATGAAAAGAACATTGATGAAATTTATCATGCTCTTATTTTAGGTATCAGGGATTACTTTCGCAAAATGGGTTTTAGTAAAGCCATTCTCGGCGCTTCCGGCGGAATTGATAGTGCCTTGACACAAGTACTCGCTGTAGAAGCATTAGGAAAAGAAAATGTAAGAGCTATTCTGATGCCTTCTCAGTATTCAAGTGCTCACTCAGTTACCGATGCCGAGCAACTGAGTATGAATCTCGGCAATCAATACGACATTATTCCAATTGAAAATATTTATGAGACTTTTTTGAAAGAGCTCAAACCTGTTTTTAGTAATCTTCCTTTTGGTGTAGCGGAAGAGAATATTCAAAGCCGCACCAGGGGAAATCTGTTAATGGCAATTGCCAATAAATTCGGATATATTCTACTGAACACTTCCAACAAAAGCGAACTGGCAACGGGTTACGGAACTTTATACGGTGATATGGCAGGCGGCTTAGGTGTACTGGGTGATTTGTATAAAATACAAGTGTATGCACTAGCAAAGTACATTAATAAGAAAAAAGAGATAATTCCCAATAACATTTTTACGAAAGCGCCATCTGCAGAATTACGACCTGGGCAGAAAGATGTTGATTCATTACCGCCATACGAGATCCTCGACAAAGTGCTGTATGAATACATCGAACAGCGACAAGGCCCGAAAGAAATCATTGCAAAAGGATTTGATCCTGCATTGGTGGCAAGAGTGTTGAAACTCGTTAATACAAATGAGTATAAGAGAAATCAATTTTGCCCGATCATCCGGGTCAGCACCAAAGCTTTTGGTGTAGGAAGAAGAGTGCCAATAGTTGGAAAATACCTTTCCTGATTTTTAGTGAATAAAAGTCACCACAGCATTTTGAGTTGAACCACTCACCATTATATTTTGTGATACTACTAACTGCGTTTCTGACAGGCTCACCAAAGTAAAATCGCTGCTACCGCCAGTGAACAAAACTGTTGAAACATGAAGCATTGTCTCACTGCTTTGAAAGGCCCATGTAAAAGGATTGGTCTGCGGATCGCCCGAATTGCATTTGGTTGCGCCTTCATCTACTGAGCCATTTCCGTTTGATTGGAAAGTGAGAATATTATCTTTTTGGCAGGATTGTAAAAGTGTTGATACGTCAGATCCGCCGACCGTAGCCGTACTGAATTTCCATGTGGTCTGAGTGAGCAAGTCTGTTTTTGTTTTTGGAGGTGTAGAAGATGAAGATGATGATTTTTTGCAAGATTGCAGTACTGCCACAAACAAAATAAGGATAATAGCAATTTTCAGGATAGTTGGTTTCATATCAATTGGGTTTAATGTTAAAATTAGCTATTAAAAACGGGCTGCAAAACGGTATAATTACGTCTTTTAAAACGGGTATTTACCGTCTTTATTTTATCGGCAAATTATTTGCTTAAAGCAAGTTCGTACTTTGCATCACCATAATACAGATATATGCTAAAAACCGCAGAAGATATCAGGCAACTCAATGAACGGATCGGTTTTGCCGGAAAATTTGTGGATCGGTTGAAAGAAGAGATCAGCCAGGTCATTGTCGGCCAGCAGCACATGCTGGATCGTTTACTGATCGGTTTATTAAGTAATGGCCACGTTTTGCTGGAGGGAGTGCCGGGCCTTGCAAAAACGCTGACCATAAAATCTTTGGCGCAAGCTATTCATGCCAAATTCAGCCGCATTCAATTCACCCCTGATCTGTTGCCAGCTGATGTTATCGGCACTATGATCTATAACCAGCAACGCAATGAGTTTGTGATCCGCAAAGGGCCCATTTTCGCTAATTTCATTTTAGCTGATGAGATCAACCGCTCACCTGCAAAAGTGCAATCTGCATTGTTGGAAGCTATGCAGGAAAGACAAGTCACTATTGGAGACACTACATATAAACTGGAAGAACCATTTTTAGTATTAGCTACACAAAATCCATTGGAACAGGAAGGCACTTATCCGTTGCCGGAAGCGCAGGTCGATCGTTTTATTATGAAAGTGGTTGTAGATTATCCTGCCATGCATGAAGAACAAATGATCATCCGTCAAAACGTTCAGGGGCTTTCGTTGCCGGCAATAAAACAAGTGGTTTCTATCCAGGAAGTGCTTACAGCAAGAGAGTTGGTCCGGCAGATCTATATGGACGAAAAAATTGAACAATATATTCTCGATATCGTTTTTGCAACCCGCAAACCGGAACAATACAAATTGGATAAATTAAAACCATTGATCTCATATGGGGCTTCACCAAGGGGAAGCATAAATTTGGCTTTAGCAGGAAAAGTGCAGGCATTTTTAAATAAAAGAGGATTTGTTATTCCGGATGATATTAAAAGTATTTGTAAAGATGTATTGCGTCATCGTATGGGTTTGACCTATGAAGCAGAAGCTGAAAGTGTGAATGTAGAAAATGTGATCGACGAGATTTTAAAAACAGTGATTGTGCCTTAATGCTGACCACAACAGAGATATTAAAGAAAGTAAGAGAGCTGGAGATCAAAAGTAAAAAGCTTACTTCCGATCTTTTCACCGGCGAGTATCATAGCGCCTTCAAGGGAAAAGGAATGTCTTTTAAAGAGGTCAGAGAATATTATGCAGGTGATGATATACGATTCATCGATTGGAATGTTTCTGCACGGTTTGGACATCCGTTCAGCAAAGTGTTTGAAGAAGAAAGGGAATTGACCGTGATGCTGCTGATCGATGTCAGTGCCAGTTCTTTGTTTGGCACAGTGCATGCAAGAAAAAAAGATATAATCACAGAAATAGCGGCAGTGTTGAGTTTTTCTGCAGTGAATAATGCGGATAAAGTTGGTGTGATCTTTTTCAGTAACCAGATCGAGGGATATATTCCGCCTAAGAAAGGAAGACAACATGCGTTGTACATCGTTCGGGAACTTCTGGCAAAACAGCCGAAACAAAAAGGAACACAGTTAAATAAAGCGCTGCAGTTTTTTAACAGTACATCAAGGCAAAAAAATATTGTTTTTGTATTGAGTGATTTTTTGGATGCGAATTACAATGATGCTTTGCGTGTTGCAGCGAGGAAACATGATGTGATCGGTATCAAAGTGTATGATAAAATGGATATGCAATTGCCGGATGCCGGGTTGCTGCAGGTGATGGATGCAGAAAATGGACAAACTCATTGGGTGGATAGTAGCAGCAAGTCAGTGAGAGAGCGGTATCATGAGGAATTTTTCAGAGTCACGGCATATAGTGCGGATGTATTCAGAAAGGCCGGTTGCGATCTCTTGCATATCCGCAGTGGTGAGGATTATGTAAAAGTATTGCAACGATTCTTTTTAAGCAGGAACCGTTGATTGTTTCAGAATGTACAATTTGAAGATTAATAAAATAATTCTTTACTTCTCATTTCTGTTTTCAGCAGGGTTACTCCATGCGCAGAATAAGATTTCGGTAAAAGCTTCTGCTGATAAAAATAAGATCCTGATCGGAGAGCGGATCCATCTTTTATTGGAAGCTGAATTTCCATCAAACGGTTCTATTCATTTTTTTTCTATTGACAGCATTCCGCATTTTGTCATTGCAAATAAGAAGAAAGTAGATACGGAAAAAACAGCAAGCGGAATTTCATTGAAACAGGTATTGCAGCTGACCAGTTTTGATTCGGGACACTGGGTGATCCCTTCTTTTGTTCTTGATAAAAAAATTAAAACAAATCTGATCCCGGTTGAAGTTATCTTTTCCAACTTTGATCCTTCAAAAGATTATCACGACATAAAAAGTATTATTGAGCTGCCGGAGGAAAAAAATCAAAACTGGTG
The DNA here is from genome assembly GCA_035545755.1 of Chitinophagaceae bacterium. Classification (GTDB taxonomy): domain Bacteria; phylum Bacteroidota; class Bacteroidia; order Chitinophagales; family Chitinophagaceae; genus UTBCD1. The sequence goes on along the minus strand of DASZXQ010000043.1, from coordinate 15,553 downwards.
GATATTGCCTGCCATCATTTCACTTATTATCGTCGCAGCAATGATCTGGCTTTTGAGAAAGAAAAGATCATCAGCTGAGGTTGCTCCTGTTGCGAAAATTGATCCATACAAGGAAGCGATGCAGCAATTGCAGCAAGTTCAGAAAAAAACCGGGTCAATAAAGGAATATTATTCTTCGCTTACCGATATTTTCCGCTTATATATTTTCAGAAAAAAAGGAATTCTTTCATTGCAAAAAACAACAGAAGATTTGGTTGTGCAGTTACGAAATCTGAATTTAGATAAAGGGCTGTTTAATCAATTGGCACAATCCTTACAGCTGAGTGATTCTGTAAAATTTGCGAAGTACACTCCGTCAGAACAGGATAATAAAATGATCTTTGAAACAATAAAAAAAGGTATTGACCGGATTGAAAACTCTAGCACAACATGACAGGTTGGTTTAAAAATATTGAATTTGCTTATCCTTTAGCATTCGGATTGTTTGCAATAATTCTTTTTTTGATTTATTGGTATATTAAAAAATATAACCGTTCACAGGCGTTTATAAAAGTATCATCAGTCTATTCATTTTCTTTCACTTCCTGGAAAAATCGATTGCGGCATGTGCCTTTTATTCTCCGCATGCTGACATTGAGTTTTGTGATCATTGCATTAGCCCGTCCGCAAAAACGGAATGAAGTGCAAAAAATAAGTGGTAATGGAATTGATATTGTTCTATGCATGGACGTAAGCGGAAGTATGGGATCGAAGGATATTTTACCATCACGACTGGAAGCATCGAAAGAAGTGGCGATACAATTTATCCAGGATCGGCCGTTGGATCGTATCGGCCTTGTAATATTTTCCGGAGAGAGTTTTACACAATGCCCGATCACAACAGACAGAACTACTTTGATCGAACAGATACAATCTTTGGAAACACAGAAATACCTGGCAGATGGAACGGTGATCGGTGAAGGATTGGCAACAGCAGTGGATCGTTTGAAAAAAAGCAGATCTCCGAGTAAAGTGATCATTCTTTTAACTGACGGAAGAGAGTCGGCTCCGGCTACCCGCCTGATAGATCCTTTGACTGCACTGGAGATTGCAAAAGAGCAACACGTAAAAGTCTATACCATCGGAGTGAGTGCAGCTCCTTCAACGGTTGTTGAATCAACCGATCAGCCAAGCAGAAACAGGAATCCAAATGCAGACCAGCTGGATGAAGAACTGTTGCGCAAGATCGCTAATGAAACCGGTGGCAGGTATTTCAGGGCGCTGGATCATGAAGGATTGAAGAATATTTATCAACAAATAGACACGTTGGAAAAATCAAAAGTAGAGATCACCACCTTCAAAAAATATGAAGACTTTTTTCCAGCGTTGCTACTTGTTGCGTTGGGGCTTTTATTCTTAGAAATGATCCTCCGATTCACCTTATTGAAAAGATTTCCCTGAACATATATTCTGTTATCTTGCGGCCGATGAAAGCTGTAGTTTACAAATCGACTGGAAGCTGGTACACGGTCAAAGATGAGTCCGGCAATTTTCATAATGCCCGCATGAAAGGTGTTTTCAAAATCGATGAGATCACCAGTACCAATCCTGTTGCAGTAGGCGATGAAGTAGAAATTGAACCTGAGAATGAGCTGGAAGAGACAGCGATCATTACGGCAATCAGGGATAGAAAAAATTATATCAATCGCCAGTCGCCTCGGTTCAAACACCAGCATCATATCATTGCGGCTAATGTTGATCAGTCTATGCTTGTTGCTACCCTGAAAGAACCTAAAACCTCACAAGGATTTATTGATCGGTTCCTCGTTGCTTCAGAAATGTATCATGTTCCTTCGATCCTAGTGTTTAATAAATCAGATATCTATCGGAACAAGGAACTGGAGAAATTCGAAATGTGGAAGCAGATGTATGAAAGAATCGGGTACCGGGTAATATTGGCCAGTGTGCAGAACAATATGGGACTGGAAGAAATAAAAGATATTTTGAAAAATAAGATCACATTGGTCAGTGGGCATAGCGGAGTAGGCAAATCTTCTTTACTCAACAGTTTATTGCCGGGGTTGAATTTAAAAACACAGGATGTAAGCGGCTGGAGCGGAAAAGGTTTGCACACTACCACTTTTGCGGAAATGTTTGATCTTCCTTTTGGAGGGCGAGTGATCGATACGCCGGGAATGAGAGAATTTGGATTGGTGGATGTTTCCCGCCAGGAATTATCGCATTATTTTCCGGAAATGCGGGAGCGATTGAACGATTGTCAATTTAATAATTGTGTGCATATAAACGAACCGGGTTGCGCCATTAAACAGGCAGTAGAAAAAGGAATAATCGATGCGGAGCGGTATGTCAGTTATCTCAATATTCTTGATTCAATTGAAGAGAAGAATTATTGAAAATAAGCTGCAGATAAAGACTCAGGCAATATTTCTTTTTTCATTGAACAATTTTAGCTCAAGAACATTGGCCAGTTCTACCACGGCTTTATTGTCCTTGTTCAATGCATCCCGTGTTTTAGTTGGGAAGATTGATATGCCGTTGTAAATATTATAATGCAAAGTGAGGTTATGGCCTTTGAATCTGAATTCCCAGTCAATAGTGTCGAAGTCGTCTTCTTTATGATTAAAACTGATACGCAGATCCTCGCTGAGAATATCAGCAACCTGGTAAAAGCGTTTTAATCCGCCATCATCTTCAATGACGGCTTCTGTGCATCCCATGGTGGTACGAAGGGTGAGGCTCATGGTACAAATTTTTTTAATGGTTTTATATAAGACTTGGATCAATAAAAATTAGCTGCACAAGCTTTCTTCAACTTTTGAATTTTTTTGCTTTTTTAGCAGCTTTCATGGCGTCCGGATCTCCGCTGAGAATTCTTTCTGCTCCTACATTCTTTCCATTAGTAGGACATCCATACTTTGGCTTGAAAACGCTACTCCATAATCTGCAGGAAGAAACCAACATCAGTAAACTCATCAGTATTACGAAGCATCTCAGGTTTTTCATTTGTGTTATTGCTTCCTTAAAAAACGAAATTATCCAGAAATAATTGCATTCGCCATAGTAAAACTACGGGCTGAATTTACCTTTCAGCTTTAAATTATTTCTTATTTTCTTTTAAAGCTGGCGTTTCTCTAAACCAATCGGCATACCGGACATAATTGTTTGCGATCCTGTCAATTTCTCCATGGATCATTTCCTGGGAAATATCTTTAACTTTTTTGGCAGGAACTCCTGCATAAATACTTCCTGCCTCACAAATCGTTCCTTCCAGTACAACGGCTCCCGCTGCAATGATAGTATTGCTGTTGATCACGGAATTATCCATTACAATTGCTCCCATGCCGATGAGCACATTATCATGCACGGTACAACCATGCACAATGGCATTATGTCCAATCGAAACATTATTGCCAATGGTTGTACCATATTTAATAAAAGTGCAATGAATGATGGCGCCATCCTGAACGTTCACTTTATTACCCATCCGGATAAAATTCACATCACCCCGAACCACGGTATTGAACCAGATGCTGCAATCATCACCCATGATCACATCTCCCACAATGGTTGCATTAGGGGCCAAAAAACAGTTATTTCCAAACTGAGGATGTTTATCTACTACGGGAAGTATTACAGGCATAAAAATATTTGACTGCAAATTATAGAATTTCCCTACTGCTTTTTTTGATCTACAAAAGGTTTGTTTCAATAAGCGATATTTGCCGAATGAATCAGCGGGAACTTTTTTTACAGCACATTGCACAAACCTCTGCCAGTCCGCTTGCATTGGAAATAGTGAAAGCGGAAGGAGCTGTTTTATATGATGCAACTGATAAAAAATACATCGACCTGATCGGCGGTATTAGTGTTGCCAACACAGGTCATCGTCATCCGGCAGTTATTGATGCTATAAAAAAACAACTCGATTCATACCTGCACATAATGGTGTATGGGGAATTTGTAGAATCTCCGCAGGTACAATATGCAAAGTTGCTGACAGATCATTTGCCTTCATCGCTTAATTCAGTTTATTTCACCAACTCCGGAGCTGAAGCAACCGAAGGAGCCATGAAGCTGGCAAAACGGACCAGCAACAAAACCCAGATCATTGCTTTCAAGAATTCATATCACGGGTCAACACAAGGTGCATTGAGTGTCATGGGTGATGAATATTGGCGCAATGCTTTTCGTCCATTGTTGCCGGATGTATTGCATCTTGAATTTAATTCATCAAAGGCTTTGAATGAGATCAGCAACCAGACAGCTTGTGTTATTGCAGAAACGGTACAGGGAGAAGCAGGTATTATTGCGCCTTCAAAAGAATGGATGCAATCGTTAAGAAAAAAGTGTACTGAAACAGGAACAATTTTAATCCTGGATGAAATACAAGCAGGCTTCGGTCGCACCGGTAAACTGTGGGGCTTTGAGCATTTTGATATTGTCCCGGATATTTTATTGTTGGGAAAAGCATTGGGAGGTGGCATGCCGTTGGGTGCTTTTATTGCGGATAGAAAATTGATGTTGGAATTAACCAACCAGCCGGAACTTGGCCACATCACCACGTTTGGTGGCCATCCTGTTTGTTGTGTTGCCGGTTTTGCAGCAATGAAAGTGCTGTTGGAAGAAAAATTGATCAACCATGTTCAATCAAAAGAGAAACTATTCCGGACATTGCTGGTTCATCCAAAAATAAAATCAATTCGTTCGTTCGGATTATGGATGGCAATTGAATTTGATTCTTTTGAGACCAATAAAAAGATCATTGATGCCTGTATTCAGGATGGCGTATTGACTGACTGGTTTTTATTTGCACCGAATTGTCTCAGGATCTCGCCTCCTTTGATCATTTCTGAAGAGCAGGTCCGGAAAGCGGCTGCTGTTATTCTGAAAAATTGCGAAGAAAAATAAAGTATTCAGGTCAGAAACTTAACCGGAAGCTTCCGAAAACTCCGAATCGTTCGCTATTTACTTTTGGCAATGGCCTTGGCAATACCCTCCACACGAGATCCAAACGAAATACACGAAGTATATTATCCACTCCGGTTCCTAATTCCATGAATGTTTTTCCATCAAGCGTTTGAAATGTATTCCCCTGTTTAAAGTTTAATTCTTTGTTGGCTTCACTCAGGCTACCCCATAATGTTTTTGCAGTAAAAAATTGACGGAACTTCAATTTTCGGGTCAAAGGAAAGAAACGGAAAATGCCATTCCCGATATTGTAATCAAGGTTTAATCCGGCATATTTATCATGGATGAACTCATATTTGTTCATCGTGTTAAAGGCATACTCATTATAATAATACAATTCATTGCCGGGAGCAATATCCAGTAACACATAGGGTAACGTACCGAACGTTTTTCCGGCATACGCATTAAATGAAAAACTTCCGTAAGGTGGTATTTTGATATAATCGGAAACACTTCCCGAAATTTTGAAATAATCATACCCGCTTTTAGATACACCTGCAAAACCTTTGCTTACATACAGCTCGCCAATAGGATAAGGGCTTCCCAGACTGGTACGGAAAAAATCATTTTCAAGAAATTTTTCAAGATATGCGAAACGGATCCGCAATGACGTTTCAAAGGAGGTTAACGCCTCTCTTCCGTTATTCAGTACAAAGGAATCTTTTGGCGGAATATTTTTTAAAGGAAGATATTCTTTATGCGTAACTGCAAGAAGAGTGGATAAGCCAAATCGTTGTTCATCGTAAAATTCAAAACGTTTTTCATCCACTTTCATGTACTTGATCGGAATATTTGGTTTCCGTATGGCCAACGCAAAAATATTATCGGAGGTAACTTCGCCGTAATAGCTCTGACCGAAATCAAGATCGTTGGTGTACGAACCATATAAATATAATCGTGGATGTTTTTTTGGCAGGTAAAATAATTCTGCTTTCCCTTTCAGCTTTTGATCACCGAAACCGTAAGCGAGATAGCCATGCCACCAGAAATGTTTAGCAAAATTATGATTGGTGCCAAGGTCAAAACGGACCCTGTAACCTTCCCATCCATCGTAAGAAAATACATTATACCATGGACCGAATTGATAATTACCAACATTCAGATACCCGGTACCAATAAAATTCATCGTTTTAGTGAAACGTTTGAAAACCGGCGCATTGGTCAAAGTATCGATCATTTTTATGATCGCTTTTTCTGAGTTGCTTAATTCTTCATGCCGCGAATTGCTCCAGAATTCTTTACTCTTTTCATCGGCTCCGGGCAATGTGATCACTTCTTCCTTGATCTTATTATTGGCAAGCTCTTTCGTTACAGAACTGTCATTGACGATAACATTTTTATAGGTCGTCGTTTTCCTTCCGATGAATCCCAGTTTACCTTTGCCCAATGGAGAGACATCGGCTACAAATTTATCTTTTGAAAGAAACCATGTAGAATCGTTGATCAGCGAATATTCCTGTATTAAACTAAGACGGTCTAAAAAATTCACATTAGCTTCTTTGCCCAGGCGCAGGTTCATCTTTTGAATGGCAAACGTCGTATCATTCACCCAGGCATCTCCTTCAAATGTATTTTCTCCTTTCCGGCGTGGGGTAAATACCATGTGATAGAATTTGTGATGATTAAAAAACTGCGTATCTACCACCCGGTAATTATAATAATAGTCTCCATTATCGCTGATCGGGCTTACAAATTGTTTGTCAAATACAGGAATGAAATTATCATACACATCCACATTTTGATTCATGCCTCCGAGTAACTTCACGGCACTTTCATTTTTTACGCCATTGGTATTGGCAGCTTTGATCACTTCGCGGAATTTTTCCGGCTTTTTCTGGTAATAATAATCGGAAAGCACTTCTGTTAAAAAGGTGGGCAGGTATTTCAATCCTTCTGAAGTGTCCACATTACTTCGGATGAGATCGCCAACAGGCCTCAATGGTTTGAATTTGGAGAATTTGTCAAAATTGAGGTTCTTAATATCCAGTTCGAGTTTATTGTAGAGCTCATAGGAGAAATTCTGAAAACGATAACGGTCATTCTCTGGTTTATGCCTGACAATTTTGCGCCACAGCAATAAACCTTTATTAACTTTAATACGGATCACTGCTCCAACATTAAAGGTGCCTCTTTCCATCTGAATATCTGCAAAGATGGAATCTTTAGTTTTATCAATGACATATAAAAAAGGTTGGTATCCCACGCAAGTGATCATAAGTGTATCAGATGGCAATTCATCGAGATAAAAGGTGAAACCGCCGGCTGAATCAGTCAGTTTACCAACTTTGGTATTCTTAAACAAGACAGAAGCAAAAGGAACAGGCTCTTCGCTATGGGAATCTTTGACAAAACCTGAAATGATCTTGGTCTGGCCCGAAACAGTGCCTGCAATAAAGAAAAATAGAGCTGAAAGTAAAATTTTGTATTGTTTCATTGGGTTTGCCAACCTGCAAATTTAATGACTGAGTTTCAATTCTCAGAATCGCTAAAATAGCGGTTTTATCAGCTAAGTGCTTGTTAAAACGGACTTTATAATAACTATCGGATATGGATTTTGGTATCTCAGAAAAATAAATTTGAAAATAAATTACCGGAATTGCTAAATAATGACTGAACTTTAAATCTCTTCATTTTGGCATGAGTAGATCAGCTTTTTTATTGCATAGTGCAGTCATAATTGTGATCACTATTATTTGCGGATTGATCTATACAACTGTTCAACAATCATATCGAACTGCCGCTAATGACCCGCAACTGCAACTGGCAAAAGATATAGCTGTAGCACTGAACAAACACCGATCATTTGAATCATTACTTCTCAAAGACACTATCGAGATTTCAGAAAGCCTGTCGCCTTTTATCATTTTATATGATAAAAATAGAATTCCATTATATTCCAGTGGATTGTTATTTGGCAAAATACCTGTACCACCAAAAGGCGTTTTTGATTTTGCTAAAAAAAATGGGGAAAACGTTATAAGCTGGCAGCCGGCAGCGGGGGTTCGCCTCGCTTTGGTAATGAAATCAGTTCTTTCAGATGATATAGCATTTGTAGCCGCAGGACGTTCGTTGGAGGAAACAGAAAAAAGAGAAAGAAAACTTGTGAAATTGATGATGATCGGTTGGCTCTTATGCCTCGGAGTCGTTGCTGTTCATTGGATATTTTCAGAAAGAAAAGTTCAATAATTTAAAAAGCCTCACTGATGTGAGGCTTGCAGTTGTAATTTTTTAGACTATTTTTTAAAAATCCAATCCCATTGCAAAATACCAGATGGGTTTGCCTTTAAAGAATCCATTCATTTCCCATGCAGCATCTATGCGTAGGAAATAGCCCAGCAATACACTTCTTGCCCCAAATCCATAGCCGCCGGCGAAAGGCCCAATGCCTCCCGCTTTCACACTTACGGTCAGTGGAGGCGTGCCATACATTACTGACGGTCTTTGTAATTTATCATAAGCGCCATTCCATGCAGCCCCTAAATCAGCAAATTGCACCAACTGGAAGTTTCTTACGAATGCATTATTGATCGGTTTGTTCAGGAATGTGGAGAATACCGGCACCCTGATCTCGCTATTGAATACAAGAGCATTATTACCATTGGCAACGTTCTGATTAAATCCACGCAGGTTCACCGCCAGAGATTGATAAGCGTATTCATTATCAGGATCAGGTGTATTTGCCTTATTAAATTTAGGAAACAGCCAATTATCTACCCCACCAAGGTAATAGATGAATTTTTCAGGGCCCCACGAAAAATCCCCCGCTCCACGAACTGCCCAGATGATATTGCGATAGATCGGCAAATAATTTCTGGCATCAAATCCTAAGTTGAGGGTATAGGGATTGTCGGTTGTTTGTCCACTTAATTTGCTGACCCTCGTATTCCAGTCCATATATACTTTCCAGCGAAGGCCAAACCAGATATTCTGCGCCGGATTGATGGCATCATCATAAACATATTCGGCATGAAACAGCGCATAATTATATTTCCGGTCTTCATCTTTGAGACTCTGAATTCCATCAGACAGTGCTACAAATTTATCTCTGCGAAATCCTACATTGAACCGGATACTGCGGATCTTATTGAATGGATAGGAGATCGTCAATTGATACAGGTTGGTATATTCTTTTGCGTTGAATTGAAGTGAATCATCATACAACGGAGGATTCTTTATGGTATTACGATAATATGTAAAACCATAGTCCAATCTTTTTTTCAGGTATTGTGTGGTTAATAAATATTGAATGTTATCAAGATCAGGACTGACTTGAATACCTCCGGCAAACTTCCAGTCTTCCATCAGATCAGAAGTTCCAACCCGAAGCATACCATTAAAATCATTTCCATTGCTGAGTTGGATAGGACCATTGCCACCCTGATAAGGTTGATATCTTGTCACCAATACATTATTATTGAATCCGCTTACAAGGTAATCATTGAAAAATTTAGGTGGCCGGTATTCAAATATTTTTGCTTTTTTCAATATAGGCTCTTTCGCTACTTGCTGAGTTCCCACTACCATTCCTGTTTTCGAGGTAGTGTCTGGCTTCTCATTTTCAAATTCATTCTCGAAAAAGTTATTCTGTTTTTTCGTGCTGTCGATTTTATTTCCGGGTTGATATGCACTCACTTTCCCGGTTGTTTTTTTCTGTTCATCAATGACCCGCTTCATATACTCCGTGGGGCCGGCAGTCACATTGCGGCGGCGCAAAGTATTCTCATCTACTTTCAAGCGGTACAATAATTTCACATCGCCCAGTTTCACTACTTCACTCACCTGACTGTTGTCTCCGGCAGTTCTTGTTTCCAGCATGCTGCTTTGGTAATTCGTCAATGGAAATACATACGCTGAATCTTTAGTGATGGATACAAATCCTACCGAATCAATATCATTTTTGTTCCATTCTTTCAACAGGCTGTCTACATCTTTTTTATCCGGATTGCGCAGCACTTCGTCGCCTATAAATACCAATGTATCTAATCCGGCTCTTTCGGTTTTAAAAAATCCTGCGTAACGATTGTTGATCCCGTTTTCATCACTGACAAATGTGAAATGTGATGTATTGTATTGCGAAGGGAAACGGGCATTTCCGAATTTCAGATTGGTGAGTTGAGAAATTTGTTTATAGTCGGATTTATTCCAGTTGTCGACGAGGAAAATATTGAAACGCTTACCGGGCAAAGAATCATCACTGCTGGCAGCCGTTGCAGAAGGCCGGTTGCTGGAATATATAATACCGGTTTTATTGGGAAATGCTACAAATGAGGCATCCAGGTCATCATACACATCATTGGTGACTTGCTCTACAGATTGTTTATCTATTTTATAAACAAAAATATCCGATTGGCCACTTTTCACTGCGCTGAATAAAAGTGTATTGGCATCCAGCATATATTTCATGTCCTGTACCTGGTCAAACATTTTCAGTTCCTGCTTCACAGTCTTGATGCGATTGACCAAATCATACACAAACAATTTTGTTTTCCCTTCTTCATTATACACTACCGCTAACCTGGTTCCTTTTCCATCCCATGCCAGAATTGGGTAATTTGGATTTTCCTGATCTTCCCTGGAACGGCCTCCATATTTCAATAATATTTTTCGGTTCACAAAATTTTCCATCAGTACTACGGAATATCTGCCCTGGTTGTACTCTACCACAGCATAAGTGAAACTTTTCGGGTTGGGATTTGCGTTGAAACGGATATAATCTTTCTTGCCGATCTCTTCAGTAACAGATAACTGTCCTTTTGGAACATTTCGCCTGCCGCGAATGTCTTTGAAATATTGCTGCGGCACTTCCAGCATAAAATCCTGAAGTACTTTTTTGAATTTCTCTTTCGTTATTTTTTGAGAAGCATTGTTCAGGTTGCGGTAAATGCGGGCCAGGTATAGGAAATAAGTCGTTTTGCTTTTGCCATATTTATTGGCAATATAATTCCAGAAAGCATGTCCGGCAAGGTCCGGCTTTTCATATGCGAACTGATAAAAATTGGAATACAATCCGCCGAGCATTACTGCCCGCAGGTCATCATCAAGTTTCGGGCTCCAGTTTTCTGCAGCATAAGCAATATAACCATCCGTGAGCCATTTGGGCAGATCCAACAAAGCCTGGTTGGCGGCAAATTCTCCAAGGTCATCACCAAATAAAATATTTTCTACAAGAATTTTTGCAATACCCTGGCGGATCTGCAAGCGCAGGTTATCGTGATTGCCGTCGAAATAAACGACCATTTTATTGTTCACCAGTTTAGTGACGCCGCCGGTGTTTTGCCAGTCAATGCCCAAGCCGATATTGGATTGTTCCATTTCATCAAAGCTGTTGTAGATAACAATATTGGCCCGGCGTTGCAGGCCATATTCAATGAATTCTTCCAGGCCCGGCAGTTCCTGTTCAGCGATCTGGGCAACATATTTACCCAATGCCAAACCATTTTGACTGAAATAGGAATTAAAATTTTCTGTCTGGTAATATTTCCATTTGAAATTCTGGTACTGAACCCGGTTTTTCCCAAATTCCACAGTGTTCACCTGCGCCGTTGTTTTCATGATCGTGAAAACCGAAAGGCAGGCCATCAGGCATAATACTTTCTTCATAGAATCTTTCTGTTTCGTGTCTTTTGATGCTTATTGTCCTATCGTCTTTAATTTCGCATCCGGTAAACAAACTACCGGCAAACTAAAGTACGAAAAACCGTTTATGTTGAACGTTAGGATCTTTACATTTAACCCCGTTCAGGAGAATACTTATATCTTATATAACGAAAATAACCAGTGTTGCATTATTGACCCGGGCTGCTATTTCCCGGAAGAAAGGGACGGATTAAAAACGGCCATTGAAAAGACAGGCTTAACGCCGGTCATGCTGCTTAACACGCATTGCCATTTAGACCATGTTTTTGGCAATAAGTTTATACACGACACCTGGGGATTGACTCTGCATATTCATGAATTGGAAAAACAGGTATTGGAACAAGCCCCGGTATACGGGGTGGAGTGGGATATGCCATTTGAGAATTATGAAGGACCGCTGATCTTTTTGAAAGAGGGTGAAAAAATAATATTGGGAAAAGATGCATTAGAGATCCGGTTTGTTCCCGGCCACTCGCCAGGCAGCGTTTGTTTTTATTATGAGGCTGGGGGTTTTGTGATCGGCGGTGATGTGTTATTTAGTGGCAGCGTCGGCAGAACCGACTTGCCGGGCGGAGATTTTGATACCTTAATAAACAGTATTCAAACCCAATTGTTCACTTTACCGGATGAGACCAAAGTTTATCCCGGTCATGGACCCATGACCACAATTGGTTTTGAGAAAATGAATAATCCGTTTGTAAAGTTGTATTAAAAAACCTTCGGTCCAAAAAACCTTCCTACTAGTGGCAATCTCTGAAACTCCCTCTTTTCAATATTTAATATGAGTAATAAGAATGATAAGGTGAGGACCGCAGCAGCTCCCCGATTGATCCACCGGTTGAAATCTAATTGTATAAAAAGTTTATGGACAAAATATAACAGGACGACTATAACTATGTAGGCTACCAGCTTTTTCCAGGCATAAGGTACACGGTATTCTTTTTGTCCCCAGATAAAAGAGACCACCATCATACTGCCGTAACAAACAAACGTAGCCCAGGCACAGGCCATATAGCCAAATCTTGGAATGAATAAATAATTGATGATAATGGTAAGCACCGCTCCAATAATAGTGATCCATGCGCCGGCCATGGTTTTATTTGTGAGTTTGTACCAAATTGAAAGGTTGTAATAAATACCGAGAAACATATTGGCGAGTAATAATATCGGCACGACTTTCAATCCTTCCCACATCTTTGGATTTTGAATAAAATATTTCCATACATCAAGGAACAAAGCGACAACGAGAAACATGACGCAAATAGTAATGACAAAAAATTTCATCACCCTTGCATATATTTTTTGCGGGTTCTCTCCCTGCGCCTGTTTGAAAAAGAATGGCTCGGCGCCCATGCGGAATGCCTGTATGAATAACGTTATCAGTATGGATAGTTTATAACAAGCGCCATAAGTCCCTACCTGTGCTTTAATTGCGTTTTCAGTTGGTGCTGTTGACCACCAGGCGAGCATGATACGGTCAAAGGTTTCATTGATCATGCCACCGAATCCTGCAATGATCAGCGGCATAGAATAGATCATGATCTGTTTCCACAACTGGCCGTTGAATTTCCATTTGAAAGAAAAAAATTCTTTTCTTAATAATAAAAATGTAGCAATAGATTGAACCAGGTTGGCAATGACAACATATCCAACACCAAGGTTTTTATTGTAGAAGGCTAAAAGAAAACTATGGGGATCTTTTGCAGCTACTTTTGGGCAAACAGATAAAAAGAAATAAACGACAGCGATATTAATAAGAATACCGGCTATGCGGATGGCAGCGAACTTTCTTGGCCTTTGTTCATAGCGCAGTTTGGCAAATGCAAGTGCAGACAATGAATCAAATGCAATAATAAAAGCGCTCCAGGTAATGAATTCAGGATGCTTTTCTATTCTTATCAGGTCGGCAAAAGCAGTTCGGAATATTATAAGCAATGCAGTTAATGAAATAGTGCTGATGATCAGTGAAACTGTTGCAGTGTTATATACTTCTTCCTCGTGTTCTTTTTTCTGTACATAACGGAAATAAGCGGTTTCTAATCCATAAGTGAAAATGACATTTAAAAACGGAAGTGCTGAATAGATGATCGTCATTTCTCCGTACGCAGAGTCTATCAATTTAGCGGTGAGGTAAGGTGTCAACAGGTAATTGAGAAAACGGGCAGCAATGGAGCTGGCTCCATACCAAACTGTTTGACCCGCTAGTTTTTTAATACCACTCAAGGATTGGACATTTTAAGTTGGTCTCGAATGCAGGACAAAAGTAATTGTCTGTTTTTGAAATCACGAATGAGTATGATAGTCTTTTATTTTTTAACTTTTTTAAGGGTAGAAGTACCTTCTTCGGAGTTTTTGCGTGCAGTCGCTTTTTCCCAATTGACTTATCTTTACTCCCTAAATTTTTGGATTATGAAAAGAAGATTACTTTTTTTAGTGATTACTACCTGTTTTTTTTCAGTGGTATATGGACAGGCTTATGAATCTACCATCGAATACGACAAGAAAAAGCAAAATGCTTACACTATAGAATATCCTTATACTGCCGAGGCACTGGAAAATGCGATCGTCTCCAAAATTGAGAAGATGGGGTACAAAGGCAAAGAAGAAAAAGGTCTCTTCAATAGGGACAAAGGATTTATCGTTTTCAAATCCGCACATATTACTGATATCAGCGATAATGCACTTGATTATATTATAAAAGTGGAACAAAAAAACCGTAAGGATAAGAACATAGCTATATTATACATGATCGTGAATAAGGATGGAGATGACGCTTCCAAAACATTTGAAGCTTCAGATATAAGAAATGTGAAAAATTTTTTGGAAAACCTGCAGCCTGATGTAGAAGCCGCTAATCTGGAACTGCAGATCAAAGCACAGGAAGATGTGGTGGCCAAGGCCGAGAAAAAACTAAAAAATCTTAAAGACGACCAGGAAAGTATGGAAAAGAAAATAAAAGAGCTGCAGGATGACCTGAAGAAAAACGCCAAGGATCAGGATAATGCTCAAAAAGATATCGATAATCAAAAAGCAGCGCTGGAAACATTGAAAGCAAAACGTAAAACAAACGATCAGTAATCGCCGGCCCTGAATTTTTTGCGGCCTGATTTGATCTCCGATTTTCTTTTTTTGGATTCAAGTCTTTTTTCTTTAACTGCTTTGCTCATTTTGGTGGCAATGCGGGGTTTCTTCTTTTTTAACGCTTGTTGGATCAGTTCATTTATTTTTTGAATCGCCTCTTCTTTATTTGCCAGTTGAGTACGATGTGTCTGTGATTTTAACTGCAAAAAACCTTCAGCATTGATCCGGTTGGATAATTTTTCTTTCAGCACTTGTTTCTGTTCTTTATTCAGTAATTGAGAAGTATCAATATGAAACGATGCGATCACAGCAGTCTCTACTTTGTTGACGTTTTGCCCTCCCTTACCGCCGCTGCGGGTGGTTTGAAAAGTTATTTCTTTTAAAAAGTCTGTCATGGTATTGGTTCCCGGTTTTTATTCAAAGTTACTATCGTAAAATGAATGAATATATCTTTACGACATTACCGGCAACCTGAAACCGGTAACTGGGAAACAATGAAAGCAGTAATTCAAAGAGTGACCAAAGCCTCTGTTACGATCGACAACAAAATTCACTCGCAGATCGGTAACGGATTATTGGTATTGTTAGGAGTTGAAGATGCAGATTCGGCTGAAGATATTGAATGGCTCAGCGGGAAAATCGTCAACCTCCGTATATTTAACGATGCCGATGGTGTCATGAATATTTCCGTAAAAGATTGTGACGGGGAAATTCTTGTTGTAAGCCAGTTCACTTTACATGCATCTACTAAAAAAGGAAATCGTCCTTCTTACATAAAGGCCAGTAAACCGGGAATTGCTATTCCTCTTTACGAAAATTTTTTAAAGCAATTATCCCATGACCTGGGAAAAGATGTGAAAGCCGGGAT